>NZ_LLXZ01000235.1 GCF_001440395.1 Bradyrhizobium jicamae | reverse complement strand
TCTCGCCGTCGCGGCCGCGCGCGGAGCGCGCATGCAGGTCGACGCCGCGGCCGGCGGCGGCGGCTTCGCCGAGCAGGAACGCCGTGCCCGACGGCGCGTCGATCTTCGCCTTGTGGTGCATCTCGACGATTTCGATGTCGAAGCTTTCGTCGAGCGACTGTGCGACACGCTTGACCAGCGCGGCCAGCAGATTGACGCCGAGGCTCATATTGCCTGATTGCACGACGACGGCGCGCGAGGTGACGCTCTTGATCACAGCCATGTCTGACACCGACAGGCCGGTCGTGCCGATGATATGGACCAGGCCGCGTTCGGCGGCGATGGCGACATTGGCGATGGTGGCGCCAGGAATCGTGAAATCGATGATGGCGTCGGCGCTGGCCGACAGCGCCCACAGGTCGGCCGAGAGTTTGACGCCGTTTTCCGGCAATCCGGCGAGCACGCCGGCATCCTTGCCCAGAAGTTCCGAACCCGGCGCTTCCAGCGCGCCGGTCAGGACCGCACCCGGCGTCTCCGAAATGACGCGCACCAGCGTGCGACCCATCCGGCCGCCGGCCCCCGCAACGATCAATCGCATATCGGCCATGGCTTTTACCTCTGCTGGGGGTATAGCCGGGGCAGGCTGTTACGGCAACCAATCAGGGTTCCACAAGCCGTCATGGCTGCGCGCCGTCATAGCCCTCGATGACGATCAGCTCGGCGATCGAGTGCGGCTGCCGCAACTTGATGTTGGCCTGGTATTCCGGCGAATTGTAGCAGGCCAGCGCCTGCTCGTAGCTGTCGAACTCGATCACGACGTTGCGCGAGCGGCTCTGGCCCTCGACGGCGGTAAACTTGCCGCCGCGCACGACATAGCGCCCGCCGAATTTCTTGAAGATCGCGGGATTGGCTGCCGCATAGGGTTTGTAGCCCTCGTCATTGTTCACGTCGACGCGACCGATCCAGTAACCTTTGGCCATCTCACTCTCCCGTTTCTTGTCTCGTTGGTTTCGCTAACCCAGCGCCTGCTTGATTTCCGCCTGGACCGCATCCGCAGCAAGCCTGGGGTCGGCAGCTTCCGTGATCGGGCGTCCGACCACCAGATAGTCCGCGCCGGCGGCAATCGCGCGCGCCGGTGTCATGATGCGCTTCTGGTCGCCGGTCGCAGCGCCCGCCGGGCGGATGCCTGGCGTCACCAGGTTCATCTGGTGGCCGACAATCTTGCGCAAGGCCGCCGCCTCTTCCGGCGAGCTGACGAGGCCGTCGACGCCGAGCACCTGCGCCTGCTGGGCGCGCGCTTCCACCAGGTCGGAGACGTTGAGGCGATAGCCCGCGGCATGCAGATCGCCATCGTCATATGAGGTCAGCACGGTGACCGCGAGAATCTTCAAACCCGATCCGGAGCGGGCCTCGACTGCGGCCTTCATGGTCTGCGGATAGGCATGCACCGTGAGGAACGTCGCGCCGAGTTTTGCGACGCTCTCGACGCCGCGCGCCACCGTGTTGCCGATGTCGTGCAGCTTGAGATCGACGAAAACCTTCTTGCCCGACTTCGCCAGTTGCTGCACCAGCGGCAAGCCGCCGGCGTAAGCGAGCTGATAGCCGATCTTGTAGAAACTCACGCTGTCGCCGAGCCGCGCGACCATCGCTTCTGCCTCAGTCACCCCGGGCAAATCGAGTGCGACGATCAGGCGGTCCTTAGGCGCGATATCGGCTGGCTGCATATCACCTCACATCATGCGTTGGGAAATGTCGATCAACTGCCGCACCATGGCTTTCAGCCCGTCGCTGTCGGCGGCATTCTTCAGGCGGTCCATCTCGTCATAGGCGTCGTCGGCGAACGGCAGCGCGAACTGGTTCGGGATCACCTGGGCATGGCAGGCCGACAGGATCAGCCGCAGCGCGGCCAGCGCGCGGGCGCCGCCGAGCCGGTTACCGGAAGCGGAAGCAACCGCAAACACCCGGTCGCGAAACACCTGGCCGCGGGTCTCGTGCGCGTCCTGCACCCGGCTCACCCAGTCGATGGTGTTTTTCACCAGCGCCGGCACCGAGGAATTATATTCCGGCGTCACGATCAGCACGCCGTGATGGACCCCCATCATCCGCTTCAGATTGACCGCGTGCTTCGGCACGCCGGATTTCGCCTGCAGGTCGCCGTCATAGATCGGCAGCGGAAAATCTGACAGCGAGATGCGGGTGACTTCGGCGCCTTGCTGCGCCAGTGCATGGGCCGCAACGGCGGCCAGCTTCGCATTCAGCGAGCCTGTGCGTAGCGATCCCGGGATCACGAGGATTTTCAGTGCGGACATATTTGAATTCGTATTCGGGGCAGACCGGCCGCGCGAATACGCGGCGCATCAGCCCTTGCGATACACCCAGACCCGCGCGGGCGGAAGGTTCATCCAGATCCGCTCGGAGGCTTCTGTGGACACGCCGGGCAGCGATTTCGGGATCGGCGGCGCGACCGAATAGGTGAACTGTACGAAGGGCGCACCGGGTGCGAGCGCCACGAAGGCGTCGCGGATCAGCTTCAGGCGCGTCAGCATCGGTTTTGTCACAAGCGGCAGGCCGGAGACGACGGCAGAAGCCGGCGCATTCAGCACCTCGCCGAGCGAGGCGCGCAGCGCATAGGCGTCGCCCTGCACCACCTTGGCCTGCGGATAGCGGTCGCGCAGCAGCGCGCAGAAGCCCGGATTGTATTCGACCAGCACGAGCCGCCGCTGCTCGACACCGTGTTCGATCAGCGCGTTGGTGATCGCGCCGGTGCCGGGCCCAAGTTCGACGACCGGCCCTTCGGAATCGACGTCGACATATTGCGCCATGGTCCGCGCGAGCAGTTTGCTCGACGGCATCACCGCGCCCATGTGCAGCGGCTTTTCGATCCATGAACGGAGGAAGCGAACCTCATCGTCGAGACGGGGCTTCTTCAACGCACGCACGGACGATTGCAAAGGCATGTCGCTACCAGGCGGGACCCCGCTGACGAGCGGGATGTCAGAAAACAGTCATAAACACGTATAGGTCGACGGGGATATGGTCAAGCCAAACGGTTATGCGTCAGCCGCGCCAAGGTCCCCGCGATCCCCGCAATAAGACACT
Organism: Bradyrhizobium jicamae; assembly: GCF_001440395.1. Taxonomy (GTDB): domain Bacteria; phylum Pseudomonadota; class Alphaproteobacteria; order Rhizobiales; family Xanthobacteraceae; genus Bradyrhizobium; species Bradyrhizobium jicamae. Next base: position 23,075 of record NZ_LLXZ01000235.1, on the reverse strand, counting down.
GTGCAAGCTGAATGAATCATGACTGCGCGACGCCGCGCTGTCCGGCTATCTCCGCGCGTGGGACTTACGAGCCCGCGCGGTTGCCGAAGAAGTCCTTGACCTTGGTGAAGAAGCCCGCCGCTTCCGGCTGGGTGGCCCCCGACGACAGTTTTTCGAACTCGGAGAGCAGTTCCTGCTGCTTCTTGGTCAGATTCTGCGGCGTTTCGACCATGACCTGGACATACATGTCGCCGGTCTGGCGCGAGCGCAGCACCGGCATGCCTTTTGATGCAATGCGAAAACGGCGGCCCGATTGTGTTCCGGCCGGCACTTTCACCTTGGTCTTGCCCTTGTCGATGGTCGGGACCTCGAATTCGCCGCCAAGCGCGGCAGCGACCATCGAGATTGGAACCCGGCAATGCAGATCGGCGCCGTCGCGCTGGAAGAATTCGTGGGTCGCCAGCGACAGAAAAATATAGAGATCGCCGGGCGGCCCGCCGCGGACGCCGGCCTCGCCTTCGCCAGCCAGGCGGATACGCGTGCCGTCCTCGACGCCTTGCGGGATGTTGACCGACAGCGTGCGGTCGCGCGTCACCCGTCCGGTGCCCGAGCAGTTCGGGCAGGCGTCCTCGATCATCTGGCCACGGCCCTGGCAGCCGGGGCAGGTCCGCTCCAGCGTGAAGAAGCCCTGCGCCTGGCGGACGCGACCGGCGCCGCCGCAGGTCGAGCAGGTCTTCGGCTTGGTGCCGGCCTTGGCGCCGGTGCCCGAACAGGGCTCGCAGGTGACGGAAACCGGAATCTCGATCTGCGCGGTCTTGCCCTGAAAGGCTTCTTCGAGGGTGATCTCCATGTTGTAGCGCAGGTCGGCGCCGCGCTCGCGGCCGCCGCCGCGGCCACGCTGCCCGGCCATGCCGAACAGGTCTTCGAAAATATCGGAGAATGACGAGGCGAAGCCGGCGCCGAAGCCGGGGCCGCCGCCGCCCATGCCCTGCTCGAACGCGGCATGACCGTAGCGGTCATAGGCGGCGCGCTTCTCGCCGTCCTTCAGCACTTCGTAGGCTTCGTTGATTTCCTTGAACTTCACTTCGCTGGTGGCATCGCCCGGATTGCGGTCCGGATGCCATTTCATCGCCAGCTTGCGGAAGGCCGCCTTGAGCTTGCCGTCGTCCGCGCTTCGTTCGACTTCCAGCGTTTCGTAGTAGCAGCGCTTGGTGGACATTCGTCAAACCCGCCCGAATTTCGTCTTCGTACCGAAAACACCCTCGATCGAGGATGCCGCCATCGGCTTAAAGAAAAATGACCCCCACCCATCGAACGCAAGCCGCGCGCTCTGCTGGATGAGGGCCATGATCGAAAGCCCGCTTTAAGCCGACTTCTTGTTGTTCTTGTCGTCGTCGACCTCGGTGAACTCCGCGTCGACCACGTCATCCTTGGCGGCATCCCGCTTGGCGTCCGCCTCGGCTTGCTGCTTGTACATGGCCTCGCCGAGCTTCATCGAAGCCTGCGCCAGCGTGTTGGTCTTGGCCTTGATCGCCTCGGCATCCTCGCCCTTCAGCGCTTCCTTCAGGTCGCTGACGGCGTCCTCGATGGCGCGGCGCTCGGACTCTTCGACCTTGGAGCCGTGCTCGGCCAGCGCCTTCTCGGTGGAATGCACCAGCGCGTCGGCATGGTTCTTGGCGTCGACCGCCTCGCGGCGCTTCTTGTCCTCGGCCGCATTGGCCTCGGCATCCTTGACCATCTTCTGGATGTCGGATTCCGACAGGCCGCCGGACGCCTGAATCCGGATCTGCTGTTCCTTGCCGGTCGCCTTGTCCTTGGCCGAGACGTTGACGATGCCGTTGGCGTCGATGTCGAAGGTGACCTCGATCTGCGGCATGCCGCGCGGCGCCGGCGGAATGCCCATCAGGTCGAACTGGCCGAGCACCTTGTTGTCGGCAGCCATTTCGCGCTCGCCCTGGAAGACGCGGATGGTGACGGCGTTCTGGTTATCCTCGGCGGTCGAGAACACCTGGCTCTTCTTGGTCGGGATCGTGGTGTTGCGATCGATGATGCGGGTGAACACGCCGCCCAGCGTCTCGATGCCGAGCGACAGCGGCGTCACGTCGAGCAGCAGCACGTCCTTGACGTCGCCCTGCAGCACGCCGGCCTGGATCGCCGCACCGATGGCGACGACTTCGTCCGGGTTGACGCCCTTGTGCGGCTCCTTGCCGAACAACTGCTTCACGACTTCCTGCACTTTGGGCATGCGCGTCATGCCGCCGACCAGCACCACTTCGCCGACTTCGGCGGCGGTGAGGCCCGCGTCCTTCAGCGCCTTGCGGCAGGGCTCGATGGTCTTCTGCACGAGATCGTCGACGAGGGCCTCGAACTTGGCGCGCGTCAGCTTCATCGTCAGATGCTTCGGCCCGGTCTGGTCTGCCGTGATGAACGGCAGGTTGATTTCGGTCTGCGTGGTCGACGACAGCTCGATCTTGGCCTTTTCAGCGGCCTCCTTCAGGCGCTGCAGGGCCAGCTTGTCGTTGCGCAGGTTGATGCCCTGCTCCTTCTGGAACTCGTCGGCGAGGTAGCTGACGAGACGCATGTCGAAGTCTTCACCACCGAGGAAGGTATCGCCGTTGGTCGACTTCACCTCGAACACGCCGTCGCCGATCTCGAGGATCGAGACGTCGAAGGTGCCGCCGCCGAGGTCGTAGACCGCGATGGTGCCGGATTTCGTCTTGTCGAGGCCGTAGGCCAGCGCTGCCGCCGTCGGCTCGTTGATGATGCGCAGCACTTCGAGGCCGGCGATCTTGCCGGCGTCCTTGGTGGCCTGACGCTGGGCGTCGTTGAAGTAGGCGGGCACGGTGATGACGGCCTGCTCGACCTTCTGGCCGAGATGGGCTTCCGCGGTCTCCTTCATCTTCTGCAGGATGAAGGCCGAGACCTGCGAGGGCGAATAGGTCTTGCCGTCAGCTTCGACCCAGGCGTCGCCGTTCGATGCCTTGACGATCTTGTAGGGAACGAGCTTCTTGTCCTTTTCGACCATCGGGTCGTCGTAGCGGCGGCCGATCAGGCGCTTCACTGCGAAGAACGTACGCTCTGGATTGGTCACCGCCTGGCGCTTGGCGGGCTGGCCGACGAGACGCTCGCCGTCATCGGTAACGGCAACGATCGACGGCGTCGTGCGCATGCCCTCGGCGTTCTCGATGACTTTGGCAGTCTTGCCGTCCATTACGGCGACGCACGAATTCGTGGTGCCGAGATCGATCCCAATGACCTTTCCCATGGTCCTCATATCCTTCTTTTTGCGGCAGGTTGGCTGGGCCCTGGACGGCGCACCTAACCGAACCCCCAACGTTCAAATACTCGCGATATTGCGACGGTGAGCCTCATATAGGAGGGTGGGTTATGCCTGCAAGGACCGAACGCAAGCTTAGGGCCTGAAAAGCCTGATGTTTGAAAGAATGTGTCAGCTCAGGGCACGGGTCGGGCCGGCATCTGGAGCGGCGTTAAGAAATCGGCAAGGGCGCTCATCGCCCGCGCCGCCGGAGGCGGTGCGTATGGGCCCGCCGCCGGGTGGGAGGGGAGCGGTATTTGGCCGCTGGAGGCGCCTCAAAAACAGCCCGGAGACGGGGCAGAATCTCGAAAAATGCCGATTTATCGGAACGTAACGGGGGAACGGACGCCTACCCTGCCCTGTTGCAGGGACATCAAAACCGCTAAAAGCGGGCCGACTGGAACGAGCCTGTCGTTCCCGCAAGGCCCAAAGATTCCATTCGAGATTCCATGCGCCGCATCGTCGGGCCGCTGAACGGCCTCCATGCAAACCCGGTAGATCCTTCATGAAGCCCCTTCGATACTTTGCTGCGGTTGCCCTGGTCGTTGCCACCACGTCTTCCGCATTTGCCGCCGATCCGGTCTTCCCGCCGGGCGCGAGGGTCGGCATGACGCCGCTGGTCGGCCTCAACAAGGCGAGAGCGTTCATCGGATTCGAGACCGAGGATCAGGGCGTCAAGGTCCTGGTCGCGGACCTGCCGGCGGAAGCCTATGGCGAGGTCGCCAATGCCTTCAAGGCCAACCCGGGCGGCACCGGCGGCATCAAGCCGGAGAGTATCGAGACATCAGCAGGACTTGGTTACTACACGGTCGAAAACGGCAAGGATGGCGCAACCAATGTGCGCCGCTATTCGATGATCCTGCCCGGCCCCACCTTCTCCGGCTATGTCGCCGTTCAGGTGCCGGAGAACGCCTCGAAGATCTATACCGACGATGCCGTGCGCCAGATGTTCGCTTCCGCCAAGATCCGCACCGAGGTGCCGGTCGAGGAGCAGCTCGGGCTGATGCCGTTCAAGATGAGCGAGCTCTCGAGCTTCAAGAACATCCGCACGCTGGCGCCGGGCGCCGCCCTCATTCTCTCCGACAGCGACGAAAAGAAGGGTTTTGAGATCGCGCCCTTCATGATCATCGGCCTGATCGGCTCGACGGCGGCCTCGCCCGACGATCGCGGCCGCTTTGCCCAGCAGATCGCGACCACCATTCCCGGCGTGCGCGACGGGCGGATCACGATGTCCGAGCCGGTCCGCATCGACGGCCAGCCGGGTTACGAGACACGGATCGACGCCATCAGCGGCAAGGACAATACGCCTGTTACGATCGTGCAATGGCTGCGGTTCGGCTCCCAGACCTCGATGCGCATCATCGGCTCCTCGCCACGCGACGACTGGACCAAGGCGTTTCCGCGCTTCCGGGCCGTGCGCGACGGAATTCATCCGCGGGGCTGATCGCGAAATTTGCGGGCCGCGCCGCAATTTCGAGCTTTCGTCAGTACACACATGGAACTAGCCTTGCCTGCTGTCGGGTTCGCAACAGGGGAGACGCGCTATGCTTTCTCGCAGGCTGTTTCTGACAGGTTTAGGCGCGACGTCCGTCGCCGCCCTCGTACCAGGAGCAATCATGGCCGCAGCGATCAAGCCGGATAACGCTTCGGCGCTCATCGTCATCGACGTGCAGAACTGTTTCCTTCCGGGCGGGAGCCTCGCGGTCAAGGACGGCGATCAGGTCGTTCCCGTCATCAACCGCATCGCCAAGGGCTTTGCCAATGTGGTGCTGACGCAGGACTGGCACACCGCGGGCCATGTCTCGTTCGCGACATCGCATTCCGGCAAGAAGCCGTTCGAGACGGTCGATCTTCCCTACGGCAAGCAGGTGCTGTGGCCGGATCATTGCGTGCAGGGCACCGAGGGCGCGTCGCTATCGAAGGATCTCGCAATCCCGCATGCCGGGCTCGTGATCCGCAAGGGTTTCAACAAGAACGTCGACAGCTATTCGGCCTTCACCGAGGCCGACGGCAAGACCTCGACGGGGCTCGCCGCTTATCTGAAGGCGCGCAAGGTGAAACGGGCGTTCCTCGCCGGCCTCGCTACCGACTACTGCGTGGCATGGAGCGCACTCGATGCGCGCAAGGCCGGCTTCGAAACCTTTGTGATCGAGGACGCCTGCCGCGGCATCGACCTCCAGGGCTCGCTCGCCAAGGCCTGGACCGACATGACCAAGGCCGGCGTCAAGCGCATCCAGTCGGGTGATATTGCGGCGTAAGGCGCGTCCTTTCGAAGAGGCCTGGAATGTCCGATCCGGCGGCTCCGTTCGCGTTCGAGATGATCCGTCGTGCGCCGTCACAGCGCATGGCCGGCCTGATCTCGGGATTGACGGGCTATCGCGAAACGGCGCGTGGTCGGTTTTTTCAGCGCGAAACCGCGGGCCTCGTGGTGCCGCTGATCATCAGCGTCGGCACGCCGTTCCTGATCGCGCTCGGGCGCGATCCTGACACTGACGATCGGCAGCCAAGTTTTGCTGCCGGGCTCTATGCCGGCCCTGTCCACATCGAATCCGACGGCGGCGCCGAATGCGTGCAGGTGGATTTCACGCCGCTCGGCGCCTATCGCTTCTTCGGCGGCGCCGTCGTCGATCTCGCCGCGCGCATGGTCGACATCGGCGATGTGCTGGGGCGCGAAGGACGGCAACTGCGCGAGCGGCTTGGCGCGACATCCCGCTGGCAGGATCGCTTCGATCTGGTCGAGGATTTTGTAGCTGGCCGTGCCACCCATCTGCCTTCGTCCGAGATCGCATTCGCCTATGGACGGCTCGCGCACAGCGCGGGCGGCACGCGCATCGCTGCGCTTGCAAGCGAGATCGGCTGGAGCCGCAAGCATCTGGTCGATCGCTTCCGGGCGGAAATTGGTCTGGCGCCGAAGCCGGTCGCCCGCATCATGCGCTTTCAAGAAGCGTGCCGGCTTGCGCGGACGGAAACCACATCCGGCTGGGCCTCCATTGCGGCCGAAAGTGGTTATTCCGACCAGGCGCATCTGGTCCGCGAATTTGCCGATCTTGCCGGCGAGACGCCGACGGCATGGGCCCGGCGGCTGAGCTTGATCGACAGCCGCCTGACGCGGCCGCTCGAGGCGCTAGCTGCGTAGCCGGCCGGGTAACAAATCTTCAAGCCGGAACTGGAGCACTGCGGCATGGTTGGCGCATTAGAGCAGTCACCAAGGAGTTGCCCATGACCAGTCCAGACAAAAGCGAGGCGCCACGCGTCTATCCAACGATGCGCTGCCGGGATGCCGAGGCCATGATCGGCTGGCTGAAGGACGTGATTGGTTTCACCGAACGCGTTGTCTACCGCAACGGCGGCACGATCCATCATGCCGAACTTGCCTATGGGCCCTCGATCCTGATGCTCGGCCAGAGCAGGGACGATGAATATGGCAAGCTTGTCGGCGATATCGGTGGTCGCCGCACGGACGCGATTTACGTCGCCGTCGACGATCCCGACTCGCTGCACGCGAGGGTGAAGGCGGCCAGCGGTAGAATCGAAATGGAACTGCGCGACACCGACTACGGCAGCCGCGACTTCGCCTGCCGGGACCCGGAAGGCAATCTCTGGAGCTTTGGGACGTATCGTCCGAGCACAGACGAGAAGCCGCTGTAAGCTTTCCTGCTCAGTTCGCCACGTCGGCCGCCGGCGCGGCCTTGGCGCCGCCCTTGGAGACGCCGACCAGTGCCGGGCGCAGGATGCGTTCGCCGATCATGAAGCCGGCCTGCACGACCTGAACCACCGTGCCTGATGGCACTGACGGGTCGGGCACTTCGTACATCGCCTGCTGGAAATTCGGATCGAACTTCTCCCCGGAGGGATCGAACTTCTTGACGCCGTTCTTCTCCAGCGTGTTGAGCAGCGAGCGTTCCGTCAGTTCGACGCCTTCGATGAAGGCCTTGATGCCGGGATCGGCGGTCTCTTTCACATCGGCCGGAATCGCATCGAGCGCGCGCTGCAGATTGTCGGCGATTTCGAGAATGTCGCGGGCGAAGCCGGTAATGCCATAGGCGCGCGCGTCGGCAACTTCCTTGGCGGTGCGCTTGCGCAGGTTTTCCATCTCCGCCAGCGTGCGCAGCATCTTGTCGCGCGCCTCGGTCGCCTCCTTGACCAGCAGCTCCACCGACCCTTCCTCGGGATCGTCGGGCATGATGTAGGGCTTTGAGACCACGGGTTCGCCCGTCTCTGCCGGGTTTGCCGTGTTGTCATTCGGCCGCTTGGGATCGGTCATAAGGCTGCCTTCTCAAAAAACGCGTCTGGCTCAATGGGGATTTGCTGCCCGCGATATCGTGCTTTAGCGGCCGAAAATCAAGCGTTCCATAGCGTTTTCGAGCGAAGTGGGCACCGGTTCGCGTCAAGAAAACGCGTCAGAACAGAAAATCCCGGATTAGGGTCGATTCATGACCGATCAGCCGCCCAGCATCCGGCTGACGATCCGGGCGGCATAATCCACCGTCGGAATCACCCGCGCATAATTGAGCCGGGTTGGCCCGATCACGCCGAGAACGCCGACGATGCGGCCGGACGCATCGCCATAGGGCGCGATGATGGTGGAGGAACCGGACAGCGAAAACAGCTTGTTCTCCGATCCGATGAAGATTCTGACGCCCTCGGCGCGCTCGGCGCGGCCCAACAGGTCGATGACGCCGCGCTTGGTCTCAAGATCGTCGAACAGCGACTTGACGCGTTCGAGATCTTCCAGCGCATGCAGATCTTCCAGCAGATTGGCGTGCCCGCGCACGATCAGTTGGCGCTCCTCGTGTTCGCCGCCGGACCAACTCGCAATGCCCGCCTCGATCACCTTCTGCGTCAGTTGATCGAGTTCGACGCGGCTCTGCGCCATCGCGTTTTCGAGCTCAAGGCGCGCTTCGGCCAGCGTGCGGCCGCGGATCCGCGCATTGAGGAAGTTGCTCGCTTCGGTCAAGGCCGAGGAAGGAACGCCGGGCGGCAGCGCCAGCACGCGGTTTTCGACCTGGCCGTCTTCACCGACCAGCACCACCAGCGCGCGCTCCGGCTCCAGCCGCACGAATTCGATGTGTTTCAGCCGCGAATTGGATTTGGCCGTCAGCACCACGGCCGCCGCCCGCGTCAGGCCCGACAGCCGCGTCAGCGCTTCGCCGAGCGCGGCCTCGACCGATTGCGCGCGGCCGACGGAAGCAAGCTGGTTTTGGATCGATTCACGCTCCGGCCCGGTGAGGTCGCCGACCTGCATCAAGGCATCGACGAAGAAGCGCAGGCCGAGTTCGGTCGGCAGCCGGCCCGCCGACGTATGCGGCGCGTAGATCAGGCCGAGCGCTTCGAGGTCCGACATCACGTTGCGGACGGACGCCGGTGACAGCGGTACCGCGATCAGGCGGGAAATGTTGCGCGAGCCGACCGGCTCGCCGGTGGCGAGATAACTCTCGACGATTTGACGAAAAATGTCGCGCGACCGCTCGTTGAGCTGAGCCAGCCCGGCATGCGGCGCGATCAGTCCAATCGGATCGTGGTGGGCCACTAACTCTTCCTCCCAGCACCCCTAATTTGTCCATCCGGGGCGCCGATGACAAGCACGCTCTCTTCATGGCGTTTTCCGGCAGAATGGCCGCCATTCGCGTGAAGAAAGCGCGTCAAAACATCATGAAATTGCAGGCAAAAGCCCTTGCCGCTGCCCGTTCCCCCTCCTACAAGCACCGCAACCGGATTTTCGCCTCGATTTCGAAAGGATTTCCCATGCGGCCAAGCCGCCGTGCGCCCGATCAGTTGCGCCCCGTGTCGCTGGAACGCGGCGTGGTCAAATACGCCGAAGGTTCCTGCATGGTGAAGTTCGGCGACACCCATGTGCTTGTTACGGCGACGCTGGAAGAGCGGCTGCCGCCCTGGCTGAAGGGTCAGGGCCGCGGCTGGGTCACGGCCGAATATGGCATGCTGCCGCGCGCCACCCTTGAGCGCACCCGCCGCGAGGCGGCCGCCGGCAAACAGGGCGGCCGCACAGTCGAAATCCAGCGGCTGATCGGCCGCTCCTTGCGCGCAGCCGTCGACCTCGAAGCACTCGGCGAGCGCCAGATCACCGTCGACTGCGACGTGATCCAGGCCGATGGCGGCACCCGCACCGCCTCGATCACCGGCGCGTGGGTGGCACTGGCCGACTGCATCGGCTGGATGAAGAGCCGCAACATGCTGAAAGCGAACGTTTTGCGCGACAATGTCGCCGCGATCTCCTGCGGCATCTATCAGGGCACACCAGTGCTCGACCTCGACTATGCCGAGGATTCCGAGGCCGAGACCGACGCCAATTTCGTCATGACCGGCGACGGCCGCATCATCGAGGTGCAGGGCACCGCCGAAAAGACGCCGTTCTCGCAGGACGAGTTCCTGGCGTTGATGGAACTGGCGCGCAAGGGTGTCGCGCGGCTGGTGGACCTGCAGAAGCTGGCCGTCGCGTGATTCACAAGAGGTCGTCATAAGACGTGGGTGGCCGGGACAAGCCCGGCCATGACGGATACAAATATCCATGGCTCAGCATCGTCGAATCACCGGCCGGCTCGTGATCGCGACCCACAATCCTGGCAAGCTTGCCGAGATGCGGGAACTGCTGGCGCCGCATGGCGTCGAGGCGGTCTCCGCGGGCGAACTCGGCCTCGGCGAGCCCGAGGAAACCGGCAAGACGTTCCAAGCCAACGCCGCGATCAAGGCGATCGCGGCGGCGAACGCCGCGCAATTGCCTGCCTTTGCCGATGATTCCGGCCTGGTCGTCGATGCGCTCGACGGCGCGCCCGGCATCTACTCGGCGCGCTGGGCTGGCGAGGGCAAGGATTTCATGGCGGCGATGACCCGGATCGAGCGCCTGCTGCAGGAGCGCGGCGCGACCACGCCGGACAAGCGCAAGGCGCATTTCGTATCCGCATTGTGCGTCGCCTGGCCCGACGGCCATGTCGAGGAGGTCGAGGCACGGGTCGATGGAACCCTGGCCTGGCCGCCGCGCGGCACCGCCGGTTTCGGCTATGATCCGGCATTCCTGCCCAATGGACATGCCAGGACCTTTGGCGAGATGACCTCGATCGAAAAGCACGGCCTGCCGCCACTCGGCCTCGGCCTGTCGCACCGGGCGCGTGCCTTCGTCAAACTGGCGGAGATCTGCCTTGGCTAGTCGCGAGCGACCACGCCCCAAGGAGGCCTTCGGTGTCTACGTGCATTGGCCGTTCTGCCTGTCGAAATGCCCCTATTGCGATTTCAACAGCCATGTCCGCCACGCGCCGATCGACGAGCAGCGCTTCGCGCGCGCCTTCGCCCGCGAGATCGAGGCCACGGCGGAGCGCGCGCCTGACAAAACCGTCACCTCGATTTTTCTCGGCGGCGGAACACCGTCGCTGATGCAGCCGCAGACCGTCGGCGCGATTCTCGATGCGATCGGCAAACACTGGCGCGTCGCCGGCAATGTCGAGGTCACCCTCGAAGCCAATCCGACGAGCGTCGAGGCGACACGGTTTCGCGGCTACCGCGCCGCCGGCGTCAACCGCGTCTCGCTTGGCGTACAGGCGCTCGACGACGCCTCGCTGAAGGCGCTGGGACGATTGCACAGCGCGCGCGAAGCGCTCGATGCCGTCGCGATCGCACGCACCGCGTTCGACCGCTACTCGTTCGACCTGATCTACGCCCGCCCCGACCAGACCCCGCAGATGTGGACGGATGAACTCAAGCTCGCGATCTCGGAAGCCGCCGAGCATCTCTCGCTCTACCAGCTCACCATCGAGGAAGGCACGCCGTTCTTCGGCCTGCATGCCGCGGGCAAGCTGAAGACGCCCGACGAGGCGCTGGCGCGCACGCTCTATGATGTCACACAGGACGTCTGCGCCGCGCATGGGCTGCCGGCCTACGAGATTTCCAATCACGCGCGCGAAGGCGCGGAGTGCCAGCACAATCTGGTCTACTGGCGCGGTGACGAGTATGCCGGCATCGGGCCGGGCGCGCATGGCCGTCTCGACATCGACGGCATCAGGCACGCGACCGCGACCGAGAAGCGGCCGGAGGCTTGGCTGATGCGCGTCGAGGCCAAGGGCCACGGCGTCGTCACCGACGATGACCTGAACAGCGAAGAACGCGCCGACGAATATCTGCTGATGGGATTGCGCCTCGCCGAAGGCATCGACCCCAAACGCTATGCGACGTTGTCCGGCCGCGCGCTCGACCCGGGCCGCATCGCCATCTTGCGCGAGGAAGGCGCGATATCCGTCGACGCCGATGGCAGGCTGCGGGTAACGAAGGACGGCTTTCCGGTGCTCGACGCTGTTGTTGCTGATCTCGCGGCATAACGCGCAGCCGTAGCCCGGACACACAAACCTCATAAAGGTTGGGTTAGCTAACCCGCGGAGATTTCGCGCCGCGCTGGTCCGTCTGTGCTAGATCGAGTAGCGATTGCGCCTGCCTCGTTTGAAATGATGATCGTGAACGACCGGACCATATCCCCGCCGATCCATGATCCCGAACTCGACCGACGTGTCAAAGACGCCGGCGCAAGCAAGACCGTTTACGCGCTCGTCACGCCCGAGACGGAAGCCGCCAAGAATTTCATCCTCGGCAACGCGGTGACTGCCCCGGACGCCGCACGCCGTCACCACCTCGAGCAATTCCGTGACGCCTGGACCGGCAAGCAGTTCGCTTCGCATGAAGCCTTTCTCGAACGCTGGATGGCATGGGCAGCGCCGGTCATCGCAATCGACGCGGCCGGCTTTTCGTGGCGCTATCCGACCGCCGGTGGCAGCGAAGCGCTGTTTCATGTCATCACCGACTATGGCAACCGCGCCCGCGTCGAGCGCTTCAATCCGGAAGTGCACGTCTTTACCGGCGAGTATGAAGGCTACAAGGCCTATGCCGAAGCCTGCGGCATCGCCGTCGTCGAACATCCGCGCGCCGACTGGCAGGCCGTCGGCCGCGCGCTGCCGGCAACCGCGCTGTTCTGCCTGAGCCAGCCGTCCGCCATCGACGGCAATGTGTGGCGCGAGGCCAACGACTTCCTCGCTTTGCTCGCCGCTGGCGCAAAAGCGCCGCGCGTGTTGCTCGACGTCACCTATGTCGGCTCCATCGCCGAACAACCCGCCGCGCGCATTGCCGCCGACAGCCCGTCCGTGCAGGTGCTCGCCTTCAGCCTGTCAAAGCCGTTCGGGGTTTATTACGACCGCATCGGCGGCGTGCTGTGCCGCAAGGCAATGCCGAGCCTGTTCGGCAATCAATGGTTCAAGAACCTCACCTCGCTGCAGCTCGGCCATGCCCTGCTCGATCGTCACGACGTGTTCGATCTGCCGCGCCGCTATAAATCCGTACAGCATGAGGCCGCGGCGCGCGTCGGCCGCCGCCTCGGCCTGACGCTGTCGCCCTGCGACGTCACCGTGCTGGCGAAGGCGGACGCCAGCGCAGCCACCGATCATGCGCTCGCCGCATTCCTGCGCCGACCGGCCGGCGATCTCAACGCGCCGCTCAGGCTGTGCCTGACACCGACCATGGCCGAAATGATCGGCACAGCTGGACCGATCGCGAATCCGGGAGCCGCGCCATGAGGAACGCGATCATCCTGACCAGCCGTGAGGAGATTCACCGCCACGTGCACGGGCTGTGGCGCAGTGCTCCGATCCGCGCCTCGCATGCCGAACGCGGCTTCATTCACGACATCATCGAACAATTCGCAAATCTGCCGCGGCTGTTCTGCGATACGACCGACGATCGGCTGGAGCGCGCGCATTTCTGCTCGTGGTGGGGCGTCACCATGAATCGCGCCTACGACAATCCGGCGATCGAGGATCTCTATCGTTTGCACGAGATGTTCCATGCGGCTTTCATGCCCTATTTCCCCGGCATCGGTTTCGACGCCTTCCACCGCAAGATGGAAGACAATGAGTTGAAGGCCAGCGTCTGTTCGGAGATTCGGGTCTATTTCGAATTGCCGCATTTGCGCGAGATCGCGTTCCCGCATCCGATCTACGCCGACCGCTTCCTGTCCGATCCCGCGATGCAGACGCTCTGGCGCGAGAACAAGCCGGTCGCGATCGAAACGCTGCAGGAAGCGCGGCGCGACGTGATGTTCTCGAAACCCGAGCACGAGATGGATCTGACCGAGCGCTGGATCCGCCGCTTCGCGCTGCAGAACCGGCAATGGTCGACCTGCTGGTACGATCGCTACGGCGAGATCGAGCAGCACATGTTTGCGTTTCAGATCCGTGCGTTGCAGGGCGACCGCTCCGGCGCCATCGCCGAGCATGCCGCATGGATCGAGGCGCAGGCGGCGCAGGATGCGGACGATCACGTCCCCTATCGTCAGGAAGCGGCGCTGTTTGCCAACATCTACTGGAGCAACCGCCGGCGCTACGAAGCCGAATTCGCGAAGGCGACGAAGCCAGACTAAAAACTACGCCCCAAAACTCTTCGGCGAGCCGGCGACCGCCGTGCTGCCGCCGCTGGCGACCTTCATCACCGCGAGGCCTCGCTCATTGGTGCCGTCGGAGCGGAAGCGAAACAGCCCGTCGGTACCGGCAAAGCCGGACGGGTTGGTCAGCGTCTCCGGCGCGAAGCGTTGACCGCCTTGTTTCGACAGTGCGGCGACCAGCGCCACCGCGTCATAGGCGAGCGTCGCGGTGCGCACGGGGTCGCTGCCGTATTTGGCGCGGTAGCGGCCGGCGAAGGCGCGGAAACCCGACGGATCCGGCGCGGCATAGAGCCCGCCCTGCAGCGGCGCACTGGCATAGACCCGCGGATTGTCCCACAGCCCGGTGCCGAGCAACTGGATATTGCGCAGATTCGCGCCCGCTGCGGTCAAGGCATCCGCCGATGCCACGACGGATTCGCCGTCGTCGGCGATGAACAGCGCGTCCGCCGAACCCAGCGACTGCGCCACCGTGCGCGCCGCCCCGGCACGATCGGCGGCGTATTTCTCGAAAGCGACGATGCGTCCCTTGCGGCCGACCGCCTGCTTGAAGGCTGCTTCCACCACATTGCCATAGGCATTGTCCGGCAGCAGCGCCGCGAAGGATTTCTTTCCGATGCTGGCGGAATAATCGACGATCCGGTTGACGTCGGATTCGGGCAGGAAGCTGAGCAGATAGACGCCGCGCCCGGCGACGCTCGAATCGGTCGAGAACGCGATCACCGAAACGCCCTTCGCGCGCGTCAGTTGCGCGGTCGCCGGCACCGAGGCCGCGAACAGCGGGCCGAGAATGATTTCCGCGCCCTCGCCGAGCGCCTGCTGCGTCACCTGCTGGGCGCCCTGCGGCAGGCCGCCGTCATCCTTGATCAGAAGCTGGATGTTCGGATTCTGGAATTCCGCCAGCGCCATCTCGGCCGCATTCTTCATCGATTGCGCGGCGACGCCGGCATTGCCGGCGGCCGACAGCGGCAGGATCAGGCCGACCTTGACCTGTCCGGCGCCGATCGCGACCGGCTGTTGCTGCGGGCCCGGGGGTCCCTCGGGCGCGGACGGGCCGAACGGGTTGGAAATCGGACTGTTGCCGGCGCAGGCGCCAAGCAGCGGCGCGCCGAGAATCAGACCGAGTGTGGTCCGCCGGGTCGGTCCAAACGGACGAATAACCGGGGATTCAGGCGTGCGAATGAGAGGGCCTACCATCTTGTCTCTTCTCTTGACCGACCGCCGTCGGTCAGGACCTCCACCCCAAAACGCGAAGGTAGATTCAGCATATTGTCGGCGAATAGTTAACTAAAACAAAAGGATTACACCCCGCACGGCGCATAGCCGTTGCCAAACATCAACTTGCCCCGGTCCCACCGCGATGTGGCGCCGGGCTCGCGGGCGATCTAGATTGCCATTATGCGCGCAAGACCCAGTTCCAACTACGGCCCTGACACCGAACCGGGTTCGGTCAACAGAACATTTTTGATTCAGGGCCAAATCCTGAATGCGCCGAAGCCGGTTCCGGGCCTCCATCTGGTGGCAACCCCGATCGGCAATCTCGGCGACATTACCTTGCGCGCGCTGGAGACCCTGGCCGGCGTCGACATCATCGCCTGCGAGGACACCCGAATCACCCGCCGCCTGATCGAACGCTATGCGATTTCAGCAGAGCTCAAACCGTATCACGAACACAACGCGGCGATGGCGCGGCCGAAGATCCTGCAGCGGCTGGCACAGGGCGCATCCATCGCGCTGGTATCGGATGCTGGCACACCCCTGATCTCGGATCCCGGCTTCAAGCTGGTGCGCGAGGTCTCGGCCGCCGGCCACGCCGTGATCGCCGTGCCCGGCGCGTCCTCGGTGCTGACAGCGCTGTCGGTCGCGGCGCTCCCGACCGACCGCTTCTTTTTCGAGGGATTTTTGCCGGCCAAGCAGGTCTCGCGGCGGACCCGGCTCACCGAACTTTCCCGCATCGACGCCACGCTGGTGATGTTCGAATCCGGCAACCGCGTGCAGGAGACGCTCGCCGATCTCTCGGAAGTCATGGCCGGCCGCGACGCCGCGATCTGCCGCGAGCTCACCAAGCTGCACGAGGAGATTACGCGCGCGCCGATATCGGAATTGGCGAAGGCCGCCGATCGGCTGGAAACCCGCGGCGAATTCGTGCTGGTGGTCAGTCCGCCGCGCAAGGACGCCGATGTCATGACCCAGCACGACCTCGACGGTCTCCTGCGCGCCTCGCTTGCGCGCGAAAGCGTCAAGGACAGCGTCGCGCATGCGGTCGAACTTTCGGGACGGCCGCGCCGCGAGGTCTATGCCCGCGCGCTGGAGCTCGCAAAAGAAGTCAGGAGCGACGATGGCGAAGACTGACGGCATTCCGCCTGACGCGACCGTCAAGCTTGCCGCCCCCGAGCGGGTCGCCGCCTTCCGCACCGGGCTTTCGGCCGAAAGCCGCGCCGCGGCCTATCTGATGGCCAAGGGCTACCGTATCCTGGCAAAGCGCTTCCGCAGCCCCTATGGCGAGATCGACCTGGTGGCGAAGAAGCGCAATCTCGTGGCCTTCATCGAGGTCAAGGCGCGCGCCACCCTCGATGACGCCGCCTATGCGGTCACCCCACGCCAGCAGGCGCGCATCATCAATGCCGCGCAAGCCTGGCTGATGGCGCATCCCGAGCATGCCGAATTCGAGCTACGATTTGACGCCGTCCTGATTGCGCCGCGCCGTCTGCCACGCCATCTGTTAGCGGCATTCGACGCCAGCCCTTAAAGGCATTAATTTGGACGCGTTTTCTTGACGCGAACCGGTACCCACTTCGCTTGAAAACGCTATGACCCTCCAGAGACCCGGACCTTCCCTATGAAACTGAATGTCGCCGTCCAGATGGACCCCATCGCGCGTATCAACATCCGCGGCGATTCGACCTTTGCGCTGCTTCTGGAGGCGCAAAAGCGCGGCCACAGCATTTCCTACTACACCCCCGACAAACTCTCGCTGCGTGGCGAGGAGCTGGTGGCGCCGGTGCAGAAGCTGATGGTGCGCGACGAGGTCGGCGACCATTTCACGCTCGGCGAGCCCCAGCGCGAATCGCTCGAAGCTTTCGACGTCATCCTGCTGCGGCAGGATCCGCCGTTCGACCTCGCCTACATCACCTCGACCCATTTCCTCGAGCGCATCCACCCGAAGACGCTGGTCGTGAACAATCCGGCCTCGGTGCGCAACGCGCCGGAAAAACTGTTCGTGATGAACTTTCCGCAGTTGATGCCGCCGACGCTGATTTCGCGCAACCTCGACGAGATCAATTCGTTCCGCGACCAGCACGGCGCCGTCGTGATGAAGCCGCTGCACGGCCATGGCGGCGCCGCGGTGTTCCGCGTGATGCCGCAGGATATGAATTTCGGCTCGCTGTTCGACATGTTCTCCGTCACCTTCCGCGAGCCCTGGGTGATCCAGCGCTTCCTCCCCGAGGTGAAGCACGGCGACAAGCGCATCATCCTGGTCGACGGCGAATTCGCCGGCGCGGTCAACCGCGTGCCCGCGCCTGATGACCTCCGCTCCAACATGGTCCGTGGCGGCGCCGCGCAGGCCACCGACCTCTCGCCGCGCGAGCGGGAAATCTGCGATACGCTCGGACCTGCGCTGCGCGAACGCGGGTTGCTGTTCGTCGGCATCGACGTGATCGACGGCAACCTTACCGAAATCAACGTGACGTCGCCGACGGGCATCCGCGCGATCCAGCGGCTCAACGGCCCTGACGTCGCCGGCAAGATCTGGGACACCATCGAGAACAAGCGCGCCGGGAAATAATTCCCTCGCGAGCTCCGACCACTCATTCGCAGCGCGCCTGTCGCCGCCTGACTCGGGCCGGATGAACGGCGCGCGCCAGTCTGCCGGCTGAATGGAACCAGCGAGGCTGCATCGCCGGGCAGTCGCCCGCCGGATTCCAGGACACCTATCGCCGTGTGATCCCATGTTCTATCATCGTACGGCCATTCTTTGGACAAGACCGCACGGAGCGCCGGCGCATGATCGATTGGCCATCTTCGGATGACATTGGACGGAAAAGGAAACGCCAATGAACTCCACGCCTCCTCCGAAAGAAAATGAACCCCACACCGCGCAGATCACGGGCGCCGATGAACGGCTCGCGCACGCACACGAGCAAATCAAGAGCGCCGATGAACAGCTCACCCGTTTGACCGAACAGCTTGCAAGAATGGAGCGCGATGACGCGCGTCCACCGTCGCCCGGACCGGCTCCACAGTCGCCTTCGGCCCAACCTGCCCCGCAATCGCCGCCTGCGCCTTCTCCGGAAAAGAGGCCGGCGTTTCGGACCCTCGTCGCCTTGCCGGTGGCGGCGTGCATCGTTGTTGCTGCCCTGGTTTGGCAGGCGTCCTATGGCAGCGGGGACAAGCCGGTTGCCGGCCCTTCGGCGCCGCAGCTCGCGTCATCTCCATCATCGCCGCCGGAAAACCAGCCAGCAGCCGCGCAGCCCGCCCCATCCAACGTTCAAGTGGCCGCAGCAGGGGCTCAATCACAGGCAGCACCAGCACAAGCATCACCGCCACAAGCACCACCGCCGCAAGCATCTCCGCCTCAAGCAGCCCCTCCGCAAGCAGCAACCCTGGCGCAGGCCGCACCGCCGCAAGACGCCTCGCCGCCAACCAGCGCGGCGCCTCCCGACCAGACACAGTTGCTGCAAACGATCGTGCGCGACCTCGCGAAACTCGAACGAAACATCGAACAGCTCAAGGCGAACCAGCAGCAAATCACCAGTGACAATTCAAAAGCCATTGGGGAGCTGAAGGCGAGCCAGGAAGAGATGAAACGCGCGCTCGCGAAGGTTTCCGAGCCGAGCCCGCCCAGGGCGTCACCGCCTCCGGCGCCGCGGGCCCCGACCTTCCGCAAGCCGGAGCGGTCGCCGCCGCAAGCGAGATATCGGCCCCGATACCCGAGGGAGTGGATCTACGACGACTATTGGTAGCCGTCGAAGAAGCGCGGCGCCGAAACAACGCCGCGCCACCCGCATTTTCACATCCCTGTTGTGCCGTCCCCTCCCACTTGCCAATTTCGGCAAGCGGGCGCAGCCTGTAGCCACGGATGAATCCGTCCGGGCACATACTGCAATTCAATAAAATCAGTGGGAGGACGACGCATGACGACGAATCTTTCGCGACGGTCTTTGCTTGCGCTCGGCGCAGGACTCGGAATGGGTCTTGGCGCTTCAACCATGCTCGGCGGCAGCGCACTGGCCAAGGCGCCCAAGCTCGCCACTCAGACCCCCTACTGGCACCGCTTCGTTCTCGGCGACGCCGAGGTCACCGTCGTCTCCGACGGCCCGCTCCCGCTCGGCGATCCCTCCGGCACCTTCACCGGCGTGCCGAAGGAAGAAGTGAAGAAGATGCTCGTCGACAACTTCCTCGACCCTGACAACGTCGTGCTGGAGCAGAACTCGCCGGTCGTAAACACCGGCGACAAGCTGATCCTGTTCGATACCGGCATGGGCACCTCGAAGGCGTTCGGCCCGACCACCGGCCAGCAGCAGAAGAATCTCGCGGCGGCCGGCATCAAGGCCAGCGACATCGACGCCGTGGTGTGCACGCACGCCCATATCGACCACATCGGCGGCCTCGTCGGCGCCGATGACAAGCCGCTATTCCCGAACGCGCAGGTCTACATCGCCCAGAGCGATTTCGATTTCTGGACCGATGAAGGCAAGCTCGGCAGTCCGCTGAAGGATTTCGTCGTCCACGCCCGCAAGAACCTGATGCCGGTGCGCGATCGCATCGTCTTCATCAAGGACAATCAGGAATTCCTGCCCGGCGTCACCGCGCTCGCGGCGCCCGGCCACACCGTCGGCCACACCATCTACATGGTGAGCTCGAAGGGCAAATCCTTCTGCTTCCTCGGCGACCTCTCGCATCACGCGGTGCTCCTGCTGGAGAAGCCGCGGATGGAATTCTCCTACGATAGCGACCCGAAGCAGGCCGCGAACTCGCGGGTGAAGATGCTGGACATGCTGGCCGCCCAGAAGATCCCGGTCATGTCCTATCACTTCGCCTGGCCGGGCTTCGGCCACGTCGCCAAGAACGGCGACGGTTTCAGGTATTATCCCGAGCCGATGAACATGCAGCTCTGAAGATGCTCGATCCGGGGCTTGCCGGTGGCCGGCCCCGGATCGTCAAGCCACTGCCGCAGGCGTGAGCGCATCTCCTAGGAACCATGGCAGATCGCCGAAATTTGTTTTGCCGTAAGAATTTGTTTTGCCGTAAGGGAGGAGACGGTAGCGGAACTACCGGTCCCCGAGCCCGGACAAGATGCCTGAGAGCAAGATGAGCGTCGGGCCACAGGACCAGCAGGCATCCAGGCCAAAGTAACGAGGCCTGCATCTCGACCGCTTGGCAGCCAGTTTGGAGGCCCAGCAAATGACCAAGGATATGATCGCGATCAGCGCGGGAATGCTCGTCGTCGGGCTGGCCGTATGGAGCCTGCGCGACACCCCACCCCATCCAAGCCCCGAGACGACGCAGGCGATGCGCATTCTCGCCGACGATCCGGCGCTGAAGCATGTTTCCGAGAGCAGTCCGTACATGAGAACGGAGCGCTGAAGACGGCGGCTGCCCGTCGGAATGTATCCACGCCCCGAGGTTGTGCCGGTCTGACAAGCAGACGGCGCAGAGGGAATTGTTTGCGCCTATGTTCCCCAAATGTTCTTGACTTACCCTCCGGTTCCCCGCTACCTTCGATTGCGTCACGAGGGGCGGCATGGTTGCGCGGGTATCTACTGTAGCCTTTGAAGGAATCGAGGCCCGCGCGGTCGACGTGCAGGTGCAGGTCGCGCCCGGCCTGCCCGCGTTTGCGATCGTCGGCCTGCCGGACAAGGCGGTATCGGAGGCGCGGGAGCGGGTCCGCTCGGCCCTGATCGCCTCGGGTCTGGCCCTCCCTGCCCGCCGGATCACGGTCAACCTCGCGCCGGCCGACGTGCCGAAGGAAGGCAGCCATTATGATCTGCCGATCGCGCTCGGGCTGATGGCCGCGATCGGCGCGATCCCGCCGGATGCGCTCAACGGCTTCACCGTACTCGGCGAGCTCGGGCTCGATGGATCGATCGCGCCGGTCGCCGGCGTGTTGCCGGCCGCGATCGGGGCGAACGCGCGCGAAGAGGGGCTGATCTGTCCGGCGGCGTGCGGCTCGGAAGCGGCCTGGGCGAGCCCGGATATCCAGATCATCGCGGCCAAATCGCTGATCCAGATCGCCAACCATTTCAAAGGCACGCAGGTGCTGTCGCGCCCGCAGCCGCGCGTGCACGAGCAGGAAGCAACCCATCTCGACCTGCGCGATATCAAGGGCCAGGAAAGTGCAAAACGCGCGCTGGAGATCGCGGCGGCCGGCGGACATCACCTGCTGATGATCGGATCCCCCGGCGCCGGCAAGTCGATGCTGGCAGCAAGGCTGCCCTCGATTCTGCCGCCGCTGTCGCCGTCCGAGCTGCTGGAAGTCTCGATGATCGCCTCCGTCGCCGGCGAAATCCGCGACGGCGCGCTGACCGCGCGGCGACCGTTCCGCGCGCCCCATCATTCCGCGAGCATGGCCGCGCTGACCGGCGGCGGCCTGCGCGCCAAACCCGGCGAGATTTCGCTTTCGCATCAGGGGGTGCTGTTCCTCGACGAATTGCCGGAGTTCGATCCGCGCGTGCTGGATTCCCTGCGCCAGCCGCTGGAGAATGGCGAGGTCTCGGTGTCGCGCGCCAATCACCGCGTCACCTATCCCGCGCGCTTCATGCTGGTCGCGGCGATGAATCCCTGCCGCTGCGGCCAGGCCTACGACCCCGGCTATTCCTGCCGTCGCGCGCCGATCGAGCGCTGCACCGCGGATTATCAGATGCGCATCTCCGGCCCGCTGATGGACCGCATCGACCTGCGCATCGAGGTCCCGGCGGTGACGGCCGCCGACCTGATCCTGCCGCCGCCATCCGAAGGCTCGGCCGAAGTTGCAGCCCGCGTCGCCGCCGCCCGCAACATCCAGCTTGCGCGCTATGCGGCCGCCGGCATGCCGCAGATTCGCACCAATGCCGAGGCGCCGGCCTCGCTCCTGGAAACGATCGCGCAACCGGATGCGCAGGGCCAGAAACTTCTGCGCGACGCCGCCGACACCATGAAGCTCACCGCGCGCGGCTATCACCGCGTGCTCCGCGTCGCGCGCACGCTCGCCGATCTCGATGGCGCGGAAAAGATCGGCCGGCTGCATCTGGCGGAAGCGCTGTCCTACCGCGCGCTGGCCGAGGATTTAAGGCGCGCGGCCTAGCGCATGTGGTGCGCGCAGCCTTCCCGGCGGCATCGGGGATGCCGAATATCGTCAAATGATCCAATCCTTTGACCTTCATTATTTGATCCAGATCAATGAAGGCTTTGCCTGACCGCGGTTAAGTTCCTGCCACGCGCGGTCGAACATCCCTGCAACGGAGCGGGCACGTCGCCGCCCATCCGTCCGATTGCAAGTGGCAGGTTGACTGGCACCCACGGGAGCGTGCCGCCGGTCAGCACTGTTCGATTTCTGAAAGTGGCAGGTCGTTGTATGAGCGACACGTCGGGTAAACATGATGCCCAGCCGGAGAAGGTGCACGGGGCAAGTCGAGGTGCCGAATTCCTGGTGTTCGCCATCATCGCCGCCTTCATCTGGCCGGTGGTCGCCGTTGGCGTGGTCGGTGGCTACGGCTTTCTGGTGTGGATGTCCCAGTTGATCCTGGGGCCGCCCGGTCCTCCGGGAGCATGAAACGCCATGCAAACCCAAGGACCCTCGCAACCCCAAGGCCCCTCGCGCCGCGCTCTGTTTCGCGGTCAATTCCTCACCAAACCGGTCGCCGTCATCGGTGACGAATGCCTCGCCGAAGCCGGCATCTTCTGCCGTTCCTGCGGCGATGCATGTCCTGCTTCCGCGATTCAATTCCGCCCTCGCATAGGATTGCCGCCCCAGGCCGTCATCAATGAAGCCGCCTGCACCGGATGCGGCGAATGCATCGCGGCCTGCCCGGGCGCAACGATCGCGCTGGGTGCCGCGCGTGGCGGAGGCATCGCATGACAGGCGAAGCCACCATTCACATTTCGAGCGCGGTCGTATCCGTGCTGCCCCAACATCGGGACGACGTGCTGCAGGCGCTCGCGGCGCTGCCGGAGGTCGAAATCCATCAGCACGACGCCAGAAAGATCGTCATCGTGATGGAGGCGGCCGAGAGCGGAGTCCTCGGTGGCCGCCTCGCCGAAATCGCATGCTGGCAGGGAGTCCTGTCGGCCAACATGGTGTTCGAGCAGGTCGAAAGATCAGCCGATATCGGAGACTAGGGTCATGTCACTCTCGCGACGCGAATTGTTGAAGGC
>NZ_LLXZ01000234.1:53473-60233 GCF_001440395.1 Bradyrhizobium jicamae | reverse complement strand
GTCAGCGTCGCCCTCACCAGCGCTGGCCGCCGCCAAGAAGCCGCCAGCGCCGCCGAAACGGCCGTCCACGGCGGCGCCGGTCCAGCTCGCGCCGTCGGGGTCGGGGACCGCCGACAATGAGCAGTGATCTCCACAGGGAGTGATCTTTTCAAAGCGCACACGGGCCGCTACATCGGCGGGATCATGCCGCTTCATCTCATCAAGCTTGCCGTTGGCTGCGAGTCGGTCAAAGAACTCAAAGGGTGGGTTGCCGAACGCATGGCAACCGCCAGGAAAAAGGGCCTGCCGCTCCGTCACGTCCACGTCACGCGGATGACGCCGAAGCGCGACGGCGAGATCATCGCCGGCGGCTCGCTCTATTGGGTGATCAAGGGCGAAATCGCCGCGCGCGAAAAGATCATCGCGATCGAGCCGTTCCGCGACAAGGACGGCATCGGACGGTGCCGCCTGGTGATGCAGCCCAAGGTATTTGCGGTCTTGCCGCGACCGATGCGTCCGTTCCAGGGCTGGCGCTACCTGACCGAGGACGCAGCACCCCCGGACCTCACCAAATCCTCCGCCGCCAGCATGGCCGCAATGCCGGAACCGATGCGGCGCGAATTGCGCGATCTGGGGCTGCTCTGAGCCGGTCGGTTCTCTCGGCCTACACCCCGATATTATCGATCAGGCGTGTCGTGCCGAGCTTCGCGGCGACGAGAATCCGCACCGGTCCTTCCTTGACCGACGCAATCGGCGCCAGCGTTGCGGCGTGCCGGGCCTCGAAATAGTCCAGCGCGAAGCCGGCGGCGGTGATCAGGTCGCGGCCGGCTGCCATCGCGGCCGCGAAATCCTCGCCGGCCTTCAGCCGCTTGGCGCTTTCCTTCATGGCGCGATAGAGCGTCGGCGCGGTCTGCCGTTCCTCCGCCGACAGGTAGACGTTGCGCGAGGACATCGCGAGCCCGTCGCGCTCACGCACGGTGCGTGAGCCTATCACCTTGACGCCGAGGTCGAGATCGACAGCCATCTGGGTCACCACCCTCAATTGCTGAAAATCCTTCTCGCCGAAGATCGCAACGTCAGGCCGGCATTGGGTGAACAGCTTGCCGACCACGGTGGCGACGCCGCCGAAGAAGTGCGGCCGGAAACGATCCTCGAGGCCCGCGGTGGCTGGACCCTCCGGCACGATCCTGGTGGCGAAGCCTTCCGGGTACATCGCCTTGACGTCCGGATTCCAGATCAGGTCGACCTTCTCGGCGGTCAGCTTGGCGAGGTCGGCCTTCCAGGTGCGCGGATACGAACCGAAATCCTCTGAAGGCGCGAACTGAGTCGGGTTGACGAAGATCGAGACGACGACTTTCTGGGCGCGTTGCCTGGCGAGCCGCACCAGCGACACATGCCCGTCATGGAGCGCACCCATGGTCGGCACCAGCGCGACGGCGGCCTTGCGGGCGCGCAACGCCTCGACGGCGCGGCGCAATGCAGGAACGGTACGGACGACCATGGGACTTCGCGACATCGGGCCTCGATCTTTTGCTGCTTGCGACGGGGTGAGGGGGCTGGCGGCTCCACGCCGTTTGGCGGGCGCGCCGACCTTATAAGGCCCGAGCTTTGCCGCCAAGGTTGCTCGGGAATGGCAAGGCTGCGGCAGCTCAATGCCAAAGTCGGACGCGTGCGCCCGCCGGTTGAAAAGTTGATGGGCTGATCGCGGCACCGGAACGAAATCCGCACCGTCGGGATTCATGATTAAGACACACCGCGAGTGATTTGAATGCGTCGTCGCGCATTTCACTTGACGGGCAGTCGTGCGTGATTTGAAGATATCTCGTGCGGGGGTTGAGTCATGTTGCTTCAGGCGAGCCAGGGACAATTCGGGTCGGCGCATGTCGTCGTGCTCGGCAATGAGAAGGGCGGTTCCGGAAAATCAACCACCGCCCTGCACATCGCCGTTGCCCTGATGAAGGCCGGGCAGCGCGTCGCCACCATCGATCTCGACTGTCGCCAGAAGAGTTTCACCCGCTACATCGCCAACCGGAGCGCGTGGGCGCGCCGCACCGGTCTCGATCTCGAAATCCCCGTGCATTACTGCATCAAGCTCGGCGAGACGATGCAGATCGCCGACAATGAAAACTCCGAGTTCCAGCAGTTCGCCGAGGCGGTCGGCACGGTCGAGCGTGCTTTCGATTTCATCGTCATCGATACGCCGGGTTCGGACTCGTATCTGATGCGGCTGGCGCATTCGATGGCCGACACGCTGGTGACCCCGATCAACGACAGCTTCCTCGATTTCGACGTGCTCGGCACCGTCGATCCCGCCACCTATTCGGTGACCGGCGAGAGCCACTATGCGGAAATGGTCCGCGACACCAGGCGCAAGCGCCGGCAACTCGACGGCGCCAGTACCGACTGGATCGTGGTGCGCAACCGCCTGTCGATGATCGGCTCCCGTAACAAGCAGCTCGTCGCCGACAGCCTGAAAGACCTCTCGATGCGGCTCGGCTTCCGTTCCATCGACGGGTTTGCCGAGCGGGTGGTCTATCGCGAATTCTTCCCGCGCGGACTGACGGCCCTCGACGACATCGACGAGGCCACGCTCGGCACCCGGCCCAGCATGGGCCATGTCACGGCGCGCGAGGAAGTGACCAGCCTGTTGCGCCAGCTCAAGCTGCCGCTCGACGCGCGCGGCCGCCGCCGTGCGGCCAACCGCGCCGAATGGTTCACCCAGGTCGACAAGCCGCTCGAAGTCCACGACATCATTGGAGACATCCTCAGCGCCTGACCGCCATCGACAGCCGGCC
Organism: Bradyrhizobium jicamae; assembly: GCF_001440395.1. Lineage (GTDB taxonomy): Bacteria > Pseudomonadota > Alphaproteobacteria > Rhizobiales > Xanthobacteraceae > Bradyrhizobium > Bradyrhizobium jicamae. The sequence continues at coordinate 57,459 of NZ_LLXZ01000234.1, read as the reverse complement.
TGGCCTATCGCGGTTGGATACCGTCATCCCGAACGGGCCGCCGCCACCGGGCATGAGCATCCCGACGCGGCCCATCAGCACAGCACCACCCGCCCCAAGCGGCGGGCACAGCCTGGGTGGAAAGCCCATGATGTCAGCGGCGTCGCGGCAGGACTAAAATCCTTGACCCATCCCAAGGGGGCCGGCGCAAACTGGAGTATGCGAGCTTTCGGGCCAACGACGACCCGGCCCTGAAGCTCGCTTTGCGAATTGCCGGTACTTTTACACCTGCGGAGGTAACGGGTTCCGTTTCAGGAACAATCCCTATCTTTCCGCGTTTTCACTAGACTTTTATCCAACCTTCGAACCAAAGCTTGATGGGAGACAACGTAAGGAAAAGCGGTCAAATTTCCGGGAACTGAGCGGCTGCACAATGGATAGGTGCATCGCACAATGATCAGGCGCTCGGTACACAACATTTGGCCTTTATGTCACGCCATCGTGACATATATCATCGAGAAGGGACCGAAGAGTCTCAAACAGGGTTGGGCCCTTAGCGGGGCGCGAGGACGAATATGAAACGTGGAATTCTCGTTCTGCTTTCACTCTCCGTGCTGGTCGCTGTCGCGTATTTCACCGCGAGCAAGTGGGCGATCCGGCATGAGACGATCGCATTCCACGATCCCAACCGCGACAATCGCCTGGTTGCGGTCAACATCGCCGTCCGCCGCGACAAGGAAATGCAGGCCAATGCCGGCTTGATCAAGCTGCCGGTAGCGATCCTCAATCACGGCAACACCGTCAAGCACACCGAGTATTCATTCCTGTCGAACGTGTTCGCCTGGCGCGGCTATCTTGCGGTCAGCCCGCAGCACGATCTGCCGACCGACCCGCCGATGGTGACCAAGGTCGGTGAGCCTTATGTCGGCCGCCTGCCGCAGATTCAGCGCGGCGTTGCCAACATCCATTTCGCCATTCATGAAATGAAGAAACTCCAGCCCAACGCCGACTACGAGAAGGTGACGATGGTCGGCCACTCCATGGGCGGCGACATCTCGATGTATTTCGCCAAGGAGTTTCCCGACGAGATCAAGAAGGTCGTGACCCTGGACAATCTGCGCGTGCCGTTCCTGACCGACGGCAAGTTCAAGATCCTGTCGTTCCGCTCCCAGGATACGCATTTCAAGGCGGACCCCGGCGTCGTGCCTGATGACGAGCAGTGCGAGCAGGCCGGTATCACGGTGGTGAACACCGGCTTCCAGCACAATGACATGCGCGATACCGGGCCCGACGCGGCCAAGTCTTCGATCGAGAAGATGCTCGACAAGTTCCTGGAAGATTCCGACAAGAGTGCCGTGTTGAAGCCTGTGCCGACAAAGGTGCCGGACGTCCTCAGCAGCAGCCCGGGACCGGTGCCGCTCTCCACCCCGCTGGCCAGCAATTCGCCGCCGAAGAACAAGCCGGTTACGAACTAGGCGACGACCGCCACCGCGCATTTGCGGCTGCGTCACGAGCCGGCGCATTGACCCGCCATAGGCGCCATCCCACATAAAGCCTGCTGCTTACCTGCGAGCGCTCATGACCGGCGAACCGATCAAGCCGAAATCGGCAGGCGAGGTTGACTCGGCAAAGGCCGAGGCGCGCAAGGGCGGCCCGTTACCTGAGAAGCCATCGGCATCGGAAGACATCGCCGCCTTCGTGGCGAAGGCGCGCGCGATGTCGCCGCACCGCACCGGCGCCCGGGGCAGGCTGGTGTTCGCGCTCGACGCCACCATGAGCCGGCAGCCGACCTGGGACATGGCCTGCGCGCTGCAGGCCGACATGTTTCGCGAGGCGGCTTCACTCGGCAGCCTCGACATCAGGCTGGTCTATTACCGCGGCTTCAACGAATGCCGCGCGACGGGGTGGATCTCCGATTCCGCGCAACTGGCGAAACTGATGAGCAAGATCAACTGCCAGGGCGGCAATACCCAGATCGGCAAGGTGCTGTCGGAGGCGCGGCGCGAGGCGGTGGCGTCCGCCGTGCGCGCGGTCGTATTCGTCGGTGACGCCATGGAGGAGCAGGTCGACGATCTATGCGCCAAGGCCGGCGAGTTGGGCCTGCTCAAGGTACCCGTGTTCATGTTCCAGGAAGGCCACGACCCCACCGCCGAACAGGCGTTCCGCGAGATTGCGCGGCTCACCGGCGGGGCATGGTGCAAGTTCGATCCCGGCGCCGCAGCGCAGTTGCGCGAACTCCTGCGCGCCGCCGCGGCCTACGCCGCCGGCGGCCGCGAGGCGCTGCTGCGGCTGTCGAAAACCACCGGAGGCGCCGCCGCGCTTATCGGCCAGATGAAGTGATTACGACTTTGGTCGTCGCCGCGCCGGGCGCATGCTTTTCGGCGCCGGTGCCGCTATATTAGAGCCATGCCTACCCTGATTGCCGGCGTTGTCGCCGTTGTCGTTCTGTATTTGCTGCTGCAGATGTTTCGTGCAGCGAACCCCGTCGTGCTTGCGCGCACGATCAAGATTGTGGGCGGCGTGGTGGCGCTGGCGGTCGCGGCCTTCACCGGTCTGCGCGGCGAACTGGCGGTTGCCATTCCGCTCGGCATCTTCGGCGCAGGGCTACTCGGCTGGTCGCCGTTCGGCCCCGGTGGCTTCAGCAATATCGGCGGGATCTTCGGCGGCGGCGCGCAGCGTTCGTCAGGACAGGCCTCGCGCGTCCGCTCGCAGTTCATCGAGATGACGCTCGATCACGACAGCGGTGATTTGTCGGGACGGATCGTGGACGGGCCGAATGCCGGCCGCTCGCTCGGCGAATTCGACCTGCCGCAGTTGATCGCGATGATGGCGGCGTTCGACGCCGAGAGCGTCGCCTTACTTGAAAGCTATCTTGACCGCCGGTTTCCCGCTTGGCGTCAGAACGCGCAGGGCGATACGGCAGGGGGGCAACGCCGCGCGGCGGCGAGCGGAAAAATGACGGACGAGGAAGCCTATCAGATCCTTGGCCTGCAGCCGGGGGCGGGGCGTGACGACATCAGCCGGGCGCACCGCGCCCTGATGAAGAAACTGCATCCCGATCAGGGGGGCTCGACGTACCTCGCTGCCCGCGTAAACGAGGCCAAGGATACCCTTCTTCGCACGCATCTCTAGCTAACTCCGGCTCACGCCACCGACGCTACAAACCGAGAGTTGCCTGCCTGCCATTCTCTGACTGACGCCCCACATCGCCCGCCGTTGTCCGGCGTGGTCGATCGTCTCTTGCAGGGAAACTTAACCGTAAATTCTTGACGAGAAGTTTTCGCGGAGAGCATTGCGCCTGATCGTGCAAGCGCCGTTGCGACTGTGCTGCGAAAACAACAAAGCCGGCGCTTGCGGCGCCGGCTTTGCCAATTTCAATGAAACGTCCGGTTCAGTTGCGAACGGTCATGCAGGAGATGTCGGCGCGCTTGAGGGCCTTGCACACCGCTTCGGCCTGATCACGATCGAGACCGGCGAAGCGGGCGCGGTAGAGCGTGCGGTTGTCCTTGGACACGGTCGTCTCAGTAAAGGGATCGGCCTTGCTGAGCAGCGCGCTGGCCTTGGTGCGGGCGAGATCGATCCGCTGCTTGGCTTCGCTTTCGCTTTCGAGTGCTCCGACCTGGACGATCCAGCCGGTGCGGACCACGGCGGGCGCGGCCGGCTTGACGGCCTCGTTCTGTTGCGCGGCCTGCGGCTGGGCACGGGGCGCGGGATCGGCATAGGCCATCGTCTGCGCATGCGAGCCCTGCGGCGGGGGCTGTGTCAGGCTGGAAGCGGGCAATACGCCGAGCACGCCGTTGCCGGTGCCGTGGCCGGCCGGCTGTTGCGGCATGGCTGCCCTGAGAGCTTCCTTGGCAGCTTCGACCTTGCTCTCTGCGGCCTTTGCGACGACGGCGCTGGAGGTCTCGGCGACTTCGGGGCGGGTCGGGATCGCGTTGGTGACCGGCGGCGCAGCGGGCTGCGAGGGGCCGGCCGATGCCAGCTTCATCGGCCCGGCCTTGACCTGA
>NZ_LLXZ01000234.1:0-53401 GCF_001440395.1 Bradyrhizobium jicamae | reverse complement strand
ACCGGCTTCATCGGTTCGGCCGAGCCGGGGATCGCCGATATCTGCTGGGTCTGGATCACGCCGCTGGTCAGCGGTGCGGGTTCGGGCCTGGCTTGCTGCTCGAACCTGCTGGCTTCGACCTTGGCGGCCGGCGGGGGCAGGGCCGCGGCGGCGGCCGCCATCAGCGACGGCTTGGCCGGCGCGATCGAGCGGGTCGTTTGCATGGCCGCGAGCCCCGGTTCGGCCGCGGCGAAGGCGGGCTGAGCCGCTTCGGCCTGTCGCGATGTGGTGTCGGCTTCGGCTACGTCGACGGTGCCGTCGGCGGGATTGCGCTCGCTGATCGCGGCGACGGTACGCTTGGTCGCGCCTTTGTCCAGGTTCTCGGCCAGCAGGTTGCGCATGGTGGCGTCGCGCGAACCGCCGCTGCGGCCGCCCAGCACCACGCCGATGAGATGGCGGTTGCCACGACGCATCGAGCTGACGAGGTTGAAGCCGGAGGCGCGGGTGTAGCCGGTCTTGATGCCGTCGACGCCCTCGACATTTCCGAGCAGGCGATTGTGATTGCGGATCGCCTGTCCCCGATAATTGAACACCGAGGTCGCGAAGTAGCGGTAGTAGCGCGGGAAGCGGTCCTGGATGGCGCGGCCGAGGGTGGCCTGATCGCGCGCGGTGGTCAGTTGCTCGTCGTTGGGCAGGCCGGAGGCGTTGCGATAGGTGGTCTTGCTCATGCCCAGCGCGCGCGCCTTGCGCGTCATCAGCCTGGCGAATTCGGCTTCATCGCCGGCAATGGCTTCCGCGATGACCACGGAGGCGTCGTTGGCGGAGCGCGTCACGAGACCCTTGATGGCGTCCTCGACCTTGATGGTCTGGCCGGGCTTAAGGCCGAGCTTGGTGGGGGCCTGCTCGGAGGCGTGCTCGGACACGTCCATCTCGGTGTCGAGCTTCATATTGCCGGATTCCAGCCGCTCGAACAGCAGATAGAGCGTCATGATCTTGGTCAGCGATGCCGGGCGCCGGATACCGTCGGGATTGTTGGAGGAGAGCACCGCACCGGAATTGCCGTCGACGATGATCGAGGAGAATTGCGGGCTGTAGCTTTCCCGTACGACGTGGTGGCGGCGATGCTTGTAGCGGCGCGCTTCGGCGCTCTCGCTCGAGATCAGGATCGCGGTCGTGAAGGTAATGAGTCCGAGGGCGCACACGCGCAAAGCGCGCGAGGAAGCCAAGGTTGTACGAAGCATTTACTTCCCCGTCCCAATTTCTGTCTTGATCACCGGCCCGTGAGGCGAAATTGTGCCCATCAACCGCTGAGTTTCTCCCGCTCGAGGTGCCGATCCGGCCACTACGCGCGGCTGGGGCGGCCGATCAGGTCGCTTTTCTAGCTAAGATATTGTTCGCAAACAGCTTTCAGGCTGTTTGTCGGAAGACGAACAAGTCCAGGAATCAGGTTAGGCCCGGCGGGTTTCCAAAAGATTAATTAAGCGTTGCGTAGGACCGCAGTCTTTTCCGCTAAATGGCCGCATTTGTGCGTCGCACAATATTTGTTGACATTATTGTGCAGTGCACATATAAGGGTGGTGTCAGGGAGCCGGGCCTCCCGGCAATCAGTTGCACCTGCAGTCTGGGAAAGGACTCCATGATGGTCAAAGTTGAAGACATTCAGAACTACGGCAAAGAGCATCTTGAATCGGTTGCCGCCTCCGCGAGCAACCTGCAGAGCGGCGTTCAGGCGATCGCGACCGCTTACGGCGACTACGCCAAGAAGTCGTTCGAAGACACCAAGTCGTTCGTCGAAAAGCTTTCCGGCGTGAAGTCGCTGGACAAGGCGCTCGAAGCGCAGACCGAATACGCGCGTTCGTCCTACGAGACCTTCGTCGCGGAATCTCAGAAGATCGCCGGCCTCTACACCGATCTCGCCAAGCAGACCTTCAAGCCCTACGAAGGCCTGGTCGCGAAGTTCAACCCGGCTTCGCACTAATCCGTTCGCGATTTCGACTTCGAAATAAGAAAGCCCGGCCGTTTCGGCCGGGCTTTTTCTTTGCGATGGGACGCCGATGCATGGCGTCGCCATCATCGAAAGTGCAGGGCATACGAATTCTCGATCTCGCGGCGCAAGGCGCCAGAGTTATGGGTGACCTTTGTCCTCCGCTGAGAGGGCGTGGCCACGTCGGCGAAGCCTGGTTGCATGATTGTTCCAGATCGGTCGTCGGGGTAGTGTAGGCGGAGATTGGGGGACCCATGACCGATTTGGGTATGCCCGAGACGCGCTACGCGCACAGCGGCGACATCAGTATCGCCTATCAGACGATGGGGCATGGTCCGCTCGACATCGTCATCGTGCCGGGCTCGATTTCCCATGTCGAATTCCATCACGAACTGCCCGGATTTACGGCGTTCTTGCATCATCTATCCAGATTCGCGCGCGTCATGACCTTCGACAAGAGAGGGCAAGGCCTGTCGGATCGCGTGTCCGGTGTGCCGTCATTGGAAGAACGAATGGACGACGTTCGCGCCGTCATGGATACCGTCGGCTCGAAGCGGGCTGTGCTGCTTGGGTTTTCCGAGGGCAGTCCCATGAGCGTGTTGTTCGCGGCGACGTATCCTGAGCGCGTATCGCATCTGGTCCTTGTCGGGAGCTACACCAACTCCTGGAGGAGCGAAAAAGTGTTCGAAGCCTTCGTCACGGCGACGGTCGCAGCATGGGGCAGCGGCCTGTCGATGAAACGCGTGCTCGGGACCCGTGACGGAAACGAGCGCGAAATTGCGCTATTGGGCAAGCTGGAACGTCTGTCGTGCAGTCCCGGCGCATTCAAGACGCTCATGTTGATGAACCGTCGGATCGACGTATGGTCGATCCTGCCCAGCGTGCGGGTTCCTGCGCTCGTGCTGCACAGTCGCGCCGACGCGGTTGTCCCGGTAGCTGAAGGTCGAAAGCTTGCCGCCGCTATCCCCGGCGCAAAATACATCGAGTACGGCGATCTTCCTCATGGCGCGTGCTTTGCTGAACATTGCGAGGGCGTGGTCGGCGATATCGAGGAGTTCGTTACCGGACATCGCGATGGCGCTGTTCCCGAAACGGATCGGGTTCTGGCGACCGTTCTCTTCACCGATATCGTCGACTCGACTCGCATGGCCGTGGAGGTCGGCGATCAGCGCTGGCATGAGCTGCTCGATCGTCACGATCGTCTGGCCAAGCAGACGGTCGAGAGGCATCGCGGAAGCTTTGTGAAGAGCACGGGCGACGGCATTCTCGCGACCTTCGACGGACCAGGGCGCGCCGTGCGTTGCGCGCTCGCCTTCGGCGTGGCTGCGCAGCAGATCGGCCTGCCGTTGCGTGCCGGGCTGCACACCGGCGAGATCGAGGTGCGGGGTCAGGATGTCGGCGGGATTGCGGTCCACGCCGCCGCACGCGTGATGGCGCATTCCGGCGCAAACGAAGTTCTTGTATCGCGCGTTGTAACCGATCTTGTCGCCGGCGCCGGGCTCAAGTTTACGGAACGCGGCGCGTACGAACTCAAAGGTATTCCCGGTCACTGGGAATTGTTCGCCGCCACCCAATGAACGAATGCAGAGGAGATCAGCATGACGATCTACATTTCGCAGGGGCGTTACACCGCCGCAGCCATCAGGGGGATGTCAGCGAATCCGGAGGATCGTTCCGAGGCGGTGGCGGAGTTGTTCGCGGCCGCCGGCGGTCGACTGATCAGTTGGTATCTGACGTTGGGGCCCTACGATTGGCTGATCATAGCGGAAGCGCCGGATGAGCCCACGATGATTTCAGCGGTGCTTGCCGCCGCGGCCGGCGGAAGCCTTTCGGACATAACCACCACCGTGGCGCTCACGGCGAGCGATACGACGAAAGCATTCCAGCGGGCAGGCGAGCTTACCCTGAAGTTCAGATCGGCGGGCCGAGCCGATTACTACGGAGTAGGGATCGATCCGAGCGAGGATTGAATACCAAACTCGCGATGCTGCTTCGACGCGGGCGGGACATGACGAGGGAGCAACGATCCTCAGAAGAATTGTGCGGCGCACCATGGAATGTCGAGCCAATGGTTACAATGATCGGAGGCAGCGGCGCCCCTGGTCAACTCAGCGCTGCCGTGAAAACCGGGAACAAAAAAGCCCGGCCGTTTCGGCCGGGCTTTTTCCTTGGTGGAGCTTGTCGAGACTATCGATAGACGCGCAGCTTCGAGAGCGACGTTCCGATCGCGGTGAAAGCCGTCGCGATCTGGCTCGAGGACGTCACGGTGGAGAACTTGTCGTCACCGCTGGCACAATACTTCAGAACCGCCGAAGTCGGATCGTTTCTGGTGTTGACGTGCATCGTGTAGACGATGATGCCCTGAGCCTTGATGTTGTCGCACTGGGTCCTCTGACGGGCGTCGATCGCGCCATTGAACTGTTGCTGGCCATCCCCGTGTGACGGCCAGCGATCCTGCGTGTTCAGACCGTCGGACATCACGATCAGCACTTTCTTGTAGGTGTAGTTGGAATCTTCCGCCGGTGCATTGAGCGGCGCGCCCTGGGTGAGGGATTGCCATCCCCAGGCGATGCCGATCGTCTGGTTGGTGCCGCCGTTCGGAGTGAGGGTGTCGACCTTGGCCTTCAGGGCGGTGAAATCATAGGTAAGGGCCATCAGTTGCGCCGGGCAAGCATCGTATTGCTCGGCGTAGAACTGGGTGGACGGAAGCGACGTGTTGGAGGTCGGCGTGGTGTTCGTCTTGTCGTAGTTCTCGTCGCGATCGGTCACGCAACCGTTCCATCGGCTGTGATCCAGGGTCCAGATGAATCCGTTGTCCCTGCAGGATCGCCTCGTTGTGTAGTAGCTATTGCTGCAGTAACCAAGGTTCCTGTTGTCGCTGTCCCACTCGGTCCAGTTGATCCAGCTTTGGTTGTAGTTGCTGGCGCCGACATTGACGTCCTTGGCGAATGGAATGAGCGAAATGTAGATGTCGCCCGGGTTCTTGGCGAGGGCGGCGATCTGGTCGATCAATGCCTTGGCGGCCGGCTTCATCGCGGTCATCTTGCCGTCATCGTTCATCGACCCCGTGACGTCGAGCGCCAGCGCGACCCGCATGCGCACGTTGCCCCAGACCGAGGTGGAACTGGTATTGAAGTCCATGGTCGGGAAGCCGACGACCCGCATGAAACCGGTGTCGATGGAGCCCGAACCCTTGACCAGGATGGTCGACCCGTTGCCGCTGGCCGCGGTGTAGGTCGCGGTGATCGAGATCGACTTGGCTTCATTGTTGGTGTAGAGGGCCCTGAAATACGCGTCTGCCTTCGCCGAGATCTGGGAGGCGGTGATCGTGCCCTCGGTCAGGTCCTTCGACAGCATCAGGGCGGTCGAATCGAGAGCGGCCTGCATCGAGGAGCGGGCGCTGTTGGCGCGGGTGTAGTCGACCGCCGCGCCGACGAAGCTGATGATCGGGATGACCGCGATCCCGAACAGGATCGCGATGTTACCGTCCTTGGCGCCGGCGAACCGGCGTGCAGCCGTGCGAATGCGACGGAATACGACTGTATTGAGCATGGCCTCACCGCAAATGTGGTTTCTGCCAGACATTTCCGCCCGAGCCGCTGAACAGGCGGTAAACCGGTTCCGCAAAAAACGGGTCAAAGCCCGTGCACTGCCCGAGCGGCCTCCAAAACAGCCCGTTATCGTCAACGGCGGCTAAACGGCCCACTACGGTCCTTTGTCAAATCCGGCAGAAACGATTAACCTTGGCCCGGATAGCCGAGCCGGGAATCGGGCCGGTCGCGGGTCGCGCCAGGGCAGCATCAATGCGCTTGCGGTGATCCAGCGGCGGACCCATATTCCAGATGCCGATCCGGTCAACGGATCGGACCGGGAGCGGCGATCTGGAAAACTGCGTTGCTGGGTACGAGGCGGTGGCTCATGCCAGAGCCGATCGCGAGCGAGCCAGGATGTGCTTTCCCGTCATCACCCCTGTGGAATTCGAACGCCCTGAGCCATGTTGCAGTCAACCTTCAAAGCTTGTTCGCCCGTACCGGCAACGTCATCTGCTTCTGCTCCCCGAATGGGCAATGACGAGAACCGCAACGCCGGAACCAGCGGACCGTCGACGTCGGTCATCACCAAGGTCAAGCCGAAGACCAAGCGTCCGAACCTCTATCGCGTCCTCATTCTGAACGACGACTACACGCCGATGGAGTTCGTCGTTCACGTGCTGGAGAAGTTCTTCCAGAAGGACGCCGAGGCGGCCACCAAGATCATGCTCCATGTCCATCACCACGGGATCGGTGAGTGCGGCGTGTTCACCTACGAGATTGCCGAGACCAAAGTGACGCAGGTCATGGATTTTGCGCGCAAGCATCAGCATCCCCTGCAATGCGTGATGGAAAAAAAATAACCGCGCGTGGCGCTCGACCCGGCTGAACAAAGGAACGGGTCTTGCATTGTTCGGTGCTTGCCGTTTTCCCCGTGATTTTTCGGGGGAGGGGTACAGCCGTGGCGCGCAAATTTAGAGGAAAACCACGCTTGCGGAACCGGTCTTTCGCCACGATCGTGCGTAACTATATGACACTATGTGACAGGGGATGACGAAGGTTGTTGTTGCCTCACCGGGTAATGGCGATCATGATGACCGAGGGGCCATAGAGGACGAGAATGCCAACTTTTTCCCAAAGCCTTGAACAATCCCTGCATCGTGCGCTGGCGATTGCAAACGAGCGTCACCATCAATATGCGACGCTCGAACATCTTCTGCTGTCGCTGATCGATGACTCGGATGCGGCCGCGGTGATGCGTGCCTGCAGCGTCGATCTCGACAAGCTGCGCACCAGCCTTGTCAATTATCTCGAAACGGAATTCGAAAATCTGGTGACCGACGGCGCCGATGACGCCAAGCCGACCGCCGGATTCCAGCGCGTGATCCAGCGCGCGGTGATTCACGTCCAGTCCTCCGGTCGCGAGGAAGTGACCGGCGCCAACGTGCTGATCGCGATCTTCGCTGAGCGCGAAAGCCACGCCGCCTATTTCCTGCAGGAGCAGGACATGACGCGGTATGACGCCGTCAACTACATCAGCCACGGCATCGCCAAGCGGCCGGGCGTCTCCGAGGCGCGCCCTGTTCGCGGCGTCGACGAGGAGACCGAGACCAAGGGCAACGAGGACGCCAAGAAGAAGGGCGAGGCGCTGGAGACCTATTGCGTCAACCTCAACAAGAAGGCGCGCGACGGCAAGATCGATCCGGTGATCGGGCGCAATTCCGAGATCAACCGCGCGATCCAGGTGCTGTGCCGCCGCCAGAAGAACAATCCGCTGTTCGTGGGCGAGGCCGGCGTCGGCAAGACTGCGATTGCGGAAGGGCTTGCCAAGCGCATCGTCGATTCCGAAGTGCCGGAAGTGCTGGCGGCCGCCACCGTGTTCTCGCTCGACATGGGTACGCTGCTCGCCGGCACGCGCTACCGCGGCGATTTCGAGGAGCGCCTGAAGCAGGTGCTGAAGGAACTGGAGGCGCATCCGAACGCCATCCTGTTCATCGACGAAATTCACACCGTGATCGGCGCCGGCGCCACCTCCGGCGGCGCGATGGACGCGTCCAACCTGCTCAAGCCGGCGCTGGCTTCGGGCACGATCCGCTGCATGGGTTCGACGACCTACAAGGAATACCGTCAGCATTTCGAGAAGGACCGCGCGCTGGTGCGGCGCTTCCAGAAGATCGACGTCAACGAGCCGACGGTGGAAGACGCGATTGCGATCCTCAAGGGCCTCAAACCCTATTTCGAGGACTATCATCGCCTGAAGTACACCAACGAGGCGATCGAGGCGGCGGTGCAGCTGTCGTCGCGCTACATTCATGACCGCAAGCTGCCGGACAAGGCGATCGACGTGATCGACGAGTCGGGCGCAGCGCAGATGCTGGTCGCCGAGAACCGGCGCAAGAAGACCATCGGCATCAAGGAAATCGAGACCACGATCGCGACCATGGCGCGGATTCCGCCCAAGAGCGTGTCGAAGGACGATGCCGAAGTGCTGAAGCATCTCGAGCAGACCTTGAAGCGCGTGGTGTTCGGCCAGGACAAGGCGATCGAGTCGCTGTCGGCGTCGATCAAGCTTGCGCGCGCCGGCTTGCGCGAGCCGGAGAAGCCGATCGGCTCCTACCTGTTCTCCGGTCCCACCGGCGTTGGCAAGACCGAAGTGGCAAAACAGCTTGCGGCCTCGCTCGGCGTCGAGCTGCTGCGCTTCGACATGTCCGAATATATGGAACGGCACACGGTGTCGCGGCTGATCGGCGCGCCTCCCGGCTATGTCGGCTTCGACCAGGGCGGTCTCCTGACCGATGGCGTGGACCAGCATCCGCATTGCGTGGTGCTGCTCGACGAAATCGAGAAGGCGCATCCCGATCTCTACAACGTGCTGCTGCAGATCATGGACCACGGCCGCTTGACCGACCACAACGGCAAGCAGGTCAACTTCCGCAACGTGATCCTGATCATGACCACGAACGCGGGTGCCGCCGATCTGGCGCGCCAGGCCTTCGGCTTCACGCGCAACAAGCGGGAAGGCGACGACCATGAGGCGATCAACCGCCAGTTCGCGCCCGAGTTCCGCAACCGGCTGGACGCGATCGTCTCGTTCGCCCATCTCAATGCCGACGTCATCGGCATGGTGGTCGAGAAGTTCGTGCTGCAGCTCGAGGCGCAGCTCGCCGACCGCGACGTCACCATCGAGCTGTCGGAGCCCGCCAAGGCCTGGCTGATCGAGCATGGCTATGACGAGCAGATGGGCGCGCGGCCGATGGCCCGCGTGATCCAGGAGCACATCAAGAAGCCGCTGGCGGATGAGGTGCTGTTTGGTCAGCTCAAGGGCGGCGGCCATGTCCGCGTCGTGCTGGTCAAGGACGCCGAGGACAAGGACAAGATCGGCTTCGAATTCGTCGAGGGGCCGGTCACGCCGAAGCCGGAAAAGCTGCCGGTGTCGCGCAAGCGCAAGCCGAAGCCGGGCGGCCCCAACGGGGGCGGTGGCGGCGGCTCCAAGGGGCCGGCCTCCAAGGGTCCGCTGGTCAAGGTGTAAGCGGCCTCAGTTCAAAACGAAGAGCCGGCGTGTCGCAAGACCGCCGGCTTTTTGCTGCCTGGCTGCCCGGCCAAACTACCGTCTGAGCGGCCACGACATATTCACCATTGAATGTCAGGGCCCCCTGAGGGTCTTCAGCGTTGGCCGAGCAGTTCGTCGATCTGGCGCTGGAGCTGCCGCTTCTTGATCTCGCTTTTGCGCAGCCGCTCCTCGATATCGGAGACCGGCTCGGCCGGGCTTTCCGCCCGGAATGCGACGCCGACGAAATTGTCGCGCCACCAGATCACCTTGGCGAGGAAGGAGCGACCCTTGCGCGCGATGCGCAGCGAGAGCTGCTCCCTCGGCAACTGGACGTCATTGCTGAACTCGATGGTCGCACCGCGGTCGGAGATGTTGCGGACGATGCATTCGCGCGTCGCGCCGCGTTCGCCGATCTCGGCGACGCCGCCATACATCACTTTATCGCGCACGCTCTCGCGTCGATCCTGCATTGAAAATCTCCCAGCAAACAGGGAGAGTTTTACCCCGCTTTGCTCCGTGTAGAAGTCCGCCCGGCGCAAAATGCGGCATTAACGTAAATTAACGGGGGTTCCGAAAGCCGGGATTTCCGGGCAATTGCAGTGCAAAAAGGCCGTGAACGGCACTCGAACGGTGGATCACCTGCAAGCTATGATCGTTTGACTTAACGTTTTCCCGCAATACGCTTCCCGGATTGCGAACAGCCATGCCAAGAGGTCGGTTTCTTCGCGCCCTGGGGTGCGCGGTGTCGCTCACTGTGTTGCTCTTGGCCTCGCTTGCGAGCGCCATCGCCGAGGATGCGGGCGAAGCTACCCGGTCGAGCGCGACCGCGATCCGGAAGGCGGACGCGCCGGCGCGCGAAAGCGAGGCGCGGGAGGCGATGTGCCTGATGATTGAATCGGCGGCGCGGGAGTCGAACCTGCCGCTGGAATTTTTCGCCCGCGTGATCTGGCAGGAGAGCCGCTTTCAGCCGGGTGCGATAGGGCCGGTGACGCGCAGCGGCGAGCGCGCGCAGGGCATCGCGCAGTTCATGCCGGGGACCGCGAACGAGCGCGGTCTGCTTGATCCCTTCAACCCGGTGCAGGCGCTGCCGAAGTCGGCGGAGTTCCTCGCCGAGCTGCGCCAGCAGTTCGGCAATCTGGGGCTCGCGGCGGCCGCCTACAATGCCGGTCCGCGCCGGGTGCAGGAGTGGCTTGCCGGCACCGGGCCGATGCCGCAGGAAACGCGCAGCTACGTGCTCGCCATTACCGGCTCCACGGTGGAGGATTGGGCAAGAGCGGGAAAGGGCGGCAAACAGCCCGAACGCATCCCGGCATCGAGTTGCCGCGAATTGATGGCGCTCCTGAAACAGGCGCCCAATCCCTTCGTCGCCGGGCTGGAGGAGCGCGTGAAGCTCGGCGCCGCAAAGCAATGGGGCGTGCAGCTTGCCGCCGGCTTTTCCCGCGACAAGGCGCTGGCGATGTATGGGCGCGCGGTCTCGCGCCTTTCGAGCGTGATCGGCAATCGCGATCCCTCGATCCTCACCTCGCGCCTGCGCAGTCGCGGCCCGGCGACGTTCTACCAGGTGCGCTTCGGCGCCGACACGCGCGGCGAGGCCGACGGCCTCTGCAACAGCATCCGCAAGGCGGGCGGGGCGTGTTTCGTGCTGAGGAATAGAGGCGTGCCGGGGTGACAAGGATCGTAGCCCGGATGGAGCGCAGCGCAATCCGGGAAAGCAATCTCGGATTGTCATCTGTTAAACTGAGCTACTTGCTTACTCTCTCCAAGACTCGCGAATGATCGCGCTTAAGCTCCTTGCTGGATAGGTTGAGGCTTCGAATGTCCCGATTGCACTGGATCGAAATGCCAGGTCGGCTCGCCATCATGGCACGTCCTCGCGTGGATGATTGGTTGGAGGTGGACATCACTGGATGGAAGGCTTCGGGCGTCGACCTCGTCGTAAGTCTTCTCGAACAGGAGGAGGTCTCTGAACTTGGATTGCAGCGGGAGTCCGAGCTGTGCCGGGCGAGCGGAATCGAGTTCATCTCTTTTCCGATTCCGGATCGTGGCGTGCCGGACGCCCAGAAAGCGTTGGATATGGCCCGTTCGATAGCGGACGGCATTGCTGGCGGTCGTTCGATCGCGGTTCACTGCCGGGCAGGGATTGGCCGATCGTCCATTGTCGCGGCTTGCGCAATGATCTGTTCGGGTATTGAGGCCGAGGAAGCGCTTGCGTTGATCAAGGTAGCCCGTGGGGTCGTCGTGCCGGATACTGAGCAGCAGCGTGACTGGGTTACTGCTTTTGGCAAAAGGTACGAGCGACAGTAGCGGGTGATTACGTCATTGCCTGCGACAAACGCAAAGCGTTTGCGCAAGGGAGCGAAGCGACGAAGCAATCCATCTGTCCGTTATGCCGCACTATGGATTGCTTCGCTTCGCTCGCAATGACGGGGTGACGGCCTTGCATGACTGCTCTGAATCCCGCGTTGCTTGACGCAGCTCTCTTTCGCCAGCCCTATGCCTGCAACGACTCAAAACCCAGATCCGGTCACCCGTGGCACTACCTCCGCTCGACTCCCTCCAATGGAAAAGCCCCATTCGCGCCTTCGCGTGGGGCGTGAGCTCGGTCGCATCCACGGTGCTGACGCTGGTGCTGTTTGCGACCTATCTCGGCATCGGCGCGCTGGCCCATGACAGCGGTTTCAGTCTGGGCTGGGTGCTCGGCAGTACGATCCTGGTCTGGGCGGGCCCGGCGCAGATCATCCTGATTTCGACGCTCGGCTCCGGCGCGACCGCGGTGCAGGCGGCGATTGCGGTCACCGTCAGCGCTATCAGGCTGTTTCCAATGGTGGTGTCGGTGTTGCCGCTGATGAAAACGCCGCAGACAAAACGCCGTCACCTCGTACTGGTCACGCATTTCATCGCCGTCACCTTGTGGGTCGAATGCTACCGGCTCCTGCCAAAAGTGCCGCGCGAGCGGCGCATTGCGTTCACGCATGGGCTTGGCTGCGGGCTCGTTACCGTGTGCATGGTCGCCACCACGCTCGGCTATGGTCTGGCCGCCAGGCTGCCGCCGCTGTTCGGCGCGGCGATCCTGTTACTGACGCCGCTGGCGTTCCTGCTGTCGACCGCGCGCAATTGCCGGCAGATATCCGACGTGCTGGCGCTGGTGCTGGGACTGGCGCTGTTTCCATTGGTGTCGATGCTGCACACCGGCGTCGATATTCTCATCAGCGGCATCACGGCCGGCACCATCGCCTACGGCGTTCACTGGTGGCGGGAGAGGGAACGCGCATGAGCGAGTTTTTCGGCAGCCCGCATGCGCTGTTGATTTTGGTGCTCGCCGGCTTCCTGCCCAACGAGATCTGGCGGATGGCGGGGCTGTGGTTCGGCGCCGGCGTCGACGAGGGCTCGGAAGTTCTGGTGTGGGTGAGGGCCGTGGCAACCGCGATCCTCGCCGGCGTCATCGCGCAAATCCTGGTGCAGCCGCCGGGCGTGCTGGCGGGTGTGCCGGACTGGCTGCGCTACGGCGCGGTCGCCGCCGGCTTTGCGGTGTTCATGCTGACGCGGCGCTCGATCTTTGCCGGGGTGGTCTCCGGCGAGATCGTGCTCGTAGCCGGGAAATGGTGGCTCGGTTGATTGCAGGCAGCCGATAATCCGCTACTCTCCGGCGCATAAGATAAGAAACGTCGGGGAAACAAAGATGAATTGGCTGAAACTGTCGGCGCTGGCCTGCGCGCTGATCCTTGCCGGGCCGCAAGCCCATGCAGCGGAATACCCGGTGCGCCCGATCAAGCTGATCGTGCCCTATGCCGCTGGAGGCCCGACCGACGTGCTGGGACGCATGGTCGGCGAATATCTGGCCCGTGACTTGAAGCAGGTGGTGGTGGTCGAGAACAAGGCCGGCGCACAGGGCGCGATCGGCGCCGAAGCCGCGGCGCGCGCCGAGCCCGACGGCTACACGCTGTTCTTCACGGCGGCGTCGATCTTCGTGCTCAATCCGCTGCTCTACAAGAAGCTGCCTTATGAGCCCCAGAAGGATTTCCGTCTGCTCGCGCTGGTCACGGACCTCCCTGTCGTCATGGAAGTGCATCCCTCCGTGCCCGCCAAGACGGTCGCTGAGTTCGTCGCCTATGCCAGGCAAAATCCGGGAAAACTCAATTTCGGCTCGGCCGGAACCGGCGGCACCATTCATCTGGCCGGCGAGATGTTCAAGCAGATGGCCGGCGTTGACATGGTGCACATCGCCTACAAGGGCGCCGGCCCGGCGCTGACCGATCTGTTGTCGGGCAACATCCAGTTGATGTTCGATACGCTCGGCACCGCGTTGCCGCCGGTCAAGGGTGGGTTGCTGCGGCCGCTGGCGGTGAGTTCCGCGCAGCGCATCCCTGAATTACCCGATGTTCCAACGATGGCCGAAAGCGGCTATCCGGATTACGGCGTCAGCGTCTGGTATGGCGTCTCCGCCCCGGCCAGGCTGCCTGATGACGTCGCGCAAAAGCTCACCGCCAGTCTGAACAAGGCGCTGAACGATGACGCATTCCGCGCTTCGCTCGACAAGGTCGGTTTCCCGCCGCTGCGGCCCAAAAGCCAGGCCGAGATCGATAAATTCGTCGCGACCGATCGCGCGCGATGGGCAGGTGTGATAAAGGCGCTCAATATTTCACTGGACTAGGTTATGGCTCAGAAGACCGACCTCCGCGAGGGCGAAGTTACCGTCGACATGCCGCAGGCCAGGGATGCCGGGCTGGTGTTCATCGGTCGCATTCGCACGCCCTGGAAGTCGCGGCTGGACACGCCGCGGCAGGGCCGCCACGACGGCCCGGTCTGCCGGCTCGAGATTTTCGAACCCTGGGTGCCCGCGATCCAGGGCGTCGATTTCTATGAAAATCTCGAAGTGATCTACTGGCTGCACCAGTCGCGTCGCGATCTGGTGCTGCAGAGCCCGAAGAACAACCAGAAAACCCGCGGCACCTTCTCGCTGCGCTCGCCGGTGCGGCCGAACCCGATCGGCACCTCGATCGTGAAGTTCGTTGGCGTCGAGGGTAACACGATCCTCGTGCGCGGCCTCGACTGCCTCGACGAGACGCCGCTGCTCGACGTCAAGCCGGACCGCTGCGAGTTCTCGCCGCTGGCGGCGCAGAAGAGCGGGGATTTCCAGACGGAGTAGGGAAGATTCCGTAGCCCGGATGAGCGAAGCGAAATCCCGGAGTTCCTGCTCGCGCGTCTATCGACACAACATATTCAGCACTTTTCGACCCGCGACAAGATCGACGATTTCGTGCTTGGTGTCGAATGTGTCGATAATGGCGCGCAGGCGCGCCTCACCCTCCCGACCATGCCCTTGACGTGCGAGAACTGATCCTAGTTGTGTTGTGGCGCGGAGCTCGAACAGCCGCGCTTCCTGCCGCTGGGAAACAGCAATCGCTTTCTCGAACTGGCGCACTGAGCCGGCTAGGTCGTTTCGGCGGGCGGCGATTTGGCCACGTAGGCGGATGCATTCAGCCAAGAAGCAAGCTTCGTCCGTATCGATAGCGAGGGTATCGGCCTCATCCAGCAGTTGCGATGCCTCGTCGAGGCGGCCTGCGCGCACCAGAAGATCACACAGCCAGCATATTAGCTCTGCAGTGGTGGATACAATGCCGCGACCACGCCAAAGCACCATCCCCTCGCGGGCATCGGCGATGCCGGCATCCAGTTCCCCCAATCGCGAACGCGCAAGTCCCCGCAATGAAAGACCGTTGCCTCGCCGGGCCGTGTAACCATGCCGTTCGCTGATCTCTATGATCTTCGCGGCGTCCTGCAGTAGCAAATTGTTTTGGCCGAGCAGTGCGCATAAAGAGCACTTCACGAGAAGAGCCCAGACGATGTCGAAGGGCTTCTCGATCCGGTCAATAGTTTGAACAAAGCGCTCAGTCGTTTCGACCGCCTCATCAATGAAGCCCATCAAGGCCAGTGATCGGAAGAAGTAGCCCTCGGTCGGTATGAGTTGATCCGCGCCGCCCAACAAAATACGTGGACTGGCGTTAGTCGGATCAATCAGATCACGGGCCTTGCGCAGGGCTTCGAGCGCCAGGCGCCATTCTCCACGGTTGAAATGAGCGAACCCCTTTGTCGACCAAAGGCCGCTCACATAGGTCGGAGGCAGCAGATCAGCGTGACTTTTTAGCTGCTCATCGGCGAGCGTTAGATAATCGCGATTATGCCCGGTGGCATAGGAAAACGCAGCGAGCGATATTGTCACTTCACACTGTAACTCGACCAATGCAGTGTTCGCAGCGGCACGATGTGCATCATCAAGCGCCTGAGTAAGGCGCTCAGAACGATAGCCCTCCGCCTGCATCAAGGCGTTGGCCATCGCCAGGTGGAGACGTGCCATGCGCTCGGCGTCGCCGGACACATCGGCTCGTCTCTTGCTGCATTCAATCGCATTGGCAAAGTGCGATATAGCTTCTTGGGCGGCAGCTCTGGCCATGGCAGCCGCTCCCGCTTTTTGCCAGTGATCGAGCGCGTCTTCCCAATCGCCGCCTTCCTGAAGATGGTGCGCGAGAAGCTCCGGGTGACGCTCGACCGCCTCGGCGCGAAGCTTGATCAGGGCAGCGGCGATCTGGCGGTGCAATTGGGCCCGTTGGTTGCGAAGAAGGATGTCGATTGCCGCGTCCTGTATCAAGGCGTGTTTGAATTGATAGCTTTCGCCATGAGGATTTCTTCGCTGGTAGATGAGTTCAGCCTCGATCAGGTCGTGGAGTGCTCGTTTGGTGGCGGCAGCGTCTTGCTGGCTCACCGCGATCAGAAGATCGGCATCGAACACCCGGCCCAAGAGGGCCGCCACCTGAATGGTCTGCCGGATAGGTGCCAGGCGATCCAAACGGGCGTGAAGCGCGGCCTGCAAGGTCGCAGGGATCTCCATGGCCGCGACGAAGCCTACTTTGCTCCTGCTTTCGGCGACCGATTTAGTTAGCTCTTCGATAAATAGCGGTACGCCGTCGGTCTTGGCGACCAGTTGCGCCACCATGGCTGCTGGTAGATCATCGGGCGCGACGCGACGTATCATCGCTTCGGTCTCCCGGCGGCTGAGCCTGGCGAGCGGTAGGGTTACCATCTGTGACGAGTTCGGCCACGGTACCTGAAACTCCGGTCGCGCGGTCAGCAGAACGAAAAGCCGTTGGGACGCCATGTCCGTTAGCATTTGACCGACATGTTCTATGGTCGAAGGATCAATCCAGTGAGCGTCCTCGATAATCACAAGGACGGGGCTTCTCTGCTGCACCGCATAGGTTAGCCGCGACAGGGCAGCGAAGACTGCTCGACGAACCTGTTCAGGATCCGCTGGGCCGCCATTCCACTGCGGATCTGCTGGAAGACCCAGCAGCATGGCGAACGGTTCGACCACATCGGGACTGTCCAAATCGAGATCGCAGAGAAAGTGCCGGAGGCGTTCGCGCAGTGCGACGTCGTCCTCTTCGCCCGCAAAACCCAGCGCCCGGTGAAATTGTTGGATCACCGGCCAAAACGCGCTGGTCTGATGTTGCGGAGAGCCATAAAAGACAATCTCGGTGTGCGGCGTTTCGCGAAGCTGCATGCGAAGCGTCTGCAGCAAGCGGGATTTGCCGATGCCCGCTTCTCCCTGCAGCAGCACGGCCTGGCCATCGCTTTCGATCGCGCTCTCCCACCGCTTTGCGAGAAATCCGAGTTCGGTCTCGCGGCCGATGAGTGGGGTCAAGAATTGTCCGCGTCTCGCCTCAAAGCGATTGGGCGCGGCGCTGGGGCGCAGCACCCGATAGATTGCAATGGGTGTGCTGACGCCCTTGAGCATTTGCGGACCAAGCGGCTCAATTTCAAAGAGGCCTTCCACGAGGCGCAGCGTCGCCTCGCTCATGACGAGGCTTCCCGGCGTTGCCAAGGTTTGCAGACGCGCGGCAATATTTGGCGCTTCGCCAACGATGCCATCACACAGGCGCTTCTCGCCAACTCCTAGTTCACCTACAACAACCGAGCCAGTGTGGACACCGCAGCGGGCTTCGAGACCATTGGTCCTCAGCCCGGTTAATCCGGCCATGATGTCGAGGCCCGCCTGGACAGCACTCTGGGCGGAATCCTCATGAGCCCTCGGATAGCCGAAATAGGCCAACACGCCGTCGCCGACGAAAAGGCCGATTTGCCCCTCGTGGCGCTGAACCGCCTCTGTGCATACCTTCTGAAATGATAGCAGGAGACTCCGCAGATCTTCCGCATCTAACGTCTCAGCGAGACCGGTCGAGTCGACGACGTCGCAAAAAAGCAAAGTCAGTTGCCGCCGTTCCGCTTCAATTGCCGGGGCCGTTGTCGGAACGATCGGCTGCGATCTCGCCTGCATGGCGGCGTCGGAGATATTGCGCTGTTCCCCAATCGCCTGGAGCAGGCGCTTGCGGGCACCAATGGGCAGACCTGCCGCCGTCAGGTCTTCGTCTGTCAGTTGGAGCAGAATGTCGAGTTCGATGTCCTGCGCCAGTAGCGCGTCCGCGTAGCGCCCCAGTCCTCGCGCCTCAAGCCACTCGCGAAGTTCTGCCATTGTGGCCCTCGCAGAGTTCGACGTACGTCCTGGCTATGTAGTTGCGTCAGAATACACGCAAGGAATGCGTTGGTCAGCAACTATCACTAACCTGTCCAGGCGAGGCTGGCCTCGGATACCACTTCGCTAATCCGGGCTACGCGAATATCGAGCTACCCCAGCGCTGCGACCAACTTGGTCGCGTTGTCTTCCAGCACCTTCACATCTTCCTTGCGACTCGCGGGCGGTAACAGCGCGACGCCGTCATGGCGCGGCATCACGTGCATGTGCAGGTGGAACACGACCTGCCCGCCGGCAGGCTCGTTGAATTGCTGCACGGTGATGCCGTCGGCCTTGAATGCTTTCATCGCGGCGGCGGCGATCTTGTGAGCGGTGCGCGCGACATGGGCGTAATCGTCAGGGGTGATGTCGAGGATGTTGCGGGCGGGGGACTTCGGGATCACCAGCGTATGGCCGGGCGAGCGCGGCATGATGTCGAGGAACGCCAGCACGTGGTCGTCCTCATAGACCTTGTGGCAGGGAAACTCGCCGCGCAGGATTTTTGCGAAGGGGTTGTTGGTGTCATAGGCGGGCATGGTTCTTCCCTCGAGGTTTGGTTTCAATTTCACGTCTATAGCGTTTTCAAGCGAAGTGGATACCGGTTCGCGTGAAGAAAATGCGTCAAATAAATAAAACGAGAGCTTGGTTCTGATGCAATCAGAACCGGGCTCTCGCCGAACAGGTCAAGCCTCGTCGGCCGCCTTGCGGAACGGGCCGGCTTCCGTCAGTTCGCGCCCGACCTCCGCCACATAGGCACGCTCGCGCTTCAGGTAATCGGCGATCGCGCGGCGCAAATCAGGGTCGGCGATGAAATGCGCGGAGTAGGTGGTTTGCGGCAGGTAGCCGCGCGCCAGCTTGTGCTCACCCTGCGCGCCGGCTTCGACGATTTTCAGGCCACGCTCGATCGCGAAATCGATCGCCTGATAGTAGCAGACCTCGAAATGCAGGAACGGGTGATGCTCGACCGCGCCCCAGTTGCGGCCGAATAGCGTGTCGGAGCCGACGAAGTTGATGGCGCCCGCGATCCAGCGGCCGTTGCGCTTGGCCATCACCAGCATCACGTCGCGGCTCATGCTCTCGCCGATCAGCGCGAAGAATTTGCGGGTCAGGTAAGGCCGGCCCCATTTGCGCGAGCCCGTCTCCATATAGAAGGCGAAGAACGCATCCCACGCCTCCTCGGTGAGGTCGGCGCCGGTCAGGCGATGGATCGTGATCCCGGCGGCCACCGCTTCGCGGCGCTCGCGCTTGATCGACTTGCGGTGGCGTGAGTTCAGCGAATTCAGGAAATCATCGAAGGTGCCGTAGCCTTCGTTGTGCCAGTGAAACTGCTGGTCGTTCCGCTGCAGGAAACCGTGCTGGCCCAAAAGCTTCGCTTCCGACTCGCGGGCAAAGGTCACATGCACGGAGGAGGCGTCGGTCGCGTTGCACAGCGCCATCAGTCCGCGTGCCAGCGCCGAGCCGATCAGCTCGCGGTCGACGCCGTCGCGGATCAACAGCCGTGGGCCGGTTGCAGGGGTGAACGGCACCGAGACCTGGAGTTTCGGGTAGTAACGCCCGCCCGCACGTTCATAGGCATCGGCCCAGCCGCGGTCGAAGACGTATTCTCCTTGCGAATGCGATTTCAGATAGCAGGGCACGACGCCGGCGATCTCGCCGTCGAGCCGGGCCAGCAGATGGCGCGGGCCCCAGCCGGTCCGGGCGCAGGCCGAGCCGGAGGCCTCGGCGGCGGCGAAAAACGCGTGCGAAACGAAGGGGTTATAGGTCGGCTTTGCAATGGCGCAGGAGCCGCTGCGTGGCGCCAGCGTGTCGAGATGTTCAAGGCTGTTCGGATCGCCAGGCGGATTGGCGCAGGCGTCCCATTCCGCAGCCTTGATGTCGCTGACGGAGGGGACGGCTTCGAGGGTGATTTCGGATGATGCCATCTAGAAAATCGGACCGGTCCCATGATGCGATCAGCCATCGCCCATGGTGACCACCCCAAAGATCGTGCATTGCAACGACGACTTCAAGGCCGCACGGCGCGGATCAGGTTCCCGGCAGGAACTCCTCGAAGATCATCTGGTCGGCGTGGCGGGCAGCACGGGCACGCTGCTCGGGCGTGCGCACCGTCCAGGCGAGCAGCGGCAGGCCGAAGATGTTGCGCGCGATCCAGGGGGCGGCTGCGGGCAGCTCGTTGACCCAATAGGCGACGAAATCGGGCCGGCTCCAAAAGGCGTGACGCAGATGCGTCATGCCGCGACGCTGTTCGGGAGAAGCTTCAGGCCACTCCTCGGCGGTATATTCGCGTTCGGCCACGATGCCGCGGGCGCGCCCAGGGATCAGTTCGCGCAACGCCAGCACCTGATCCGGATCGAAGGACATGCCGACCGCGGGGCCGTCATAGGAGGCGAGCACCTCCGCCATTCGCTTCACCAGCCGCCGGTCGCCGTCGAAATGGCTTTTCACCTCGATCACCAGCGGTACACGGCCTCCGACGAGCGAACAGAGATCGCCGAGCGTCATCATCCGCTCCGGCGTGTTCTTGAACTGCACCGCCTTGAGCTCGGCCGCGGTCTTGCCCAGCAGCGCACCAGAACCCTCGGTGAGGCGGCCAAGCGCGTTATCATGATGCACCATCGCTTCGCCGTCGGACGAAAGCTGGATATCGCATTCGATGGCGAAATTACCGTCGACGGCGGCCTGCGCCGCCGCCGGCATGTTTTCGACGATGCCGCGTGCAATATCATGCAGGCCGCGGTGAGCGACCGGCCGCGCCGTCAGCCAGTCTGGGGCACGCACGGGTGATACTCCGCTCAGGCCACTTCAAAGACGGCGTCGACCTCGACGGCGGCGTCCGAGGGCAGCGAAGCGACGCCGACGGTAGTGCGGGCGTGGCGGCCCTTGTCGCCGAATGCCGTAACCATCAGGTCGGAGGCGCCGTTGAGCACCTTGGGCCCGTCAAGGAAATCAGGCGCGGAATTGATGAAGCCGCCGAGACGGACGACGCGGACCACCTTGTCGAGATCGCCGAGCGCGGCCTTGACCTGGGCCAGCAGGTTGACGCCACAGCCCTGCGCCGCGGCGTAGCCCTGTTCGATGGTGACGCCGGCCCCGAGCTTGCCCTTGGCGATCAGCTTGCCTTCCGCATTGGCGCAGACCTGGCCGGAGACGAACAGCAGGTTGCCCGTGCGCACGAAGCCGACATAGTTCGCCATCGGGGTGCGGGGCTCGTTCAGGACGATACCTTGTGCCGCCAGCTTCTGTTCGACCGTACCCGCCATGTTTTTGTGTCCCCGCTTGATGTGACCGTGCCTGACTTCTGTCAGGCGCGCATTGTTTCGCGCATCGCGCTTTGTCTTGCAAGCGACGGAGGCAGCCGCGTCCTGCACGGTGATCGAGGCCGGTCCCGCCCGAAAACGCCCAAAAACAGGGTGCTCGGCCGCCAATTCTTACGTTTTCGTAACCCCGCCCTAGTTGCGACGCAATGGAGCCATCACTAATGTAACCGAATCTCCCCTCGAGGAAAAAACTGAACATGGCTAGCTCGTTCCCGATTCCGGTTCGTGCGTTGGCGTTCTCGGTTGCCGCGACCCTGCTATCCGGCTTTTCGAACGGACCGGCGCTGGCGGGCGCCAGCGGGCCGTTTCTTTCCCATCAGGCGCTGTATGAACTGAAGCTGGTCAAGTCGCGCGGGAGCAATGCGATATCGGGGGCGCGCGGACGCATTCTCTACAATTTCTCAGGGAACGCCTGCGAGGGCTACACATCTGACTTCCGCCAGGTGTCGGAACTCGACAGCGGCGAGGGCAAGCTGACGCTGAGCGATCTGCGCTCGCATTCCTGGGAGGACGGCGCCGGCAAGAGCTATCGCTTCAAGATCAATAGCCGGATGAACGATGCCGATTCCGCCCCGATCGATGGTATGGCGGAGCGGGTCGGCGACCGCATCACGGTCAAGCTGAAGCAGCCTGTTGCGAAGACATTCGAGCTCGACGGCAAGGTGGTATTTCCGACCGAGCAGATCCAGCACATCATCGCGGCCGCCCGCGATGGCAAGTCGGTGCTGGAGCTGATGGTCTATGACGGCTCCGACAATGGCGAGAAGGTCTACAACACGCTGTCGGTGATCGGGCAACCGATCCCGGGCACGCGCAGCATCGCGACGCCTGATCCCGCGACCGCCAACGACCAGATGAAGGCGCTGACCCGCTGGCCGGTGACCGTCAGCTATTACGACCGCGACGCCAAGACCAAGGAAGGCGAGCAGACGCCGGTTTACGCGATGTCGTTCGAGCTGTTCGAGAATGGCGTCTCCCGCGCGCTGGTGCTCGACTACAATGATTTCGTGATTGCGGGCGCGATGGGCCGGTTCGACGTCAGGGACTCCAAGCCGTGCAGGTGACCGGCGAAAGCTCGTCATCCACCATGCGCAAACGCTCAGCTGAGGGCGCGCTTGGCGCCAATCCAGGATCTTGAGATTCCGAAGCTGATCCCCGCGGGCCCGTTTCACCGGGAAGCGCTGCCGGGCCGGCGATCCCCGATATATTGAGATTCGACGAGGACCCCCCATATCCTACCGATAAGGGAGTCCTTGCTGTGCAGAGCGTACAGGCGACTCTTGTCGCGGCCGCTGCGGCCGTCGCCCTTCTGGTCTCTCCCCTTGCCGCCTCGGCGGGGGAGAACAGCAGCAAGGTTGCGCTGACCGTCTCGGTCGACGGAGCGATCGGGCCAGCGACGGCTCGCTACGTGAAGGACGCGCTGACCAAGGCAAGCGAACGCCGCGCCGAGGTCGTCATTCTGCGCATGAATACGCCGGGCGGTCTCTCCACCAGCATGCGCGAGATCATCGCTGACGTGCTGGCGTCGCGCGTGCCCGTCGTCGGTTACGTCGCGCCCTCCGGCGCCCATGCGGCCAGCGCCGGAACCTATATCCTCTACGCCACGCATATTGCGGCCATGGCGCCGGGCACCAATCTCGGCGCGGCGACGCCGGTGCAGATTGGCGGCCCGCTGCCGGGCCTGCCGGACGCTACCCCTGACAAGGGCGACAAGGACAAGAAGGACGGCAGCGACCAGAAGCCAAAGACGAAGGACGCCATGACGGCGAAGGCGACCAATGACGCCGTCGCCTTGATCCGCAGTCTCGCCGAGTTGCGCGGCCGCAATGCCGATTGGGCGGAGAAGGCGGTGCGGGAGGCTGAAAGCCTTTCCGCCAACGCCGCCTTGCAGGCGAAAGTCATCGATCTCGTCGCACGCGACCAGGCCGAACTGCTCAGGCAAATCGATGGCCGTGCGGTCGAGATTGCGGGCGGCGATACCCGGCATCTGGCAACCAGCGAAGCCGCGCGTGAAGCGCTCGAGCCTGGATGGATCGCGCAATTCTTAAGGGTGATCACCGATCCCAACATCGCCTTCATCCTGATGCTGGTCGGCATCTACGGCCTGATCTTCGAACTTTCTTCGCCCGGTGCGGTCGCGCCCGGGGTGATCGGCACGATCTGTCTGCTGCTGGGCCTCTATGCGCTCAATATGCTGCCCATCAACTATGCGGGCCTCGCCCTGATCCTGTTGGGGATCACGCTGCTGGTCATCGAAGTCTTCAACCCGACCGTGGTTATCGGTCTCGGCGGGATCATCGCATTCGTGCTCGGCGCGGTGATGCTGTTCGAGATCGAGGAGCCCGGATTCCGGCTGTCATGGCCGGTGATCGGGATCGCGGCGGCGATCTTCATCGGCATGGTCCTGGTTGTCCTCGGCTCGCTTCACCGTGCCCGAAAAGGCCCCGTGCGGCTCGGCGCGCAAGCCATGCGCGGGCTATCAGCCGAAATCCTCGACTGGTCCGAGCGCGAAGGCCACGTCTTCACCCACGGCGAGCGCTGGCAGGCGCGCGGCACCGAAGCCTTCAAGCCCGGAGAGGTGGTCGAGGTGGCCAACGTGGTGGATTTGACGCTCGTGGTACGGCGCCGGCCGGCGCTGACCGTCGGCGAAGGAGGTACGTGATGATGCTCGATTATTTGACGTATGCGACGCTCGCGGTGCTCGTGGTGCTGTTTCTGTCCTCGGCCATTCGCATCCTGCGGGAATACGAGCGAGGCGTCGTGTTCACGCTCGGCCGCTTTACCGGCGTGAAAGGTCCCGGATTCATCATCCTGATTCCGGTCGTGCAGCAGATGGTGAAGGTCGATCTGCGGGTGATGGTCCAGGTCGTGCCGCCCCAGGACGTGATTTCGCGCGACAACGTTTCGGTCAAGGTCAATGCCGTCCTCTACTTCCGCATCATCGATCCCGAGCGCGCCATCATCAAGGTCAGCGATTACATGTCCGCGACCAGCCAGCTGGCGCAGACCACGTTGCGCTCGGTGCTCGGCAAGCACGAGCTGGACGAGATGCTTGCCGAACGGGACCGGCTCAATGCCGACGTCCAGGAAATTCTCGACCAGCAGACCGACGTCTGGGGCATCAAGGTCACCACCGTCGAGATCAAGGATATCGATATCAATGAAACCATGGTGCGGGCGATCGCCAAGCAGGCCGAGGCGGAGCGGCTGCGGCGCGCCAAGGTGATCAATGCGATGGGCGAGCAGCAAGCCGCCGAGAAGCTCGTCGAGGCCGGCCGAACGCTGGCGCGGGAGCCGCAGGCGATGCAGTTGCGCTATTTCGCGGCGCTGCACGATATTGCGGGCGAGCGATCCTCGACCGTGGTGTTTCCGCTGCCGATGGATTTGCTCGGCCATGTGACGGGAGGGCGGAGGGAAGCGACGTGACCGTGGTCGCTTGACGGCAACGTTCGCATGCCGCGACGGAAGGATGGGAGGCGCTGATCAATCGATGTCGCCGAGCATTCGGCTGGAAGGTTCGGTTGCATCCGACAACCAGGGAGAGCCACGATGGTAACTTATGTCGTGCTTGGCAACTTCACCGACCAGGGAATCCGCAATGCCAAGGACTCGCCTAAGCGGGCCGAGGCTTTCAAGAGGACGGCCGAGACCTTCGGAGTGACCGTAAAGGAGCTGTTCTGGACGCAGGGACGATATGATGTCGTGACAATCCTCGATGCGCCGGATGAATTCTCCGCCATGTCGCTTAGCTTGAGTCTTGGCGCACTTGGCAATGTCCGCACCGAGTCGTTGCGAGCCTTCTCGGCAGCGGACATGACCAAGGTTGTCGAGAAGATGCTCTGACGAGCTGCTTGTCACGGGCGATTTGGCGCCTGCTGCTCGATGTCCCGAACCGGAGCCTGTCCCGAAAATGATACCCCGTGGTCATGCGCCTCGGGCTCGAACTGTTCCTTGAAGATCCCTCGCAGCAACCGCCAGAGCTCACGGTGGCCGGCCGTTTGACCGCCTTGCGTCAGATACGCCGCGATATCCATGACGTCGGTTCGATAATCCGTCGCTCCACGGATCCGCGAATCCAGATAGGTCCACTCGTGTTCGACATAGAGGCGCTTGGTATCGGTATCGAAGACCAGGTTCCAGAAATCCAGTTCCGTGACCTCAGGGCCTTTGACCTGTCGATGCAACTCCCGCTTCAAAAAGGCCATCTTCCGCTCCTTTTGCGCAAGATCCGTGGAAGGTATCCGGACCTATGCGCCCCATCCAAATTGGAGACTTGATAGAAATCTGATCATTCCCTGCCGGTTCAAGACCGCAGAGCCTGAGTATTTTCGCTGAGGGATGGTCGAGAGCGCCGGACCCGGATACGCTTCGCCCCAATCATGCACGTCAGGGAGGCACAGACATGAGCAAGCTCGAAAAACTTCGGCCAAGCGGTCTTCACCACAACCCGGCTTATTCCCACGTCGTCGTCGCGTCAGGCGCGCGCACGATCTATATCGCGGGGCAGGTCTCCACCGACGAGGAGGGGCGGGTGGTCGCCGAGGGTGATCTCGCCGGGCAGACGACGCAGGTGATGCACAATATCGGCCTGGCGCTGAAATCCGCCGGTGCGAGTTATTCCGATATCGTGAAGATCACCACCTTCGTCGTGGGTTACAAGCCGGAGCTCCGTCCGATCATCGGCAAGGCGCGCTCGGCCTTCTTTGAAGGCATGGAGCCGCCAGCGAGCACGCTCGTCGGTGTCACGGCGCTGGCGGCCCCGGAATGGCTGATCGAGATCGAGGCGGTGGCCGTCGTCGATTGAGTCTCCGGTCTCTCCGTCGTCATTGCGAGGAGCGAAGCGACGAAGCAATCCATCCGTCCGTTATGCCGCGCTATGGATTGCTTCGCTGCGCTCGCAATGACGTGGAGAGGCTGGCGCGTTACTCCTCCTCGTCCTCTTCCTTCGCCGGCCCCTTGTACGCGATGCCCCGGATCACCGCGGCATTGCCGAACTTCTTGCGCAGATCATCCATCGCGCGTTCGGCGTGGGCGGAGCGGCGGTCGAGCATGTCACTGTCGTCGCCGCGCGATCCCTCGCGCAGCGCGCTGACGCCGGTGCCCATCAGGCGGAAGGCGGTGCCGTCGATCTCCCTAGCCAGCATCTCGCGCGACACCGCAAAAATCTTCGCGGCGAGCTGGGTCGGCGCCTGGATCGATTGCGAGCGGGTGCGCTGCCTGAAGTCGGCGGTCTTCAGCTTCAGCGTGATGGTGCAGCCGGCCAGATTGCTGTTCTTCAGCCGGGACGACACTTTCTCCGACAGCCGCCACAACAGCCGCTCCAGCGTGGCGAAATCCTTGATGTCGTTCTCAAACGTGGTTTCGCTCGATATCGTCTTGGCGCCGCGGTCCGGCACCACGCTGCGGTCGTCGATGCCGCGCGCCAGGCGCCACAACCGGCGGCCTTCGCCGCCGAACTGCTTCATCAACTCGACCTCGTCGGCGCGCTGCAGGTCCGCAATGGTGCGAAAACCCCGCTGCAGCAGCTTTTCCTGGGTGGCAGGGCCGACGCCGTAGATGAAGCCGACCGGCTTGTCCGCCAGCATCTCGCGGGCCTCGATCTGGTCGAGGGCGGCAAAGCCGCGCGGCTTGTCGAGATCGGAGGCGATCTTGGCCAGAAACTTGTTGCAGGACAGGCCGACCGACACCGTGATGCCGATGTCGCGCTCGACGTCGTGGGCAAAGCGGGCCAGGACTTTTGCGGGGATCATGCCGTGGACGCGCTGGGTGCCGGCAAGGTCCAGGAACGCCTCGTCGATCGACAGCGGTTCCACCAGCGGCGTCAGCGTCTGCATGGCGTGGCGCACCTCGCGGCCGACGCGGACATATTTCGCCATGTCGGGCGGGATCACGGCCGCCTGCGGGCAGAGCTCCAGCGCCTTGAACATCGGCATGGCCGAGCGCACGCCATAGGTCCGCGAGACGTAGCAGGCAGCCGACACCACGCCGCGCTTGCCGCCGCCGATGATCACGGGCCTGTCGGCAAGTTCGGGATTGTCGCGCTTCTCCACGGTGGCATAGAATGCGTCGCAATCGATATGCGCGAGCGTGAGCGAGGGCAGGGCGGGGTGACGAACGAGGCGCGGGGAACCGCACATGCCGCATCGCCTCAATTTGATATCGAGGTCGCCGAGGCAATCCCGGCAGAAAGCGCGCGGACCGTCCAACGAGGCCGCCGGCGCGCTCACGGCACGTCGCGCTCCCAGTGCGGGTCACCCAGCACCTGACGGGCGGCGGCGATATTGGTCGGGTGCAGTTGCGAGGCGCTCGCAAATGCCTGCACGGTGGCGTCGTCCCGCAGCACGAAATCCAGCACGGAGGCCAGAAATTGCGGGTCGGCCGCGGCGGTGCGCAGCGTCTCCGGACCGATGCCGGTTTCGGCCAGGAAAAGACCCAGCCGCTCAGGATCGCCGGCAACGAAGCTCAGCGCCTGAACTGCAACGATTTCAGCCACTTCGCGGGGGTTGTGAACAGGCTTTTTCAACAGACGATTTGCCTTTCCGTTAACTTATAGGCTCTACTTTGGAACCATCATGCCCGAGTCTGCGGAGTGCGTTCAACATTTGCAAACCGCTTCGTAAAACTTGGCGTATCGATTTAACGGCTTAGAGCGAAATCTGGCGCTAGTTTGAATTCACTTTTCGACAAGGGGCGGCTGCGGTGCGGGGCGTGTCGGAAGGCCGGACTTGTGTTCTGGGATGAGGGAGGGACGGGATGGCAAAAACCGTCCTGATCGTCGAGGACAACGAGCTCAACATGAAGCTCTTTCGCGATCTGTTGGAAGCGCATGGTTATCAGACTTCCGGTACCAGCAACGGTTTCGAGGCGCTCGATCTCGTTCGCAAGCTGCGTCCTGATCTGATCCTGATGGACATCCAGCTTCCGCAAGTGTCCGGCCTCGAAGTGACGCGCTGGATCAAGGACGATCCCGAGCTGCGTGCGATTCCGGTGGTTGCCGTCACTGCATTCGCGATGAAGGGCGACGAAGAGCGCATCCGCGAGGGCGGCTGCGAGGCGTATCTGTCCAAACCTATTTCCGTCGGCAAGTTTATCGAAACCGTGCGGCGTTTTATCGGGTAGGAGTGAGTTTTCGATGTCTGCGCGTATTCTTGTCGTCGATGACGTTCCGGCAAACGTCAAGCTCCTGGAAGCCCGCCTGTCCGCCGAATATTTCGATGTGCTGACCGCGTCGAACGGCGCCGAGGCGCTCGACATCTGCTCCCGCTCCGAATGCGACATCATCCTGCTCGACGTCATGATGCCCGACATGGACGGGTTCGAGGTCTGCCGCCGGCTGAAGTCCAATCCCGCTACCCATTTCATCCCGGTCGTGATCGTCACCGCGCTGGACAGCCCGTCGGATCGTGTGCGCGGGCTGGAAGCAGGCGCCGACGATTTTCTCACCAAGCCGGTGTCTGATGTCGTCCTGATCGCGCGCGTCCGGTCGCTGACGCGGCTGAAGATGATGACCGACGAGCTCCGCATGCGTGCCATCACCTCGCTCGAGATCGGCATGGAAGCGCCCGAGCGCAGCGCTATCGCCGACAAGGGCGTCGGCGGACGAATCCTTTTGGTTGACGACCGGCCGTCATCCTACGAGCGGCTGGCGCCGATCCTCTCTGCCGAGCACACCGTCGACGTCGAGATCAATCCGGCGGAAGCGCTGTTTCACGCCGCCGAGGGCAATTACGATTTGCTGATCGTCTCCCTTAGTCTGGAAAATTACGACGGCCTGCGGCTGTGCAGCCAGGCGCGCTCGCTGGAGCGCACCCGCCAGTTGCCGATCCTCGCGATCTCCGACGCCGACAACAATGCGCGGCTGCTGCGGGGGCTGGAAATCGGGGTGAATGACTATCTGCTCCGTCCGGTCGACAAGAACGAGCTGCTGGCGCGGGCGCGCACCCAGATCCGCAAGCGGCGCTACACCGATCACCTGCGCGACAACGTGC
The DNA here is from genome assembly GCF_001440395.1 of Bradyrhizobium jicamae. Classification (GTDB taxonomy): domain Bacteria; phylum Pseudomonadota; class Alphaproteobacteria; order Rhizobiales; family Xanthobacteraceae; genus Bradyrhizobium; species Bradyrhizobium jicamae. Next base: position 24,487 of record NZ_LLXZ01000234.1, on the reverse strand, counting down.
AGAACTCGATCGAAATGGCGATCACCGACGCGCTGACCGGCCTGAACAACCGCCGCTACATGGAAAGCCATCTCTCGACGCTGGTCGAGCAGGCTTCGAGCCGCGGCAAGCCGCTGGCGCTGATGATCCTCGATATCGACTTCTTCAAGTCCATCAACGACACCTATGGCCATGATGCCGGCGACGACGTGCTACGCGAATTCGCGGTGCGCATCCGCAAATCGATCCGCGGCATCGATCTGGCCTGCCGCTACGGCGGCGAGGAGTTCGTGATCGTGATGCCGGAAACCGACCTCAATGTCGCCGGCATGGTCGCCGAGCGCCTGCGCCGCTCGATCGCCGGCGAAACCTTTGCCGTCAACAAGGGCACCAAGCGGATCGACGTCACGATCTCGATTGGCCTCGCCACGCTGGACCACAAGGACGAGCCGGTCGCCGACGTGCTCAAGCGCGCCGACATGGCGCTGTATCGGGCGAAGAACGACGGACGGAACAGGGTGGTTTCGACGGCGGCGTGAGCGTTGGCGCCGTCGTCTCTACGAACGCGTCAGCGGGGAAAGCCGAAAACCTATCAACCCGTCGCCCCTGCGGACGCAGGGGCCCATACGCCGCGGTCTGTGTGAAGGGCACGCAGGGAGACGCTTCGCTTCAGCAGCCACAGCGCCGCTGAAGCGCATCAAACGATCAGATCGCTGAGATCGCGCCACTCCAGATTCTCACGCTCGATCAGTTCAATCTTCCAATCCCGCTTCCAGCGCTTGAGCTGCTTTTCACGGGCAATCGCTTCATCCGGTCGCTCGAACGCTTCGACATAGACGAGCCGGTAAACGCCGTAGGTTTTGACGAACGAGGAGCCCTCGCCATTGCGATGCTGCTCCATCCGTTTCGAAAGGGAATTGGTCACCCCGATATACAGGGTCCCGTGCCGTCGGCTCGCGAGGATGTAGACGTAATACATGCAACAAACACAGAACTCGATGTCGTCCCTGCCTAGTGCGCAATTGCGCACGGGCGCAGGGACCCATACCGCGTGATCTCTCGTTAGAGCAAAGCGGCAGACGCTCTTCGCAAAACATCCGCCGGTGGCTATGGGTCCCTGCTTTCGCAGGGACGACGATGGATCGGTTGCTGCCTCACGCCACAACCGTGGCGCGCTGCTTCACCGCCTCATACGCCAGCCGCTTGAACTCGAACGAGAACGGGTGCACGAACGCCATCTGGCGCTGCGCCATCATCACGCCGGCCAGGTTGTGCTTCGGCGAGATCCACCATTGGGTGCCGGCGACGCCGCCCCAATAGAGCTCGCCCGCGGAGTCAGGGTGATCGAACGGCGTCGGCTTCACGATCAGGCCGCCCGCCAAAGTGAAGGCCTTGCCAGGCTGTTCTCCCATCGTGGCAAAGCGGATCCACTGGCCTTCGGGCAACTGGTTGGTCATCATCTGCGCAATCGTTTCCGGCTTGAGCAGGGTCGGCCCGCCGGGCAGCAGGCTTCGGACCAGCGCCACCATGTCATGCAGTGTCGACACCAGGCCGCCACCGCCGCTGAGCCGCGCGATCGGGCGCAGATAGGCGCCGGGGAAGGGCGAGTTGTCGGTTCGGGTCAATCCCGGCTTCATCGGCTCCATCAGGTCCGCACCGGCATAATAGGCGACGAGCCGGCCCTGATCCTTTTCCGGCACGACGAAGCCGGTATCGACCATGCCGAGCGGATCGAGAATCCGCAGCTTGATGAACTTGTCGAAGCTTTGCCCGCTGATGACTTCGACCAGCCGCCCCAGCACGTCGGTCGCGAGCGAATATTCCCACGAGGTGCCCGGCTGATAGATCAGCGGCAGGCCCGCCAGCACGTCCACCATGTCGGCCAGCGTTGTCATCGGATTGTGAACGCCGCGCTCGTTCAGCGCCTTGTAAATGGCGGTGCCGGGATCGAAAAAGCCGTAGCTAAGGCCGGAGCTGTGGCTGAGCAACTGACGGATGGTGATCGAGCTCTTGGCGGGCTCGGTGTCATCAAGCGAGGTGGCGCCGGGCCGCAACACCATTCTATTTCCGAGTTGCGGAATAAATTTTTCGATCGGGTCGTCGAGCCCAAGCTTGCCTTCCTCGAACAGCAACAGCACGGCGCAGGAGGTGATCAGCTTGGTGTTGGAGAAGACGCGGAAGATGTGGTCGGTGCGGAGCGGCGTCTGCGCTTCCTTGTCGGCCCAGCCGACGCAGTTCACGTCGATAAGGTCGCGCCCGGTCATGACCGCCCAGGAAATGCCCGACAGCAGGTTGTTGTCGATATAGCGCTGCATGGCCGCGCGTGCCGGTTTGAAGTCGTAACCGCTGGCGGTTACTTTCAGGTCTTCCATTTTCGCTCCCTTTATCGCCGCTTTCTGGCGTCGTCCCTGCCTGGTGCGCAATTGCGCACGGGGCGCAGGGACCCATAACCACCGTTGCTGCTTGTTTGCAGAAGGTAACTACCACATAGGCCTATTGCAAAGCCACGGCGTATGGGTCCCTGCGTTCGCAGGGACGACGGTGGGGGGCTGGTTGCCTCAAGCCGTTGAAGAGCGCCGGGGCTTCTTCGACGCCGGTTTCGCCGCTACACTGGTCTTGTCCACCTTCACGCCCGCATTTCTCAGCAGCACCATTGCCGCCTCCTTCGCCGCGCGCGCCATCGCGGGATCGTTGCGGACGAGATCCTGCGCGATCGAGCCGTCGACCAGCAGCGCGAGTTGCGTCGCCAAGGCTTCGGCATCGGCGACGCCGAGCTGGATCAGCAAGTCGCGAAACCAGAGCCGGCGGCTTTCCTTGAATGCGACCGCCACCTTTCGGACCGACCGGTCTTCGCCGAGTTCAGCGACCGCGTTGACGAACGGACAGCCGCGAAAATCCTTGGCCGAAAAGCGCCGTTCCAGTGAATCGAAGGTGCCGAGAATCTGCTCGACCGGCGATTTGTCGGAAGCGCGCGGCGCCACGAAACGCCGCGCCAGATAGGCCGAGATGAGTGCGTCCTTGGACGGGAAATGATTGTAGAGCGTGCGTTTGCTGATGCCGATTTCGGCCGCGATGGTGTCGACGCCGACAGCGCGAAGTCCCTGCAGATAGAACAGCCTGTCTGCGGTTTCCAGAATCCGGTCCTTCATGGCCGGTTTGTCGGGCAGGGGTGCCATGCGAATGCGTGGGGGCCGTTAGCTTGACAGCGGTGCCCCCTTATAGCCTAGTTACACAGGTCTGTGTACCTATTTCAGATATCGATTGCAGGACGCGGCGTTCGAATCGCGGCCCTTGGGGAGAATAAAAACAATGGCCGCCCTGCTGCAGATCCTGCGCCCGACGCTGCCCATTCTGATCGGCGCGTCCGTCATGCTCACGCTCAGCATGGGGCTGCGGCAATCGCTCGGCCTGTTCATGCAGCCGCTGACGCAGGACATCCGGATTTCGGTGTCCGATTTCACGCTGGCGCTCGCCGTGCAGAATCTCGCCTGGGGTTTCCTGCAGCCGCTCGCCGGCGCGCTGACGGTGCGCTACGGTTTTCGGCCCATCATGATTGTCGGTTCGCTGCTCTATGTCGCCGGCCTCGCGCTCATGGCGGGCGCCAACGGCATCCTGAGCATCATGATCGGTGGCGGCGTGTTGATCGGAGCGTCGTTGGCCTGCACCGCGGCGGCGATTGCGATGTCGGTTGCGGCCCGCGCGGTGCCGGCGTCGGTGCGCTCGACGGTGCTCGGTCTCGTCTCGGGTGCAGGCTCGCTCGGTGCGCTGTTGTCGGCGCCGATCGGACAGGTACTCAACGAAGGCTATGGCTGGCGGATGGGCCTTGTGGGCTTCGTCGTGCTGTCGCTGCTGATGATTCCGGCCGCCTGGTACGCGGGCAGGGTGGACAGGATCCCGCTGCCCAAACCCGCTAATGATGAGATCGGCGACACGTCGGCCAGCGCGGCGACGAAGATGGCGTTCTCCAACGCCTCCTTCGTGGTGATGACCGGCGCCTATTTCGTCTGCGGCATGCAGCTCGTCTTTCTTACCACGCATTTGCCGTCTTATCTGGCGATCTGCGGCTTGGACCCGATGCTGAGCGCGCAGACGCTCGGCATGATCGGCGGCTTCAACGTGCTCGGCAGCATTTTCTTCGGCTGGGCCGGCCAGCGCTGGAACAAGCTGGCGCTGCTCGGCGGCATCTACATCTTCCGCTCGATCGCACTCGCCTGGTACTTCACGCTGCCGCCGACGCCGGCAACCACGCTGTTGTTCGGCGCCATCATGGGCTTCCTGTGGATGGGCGTCGGCCCGCTGGTCGCAGGTGCGGTGGCAGAGATGTTCGGCCTGAAATGGCAGGCGATGATCCAGGGCCTCGCCTTCATGAGCCACCAGGTAGGCAGCTTCCTCGGCGCCTATGGCGGCGGGGTGCTCTACGACGCGCTCGGCTCCTACACCATGGCATGGCGGATCGGTGTCGCATTGGGGCTTGCCGGCGGTATCGTCCAGGTGGCGTTCGCCCTGATACGGCCGAGCGGGCCGCCGCAGATGCAGACGGCGTAAGCTACGCACCGTTCCCCAGGGCGCGCTTGTCCCGGCGCCAGGCGACAGTCACTACGAGTGTCACAATGCGTTGATATACATCACGTATGAAAACCTGAGCGCCTCGCAAGAGAAGCCAAGTAATAACCGAGTAGCGTAGCGGGGGCGGATGTACCCCCCGCGAAACTGAAGGCCTCCAGCGATATCGCGGAGGCCTTTTTGCTTTTCAGTGACGCTCGGTTCTTTCTGGGAAAGCAGGGCCTTGCCGCGTCCGTCAGGCATCAAAAACGGGGCCCCGAAGGACCCCGTTCAAACCGTCAGCAATAGGCTGCCGAATTACTTGATCTTCGATTCCTTGAACTCGACGTGCTTGCGCGCGACCGGGTCGTACTTCTTCTTGACCAGCTTGTCGGTCATGGTGCGCGAATTCTTCTTGGCGACGTAATAGAAGCCGGTATCCGCCGTGGAAACGAGCTTGACCTTGATGGTGACCGCTTTGGCCATGTTCGAAACCTCAAATTGGGGGTGTCAGGCGCCGGCCAAACCGGCCTGCATTTGCCGCGCAACCTATCCTCGATCTGCCCAAAGTCAAGGTTTTCGGGGCAAATACTGCCCCGATTCGAGGTAGAATCGATGTTTTGCGCGTATTCTGATCGCAAACCGGGTATCCACTTTTGCGGAATACGCGCGTTAACCCTCAAAGAACCGGTTTTTCGGTCTCGGCAGCCCCAAATTCTCCCGCAGCGTCCTGCCCTCATACTCTTTCCGGAAAATCCCGCGCCGCTGCAGTTCCGGCACCACCTTGTCGACGAAATCGTCCAAGCCTTCGGGGAGGAACGGGAACATGATGTTGAAGCCGTCGCTGCCGCGGCTCACCAGCCAGTCTTCCATCTGGTCGGCGATGGTCTGGGGCGTGCCGACGAACGACAGCCCGCCATAGCCGCCGACCCGCTGGGCGAGCTGGCGCACGGTGAGCTTGTCGCGCGCAGCGGCATCGACGAGGCGCTGGCGGCCGCTCTTGCTGGCATTGGTTTCGGGAATCGGCGGCAACTGCCCATCCGGATCGAAGCCGGAGGCGTCGGTGCCAAGTTGCACCGAGAGCGAGGCGATGGCGCTGTCGTAATGCACCATGCTGTCGAGCTTGGCCCGCTTTTCCTTGGCTTCCTCGACGCTGTCGCCGACCACGACGAAGGCGCCGGGCAGGATTTTCAGATGCTCGGGGTCGCGGCCGATCTTCTCCATGCGCCCCTTGATGTCGGCATACAGCTTCTGCCCGTCGGCGAGGCTGCCGCCGCCGGTGAACACGGCCTCGGCGGTTTCGGCTGCGAGCTGCTTGCCGTCTTCGGACGCGCCGGCCTGCACGATCAGCGGCCAGCCCTGCACGGGCCGGGCAATGTTGAGCGGCCCGCGCACCGAGAGATATTTTCCCTTGTGATCGAGTACGTGCATTTTGTCCGGATCGAAATAGAGACCGTTCTCGACGTCGCGCACGAAGGCGTCGTCGGCGAACGAATCCCAGAGACCGGTGACCACGTCATAGAATTCGCGCGCCCGCTTGTAGCGTTCGGCATGCTCCATATGGTCATCGAGCCCGAAGTTCAGCGCGGCGTCCGGGTTGGAGGTGGTGACGATGTTCCAGCCGGCGCGGCCGCCGCTGATGTGGTCGAGCGACGCAAAACGCCTGGCGACATGATAGGGCTCGTCGAACGTCGTCGAGCCCGTCGCGATCAGGCCGATATGCTCGGTGGCGCCGGCCAGCGCCGACAGCAGCGTGAACGGCTCGAACGAGGTCACCGTATGGCTGCGCTTGAGCGCGTTGATGGGCATGTTCAGCACGGCAAGATGGTCGGCCATGAAGAAGGCGTCGAACTTGCCGGCTTCCAGTTTCTGGATCAGGCGCTTGATGTGCGGGAAGTTGAAATTGGCATCAGGCCAGGCGCCGGGATAGCGCCACGCGCCGGTGTGGATGGAGACCGGCCGCATGAACGCGCCGAGCTTGAGTTGCCGCTGTGCCATTGCCCCGTTCCGTCGCTATTATTGTTGGGGAAGAGATAGGCATGGGCGAGAGCGGCGCCAGCGGGCGGCGCCGAGAAGAATTTTGCAATTTCAGGGATTGGTAGAGAACAATTCGACGGCTCATTGCGAGCGAAGCGAAGCAATCCACGCCTCAGCACGGGGAAAGATGGATTGCTTCGCTTCGCTCGCAATGACGGGGAGAGAACGGGCCTACGCCCCCAGCACGTCCTTCTGCATCTTGCCGCCGTAGAAATGGAAGAACGGCACCGGCGCATCGTGGCGCAACGGACCCGTGGCGAGGCGGCGGTCGAGTTCGGCGAGCACGTTCTTGGTCATGGCATGCGCGTCGGCGAGCGGCTGGGAGCCGATCTCGACCCACACCAGTTCGACCAGCTCGGCATCGGCGTGGATCACGCCTTCGACCCGATGCGCGATGGCTGAGGCATCGGCGGTGAAGAAGCGCGTATCGAAACGGCGGACGCGGCCGGGCGGGGTGATCGCGCGCGCGATCAGGAACAGGCCGGACGGATCGGGCAGCAGGCCCGCTTCCGCGAACGGCTTCCAGGCGCCGTCGAGCTTCACCGGCTTGTCGACCTTGCACCCCAGGCACAGGCCGGTTTCCTCGCAGGCTTCGCGGATCGCGGCAACCGCCAGCGCACGCGCCCGCGACGGTGCGATCTTCGGGCTGCCCTTCAGCAGATTGGCCTCGAGCTCTGCGGAAATGGGAGCCGCAACGGGAATGCGGTTGTCGGCTTTGTCGACGCGGCCGCCGGGGAAGACGTATTTGCCGGGCATGAACACCACGTTGTCGTGGCGCTTGCCGACCAGCACCTTCGGCTTGTCGCCGGAGCGGTCGATCAGGATCAGCGTCGCTGCATCCTTGGGCCGGAAGTAAGGATGGTGATCGGCTTCTTTTCCTTCTTGTACGGCAGTCGCAGCGTCGCTCATCCCATCCCCATTATGATGCTTCTTGTTGTTGCTTCCGGTTTGGCTAGACCGGAGGAATGTCGCTGGGCGCATTCTCGTCAAAGCCGTGCATGCGCAGCGCCCACTGCAAGCCAACCACCGCGCCCTTGACCGGCTGCAACAGCAGCAGCGAGGTGATGAAGGTGATCGGCAAATAGATCGCCAGCTGCAGCCACACCGCCGGCGAATAATTGGTTTCGATCCACAGCGCCGCCGGCACCACGATGTGGCCGACGATGACGATCACGAGATAGGCCGGCAGGTCGTCGGCGCGGTGCGGCGAGAAATCGAGCCCGCATACCGAGCAATTATTGGCGGTCTTCAGGAAGGCGCGGAACATCTTGCCTCCGCCGCAGCGCGGGCAGCGGCAGCGAAAGCCGCGCTTCATCGCGCTCCACAGGTCGCGCTTCTCGGCGTGTGCGGATTCCCGGGTCCATGTCGTGGGACTCACCGTTTCCATGACTTGCCTTTCTTCGATTTGCCGGACTTGGATTTTCCGGACTTGCCCTTGTGGGGCTTTCGAACCTTGTCGCGCGGGCTGCGGCCCGGACGCGATTTCGACTGATTTGTCGATGCCTTCGAGCCGTCGCGTTTTCTGCCGCGCGGAATGACCTGACCTTCCGACAACAGCTCGAACCGCAACGCGCCGGCTACTGGTGCAGCTTCTACCAGACGTACGTCGACGACGTCACCCAGCCGGTGCATGGCACCGCTGCGTGAGCCGACGAGCGCGTGACGCGTCTCGTCGTAATTGAAGTACTCCGTGCCGAGCGTGCGGATCGGGATCAGCCCGTCGGCGCCGGTATCCGATAACTTCACGAACAGCCCGGCGCGGGTAACGCCGGAAATTCGGCCCTGAAACGTCGCGCCGATGCGGTCGGCGAGGAAATGCGCGATCAGCCGGTCGGCGGTCTCGCGCTCCGCCTTCATCGCGCGGCGTTCGGTCAGCGAAATCTGCGCCGCGACCTCGCTCAGTGTCTCCAGCGTCTCGCTCTCCGGCAACGCGCCTTCGCCGAGACCGAGCGCGCGGATCAGCGCGCGATGCACGATCAGATCCGCATATCGCCTGATCGGCGACGTGAAATGCGCGTAGCGTCGAAGATTGAGGCCGAAATGGCCGTAATTCTCCGCCGAATATTCCGCCTGCGCCTGCGAGCGCAACACCACCTCGTTGACGAGCGGTTCGTAGTCCTCGCCGCGGACCTGTCCCAGCACGCGATTGAACAAAGCGGGGCGCAAGGCGCCGCTCTTGGCAAAGGGAAGATCGAGCGTTTTCAGGAATTCCTGGAGGTTATAAACCTTCTCTTGGGTCGGCTCGTCGTGCACCCGATAGATAAGCGGCAACCCCTTTTTTTCAAGCATTTCGGCCGCGGCGACATTGGCGAGGATCATGAATTCCTCGATCAAACGATGCGCGTCGAGCCGTTCGGGCACGATGACGCGGTCGACGGTGCCGTTGGGTTTGAGCAGGATTTTTCGCTCGGGCAGATCGAGATCGAGCGGATCGCGCTCGTCGCGCGCGAGTTTCACCAGACCATAGGCCGCGTAGAGCGGCTTCAGGATCGGCTCCAGCAGCGGGCCGGTGGTATCGTCGGGGCGGCCGTCGATCGCGGCCTGCGCCTGCGCATAATGCAGCTTGGCGGCTGAGCGCATCAGCACGCGATGAAAGCTGTGCGAGCGCTTGCGGCCGTCGGCGCCGATCACCAGCCGCACCGCCAGCGCGCCACGCGGCTCGCCCGGCACCAGCGAGCAGAGATTGTTGGAGATGCGCTCAGGCAGCATCGGCACAACGCGGTCAGGGAAATAGACCGAGTTGCCGCGCGTCAGCGCATCGCGATCGAGCGCCGAGCCCGGCCGCACATAGAAGGCGACGTCGGCAATCGCGACATGAACGATATAACCGCCCTTGTTGTTCGGATCGGGGTCGGGCGCGGCATGCACCGCGTCGTCATGATCTTTCGCATCGGGCGGATCGATGGTGACCAGCGGCAGTTCGCGCCAGTCCTCGCGGCCCTTCAGCGTTGCAGGTTCGGCGGCCTCGGCCTCGCGCACGGCGGACGGTGAAAACGCCTGCGGAATGTCGTGGGCGTGAATCGCGATCAGGCTGATCGCCTTTTCGCTCGACAGCGAGCCGAGCCGCTCCTTCACCTTGCCGGCCGCGAGGCCATAACCGCGCGAGCGCACCAGATCGACGCTGACGAGGTCGCCGTCATCAGCGCCGCCGGTATCCGATGGCGCGATGTTCAGTTCACGTCCGGCCTGTTTCTTGTCGACGGGCACCAGCCGGCCGCCGCCGCCGGGCGCTGTCCGGAAGATGCCGAGCACGCGCGTCCGGGCGTGGTCGATCACCTTGATGACGCGGCCGCGATAGGGCGCGCCATCGCCGTCCTCGGCCTTTTCGATCCGCAACAACGCGCGGTCGCCGATTCCAGCGGCGGTGCCGGGTTTCGCCCGCCGCGGCACGTCGATACGGATCTTTGGTGGTTCGCCGCCTTCCTCGGTGTCCCATTCGGTAGGGACGGCGAGCAGTTCACCGTCGGTGTCGCGTCCCGTGATATCGGCGATCACGGTCGGGGGCAGGGCGGCGGGCTCGTGGATCTTCCGGCCGCGTTTCGCAATCGTGCCGTCGTCGGCGAGGTCGCGCAGGATGCGCTTCAACTCGGCGCGTTCGGCATTCTTCAGGCCGAACTCGCGGGCTATTTCCCGCGTGCCGATCTTGCCCGGATGGGCACGGATAAAGGCAACGATGGCGTCCCGGCTCGGAAAGCCATGGTCGTGTTTTCTATTCACTTATCCCCGGGCCTTGCCCGCGCTTTTCTTTGCGGGCGTTTTGGATGGAGTGGCGGGCTTGGCCGCCGATGTCTTGGCGGCGGACGCGACCGGCGCGCGCGCCTTGCTGACGGCTTCCGATTTCGGCTTTGCCGCGGCTTTCTTCGCCGCTGCCTTCTTGGCAGGCTTTGGGGCGTCGGGATCGGCCGTTTTGTCAGCGGCCTTCTTGGCTGCCGCCTTCTTCGGCGCGGCCTTCTTGGCGCCGCGCTTCGGCTTGCCGCCGCCCTTGGCCGCGCGCTCGTCGATCAGCGCGATGGCTTCGGCCAGCGTGATCATGTCGGGCGTCTTGTCGCTCGGTATCGTGGCGTTGACGCCGCCGGCGGTGACGTAGGCGCCGTAGCGACCGTTCTTCACTGCAACGCCACCCAGGCTCGGGTGATCGCCGAGCGGCTTGCCGGGATCGGCACCGAAGCGGCGGCCGCTCGGGCCTTTGGCGATCTTCTCCGCGATCAGCGTCACCGCGCGATTGAGGCCGATGTCGAACACCTCATCGCCGGCTTCCAGACTTGCGTAAGTCTTTTCGTGCCGCACGAACGGGCCGAAACGGCCGATGCCGGCGGTGATGGGCTCACCGGTTTCCGGATGTTTGCCAACTTCGCGCGGGAGCGAGAGCAGTTTTAAGGCCAGTTCGAGCTCCATGTCGCCGGGCGACATGTTCTTGGGGATGCCGGCACGCTTGGGCTTTTCGCCCTCTTCGTAATCCTTCTGCTCGCCGAGCTGGATATAGGGGCCGAAGCGCCCAGCCTTCACCGTCACGTCGAGGTCGGTTTCGGGATCCTTGCCGAGCACGCGATCGGCGCTGGCTTCGCTATCGGCGGCCAGCGGGCGGGTGTAGCGGCATTCGGGATAATTGGAGCAGCCGACAAAGGCGCCGAACTTGCCGGCCTTCAAATTGAGCTTGCCGGTACCGCAGGTCGGGCACTGCCGGACATCGCCGCCATCCGCGCGCGGCGGATAAATGTGCGGCCCCAGCATGTCGTCGAGCACATCAAGCACCTCGGCGACGCGCAGATCCTTGATGTCGTTGACCGCGCCGATGAAGCCGGCCCAGAAATCCTGCAACACCTGCTGCCAGGAAATCTCGTTGTTGGAGATGCGATCGAGCTGTTCTTCCAGCGCCGCGGTGAAATCGTACTCGACATAGCGCGCAAAGAAGTTTTCGAGGAACGCGACCACGACGCGGCCCTTATCCTCGCCATGCAGCCGCTTCTTCTCCAGCTTGACGTAGCCGCGGTCTTTCAACACCTGCAGGATCGAGGCGTAGGTCGAGGGGCGGCCGATGCCGAGCTCTTCCATCCGCTTGACCAGCGACGCCTCGGAGAAGCGCGGCGGCGGTTCGGTGAAGTGTTGCGTGACTGCAAGGTCCTGCCGCTTCAACGGCTCGCCTTCGCTCATCGCGGGCAGGCGGCGCGAATCCTCGTCCTCCTCGTCGTCGCGGCCTTCCTGGTAGAGCGCTAGGAAGCCGTCGAACTTGATGACCTGGCCGGAAGCGCGCAGATCGAGCACGCGGGCGCCGGCCTTCGCCGCGATATCAACGGTGGTGCGTTCGAGTTCAGCCGATTCCATCTGGCTCGCAATGGTGCGGATCCAGATCAGCTCATACAGCTTGGCCTGATCGGGATCGAGGCGGCGGCGCATCTCGGCGGGACGGCGGGACAGGTCGGTCGGGCGGATCGCTTCGTGCGCTTCCTGCGCGTTCTTGGCCTTGGTCTGGTACTGGCGCGGGGTATCCGGCACATAGGCTTTGCCGTAATCGTCGCCGATCACCTTGCGGGCCTGCGTGATCGCGGAGGGATCGATCTGCACGCCGTCGGTTCGCATATAGGTGATGAGGCCGGTGGTCTCGCCGCCGATGTCGATGCCTTCATAGAGCCGCTGCGCGATCCGCATGGTGTGCGCCGGCGCAAAGCCGAGCTTGCGGCTGGCTTCCTGCTGCAGCGTCGAGGTGGTGAAGGGCGCCTGCGGATTGCGGCGCGCGGGTTTTGCCTCGACGGTCGAAACCGTGAAATTCGCCGCTTCAATGGCCTTCTTGAGGTCTTCCGCTTCAGCGCCGGAGCCGATGTCGAGCCGCTGGATCTTCTTGCCGTCGGCGCCGACGAGGCGCGCTTCAAAACTGTCGCCGCGCGGCGTGGTCAATGTTGCCACCAGCGACCAGTATTCGCGCGGAACGAATTTTTCGATTTCAAGTTCGCGGTCGCAGACCAGCCGCAGCGCCACGGATTGCACGCGGCCGGCCGAGCGCGCGCCCGGCAGCTTGCGCCACAGCACCGGCGAGAGCGTGAAGCCGACCAGATAATCCAGTGCCCGGCGCGCCATATAGGCGTCGACCAGCGCGCCGTCGATCTGGCGCGGCGCCTTCATGGCGTCCGTGACGGCCTGCTTGGTGATGGCGTTGAACACCACGCGCTCGATCTTCTGATCCTTCAGCGCGCGCTTCTCTTTCATCACCTCCAGCACGTGCCAGGAGATCGCTTCGCCCTCGCGATCAGGGTCGGTTGCGAGAATCAGGCGGTCGGCGCCCTTCAGCGCTTTCGCGATGTCGTTGAGTCGGCTGGCCGCCTTCGGGTCCACCTCCCAGATCATCTGAAAGTTGGCTTCCGGATCGACGGAACCGTTCTTGGCGGGGAGGTCGCGGACGTGGCCGAACGAGGCCAGAACCTCGTAGGAGGCGCCCAAATACTTATTGATCGTCTTGGCTTTCGCCGGCGACTCCACGATGACGATATTCATGTCATTCCAATGGCTTACGGGAAAAGGTAAAGGCGGGTTCCGCGAGACTCGCGGCCCACCGATTGGACCCGAACATGGGTGGTGAGGCGGCCCCTGTCAAATCGGCAAATGCCGTCAGGGGACCTTTTGATATCCACTCATATCTGAAGAGTTGCGAAATGCGCCCTAGAGTTGCGCCATCAAAGGGGTTATTTCTGGGCAATACTTTGTGTCGTTTAGGATGCAAGTTTTTTGAGCAAAGCTGCTGGCGGCCGGAAGCGGAAAGCTTCAGGCAAGAAACCGGACTCGCCAACCGAAGTACCCGAACGAGGTGAAGAAGGCGGCCCCGACGAGGCCGTAGCCTTCATTGCGGAAACCGTTGCCGAACTGGTCAAGCTCGCCGAGCGTCATCGTCTCGAGGTGCTCAGTCACCTGCTCGGCATGGCGCAGCTCGAGGCGGAAGAGCGATTGCGCACCCGGAGCAAACACAAGCTGTCGTGAGGGTGAAGGCAGAGCGAAAGACGGCTCTCTCCCGTCATTGCGAGCCAACGGGGCGCGCGAATGCGCGCCCGATGACAGGCGCCGCGAAGCAATCCATCCTTCCCCTTTTCCCCGCGTCGAGACGTGGATTGCTTCGCTGCGCTCGCAATGACGGTGGACATAGTTTCACAATGTCTCAGGATGCCACAACACGCTTCCCCGTCTTCCCCGCCGCCCGTGGCTTCAGCGCCGTATCGCCCACACCCAAGAGCCGACCATCCTGCGAATACAGTTCGAGTTTGCGGACCGGCTTGCCCTTTTCCTTGTCGACGAGAATGGTGGTGATCTCGTCCGGGTGTTCGTCGAATTCCTCGCTCCATTGTCGTAGCGCGACCAGGATCGGAAACACGCCGCGTCCCTTCGGCGTCAGCAGGTATTCCTGATAGACGCTGCCGTCGGAGGCAGGCGCGATCTTGAGAACACCCTGATCGACCAGCGCGCGCAGCCGCACGGTGAGGATGTTCTTGGCGAGGCCGAGCCTCTTCTGGAATTCGCCGAAGCGGCTGATACCGAACAGCGCTTCGCGAATGATCAGGATCGACCACCAGTCGCCGATCGCATCCAGCGAGCGTGCGATCGGGCAATCGTCGCGCTCAAAGCTGGTCCGTTTCACCATCGCGGGGCTCCCATCGCGTAAAGACCGATCACGGCCTTGTGTAGTTGCAATATTAAACCAGATGCTCTAGATGGGCAATCTAGTTTAATAATGCAACCACTGGAGATGGCCATGAGACTTGCGAACAAGACGGCGTTGATCACAGGGGGTAACAGCGGCATTGGGCTTGCGACCGCAAAGCTGTTCGTGGCCGAGGGCGCCAGGGTCGTCATCACGGGACGAAATCAGGCGACGCTCGATGTCGCCGCGAAGGAATTGGGTCCGAACGCGCTCGCGCTCGCGGCCGACGCCACCGATATCGCCGCCACGGAAGCTGCGATCGGGAAGGGGGTCGAAACGTTCGGCAAGTACGACATCCTGTTCGCCAATGCCGGCATCGCCGGCGGCACGCCGCTGGGCGGCGCGACCGTCGAGACCTTCGAGAAGGTCATCAGCACCAACCTCACCAGCGTGTTCTTCACCGTGCAGTCGGCATTGCCGCACCTCAACGACAACGCCTCGATCATTCTCAACGGCTCGGTGATCTCGGTACTCGGCATTCCCGGCTATTCGGCTTATGGCGCGGCCAAGGCCGGCGTGCGGGCCATGGCGCGGATCATGGCGTCGGAATTGTCGCCGCGCGGCATCCGCGTCAACGTGGTGGCGCCCGGTGCGATCCGTACCCCGATCTGGGGCGCGGCGATCGCGACGCCGGAGGCCGAAAAGGCCTTCGAAAAGCGGATCGCGCTGTCGACGCCGCTCGGTCGCATCGGAGAAACCGACCATATCGCGAAGACGGTGCTGTTCCTGGCGTCAGACGATTCCGCGCATGTGCAGGGGCAGGAATTGTTCGTCGATGGCGGTGCCACGGCCTCGCCGAGCGGGGCGCCGATTTATCGCGGATAAAGCCTCCGTCGTGGACCTCGACCAGTCCGCCGCCCTGCGACGGATTGGCGCTGGGCCGGAAGGGCGCCTTGAACGTCAATCATCATTGCCGGACATTCCAGGGAAAGGAGTCTCTTGATCGGGAGAGAAGCAATCATGCCGAAGAGGGTCGACGTCTCCTCGTCCGCCGCGCAGGATTCGGACTCCGCGCAATTGGTTTCAATTGCGCTGTTTTCCGGCATCGGTCTTTTGATCTCCCTCGTGATCGTTCTCTGCCGCATGAACGGCATTTTCTGACCGGCTCATCCAGGCATGTGGGCGGCTGCCGTCGGGCGCGACAGCAGCCAGTCTCCTTCACACCTCAAGCGGCCTGCAGATCGCCTGCGGCTTTCAGCGCACCGGCCACGGCCTTTTCGCGATGGTCCGGGCCGACCTGAATGCCATCGGCGGAAATGAATTCCGGATTGTGGATGCCGATGAAGCCGAACACCCAGCGCAGATAGGTTTCGACATGTTCGCCGGGTGCGATCGGCGTGTCCGGGCCGTAATAGCCGCCGCGCGAAATCGCGATGATGACGCGCTTGTTGCCGGCCAGACCCTCGACGCCTTGCGCGCCGTATTTGAACGTCTTGCCTGCGACCAGGATGCGGTCGATCCAGGCCTTGAGCTGGCTCGGGACGGTGAAATTGTACATGGGCGCGCCGATCACCACGATGTCGGCGGCGAGAAACTCGTCCAGCACGGCCTGGCCGGCGGCGAGATCGTCTCGCAATGATGCGTCAGGAGCCGCTCCCTGACCGGCGGCGAGGTGCAAACCGGACAGATGCGCCAGCGGCGTCAGCGTCAGATCGCGGTAGCTGACTTCGAGGCCGGGGGTGGACTGGCGCAGGCGGTCGACTGCGGCGGCGGAAACCTGGCGGCTGACGGAGTGGGGGCCGAGAACGCTGGAATCGAGATGCAGGAGTTTCATGGTAGGGGTCACCCTTCGGTATAAGTTTGTAACTGGCGCTATATGAGTGACCGTGGCATAACCCCGCAAGAACGCACATTTTTCTCACCCGAGCACATCCATGAGACCCGAGCACAAGAATGTGCCCGCCCTCCCAGCCGGCCCCCACAACGACAGCGACTGCCGCGGCGCCGCCGCCGTGCTGGCGCGGGTCGGCGATAAATGGAGCGTGTTCGTGATCATGATGCTTGGCGATGGCCCCAAGCGTTTCAACGAACTCAAGCGCATGGTCGGCGGCATCTCGCAGCGAATGCTGACGCTGACGCTGCGCGGCCTCGAACGCGATGGTCTCGTGACGCGAACGGTGTTTCCGACCATTCCGCCGCGGGTCGACTATGAATTGACTGACCTGGGACGTGGCTTATCCGTGCCGGTGAAGGCACTCGGCACGTGGGCGATTGAGCATCAGCCGCAGATCGAACGGGCGCGGACGAGTTTCGACGCACGCAGCGGGAAAGACTAGGGCGTGTACTTATAAATCAGGCGCGTGGTCTTCGTCGCGCCTGATGTCGGCTCGTCGCTCAACAGCAGCAAAAAGCGGACATCGCCTAAGGGCTACATCCGGACCCTTGCACCGCAACAAGACACGCACTCAGCCGATCACTTTATCGGTGCGTGCGAGCAATCGGGAGTGTCGAATCTTGTTATTCGATTCGAACTGCGCGGCGCTTCATTCGGCTAACTTTGTGAACGACATCACACATCCGAGCGGTGATCGAATGTAGCGTTTGAGCGAAGGGCACAGGCTGAATTCAATCGACAACGCTAACGCACCGGGCGCACCAACGGCACCCTCGGCGGTCCGTCCATAATGGAGGGGGGCATGGTCGATACATCAACAGCAAAGCAGCTAGTTCAGGCCATCATCGATAATCTGGAGCAGCCCGTCCCCGGCAGGAGGCCGGTTCACACCATCGGCGTGGGCGTGAAGGGCGAGTTCGTGGCGTCGGACGTGGCGTGCACCTATTGCATTGCAGAGCACTTCAACGGAAAGCCCGTCAGGGTGTCGGTGAGGTTCTCCAACGGATTGGGAGGGGTGAACCAGCATGATGGATGGTCCGATGTTCGGGGAATGGCGACGCGCTTCCACATTTCGGGGGAGAGGGGAAGCGACCTGATCGCCACGACGCTCGGCGAATTCTTCGTCCGCAATGTCGACGACTTCTTCGAGTTCAGCAAGATCGCGAAGCGTGAGAAGTATGAAAGGCGACCCTGGTGGCGGAAGGTTTGGGATCTTCTGCAACTCAAGATACCTCCTCGCAACCCGTACCCGGACGAAACCAAGAATGTCGATGAGGGGGCACTCCGTTATGCCAACCGGCACCGGTTCGCCCAGCTGGGAATATTCCAGGTCGGTCTGATCGGCGCACCGGAGAGCTATGCTCGCGCGAGCTATCACGCCGTCCATACCTTCTGGGTGACGGCCCCCGATGGAGTTCGTCGCCCGGTGCGCTTTTCCTGGCAGCCGGTCGCAGGCGTTCGCAACACCGATCCCAAGGCCGTGCCGCGCGACAGATATCTGTTCGACGAGCTTAGAGACCGCCTGCAGCGGTGGCCGGCCCGATTCATGTTGATGATGACAATCGGCGAAGAGGGCGATGCGCTCGACGATCCCACAAAACCCTGGCCCGGGACGCGAATCCGGGTCGTCATGGGTACCCTTACGCTCCTCAAGGTGTCCGAGGATCAGGAAGCGGATGGCGAACGCATCAGTTTCAATCCCAACCGTCTCGCGCCCGGCATCGAAGTCTCCAACGATCCCATCCTCGAGGCCCGCCTGGGCGCCTATGAAGTCTCGCGTGAGATGCGCGGCGGATGCCCTTTCAAGTGGAGGTAATTCGATGCCAAGTGACGAAGGTGTGCTAGATCGTTTGGTGGACTGGGTGCACACGACCGACGTGTTCAAGTGCGTGGCATCATGGACCCTGGTGCCTTACTGGGCGCGACGGACGCCGGTGAAGCCTCTGCCCGGTGGTCCCCACCCGTCGTTCCAGCACGGCGACAATGTCCAGTGCATGATGAATCTGATCATGCCGCTCAAGGTCAAATCACCCATCGGACGAGCGGAAGCCGCCCTGGCGATCGCGAAAAACAAGGATGCGATCTATGCCGGATTGAACAATGTCGGGACTGTGCATTTCGCGCGCTTCGTCATCGTCGGCGACAATATCTGTATGTTCTCCGTCTATGACGGGGATTTCACCAATTACATTCGCGATTTCATCGCCACGATCGGCGAGGTGTTCAACGAAGTGGTCAAGCTCGTCGAAGGCGGAAAAAAAGTGATTCCCTGCGAGAAGAATGTCGAGGCGTTCATCCAGTGGGTGCACGAGCACGACCTGTACCAGGTGCCGGATACCGCCACCGACTTTCTGAGAGACCAGGAAGACTTGAAGGGAGACAGGGCCGTATCGCCCGTCGATGACGATCTGACCCTGCTTCCGCGCAAGCTGGTGCTGCAGCTCCGCGCCAACGCGAACATTTCGCTCGGCAGCGGCTACCGGGCCTATCCCGGATTTTCGGTGGCTCAAGTCCGCAAACATCTCAAGTTAGGCTGGTGAGTGCCATGATCAACCTCGCTGATCTGCAAGGCAACATCCTGCGCGGCTACACCAAGAAGCCGCACGTGCGCTACCTCATCCTGGAAGTCGTCGATCGCAGCGCAGCTCGGCTTTGGCTCGCCGCCTCCGTCTCCGGCCGCAACGGTGTCCCGCAGATCACGAGCGGGGACTGGGGGGAAAACAAGCCGGATACTTGTTTCAACATTGGCCTGACCTATGAGGGATTGTGCGCCCTCGGCACGCCCAGCGCTTCGCTTAAAATGTTCCCGAACGAATTCGTTGAAGGCATGACCGCCCGCGCCTTGAAGCTCGGGGATGTCGGGGCGAGCGCGCCGGAAAAGTGGCCAGCTCCGTTCAACGAGCCCAAGCGGATCCATCTCATCGCGACCATCTATGCCGAGAAGTTCGAGCAGCTAAACGAAGTCCAGAAACGCGCGCTCCCCGACGAAAAGGCCTTCAGACTGCTCGGCACACGCGAGGGATATAATTTCCCGGGCGACTTTGTTCACTTCGGGTATCGCGACAACATCACGCAACCGAGGTTCGAGGGGGTTCACGACCCTGAGCGATATCCCGACAGACAACCGAGGGCGCCGCTCGGCACCGTGTTGCTGGGACATCCGACCAATCTGGAAGGCTTGATGTGGCGGGTTCCTCACCCCGTAGCGTTGGGACACAACGGCACCTTCAACGCCTTTCGCGTGCTGAAACAGCATGTGGCAGACTTCGAGAGGTATCTCGATCGCGCCGCATCCTACTTGCTCGAGCACCCGCAAGGCTACGAGTTGCTGCCGCGCGGCGAAGAAGAGAAAATCGGCAAAGGCCCGTCACGTCGTGCGGCCTTGCGCGAGATCGTAGCCGCCAACCTGTGCGGCCGGTGGCGCGATGGCACGCCACTGGCACTGTCTGCGGATGCACCTGATCCCAACGTCGATCTGACGGATTTTGACTACGTTGGCGTTGGCGATGCCCGCTGTCCCCATGGAGCCCATATCCGCCGGTGCAACCCGCGAGGCGGGCAGATCGTGCAACGGATAGCGAATAACAGCCGGCGCCTTGTTCGGCGTGGCGTGCCCTATGGGCCACCCTATAATCCGGATGGACCACTCTATGATCCGGCGAAGCCTTATGACGGGGACGAACCGGAACGCGGCCTGCTCGGTAACTTCATAGGGGCGAGCCTCGGCGCCCAGTTCGAGGCCATGTCCTGCGATTGGCTGAATCTTGGCCTGCAGGATCCGCGCATCACCGGCTCCAACGATCCGATCTCAGGCACCAACGATCCCGGCACGAGCTGGTTCGACTTGCCGCTCAAATCCGGCGACACGATCCGGTTGCACGGATTACCGGAATTTGTCTCGACGCGGGGCGGCGCCTACACGTTCCTGCCGAGCCTCAAGGCCATCGAATATTTGGGATCGCCGATGTGAGTCGACCAAACAGGTCGAGGGTCGTTCGCCGGCCGGCGCAAGGCGGGATTCATTAGTTCAATGCTCTCACGAGGTCATCAGCCTCGCGCAGATCGCGGGAAGTTTCCGTGGATGCAAATTTCGCCCGGGTCGATATCAGCAGGTCTCGTGCTTCGGCGCGTCCGGATACGTTCTCGCCGGCGCTGAGCAAGCGCGCGATGCTGATCGCTGTGCGCAATTCCCAACCGACCGCCCCGAGCTTCCTGGCAGAGGTAAGCGAGCGTTTGAACAAGCGCATGGCAGCCCGGTCGTCTCGCAATGGTTCGCGACACAGCAGCGAGCCGTGGATCCGATAAATCTCGGGAGCAGCCCAACGCTCGCCGGTTCGCTTCACTAGGGCCTCGGCCGAAGCAGCGAAGCTTCGAGCCCTTTCTACCTGACCGATCCGTCCGAATTCCGTGGCGAGCAGAATTCGATAGAGCGGCATCTGAATGCACCGATTCTCGGCGGGTAACTTATCGAGCAAGCCGCATAATTGTTCGAGCACTTCCGGCGCGGGGCCTCGTGTCGCCAACGCAGCGGTTGCCCACAATGGGCCGATCACCCGGTACATTGGATAGCCATACTCGTCGGCGACCTTCAGACCGCGCTTTACGCTGGCAAGGTTGGCCGCAAGATCGCCCTCATACCAGTGATCGGAGACGCCAAGAATGGAGGCAAAAGCCAGCATGAACGGATGCCCGATCTCTTTCGCGAGCTGCCGCGCCGCCACGCAGCACTCTCTGGCACGGCCTGGCCGGCCCAACAGCCATTCGATGTGTCCGGAATAGACGAGCGATACGATCATTGGATCATGCTGGTAAATCTGAACCAGCTTGCCGTGCTCACGCGGATTGTAGCGAGCGCTGACCAGAGACGCGAGCTCACTCGCCTGCTCCAAACGACCGAGAAAGAAATTGGCGATTACGGCAGCGGTGTAGGCCATGAGGGCAGCCTCGTCGTCGCGCCACTCTTCTGCCCGCCGGACGAAATCCTGCGCGTGTTCGAGGCCCTTAGCGAGCTCGCAGTTGACCAGCTTGGCTATGGTGCTTCCCCACAGCACCGTCGCCTTCTCGCGAATGGTGCCATGGCTCGCGCAAAGCTTGAGTGCCCGACTGTAGGGGCCATAGACGTTCGGATCGGACCACCCTGCGTTGGCGGTGTACGCCATTGCCAAATTGGACTGCAGCCCGATTTCAGCCTCGAAGCGCCGCGGTGAGGCGGGCATCTTGGGTATCAGCGAAAGGCCTTCGCGAAGGTGAGCCACGGCCTCCTTGGTGGCTGAGCGGCGGAGCGCGGATTTGCCCGCCTGAAGCCAGGCCTCGATCGCTTCCGGAATGTTACCTGCGCGAGCATAATGATAGCCGAGCACCGCGGGCTGGCTGCTCTCTCCGATGGCGGCTTCCTGAAGCAGCCATGATGCGACGCGCGCATGGAGCTCACGCCTTTCCTCGTTGAGCAACGAGGAGTAGGCGACTTCCTGTATCATCGCGTGCTTGAACGTGAAGACTGTGCCTTGAGATTCATCGATACGATACACAATCCCGGCGCTCTCCAATGCCCGCAAGGCGCTTTTCAGTGTTGAGCCTTTACCTGGAAGTACGCTGAAAATGCCTTCATAGTTGAAGCGCCTTCCGAAAACAGAGGCGATCTGGGCGACGCGCTTGGCAGGACCGAGACGATCAAGGCGCTCCATCAGTGAATCGTGAATACTTGCCGGCACCAGAGTGTCCGGCAATTTCCCGCTCGGGACGGGGCTCTCAGCAGCGCGCGGGGCCGCGCCGGAATCGACGACGGCGCGCGTAAACTCCTCGACAAAGAGTGGCACGCCGTCGGTTCTTTCCACGATCTGGCTGGTAATCCGGCGCGGTACAATATCGCTGCCCGCGACGGCTGCTACCATCTGCTCGCATTCGTGCACTGCCAGCTTTTGCAGAGTTATCCGTCGAATTGCCGGGCTCGACAACCAGTCGGCCGTGTAATCATCGCGATGCGTGATCAGCACCATAATCCGCTCGCCAGGACAGTGAGCGATCACGCGCACCAGCAGTTCGATAGTGGTCGGGTCCATCCACTGGACGTCCTCGACGATTCCGAGGATCGGCAGCTTGCGCGAGGCGGCGAGAAGAACATCGATGAACACCTGAAAAGCACGCTCGCGCTCCGAGGGAGATCCGAGATCCGCGGGTTCGTATCCCGAGCATGCGGGTATCGACAGCACCGCCCCGTAGTAACGAAGCGCCTGCCCGACATCGGTGACGGCTCTTGCCAGAAGCGAACGCAATTTTGCCAATGCGAGTTCCGCGTCGTCGGTCTCATGGATACCGGTCGCGCGCGTGAGCCGCTCGATTTCCGGGGCAAGCGGCGTATTGACGTGGAAGGGCGAGCATTGCAGAGACAAGACATCACGCGGAGACGCACCAAGGGAGCTGCGGAACTGGCGGATCAGACGTGACTTGCCAATGCCGGGTTCACCGGAGATGACGCCGACCTGCCCCGAGCCTGCTACGCTCTGCTGCCACATCTCGGCAAGCAATGCGCTTTCACTAGTTCGATTGATCATCGGAGCAAGAGGCGACCTGCGCGCCCTGTCGAACCTGCTTTCGCTGGACGCAAGCGCCTCTGCACGCCAGGCTTCGACAGGCTCCTCCACGCCCTTGAGCGATTGTCTGCCAAGCGGCGCGTAGCTGAACGTTCCACGGGTCAGCTCATAGGTGCTCAAGCCGACGACCACGCCGTGCTCACCGGCGAGCCCTTGGAGGCGGGCAGCGACATGCGCCGAGCTGCCGAACACTTCCCGCCGATCGGGGGGCTCGCCGGGCACGCTACCGACGACGACCACCCCGGTATTAACCCCGATGCGCACGCCGAGGCGGACGAAGCTGCGGTCCGACAGCAGAAACTTGTGTTCCTTGATCGCCGCGGCGATCGCCAGCGAAGCGCGGACCGCACGCTCAGGATCATTTTCGTGGGCTTGCGGCACGCCAAAATATGCCAGCAATCCGTCGCCAATCATTCTGGCGATGTGACCGTCGTAGCGGCGAATCTGCTCGTCGCAGATGTCACGGTAAGTTCTGATAACCGCGAAGAACTCCTCGGGATCGATCCGCTCACTCAGGGGTGTCGAGCCGACGATGTCGACAAATACCACGGTGAGCTGCCGGCGTTCGGCATGCAGAGCTTCATTCTCGACATTCGGCGGCGCCTGCGTCCGCTGAAGTCCGCCCGAATGATCGGGCTTCGGCTCGCTACTCATGACCCACCATGTTCGGCCATACCTGCCGCGAGGTAGACGGCGAGCCGCATCCGGTTGACGCTGCCGAGCGGCCCGTGCTCGGGCAGACAGTTCCAGGGATTGAACACCATGTGCTCACTGTCGTACAGCGCATTCTGCGTCAAACTCTGCCTTGGAATGGCAATTGCTTCCCAGCCGTACTATTCTTTTTTGAGGACGGGTCCACCAGCGCGAAGCGTCCTCGACGTCATCGGCTTTGGGTCACCAGCACTAGTGCTTTAACGAAGACTTCGGCTCGGTCCTCAGAACCCGACGTCGCTGTTATGAGTACGCGCCTAGATCAGCGACACCAGTCCGCCGCCGTGGCGCTCCAGGCGGCCCGCCAGTTCGAGTTCGAGCAGCACCGTGCGAACGATGGTGGGCGAAAGGCCTGACATCCGGATCACGTCGTCGAGGCTAATGGGGCTCGGCCCCAGCAATGCAACAATACGCTGGCGTACGGCCGGATCGACCTCGAAATCGAGCGGCTCGTCATCGCCCTCGCGCGCATCGAGCACGATCGGCCGTTCCAGGATCGGCTGAACCGCGTTGATGACGTCGCTGGCTTCGGTGACCAGCGCCGCGCCCTGCTTGATCAGATCGTTGGTGCCGGCGGCCCGCGGATCGAGTGGCGAGCCCGGCACCGCGAACACTTCGCGGCCCTGTTCGGCGGCCATCCGCGCCGTGATCAGCGATCCCGAACGGTGCGCGGCCTCGATCACGACGACACCGAGCGACGCGCCCGAGATCAGGCGGTTGCGGCGGGGAAAGTCGCGGGCGCGCGGCACGTGGCCGAGCGGCATTTCGGAAATCGCGCCGCCGTGTTCGAGCAGCGCCGCCAGCAAATCTTCATGCTCTGGCGGATAGATCCGGTCGTGGCCGCCGGCCAGCACCGCGACCGTGCCGCTCTGGATCGTCGCGCGATGCGCGGCCTGATCGATGCCGCGCGCCAGTCCGGAGATGACGACAAAGCCGGCGTCACCGAGATCGCGCGCCAATTGGCCGGCGAATTTCAGTCCGGCGCCGGAAGCGTTGCGCGAGCCGACGATCGAGATCATCGGCCGCATCAGCGCCTCGGGTGCGCCGCGCACGCCGAGCAGCGGCGGCGGATCGTCGAGCGCCGCCAGCCGCGGCGGGTAGGCGGCTTCACCC
>NZ_LLXZ01000233.1 GCF_001440395.1 Bradyrhizobium jicamae | reverse complement strand
ACGCGGCGGGCCGTTGCGGTCGGCGCGGGCGCCGCTGCTGCGGGGGCCGCGGCCGGCGCCTATTACGGATCGGGTTGCGTCCAGGCGGTGGACGCCTATGGCCGGGTTGTCACGCGCTGCTAGCCGGCGGTGCCGGGTAACCGGCGAAGCGGGCTTTGCCGGAGTTTCCCCGCGCGCCAAATCATGCTGCTATGGCTTCTTGTTGTGCTGTGCAACGGGAAGCCAAGGCAGTTGTGACGCGTCGCTCGGTGATCAAGATCGGCGAAAGGCGTCTGACCAGAATGGTCTGGCGCTTTTTCGTGCTGCTGGCGGTGATCAGCTCGGCACCGGCCTACGCCGGCCAGCCGGACCACAAGCGGATCATGATTCTGCATTCGGTCGGCCGGGAATTTCGGCCGTGGAACGAATATGCGAAGACCATGCGCGCTGAACTTGACCGCCAGTCGCTCTGGCCGCTGGACGTTCAGGAGCATTCCCTGGTTGCTGCGCGCTCCGCCGACGTCAACTCGGAAACTCCGTTTCTTCAATATCTGCAGGCGCTCTACGCCAACCACCCGCCGGACCTCGTCATCGGCGTAGGCGCCCCCGCGACTTCGTTCATTCAACGCAACCGCCAGCAGCTTTTCCCCGCGACCCCGGTCCTGTTTACGACCATCGAGGCACGCCGTGTCCAGCATTCCGCCTTGACCGCCAATGACACGGTCGTCGCGGTCACCCACAGATTTCTTGTTCTGTTCGAGAGCTTCCTCAAGATATCGCCGGATACAAAGACGATTGCGATCGTCAATGGCGACTCGCCAAACGAGCGGTTCTGGCGAGGCGAAATGCTGAAGGAGCTGAAACCGCTCGAAGGGAGAATAGAGATAAGGTGGTACGACAAGCTGCCCTATGAGGACACGCTGAAGCAGCTTGCCGCGCTGCCACCGCACTCCGCGATCTTCTGGTACCAGATGGTTGCCGATGCCGCCGGTGTCGCGCATGAAGGCGACCGGGCGCTGACGAGACTCTACAACGTCGCCAATGCGCCGATCTTCACGCATGACGACTCGTTTTTCGGCAGGGAAATTATCGGCGGGCCGATGCATTCGGCGCTCGTCCGCAGCCGCTCCGCCGTGAGCGTGGCAATTCGTATTCTCGGTGGTGAGAAACCGGGCGACATCAAGACCCCGCCGAGCGAGTTTGCGGCGGCCAAATACGATTGGCGGGAATTGCAGCGATGGGGCATTAGCGAAGCGCGGCTGCCGCCGGGCAGCGAGGTCCTTTTTCGCGAGGCCTCTGCCTGGGAGAAGTATCGTTGGCAGATCGCGGCTGCCTGCGGTGTTGTGCTGTTGCAGGCCGCGCTGATCTCGATTCTGCTCTATGAACGGCGGCGCCGGTGTTTCGCCGAAGTCGAGGCGCGCCAGCGCATGTCGGAACTCGCCCATGTCAACCGCTATTCCATGGCGGGCGAGCTCACCACGTCGATCGCCCATGAGCTCAACCAGCCGCTCGGCTCGATCCTCGTCAACACCGAGACCGCCGCCCTGATGCTGGACTCGCCGACGCTCGATGTGAGCGAGCTGAAGGAGATAATTTCCGATATAAGGCGCGACGACCAGCGCGCCGGGGAGGTGATCAGACGGTTGCGCAGCCTGCTGAAGCGCGCACCGTTCGAGGCCAGGGAGATCGACCTCAACGACATGGTCGGTGAGACCTTCGATCTCGTTTCCGGCCTTGCCCATGCGAGAGAAGTTACCGTGGAAAGTGCGCTCAGCGCTATTCCTCTCCCTGTGAAGGGAGACCGTGTTCAACTGCAGCAGGTCCTGCTCAACCTGTTCATGAATGCCGCGGACGCAATGGCACATCTGGACAAGTCGCAGCGCAGGATCATCGTGCGCACCGCGCGGGATCGCGATTTCGCCGAGATCGAGATCGCCGATCATGGTCCGGGCATCCTCGCCGGAAAGCTGGAGGAAATATTCGATCCCTTCTACCCCTCCAAGCCCAGCGGTATGGGGATGGGACTGTCCATTGCGCGCACCATCGTCGAGGCGCATGACGGCGAGATTTCAGCAGAAAACTGGAGCGGAAAAGGTGCGCTGTTCCGGATCCGGTTGCCGCTGGTGCTTACGAGCGCGCTCGCGGCATCTTGATTCCGAGCGCCCGCTCGGCGGCCGACATCACCGTTGCGCGTGGGCTCGTCGCGCAAAAGTCCTTCACGGTCTTGGCGGCCTGCGCGAACTGGTAGAGGTCAATGGTGGTGTTGCGGACGCTCGCATTGTAATAGCCGCTCAGCCACATGGTGACGCCGGCAAAATCCTGGAAGCCGAGCTTCGTAAGCTCTCCGCACGTCATCTTGCTCATGTCGACCACCATCTTGTCCTCAGCGGCGGCTTGTGACCAGGCCAGCAGCGAGGCGGCAAGCATGGCGGCGATCAGCTTTGACATGCGCATGTTCGAAACTCCGGCATCACCCTGCAAGGTAAGAGGCCGCCATGGGGGTGACGGCCTCTTGGCGTCGCTCTGGGGGAGCGGCTTGCCGGGTGGGTGGACGCCGGCTGCTTGAACCTTGCAGGGCGAAGGCTGTCGGCGTTGATCTGGATCAATGGATTGACTGCCAGCCGGTTGGCTTGATGTCGACCGAGCCTTGGCCAAGGCGGCTGATCAGATCGGCAGCCGCCGGGCGCACTGTCCGAGCACGCCGCATGAACCCGATGAAACTGCCGACCTGGCTGCGGATTGCCTTGGTGGCCGGCGTCTTCCTGCTGGTTGCAGGCACCGGCTTCCTTGCCTATCGCTGGTACACGAAGCCGACGACATTGACGGTTGCGGTGGGGTCGCTGGATGGGGAGGCAAGCCGGCTGGTAACAGCCATCGCGCGCAAGCTGACGCAGTTGAACGCGCCGGTGCGCTTCAACATCGTCGAGACCGGCGGCGTGCTGGATGCGGCGACGGCCTTCGCCTCCGGCCAGGTTGACCTGGCGGTCGTGCGCGGCGATGTCGGCGATCTGTCGCAGGCGCAGGCGGTCGTGGTCGTCGCGCATGCGGTGGCGTTGCTGATCGCGCCGCCGGGCTCTCCGATCTCGGATATCGCCGGATTGAAGCGGGTTACCGTGGGCGTCGTCGGTGGCGACGTCAATCGGAAGATCGTCAAGGAGTTGAGCGACGAATACGATCTCGCCCGAGCCAATGTGATTTTCAAAAACCTGGCGCCCGCGGACGCGCGCAAGGCGCTCGAGACAAAGGAAGTGCGCGCGATCCTGGTCGTGGTGCCGCTCGCCGAAAAATATTTGACGCTGATCCGTAGCCTGTTTCCACAGAACACCAAGACGTCGCCGGTGCTGATTCCGATCGAGCAGGCCGGCGCCATTGCCGGGCGGGACCGCGCCTATGAGAGCTATGAGGTGCCGAAGGGTACCTTGCGCGGCGCGCCGCCTGTTCCCGCGGATGACCTGACGACGCTCCGCACCTCGTTCTATCTCGTCGCGCAAAAGAAGCTCAGCAACGATCTCGTCACGGACCTGACGCAGTCGGTGATGAACGCGCGCCGCGACCTGCTGACGGAGTTGCCGATCCTTGCCCAGGTGACGGCGCCCGATACGGATGCGGACGCTCACCTGCCGGTGCATCCAGGCGCAGCGGCCTTCTACAACGGCACGCAGCAAAGTTTTCTCGACGAATGGGGCAACATCATCTTCCTGGCGCCGATGATCGCGGGCGGACTGCTATCCGTGCTCGCCGCCGCCTGGAAATTCCTGCGCGCGGATGGGCCGCAGACCCGCGAGCAGGCGCTGGATGCGCTCTATGCGTTGGGGCGGCGTATCCGCATCAGCGGCAGCGAGGTCGAGCTTGACGAGATCGAACTTGAAATCGACCGTATCCTGCAGACGCAGCGCCTCAAGGCCGCCGCCGGCGAGGATGAAACCCGCGATGTCACCGCGCTGAATGTGGCGGCACACCGGCTGGAAAACCTGATTCACGACCGCCGGCTTGTTCTTGCGCCGCAGCAGGGCGGCAAAACGCGGGAACAGCTTCGGGGCTAGGTTCGGGGTTAGGCTCGGCCGAATTCCCTTGATCTTTATCAAACCTCCGGCCTCGCCGCTGTCTGAAGCTGGCCGCGCAATCTGGAGGGAAAGCGACGATGTTCCGTTGCGGAAAAATCCTGCTTGCGTGGGCGTTCCTGTTGGCGACGCCGATCGCAACCATGGCACAAACGACAGACAATCAACCGGCGCCATCCGGCCAGACCAGCCAGCCACCGGCGGCTGCTCAACCGGCAACCAGCCCGCCGGCCCAGCCGCAAGCCGAGCAGCAGCTCCTGAAGCCCGCGCAGCTCGAAGCGCTGGTTGCGCCGATCGCGCTTTATCCGGACGAATTGCTCGCCAATGTGCTGGCGGCATCGACCTATCCGCTGGAAGTGGTGCAGGCCGACCGCTGGGTGAAAGGCAACAAGACCCTGAAGGGTGATCCCTTGAAGGCAGCCGTCGACAAGCAGGGATGGGACGACAGCGTCAAGGCGCTCGCCTCCACCCCCGACGTGCTCGCGATGATGAGCGACAAGATCGACTGGACCAAGGACCTTGGCGATGCCGTGCTGGCACAGCAGCCGGACGTGATGGATGCGGTCCAGCGGCTGCGGACCAAAGCGCAGGCGCGCAACAAGCTGGTGACCAACAAGCAGCAGAAGGTGAGCGTTCAGAAGCAGGACAACCGCGACGTGATCGTGATCGAGCAGGCCAACCCCTCGACGATGTATGTGCCCTATTACGAACCCGCCACCGTGTACGGCGAATGGCCTTACGCGGAGTATCCGCCCTATTATTTCGGCTACCCGTCCTATATCGGCGCGGGCGTGATTGCGGCCGGGCTTGCCTTTGGTACCGGCTGGGCCATCGCGCGCTGGGGCAATTACTGGGGCGGCGGCTTCAACTGGGGTAATCGCAACCTCTACGTCAATCACTACAACAGGATAACCAATGTCGGAAATAACTGGCAGCACAACCCGGCGCACCGCCAGGGCGTCAGATACGCCAACGCGCGCGTCGCGGATCGCTTCGGCAACAACAATCTGAAGGCGGGCGCCGGCAACCGGATGGATTTTCGCGGTCGCGACGGCCAGCAGGTGCTGAAGCCTGGTGGCGACCGCCCGGGCGCGGGCGACCGTGCGGGTGATCGTGCCGGCGATCGCGCTGGTGACAGGGCTGGCGATCGTGCTGGTAATCGTGGTGGCGATCGCGCCGGGGATCGTGGCGGCAACCGGCCGGGCACGGCCGATCGTGCCAAAGCAGGCGGCGGAGATCGCGCCAAGGCGGCCAATCGCGCCAGCGGCGGCGCGCGCGCTG
>NZ_LLXZ01000232.1 GCF_001440395.1 Bradyrhizobium jicamae | reverse complement strand
AACGGCGCCCATGTCTTGGCACTCTCGTGCCCGTGGAGGAGCCGTCCACAGCATCAGAAGCGGACCTTCATCGCTTTCGTTACTGGACTTCAGACAATTTTCAAGCCTTGCGAACAGCGCGGGCGGGTTCAGTAATCAAGTCCCACCACGCGCGTCTCCGGGCCGCTGCTTCGTAAGCAACGCACTGCGCCGATCGGTTATCCGCCTCACTCGTCCGGGCGTTCCTATGTAGCAACGGGTTCATGTTGCAGCGGCAGCGTCAGGCGGAACGTTGCGCCGGGTCCGCTACGCTCCTCTGCCCAGATTCGACCGCCGTGCGCTTCTGCGATCGAACGAGCGATGGCCAAGCCCAATCCAACGCCTTCGGTCTTCGTTGTGAAGAAGACTTCGAACAGCTTCGTTCTGTGATCCGCGGAGATACCACTGCCGGTGTCGCTCACCTCAAGCTCCACGATATCGTCCGACGAGCGCGTTCTCACAATAACCAAGCGTTCCTTCATGGGGTTGTGATCCGTAGCGTCCATGGCGTTGACGATCAAATTCAGGATCACCTGATGCAAAGAGATCCGATCGGCGCGAACCGTCGGGAGAGATGTCGCCAGGTCCGCGTGAATGGTCACACCACGGCGAAGCGCGTCGGTGTGGATCAACCGCATGACGTCCCTTACGGCGCGGTTCATGTCGATCGTGCGCAGGTCGAGGGACTTGTGCTTGCCTATCAAGCCCCTAAGCTGACTCACGATCCGGGTAACGCCATCGCTCAGGTCGCTGATATCACTCAAGATTTCGCACAGGTCCTCGTGCCTGAGGTTCTTCCCTCGACTGTTCACTATGTGCAGAGCCACCTCGGAATTGGTCTGGATGGCCGTAAGCGGCTGTACGATCTCGTGCACAATCGAGGCCATCAGTTGGCTGACAAGCGCAAGACGGGACGCGTGAGCGAGTTCAAGCCGTGCCGCAGACAAATCCCTTTCCGCGTGCTTGAGCTCGGTGATATCGCGGCATGTATACAGCACGGTTGCCCCCCTGATCGCAACGCATTTGACGTGGATCAGGACTGTGCGTTGCTCACCGGACTTGGTGGTGATCTCGCGTTCGACGTTGCGGATTTCCCCGTTGGCCTTCAGCTCCGCCAGATCGAACAGGCCCTCGCCAAGTAGCCGGCTGATCTTCAACATCGTTTGGACTTCGTCCGGGTCGTAGCCGAAGATGACGTCGACGTTGGGGCAAATAAACACATATGTTCCCGCGTCATCGGTCAGGAAGACCGCATCTGAAATGTTGCCTAGCGTGGCACGATGAAGTTCCTCTGACTCCCGTAACGCCCCATACGCGCTTGTACGCCCCCCATCGGTCGCATTGGTCATGAACACTGGCCTCCATGGGTCCGGCATCCGACAAAATTATCAAACCTTGATCTCGCGGCCTAGCGGCCAGCCGCGACGTTGCGCAGATGTCGCGGATCAAAGTGTTTGAGCAAGGCAAAGCAAGTTGTCGCCTTGCTCAACGCCATGCAGACTATCGGTCATGCTGGCATCAACGGATCAGCCGCCGCGTGTAGCACTCTCGATCTGCTTCTGGATCTTCTCCAGGTTAAACGAGCCGGGTGACTGGCTTGGAGGATATTCTGCCATCGACTTGAGGAATTTACCGGCCATCGCTTGCAGCGGCACAATAATAAAGGCGCGCTCTAAGAACCAGTCGTTGTAGATGTTTGCGCTGTGCTGGGCGCGCTCGAACGGATCGCGCCGAAGGTTGAAGAGCAGTGGCACTCGTAGCTCGACGAACGGCTCGCGCCAAACCTCAAATGCGTGTGCGCGGTTCTCCAGAAACACAACCTTCCAGTCGTCGTAGCGGATCGCCACGACCTGGCCATCGTCGTTGACGTACATGAACTCCTTGCGCGGCGACTCCTTCGTGTTACCGGTGAAATAGTCAAGCATGTTGTAGCCATCAATGTAGTTGCGGTAGCGGCGACCATTTAGTTCGACGCCGTTCAGCAGCTTCTGCTTGATGTCTGGATCTCCGGCGGCCGCCGCCAGTGTCGGCAGCCAGTCTTCGTGCGAGACGATGCCGTTGAGCGTGTTGCCAGCGGGGAACCGGCCAGGCCAACGGACAAAGGCCGGGACGCGATAGGCTCCTTCCCAGTTCGAGTTTTTTTCGCTGCGGAACAACGTTGTGCCAGCGTCCGGCCACGTATTGAAGTGCGGGCCGTTGTCGGTGGAATAGAATACGATGGTATCGTTGGCGATGCCAAGGTCGTCGAGCAGCTTGAGCAACTGCCCAACATTGTTGTCGTGCTCGACCATGCCGTCCATGTATTCGCTGCTGTTCGGACCGGCGATATTCTTGTGGGCCTCTCTGACGTGGGTGCGGAAATGCATGCGGGTCGCATTCCACCAGCAATAGAACGGCCGGTTTGCGCGGTGCTGCCGGTTGATGAAGTCCATCGCAGCAGTGACCGTCTCGTCATCCACAGTTTCCATCCGCTTCTTGGTCAGCGGGCCGGTGTCCTCAATCTTGCCATCAGCCGAGGCCTTTATGACCCCGCGCGGACCAAAGTTTTTTCGGAATTGTGCGTCCTTTGGATAGTCACGGTTCTCCGGCTCCTCCTCGGCATTGAGGTGATAGAGATTTCCGAAAAACTCGTCGAAGCCATGTTGCGTCGGTAAGTGCTCGTCGCGGTCGCCCTGATGGTTCTTGCCAAATTGACCGGTGGCGTAGCCGCGGCTCTTCATAACGGTCGCGACGGTGACATCGGTTTTCTGCCATCCCTCCTTCGCGCCGGGCAGTCCGACCTTGGTCATGCCGGTACGAACCGGAACGTTACCCCCGATGAACGCGGCGCGGCCCGCGGTGCACGACTGTTGGCCGTAATAGTCGGTGAACGAAAGACCTTCGCGGGCGATACGGTCGATATTGGGCGTCTGATAACCCATCATGCCACGATTGTTGTGACTGATATTCCAGATGCCGATGTCGTCTCCCCAGATCACCAAAACATTCGGCGGCCGGCTAGACGTCGCCGGAGCGGCTGGGCGCTGTTGAGCCTGCGCGGAGGCGACAGCGGCGAAAGTCAATGCGGTAAGTGAGGTGGCTCCCAACAGCATCTCACGGCGGTCCAGAGCATCGCTACGGCATTTCGCAGCTTCCCGATTGTTTTCATTGGACATGTACACCACTCCCTATGCTTTTCACTCACTGAGTAGCTGAGCATAATTGGAGCGCTCCCCTATGTGATGTACAGTTTATGCCAATCTGCGAAGGCTTGTCCGCTTCGGGTCCATAAGCGATAAGTTTGAGAACGAGCGATGAGGCGTTTAGTTCGTAGGATGGGTGTAGCGAAGCGATACCCATCATGTCTCCGGAGGAACGATGGCTGTCGCTGCGCTCCACCCATCCTGATTTGCTTGGCACGCAAATGCGCAAACTGCGACAAGATCGCTCCGGCGACCAAATCACTTCTGATTTTCAGAAATCGTGTCAAGCTCGGGAATCAAAAATATTCCGCTTTCGTTCTCACCCAAATCAGTCGCATAACTCCGCCCGTCTCACGGCAAGATGAGGGGCGTTGGCCATCGTCACGAACGCGCGGTGAGATGCGATGGACGC
>NZ_LLXZ01000231.1 GCF_001440395.1 Bradyrhizobium jicamae | reverse complement strand
GCCACCTTATGTGCTCGCAGGCTGCTTGTGCCAGGAGGTGCGCAGCCTGTTTCGTTCGCAGCATCCGCTCGCCTGGCATGTCGTCGAGGGCCGAAGAATATTCGTTGAGCAGGGCCGTGCTAGCGAAAAGGACGCGGCCAACGTTGAACCGGCGCGACGACTGAAGCAGCGATTCGCAAACTGGGCCAGAAACCAGATCTTCGACCGTCTTTGGCGCGCATAGCCGCGATGATTTCGATGGCGCACTTGTGTCGGGCGACGTGGAAAGTTGCCCCCGCACTGCCTCACTAAAAATGTTACCGGACAACTTCCCTGTCGTGTCTGGGGCGGAGCTGCCGAATCAGTTCGGTGGCTGCTATGGCAGGGAAGATCAGCATGCGCGCAAAGCGCGAGATCACATCAGCGCTGGCCGAGCGTTATCGGGCGGGCGGTCGGCGCGAGAAGGGACGGATCCTTGACGAGCTTTGCGCCGTCACGGGATGGCATCGCAAGCACGCGATCCGGGCATTGTCAATGGACGGGTCATCGGGATCGGCCGTCCCGCGGCGGCGAGGGCCGGACCTACGGTGCTTCCATTCGCGATGCACTGATTGCGCTATGGGATGCCTCCGACCGGCTCTGCAGCAAGCGGCTCATCGCGATAATCCCGTTCTTGCTCCCGGCACTTGAGCGGCACGGCAGATTGAAACTTCCTGCCGAGGAGCGGTCGCTGGTTCTGAGGGTGAGCGCGGCGACGATCGATCGCCTACTGAGCGAGGTGAAGATCGCAGCAGCCGAGGACGCCGACGCCAGGCGGGCTTTTCCAGTGCCGTACGGCGGCAGGTCCCGGTGCGCACGTTCAATGATTGGGGAACACCACCACCGGGTTACTGCGAAGCGAATCTGGTTGCGCACGGCGGCACGTCCGTCTCCGGCGCGTTCATTCAGACGCTAACAATGGTCGATGTCGTGGGGTGGACCGAATGCCTTCCGCTCGGCGTGCGTGAAGCAGCTCTTGTGGTCGCGCAGAACCTAGTTCCCTGGCCCGTTCGTGGCCTCGATTTTGACAACGACAGCGCCTTCATGAACGACACGGTCGTGTCATGGTGCCGCTCTCACGATCTCGAAGTAATCGTTCCAGGGCCTACAAGAAGAGGGATCAGGCCTTCGTGGAGTAAAAGAACGGAGCTGTCGTTCGCCGCCCGGTGGGCTATGGGCGGCTTGAAGGCATTGATGCCGCTCGCTTATTAGCTCGCCTGTTTGCAGCGGCACGGCTGCACATCAATTTCTTCCAGCCTTCGTTTATGCTGAAGGAGAAGCACCGTGACCTTGCCCCCATATGTGGAACGGCCCGCGTGGCAAGAGCTTTTTCAGTCGATTTCACACATTGGAACGGTGCGGTCATATGTCCGGCCTTTGCGCGCGGCACATGGCCGCTGGCCTCGATGAGATCCGCGGAACGAGGAGCTAAATCAAGTTTACGCGCTTGAGCGCATTGGGGGCAGTAGCTTCACTCGTTTCGGGATGTCGTCCCATGGGTTCATCGTCTGTTGTTGCACCTTGCCCTCTGCCGGCCTGCGCCGGTCAGATCGTTTTGGCGGTCACTGCGTCCCATCAGACGGCGGCCGCGGTAGTCAGCGGGTCGGGACGCCGGTACGTCCCGCCCTTGTTCAGAAGCGCCCAAATGATCCGCGCCGTCTTGTTGGCCTGCGCGACAGCGGCAACCTTGAAGGGCCGTCTGGCGAGAAGCGCCTTCAGCCACGGCCGCGCCCGAGCGTCGTTTCGGACAACCCGCAAGACGGCCGTTGCCCCGACAATGAGGAGAGAGCGGAGTTCCGGATTTCCCATCTTCGATATCCCTCCTAGCCGCTCTTTGCCTCCGCTTGAATGAGGTCGCGGCGTCAATCCCAACCAGGCGGCAAAGTGGCGAGCCGACTTGAACCCGCTGGGATCCGGCACAAGCGCCTTGATGGTCGCCGCTGTAATGGGGCCGACGCCAGGGATCGTGGTCAAACGACGCATGTCCTCGTCGTGCTTGGCCTCCATGACGATTGCGCGCTCGAGCCTGTCGATCTGGTCAGCTGAAGTTTCAATCTCGTCGGCAATAGCCTTCAGCGCGAAGCGCGCTGCTGCGGGCAGGCGAGCGTCTGTCTCGTCCCGTACGATTGCGACCAGCGCCTCAACCTTTGCCAGGCCGGCGGTGGCGATGATGCCCAATTCGGCGAGATGAGCGCGCAAGGCGTTGACTGCTTGTGTCCTCTGCCGGACCAGAAGCGCGCGGGTCTTCAGCACCATCGCGGCAGCCTGCTGCTCAGCCGTCTTGATCGGCACGAAACGCATGGTCTTGCGGGTCACCGCTTCGCTGATCGCCTCCGCGTCCGCCGCATCCGTTTTACCTCGCTTGACGAACGGCTTGACATAAACCAGCGGAATGAGCCGCACCTCATGACCGAGAGCTGCGATCTCGCGCGCCCAATAGTGGGCGCTACCGCAGGCTTCCATCCCCACCAGGCATCGCGGCAGCTTCTCGAAAAAACGCAGAACTTCGCTGCGTCGCAGTTTCCGGTTGAACACGGGCGAGCCCTCGGCATCCGCCCCGTGAACCTGGAAAACCTGCTTGGCTAGATCCAGCCCGATGGTGATAATCTGTTTCACGGAACGGTCCCTCCTTTGTGGCGTTCGAACAACGACCACGTTCTAGCACTTTGATGCTGTTGGAGCGGGCCGTTCCACCACATCAAGTATTATCCAGACCTGAGTTCGCCGCGGCTGTTGGTGTTGAAGTGCTCCCCAAAACTAGGCCAGCCCCAGCTGGAATTTTCCGGGGTTAGGCTCATGCTGGCGGGGGCGCCGATGAGCCATTCAATCGCGATATCGGCGCCTTGTTGCCGATCGCGCTGTGGGGCCGGATCTCGTTGTAGTCTCTACGCCAATCCTCCATCTTCGCGCGGGCATCGTCAAGGCTCATGAACCAATGCGTGTTGAAACACTCGGTGCGGAATTTGCCATTGAACGATTCGATGAAGCCGTTGTCGGTCGGCTTGCCCGGCCTGGAGAAGTCCAACGTGACGCCGCGCTGATAGGCCCACAGGTCGAGATCGCGCGACACGAACTCGCTGCCTTGATCGACACGGATCGTCTCCGGGAATCCCACTTCATTGCAGACTCTTTCCAGCACCTCCACGACGTCGATGCCGCGGAACGTGTACCGTGGCTCCAGCGCCGGCGAGAAACGGGAGAACGTATCGACCATCGTGAGCACCCGAAGTTTGCGCCCAGTTGCCAGCTGATCATGGACAAAGTCCATGGCCCAGGTCTCATTCGTTCGCGTCGCCGGCTTGCGGTCATCGCGCAGCTTGGCCTTGACGCGGCGCTTGGGTGTCTTGTTGCGCAATTGTAAGCCCAATTCCTTGTAAAGCCGGTAGATGCGTTTGACGTTGACCGACCAGCTATCCCGCCGCAGCAATACGTGGACGCGCCGGTAACCGTAGCGCACCCGGGTCTCGCAGATGCTTTTGATGCGATGCTTGAGGTCGGCCTGGTCGCCGCGCTTCGACTTATAGACGTAAAGTGCACGATCAATCCGGAGGGTCGAGCAGGCACGCCTGATCGAGACCTTCCAGTCGCTGCGCAACTTGTCGACGAGTTCGCGCTTGCGGCCAGGCTTGAAAGCACATCCTGCAGCATGGCCTTGTCCAGCGACAGGTCGGCGACGATCCGCTTCAACTTCGCGTTCTCTTCTTCGAGCTGACGTAGCCGCTTCATGTCCGATGGCATGAGGCCCGCATACTTCTTGCGCCAGTTGTAGAACGTGGCGTCACTGATCCCCGCTTTCCGGCAGACCTCGGCGATCGGTGTCCCTTCCTCGGCTTGCCGGAGAACAAACGCGATCTGCGCTTCCGTAAACTTCGATGCCTTCATGGAACTCTCCTCGTCCCAACGCGGGATCATAGTTGGAAAATTCCAGCTTCAATTGGCCTAATCTGGCGGGAGCAGGTCACCTGGGCCAGAGCGAACTTCAATCTGGATTAAGTCCAGGGGCAAGGTCAGAGCTCTTCGTCGTCAGCTTTTCGTGGTCCTGCTGAGCGCAAGCTTTCCGGCGGCTTTCGTAGATCGCCGCTGCCTTGGTCGCCTCCGAGGGGGCGCCGCTCGATGCCGCCCTTCACAGGGTCGACCCGCGCAGCGGCGCTGGCAGCCTCTCGATCCGCATTGGTCTCGCGCTCTCGATCTTTGCCGCTTTTGTAGATCGCCCCAGCGTCAATACTCTCAGTCGTCTTGGTCATTTCGTTTTCCCTTGCTGCTTGCGTAGATTTGCTAAGCAAGCTCGTTAAATGACGATGGGCCGCTCGCTGAACCCGGACGGTTCCAAAATGCCGAGCTCGCCAAGATTGTGACCAGCGAGGCGCTCGGAAAATTCGGCTCCATGCCGCGGGATGCCATTCGGTTCGCGTCCTCGAGACTGGCAAGCGCGGCGTCCACTGGCACTTCGGTTCCATCCGCAAGTTGCTCCGCCAAAGGCTTGTTCGATCCTGCAGCGAACATGGAACCCAGAATCTTGGAGCGCTGTTTTTGTGGGCGGCCGCTGCTGGTTGCGCTTCCTCAATCTGCCGGCGGTCGTACCAATCGAGATTTGCTATCGTGCACAGAGGTCGCCGATCTCAATGAAGCCAGGCGCTGCCCGTCGCGTTGTTCGGTTCGGCGCGAATAATATCCGTCCATTATCCTCTCTCCTCCACACACGTGATCCGGAAAAGGATGAAGACGGCACGCGCCTCGTTCGCCGTTGACGCCGCAGGCGGAGCCGTACCCAGCGCGCCAAGAAATGCCGCCTCACACTCCCCTCGCCACGTAGTAGCCGGCAAACGCATCATTTGCTCCCCGGCGCCGGCACAAACTACCAAGATTGATAGTTTATTCGTTCGCGTATCGGAGGTAACTGAGCAGATCTTCGTAGTTACGCCAGTCCCCTTCGCTACGTCGAGGTCTATAGGATGGTTGGTTTAGTGAATGGTTGCTCTTGTACAAGGGTGTTTCCTCGCCGAACCTCAAAAAGGCCGCTAGGTTGGCGTGATCGTACAAAAGTCTTTTGTGCGCTTAGGGGGGGCGTCCGGTAAGACCGAATTCAAGCACGGACTGCCGATGGCATCGATTCAACATGATCCTTTCCTCCCGAGATGCGGCGAGGACGTTTAATGGTGCAGGCGGCTGACTCTGATTCCACGGAGAACGGCAATGAACTACGACGAATTCGTAGCCACTTGGCCCCATAAGGAGCCTCCTTCCTGTCAATCCGCGCCGATGCCCGCTGCCGCTTC
Organism: Bradyrhizobium jicamae; assembly: GCF_001440395.1. Classification (GTDB taxonomy): domain Bacteria; phylum Pseudomonadota; class Alphaproteobacteria; order Rhizobiales; family Xanthobacteraceae; genus Bradyrhizobium; species Bradyrhizobium jicamae. Next base: position 41,689 of record NZ_LLXZ01000231.1, on the reverse strand, counting down.
CGTGCCCGGCGAAATCACGCTCGCAGGCTCGATCGTATACGCCAATGAGCGGATCTGCTGCTTGGAGGCGAACGGGTCACATTTTGAGATCGATCCCAAGGACGTGATCGATATTCAGGTACATGCCACGGCGGCGAAGGCGCAGGCTGCGAACGCGCAGGCAGCCGAGACGGAAAAAGCTCCTCACATCGCCATCCTCCAGGTGAGGCGTGACACAGTGCTGCGTCGATGGGTCTCGGTGCCCGCGACCCTCGTCGCCGCCGTCGGCACCTGGGTGAACGTCGTGCCTGCAAGCCAGAACGCGGCCTAGCCGGCGCAGCTTAGTAGGCAGACATAGTAGTCTCTCTAGCGAACAAAGAGCGCAGTTGGGCGCGCCGGATCGTCACAAGGGGAATCGTCACATGGACATACGAAAGACGATCGTCGCGTACATCGAGGATGTCTCGCGTGAGAAAGGCTTCGACCAATCCTGCAATCTGTTCGAAGCTGGACTGCTGACCTCACTCGACGTCCTGTCTCTCGTTGCGTTTCTCGAGGAAGCGTTCGCGCTCGAGATTTCCGGCGACGACGTCGATATGGATCATTTCGGCACGATCGACGGGCTTGTCAGCCTAGTCGCACAAAAGCAGACCGTTGCCGCGTAGATCGCCGATGCTCCCCGTTCACGACATGCTGAGCAGGACGGCGCGGGACAATCCCGATAAGGAGGCAATTGTCCTACGCGGCCAGCGCTTATCGTTTGGCGAGCTGGAGGATCGTGCGACGCGAATTGCCGGCTTCCTGCGTTCCCGCGTTGCCTTCGGGGCGCGGGTTGCCATCCACGCGCCGAAATGTGTGGATGAGGTCGCGGTGATCTTCGCGATCGCCAAAGCCGGCGCCGTCATGGTGCACATCAATCCGGCGTTCCGAGATGAGCAGCTGCAATACGTCTTAGCCGAAACGGAGCCGGCCGCCGTATTCTTCCACCCGAGCAAGGAGGCGGTCATCGCCCGTGCAGCGCAGCGCGGGCTCCTCCCAGATGTTCGGATCCGCATCGGGCGAGCACCAGCGTTTCGCCAGACGATTGCCGCGCTTGAGCTCGGCACGATAGCAGCCGGCCGGCCGCCAACCCAGTCGGAAGCGGTGAGCGAGGACGATCTCGCGGCGCTTATTTATACGTCAGGGACGACGTCGCGAGCCAAAGGTACCAAGGTCACGCATGGTATCCTGACGGACGCAACCGTGATATCGGCCGCGGTGCTGGAGAACGGCCCGCACGAACGCTTGATCAGCATCACACCCTTTTCGTTCGATGGCGCCCTGAGTCAGCTGTTCACGGCGACCCTGGTCGGTGGCACCCTAGTGCTTCAGGACTCGACCTTCCCGGTCGACATCGTCCGGACTCTCGCCACAGAGCGAATCACCGGCTTTCACGCGATGCCGTCACTGTGGCGGATGATAATCAACACCCACGCGACGCTGCTCGAGCGCCCTTTTCCTGACCTCCGCTATGTCTCGCTGATCGGCGAGGTGTTTCCCGAACGTGAGCTCTCGCAGCTTCGACGTGCGCTAGGCACCACAGACTTTTACATGATGTACGGGACGACTGAAGCGTTCCGCTCCACGTGTCTCGCGCCGTCCGAGCTTTCGAGGAAGCCACGTTCGGTGGGCAGGCCGCTGCCCGGGGTGACGATCACAGTGGTCGACGAGGATGGCCGGCCGTGCGCGCCGGGCACCGTCGGCCAGATCGTGCACAGCGGGGCGTTCGTGTCGCCAGGCTATTGGAAAAAGGACAGCAGCGCCGTCTTTCAGGCGGACGGTGTCCACACCGGCGACTTCGGCATGCTTGATGACGAGGGGTACCTGTACTTCGTCGGCCGCAAGGACACGATGATCAAGCGCTTCGGGCATAGGGTGTACCCCGAGGAAATCGAGCAATGCCTCGCCAGGATCGACGGCATCGCCATGGCGGCGGTCGTATGCGGGCAGGACGATCACAGCGCGCCCACCATACGGGCGGTCGTCGTGCGTGCGCCGGGCGTGGCCGTCACCTGCCAGGATGTCGCGCGCGCATGCGCGATGCTGCCGCATTATATGCGCCCGGACACGATCGAGTTTCGCGCGGCGCTCCCGCTCACGAGCACCTACAAGATCAATCGCGCGGCAGTGGTCGTGGGGGAGGCACCATGAGACGCTGCATCCAGTGCGGTCTACCCGCGGGCTTCCCAGACGTTTCGTTCGGCGACGACGGCGTGTGCTCGATCTGTCGGGATTTCGTCGGGCGCGACCCGACGTCCGGGCGTCAGGCGCAACTGGCCGATGCGCTGCATCAAGTCATCGCCGCTAACCGATCGGATCGACGGCGATACGACGCGGTCGTCGCATTCAGCGGCGGAAAGGACAGCACGTTCCTGCTCAAGTTGTTGCAGGAGAAATTCTGCCTGAATCTCCTGGCGGTTACGTTTGACAACGGCTTCCTGTCGCCGGCAGCCTTCGACAACATGTACAAGGTGGTTGCAACGCTTGATGTCGACCACGTGATTGTCAAGTACCGCCAGGATAGAGTCAATGAGATCTTCCTCGCGAGCGCACTGGCGCGGGTCTACCCCGACTACCTCGCCAAGTTCGGCAGCGGTGTCTGCATCTCGTGCATTCGCATGGTTTTGACCGCAGCGCTGCGCATGGCGATCGAGAAGCAGATCCCGATGGTTATGCTCGGCACCAGCCCTGGCCAGGTGCTGCGGTCGGAGGAGGAACTGATTTACCGCGACAACACCATTCCGTTCGCGGTCCGGCGGCAGTTGTTCGCCATACTGGCGGAGCGCACGGGCTCGTGGGTTTACGACCATGTGATGCTGAGACGCGATGAATACCAGACGCATCCCTTCCCGTACATCGTCAGCCCGCTGCCGATCCTTGGTTACGATGAGGCGGAAATATATCGAAGCATCATGGGCCTCGGATGGCGAAGGCCGGCCGACGTTGATCCCAACTCGACGAATTGCCGGCTGAACGCGTTCGGCATCATCCGGCATAAGAATCTCTACGGCTTTCACCCCTACGACTACGAGATGAGCCAGATGGTCCGTCTCGGTTCGCTTCCTCGCGACGTGGCCGCCGAGCGGTTGGGGGATACGGAGGGGCTGGCGATCGATGTGGCGACGGACGTGGAGCGCGAGCTGATGTGCTACTCCTGCTGCCGTCGAACCGGAGGCGCATGAGCCATGTGCGGTATCTGTGGCGTTGTGAATATGCGCAAGGACGAGCCGGTCTCACCCGCGGTGCTCACGCGCATGAACGCGCCGCTCGAGCACCGCGGGCCCGACGACTGCGGGTTCCATATGGACGGCTTCGTGGGGCTCGGGCACCGGCGGTTGTCAGTGCTCGACATTGAGAACGGCCGCCAGCCGATCGCCAACGAGGACGGCAGCGTATGGGTCACCTATAACGGTGAAATCTACAACTACCCCGAGCTTCGCGAGGACCTCGCCCGCCGCGGTCACCGCTTCAGGACCCGGTGCGACACCGAGGTCATCGTTCATGCCTACGAGGAATATGGCGAGGGCTGTGTATTGCATTTCAACGGCATGTTCGCCTTCGCCCTGTGGGACCGGAGGCGCGATCTTCTGCTCATGGCGCGCGACCGCCTCGGCATCAAGCCGCTCTACTATGCAACGCGTGGCGGGCAGTTCGTGTTCGCCTCGGAGATCAAGGCCATCTTGGCGCATCCGATAATCAATGCCGTCGTCGACTTCAACGCCTTGGCCGAATCCCTGCTGTGCACAACACTGCTCGACTCTAAGACGATGTTCAAGGACGTCCATTCGGTGCCGCCGGGATCGATCGTCGTGGTTCAGGAGGGGCTGGTCAGGAAGCATCGCTACTGGTCGCTCGAGCGCGACAGCCTCAGGCACGGCGACTCGTTCGATGAGTGTCGCGACCGCGTGCGGCATCTGCTGAATTCGGCCATCCGAATGGAGATGGTGAGCGACATGCCGCTGGGTACCCTTCTGAGCGGCGGTCTCGATTCCAGCCTCGTCTCGGCCCTTGCCGCCAAGCATGCAACTGGCTGCCTGAAGACCTTCTCGATGGATTACGACCTCAACGCCAAGGCGCACGGCCATAAATCCGATCCTCACTACGCCCGCATGGTGGCGCGGGCCTACGGCACCGATCACACGGAGTTTTTCTTTCGGCCGGACGAGTACTTTGACGTGCTCAAAGATGTGACTTGGCACGTGGAGAAGCCGGTCGAGCTCACGTCGCCTTCGCTCTATCTGCTGTATCGCGGCGTGAAGCCGACCGCTACGGTCGTGATGTCCGGCGAAGGCGCCGACGAGCTGTTTGCCGGCTACTACTTCTTCCTCGACGGCGAGGAGCCCTCCACCCAATTTCCGTGGGCGCCCTATGTCGACAAGGTCTGCGCCCTGCTCGATCCGGCATTCCAGCGAGAGACAGCGTGCTCTGATCGAATTCGCTCGACCCTGGCGCAGGAGATGGGCGCGCTTGACACCGATGACGCGCTCAACAAACGGCTATATCTGTTCCTCAAATATTACCTGGTAGACATGCTTGAGCGTCTCGACAAGACCAGCATGGCGTCGGGCGTGGAGTCGCGCGTGCCGTTCCTCGACCATCGATTGGTCGAGTACGTCGTGCAGATGCCATCTGCCTTCAAGTCTACCGCGAAATCGGAAAAGATCCTACTCAAGCACATCGCCGAAGATCTCCTGCCGCTGCCGGTCGTGGCACGCAAGAAGCGCCCGGTCCCGATCCCGATCGACGCCGCGACCCTGGTAGCGGAGCGCAACCGCGCCGAGCGGCTGGTCCGATCGACCAACTCGAAGATCGGCCACTATTTCGACGCGGACAAGGTTTCCGAATTTCTCCGCAAGCGCGGTCCGTGCGCGGCCAACGACGATCTCGCGGTCTATCGCACGGCGCATGCTCTGATCGCCCTCGACGCATGGCACGCGGCGTTCGGAGTCGCCGCATGAGCAGCATCGACGACATCCTCGAAAATGGCGCGGCGCTTGTCGCCAAGGTGATCGCGCCGATCGCCGCCGCGGCCGATGAGGCCGAGGCATTTCCGCTCGAGGCGTTTCGGCAAATGGGGACCTTCGGCCTGTACGGCACGCACTATCCGGCGCGATATGGCGGCTGCGGCCTCGATCACACGACCTACATCGGGTTGATCAGGGAGGTCGCGAAGGCGTGCGCGGCGACGGCGATGACCGCCCTGTCGCATGCGACGCTCGCATGCGACCCGATCTTTGCCAGCGGCAATGAAGAGCTCAAGCGCCGCCTTCTGCCGCCGCTTATCGCCGGTGAGAAGATCGGCGCTTTCGCGATGACCGAAAGCGAGAGCGGCTCGGACACGTCGTCGATCCGGACCAGGGCGGAGGAGACGCATGAGGGCTACGTCCTTAATGGCGCTAAGCTGTTCATCACCAACGCCAATGTCGCGGACGTGGCCGTGGTGGTCGCCAGGACCTCGGACGCGGCCGGCGGCCTCGGGCTGAGCCTGTTCGTGGTCGAGAAGGGGACGCCGGGATTCCACGCAAGCGGCCGGCGCGAGCGCAAGCTCGGCATGCGCGCCTCCGACACCGGCGAGCTTATCTTTCGCGACTCGCCCGTTCCCAAGCAAAACTTGCTCGGCCGCAAGAACCGCGGGTTCGACATCCTGCAGCGTACGCTGCCAACGGCTCGGCTCGGCATGGCCGCGATCGCCATCGGCATATCCGAGCGCGTGCGCGATCTGTGCGTGGATCACGTTCTTCGCCGCCGGCAGTTCGGCAAACCGCTGTGCCGCTTCCAACTGATCCAGCGCATGCTGGCGGACATGGAGGTGAACATCAACGCCGCCGATCTGCTTCTGAAAAAGGCGACGCGTCTGCGGGATGACGGCAAGAGCTTCTTCAAGGAAGCCGCCGAGGCGAAGCTTTTCGCCTCCGAGGCAGCAGCCGCAGCGACCCGGGACGCAATCCAGATCCACGGCGCGCAGGGCTACTGCCGCGACCTTCCGCTCGAGCGCTTCTTCCGCGATGCGAAGCTCACCGAGATCGGCGACGGAACGTCAGAAATCCAGCGACTGATCATCGCCGACGAGATGATCAAGGCGGGGACGCGCCGCGCGCAGGGGCGCAATGGGAGTTCGTCGGCCGATTCGGGGTAACGGTGGAGAGTGCAAGGAGATCGACATGCGAAGCCCGGCGCCACTATTGCGGATCGAGCCTTGCGGAGAAGCCCAGTCCTATCCGCTCTCGTTTCAGCAGGAGCGCGTGCTTTATCTCAATAAGCTGTCCCCGGAAAGTCCATTATGGAACAGGATCTCCTGTAAGCGGCTGGTTGGCCGACTGGACATCGCAGCATTGGAACGGGCGATCAATGAGCTGGCCAAACGACACGCGGTGCTGAGGACGCGGATCGGGCTGGTGGCCGGTGCGCCATTCCAGTCGAAGCACGACACGTCGGACGGAACGTTCGAGCTCGTGGAACTGCCCCCGCAGGGCGGCGAGGACAAGGCGCGCGCCCTGCTCAACCGCGAATATGAAACGCCGTTCACGCTTGAGGGCGGACGACTGTTCCGGGTCGTGCTGGTTCGGCGAAGCGAGGCGGAATCGTGGCTAATCCTCAAGCTGCACCACATCATCTCCGATGCGACCACGCTGCGGATCCTGTGGCGCGATCTCAAGTCCGCCTACAACGCGGCGCTCGCAAGCGCTGCGATGCGAGATAAGCCGGCCATCGACTACTTCGACTACGCGAAATGGCAACGCAGCCACTTCTGCGAGGAGAACACCCGCCTCCAGGAAGCCTACTGGCTCGACCAGTTCGCCGGCGAACTGCGAGAGCTCGACCTGCCGACCGACGGTCACGCGGGCACTGCCATGACCTTCTTCCATGGGGCGCTCGCGAGACTTCGCCTGTCGCGCGAGCTGACCAAGCGCATCCAGACTTTCAGCTTGCGAATGCGCGTGATCCCGTTCTCCACGATGCTGAGCGCATGCTACCTGCTGCTGCATCACTACTGCCGCCAGGACGACATCGTCGTCGGATCGGTGTTTTCCGGTCGGCACTACACGCCTCAGCTCAAGGCGTTGGCCGGTTTCTTCTCCAACACCGTGGCGCTGCGCGCGCGGCTCGATCCCACGCAGACTGTGGAGCAATTCGTCAAGGCGACGCATGGCTCGGTCACGCGCGCCTACGACATGCAGGATTATCCGTTCGAGCGGCTCGTCAGCAAGCTCGCGCCCGATCGGGGGCGAAAGCAGAACCCGCTCTTTCGCGTTCTATTTAACATGATTGGCGTGCCGGACGAGACGCAGGCGTTCCGCGGCATCGAGATCGAGGAATGGCGCGAGCCCGACGTCGCGGCCACCCAGATCGAGCTGTTCTTCGATGTGCACATGGGCGCGCACGATTGCGAACTGCGGATTGAATACGATGCCCATCTCTTCGCGCCGGAGACCGTCCAGCGCATGCTGCGCCACTACGTGAACCTTCTCGACGCGGTCACGCGCGGGGCCGGTGTGCGCGCCGGTGCGCTGAGCATGCTCGATGAAGACGAACGGAACCTTGTCCTGGCGTTTGCGCAAGGCGACGCTGCGGGCCCTCCGCCGGCGCCCACCGTCGTCGACCTGCTCGAGGAGCGGGCCGCGCGCGCTCCAGGCGAGCCAGCGATCGTGTCCGCCGCCGGCGTGCTCACCTGCGAACAGGTTAACCGGCGCGCAAATCAGCTCGCCGCGACGCTGGTCGCCTCCGGCGTCGAGCGTGGCGGCACGGTCGCGGTCCTGCTCGAGCGCTCGCCCGAGATGGTGATTGCCTTGCTGGCGATCCTCAAGACCGGCGCCTCCTATCTGCCGCTCGATCCTCAGTTCCCGCCGCAGCGCATCCAGTGCATCCTGCAGGGCAGCGGCGCGTGCACGCTCCTCCTGCGAGGCACGGCCGTACCCGCATCAATGGGTGATTTTGCCCGTCCGTCGCTGACCCGCATCTGCGTTGACGAGGAGGCCGCTTATTCGGGCGACGGGCAAAACCTCGGGCGTCCCGTCGACCCGGCGAGCCCCGCCTACGTCATCTACACCTCCGGTTCGACCGGATGGCCGAAAGGTGTGATCGTCGAGCATCGTGCCCTAATGAACACGCTCGCGTTTCTAGAGACCAGGTACGCGCTGGCCGGCAAGACCATCTTGCTGAAGACCAACTATACTTTCGACGTCTCCGCCGCCGAGCTGTTTGGCTGGCTCTTCGCGCACGGACGGCTCGCCGTGCTCGAGGTGGACGGCGAGAAGGACCCGGCGAAACTACTTGCCGCTATCGAGTGCTTCGAAATCACGCACATCAATTTCGTTCCGTCCATGCTCGGCGCGTTCCTGTCGGGCTTGCGCGAGCAGGACGCGCGGAGGCTCGAGGGGCTGCACTACATTCTCGCAGCTGGCGAGCCGCTCAAGGCGGAGCTGGTCGACCGCTTCCACGCGCTGGTGCGGGGGGTGCAGCTAGAGAATCTCTACGGTCCGACCGAGGCTACAATTTATGCCACCTGGCACGCTCTGCCGCGCGCCGAGCGAACGCTCGTAGTTCCGATCGGCCGACCTTTTCCCAACACCCGCGCGTACATTCTGGACGCCCAGCTCGAGCCGGTCGCGGTCGGGTTGACAGGCGAGCTCTGCCTGTCCGGCGCTGGGGTCGCGCGCGGCTATCTCAATGATCCCGCGCTGACTGCCGAACGGTTCGTGGCGAACCCGCATTGGCCTGGCGAACTACTCTATCGCACCGGAGACCTCGCGAAATGGAGCGACGACGGTCTAATCCAGTGTCTCGGCAGGTCCGACGGGCAGTTGAAGATCCGCGGCTTCCGCGTCGAAATTGATGAGGTCGAGCGCAAGCTTCGCACGTGCGCCGGCGTGGCGGACGTCGCGATCAAGGTGCGGACCGACGAATTCGGCCAGAAGGAGCTAGTTGCCTACCTTGTTCTGCAGTCGAGCAGCTTCACGGCCCAGCAGATCCGCGATGAGCTCGCCGCATGGCTGCCCACCTACATGATTCCGGCGCATCTGGTTGCGATCGAGCGGCTGCCCAGGCTGGCGAGCGGTAAGGTCAACATGCAGGCCCTGCCGGAACCGCGGCCGCGCGAGTCCATGGCTGCACCGGCCGTCGGGGCGACGGAGCTGGAGCAGACCATCATCGATATCGCCGAGCGGCTGCTGAATGTGCGCGGGCTCAACCGGAGCAGCAGTTTCTTCCAGCTCGGCGGTAACTCGCTGTTGGTGCTCCGCTTCATCGCGGCGCTCGATGCGGCGCTGGGCACGCGGCTGTCGGTCATTGATTTTCTCGAACTGCCGACCATCCGCGACATCGCCGGGCTCATCGAGAACTCGCGGACGTCGGTCGAGAGCCGCGCGCCTGATGCGGGCCCCCCATATAACCGTCAGTCGAGCGCGTCGCCGCGCATCCGCGCAAGGGGGGACGCACCTTGATACCGGTCTCGATCCCATCATATCCGCCGATTCCGCCCGCGGGGGAGGGGCCCTATCCGCTAACCTTCCAGCAGGAGAGGGTTCTCCATTTCTGTAGGCTCGAGCCTGATAGCTCGATATGGGACATCAACACCTGCAAGCGCCTGATCGGGACATTCGACGCTCGGGCGCTCAGGCGCTCCGTCGAGCTAGTAATCGAGCGGCATCAGGCGCTGCGCACGCGACTCTCCGACAGTGCCGGCGGCGCCACGCAGTCGTTCGACCTGCGCGGCGTGGGCGCGCTTCGCGAGATCGACATCTCGTGCCAGGCGCAGAACGGCGTCGAGCGCGCGATCGCGGCGTGCCTGACCGAGATCTGCCAAAAGCCGATCTCACGATGGATTTTCGAGGAGCGGCTTTTCGAGGTCGTGCTTCTTTGGCTCGCGCCGCAGGACCACGTCCTTCTGCTGCGCGTCCACCACATCATCGCCGACGCCGCATCCATCGATGTGCTCTGGCGCGATCTCACCGCCATCTATAACGGGCTGGTCGGCGATGCCGCGGACCGGTTCACGTCGGTCCGCCTTGACTACTCTGATTATGCGGTCTGGCAGCGCCGCCAGTTCGCGCCCGAGCGGACGCTGGAGCAGGAGGCCTACTGGCTGGACCAGTTCCGCGACGAGCCCCCAGCGCTCGATCTGCCGACAGACGCGCCTCCTTCCGCGATCGTCTCATTCAAGGGCGGTCTAGAGATCCTCGAGATTGCGAAGGACCTAATTGACGATTTTCAGCGGATCGGCTGGGAGCGGCGGGTCATCCTGTTCTCAAGCCTGTTCGCCGCCTATCTCGTGTTGTTGCACAAGATCTGCCAGCAGGACGACATCACCACCGGGGTGCTGTTCTCGGGCCGGCACTATGCGGCCGACCTCAACGAGGCGGTCGGCTTCTTCGTCAACACAACCGCGGTGCGGGTCGAGGTGCGCCGCGATTGCACGTTCGACCAGCTCGTCCAGGTGGTGCATGCGCAGGTCGAGACCGCATATTGCATGCAGGACTATCCCTTCGAGCGGCTGGTGCAGAGGCTGGCGCCGCGGCGCGGGGAAGGGCGTGTCCCGCTCGTTCGCACCATGTTCAACGTGGTGCGCAGCGGCGACGACGAAACGCTATTCGCCGGTCTCAGCGAGGCGCGCTGGATCGATGTTGCTACGCAGACGAATGCCGTCCAGGTCGACATGATCTTCGACCTGCACTGGGGAACGAAAGGGGCGGAGATTCGCATCGAGTACAACACCGATCTGTTCCGCAAGGAGACCGTGGTACGGCTCGCCGGCTACTACATTACCCTGCTGCGCTTGCTCCGCGGCGGCTGGAACGTGCCTGTGGCCGAGCTCGACCTTGTCGACGAGGCCGAGCGGCGCCAACTGGTCGAAGGTTGGAACCCGCCGCCCACGCCATATGCGGCTACGAAATGCGTGCATGAGCTGTTCGAGGCGCAGGTTGTCAGAAAAGGCGACTCGCTCGCCGTCGTGCACGGCGAGCGTGCCTTGACCTATGCGCAGCTCAACGCCGAGGCGAACTGCCTGGCCAAGGCCCTGCGCGAGCGCGGCATCGGGCCTGACAGCATCGTGGCAATCCTCGGCGGGCGCTCGGCGGGGATGGTGATCGGCCTGCTTGCGATCCTCAAGGCGGGCGGCGCCTATCTCCCCATCGCGCGCAACAGCCCCGGAAGGAGAGTGCAGCAGATACTCGATGATGCTGTGCCCCGCGCGCTAATCTTGACCGACGATGACGAGCCGGCGCTTGATTTCAGTGGCCCCGTCTTTCGGCTGGGCAAGACCGGCGCGGTCGGCGCGCCCGAGCCCGACAATGCGAGCGGGACCGAGCCGACGAACCTCGCCTATGTAATTTACACGTCTGGATCGACCGGGACGCCAAAGGGCGTGATGGTGGAGCACGCGAGCGTCGTCAATCTGGCGACCAACATGGACTATATGCGACTTGTCGCGGACGACCGCATCCTTCAGACCGGCGCACCTTCGTTCGACGCCACAACGTTCGAGATTTGGGGCGCGCTTCTCAACGGGCTTCGGCTCTACCTCGCCGACGATGACGTGCTGCTAGACGCTGCGAGACTCGGCGCGTTTCTAGCCGAGAACCGCATCACTGTCATGTTCTGCGTGCCGACGCTGTTCAACCATCTGGTGGAGGCGGATGCAAGCGTTTTCCGACAGCTTCGTTACGTGCTTTCCGGTGGCGACGTGCTGTCGCTAAAGCATGTCGAGCTCGCCCGTCAGGTGAATCCTCGGCTCACCGTGATCAACGCCTACGGGCCGACCGAGAACACGACCTTTTCGACCTGTTACCCGATCATCCGCCGGGAGCTGCGCACGGTCCCGATCGGCAAGCCGATCCCCAACTCGTGTGCCCATGTTTTCGATCGCGAGATGATGCTGTCGCCGGTCGGCGCGATCGGCGAGCTCTTCGTCGGTGGCGTTGGGCTGGCGCGCGGGTATCTCAACTGTCCCGCGCTGACTGCCGAACGGTTCGTGGGGAATCCGTTCGTGCCGGGAGAGCGCCTATATCGGACCGGCGACCTGGTGAGGCGGCGCTCGGACGGCATGCTCGAGTTCATCGGGCGGGCCGACCGGCAGGTGAAGATCCGCGGCTTCCGCACTGAGCCTGGCGAGATCGAAAATCGCCTGTTCGAGGTTCCCGGCGTCAGGGAGGTCGTGGTTTTGCCGGTGACCGGCGAGGACGGCAAGAAGCAGCTTTGCGCGTATTTCGCCGCCGACGCGGCGGTCGGTGCCGCCACGCTGCGCACGCACCTGGCGACCGTGCTTCCCGGCTACATGGTGCCGGCCAGTTTCTGCCGTGTCGAGCGGATGCCGTTGACCGAAAGCGGCAAGATCGACCAGTGGGCCCTTCCACTGCCGGAAGCTGGCTGCGAGATCAAGGACAGGGTGCCAGTGCGCGGTGCGGAGGAGATCGGCATCGCTCGTATCTGGTGCGAGCTCCTCGGCAGGGCCGAGGTCTCCGCCAACGACAACTTCTTCGAACTTGGCGGGCATTCTCTCCAGGCAAGCGCGCTGGCATGCCGGCTGACGGCGGAGTTCGGCGTCCCTGTCTCGCTGCGAATGGTGTTCGACGCGCCGACCGTGGAGGAGCTCGCCTTGGCGATCGTGAGTTGCAAGCCGGGGGAGGTCTTCCATGCGACCGTCTGCTAAGCCCTTAGTGCGCCCCGCCTCTGCCAACCAGAGTCGTATGTATGTGCTTAATCGGCTGTCGCCTGAAGGCACGGCGTACAACGTCCCGATTGCTCTTCGGCTCGAGGGACCGCTCGACGTGCGCCAGCTGCGCCGTGCCCTGGCGGCGCTCGTCGCGCGCCACGCCAGCCTGCGCACCGCGTTCACGGTCGTGGGCGACGCAGTGGTCCAGAAGATCAGGCCCAGTGTCCGCGTAGCTTTGCCGGTCCTCGTCGCCGGTGACAAGGGAGATGTCGAGCGGATCAAGTCGGCATTCGTACGGCCGTTCGATCTTCATCGCGCGCCTCTGCTGCGCGCCTGTCTGATCCGGATGGCGCACGCCGAGCACGTGCTCCTGATCGACCTGCATCACATCATCTGCGACGGGTTATCGGTTGACGTGCTTAGCCAGGACCTCGGCCGGCTTTACGGCGGACAGCGTCTCGATCCGCCAGCCGCCGAGTATGCAGAGTTCGCCGAGTGGCAGCGGCAGTTCGCTTGCACCGCGCAGGCAAAGGCGCAAGAGGCCTACTGGCTCGCACTCCTCGCCGATCCGCCCGAGCTGAGCCTGCCGACCGACGCTGCGCGGACGGCGGTGTATTCGTATGCGGGCGCGAGAATTTTCACCCGGCCGAGCGCCGAGCTTGTCGTCGAGCTGCGCGGCCTCGCGGCGCGCGGCCGCGCGTCCATGTACATGGTTCTCCTCGCCGCATACTGCATCCTACTGGGAAGATATGCGGGGCAGGAGGATGTCGTCCTCGGGACATTGGTGGCCGGCCGGCAGGAGGAAAGATTCCGCGACGTCGTCGGTCTGTTCGTAAATACTCTGGTGCTGAGGAGTTGGCCGAAGGGGGAACTGGCTTTCATCGACTACCTTAAGGAGGTGCGCGGCGGTTGCCTGAGCGCATTCGAGAATCAGGATTTTCAGTTCGAGGAGCTGGTTGATCGGATCGCGCCGGCGCGCAATCTTGCGCGCAATCCACTGTTCGACACCATGTTCTGCGCGCTCACGCAACAGCCGACGGTGGGACGCTACGGTGCGGTCGAGTTCAGCCGGTACGAGCTCGACTACCACATCGCGAAGTTTGACCTCAGCCTGACCGTCATCGAAGAACAGGATGGCGGGCTAGTGCTTGAGTTCGAGTACCGCACCGACCTGTTTCGCAGGGATACGATCCAGCGAATGTTCGATCACTATCTCAATATCCTCGCACGCGTGACTGCCGATCCGCGCGTGAAGCTGTCAGAGATCGACATGCTGACTGCGGATGAGTATCGGCTGACGCCCCCTGCGCGCTGGCAAACCGGCGAGACGAACGTGCTCGATCTCTTCCTCACGCAGGTCGGCGCCGCTCCGGCGGCTTGCGCCATCTCGTCATCTGCGGGTGACCTGAGTTACGGCGAACTTCATCGACGCTCGAGCGCTTTGGCCTTAAGGCTACAGCGGGACGGTATCGGCCCCGGCGATCTCGTTGCCGTGGCGGCCTCGCCGTCGGCCGACATGCTTGTCGCGCTTTTTGCCATTCTCAAATGCCGCGCGGCCTTTCTGCCGATCGATCCCGCTACCCCCGCCGAGCGGTTCGAACGTATTTGCGCCGATTCCGGCGTCGCCCTGCTGTTGACCGACGGCGAGGCGGATTGGCCCGCGTGCCCCGGCGTGATCGTGATGCGGCTCGGCGGAGAGATCGAACATAGCGGCCATGCTCCTCTGCCGCCCGCGCAGATCAGGCCGGAGGATCTAGCCTACGTCCTGTATACATCAGGGTCGACCGGCACGCCCAAAGGCGTCATGATCTCCCACGCGGCGCTTGCCAACTACGTGACTTGTGCGACAGTGACCTACGAGGCTGGCCGGGGCACGCCATTCGCGCTGCATTCCCCGTTGTGGGTCGATTTGACAATCACGTCGCTGTTCGTGCCGCTCACGAGCGGCGGATGCTGCGTAGTCTATCGCTGCACCGATGCGCTCGGGCTGACGCGCGCGATCGTACAGGACGATCGGGTCGAGCTCCTTAAGGTGACGCCCTCGCATCTCGCCCTCCTGCTCGAGGTGCTGCGCGATTGCGATCGGGTTCCTAAGAGTCTGCGCAAGATCATTGTAGGAGGCGAGGACTTTAAGACCAGCCTGGCCGCCGAGATCGATGCGGGCTTTCACGGGCGGGTCGAGCAGTTCAACGAATATGGCCCGACCGAAGCCACCGTCGGATGCACCATCCATCGCTACGACCCCGTGGATAAAACCCTGTCGGTGCCGATCGGCAGGGCGATCGACAACACGAGCGTCTTCGTGCTCGACGGCCATGGCACTCGGGTGCCGGTGGGGGTCACAGGAGAGCTCTACATCGCGGGTCTCTGTCTCGCCAATGGCTATCTCAACGACCCCGAGCGCACGGGCCAGCGCTTCGTGACCAGGCGCATCGGCGCCGACGTCATTCGCATGTACCGCACCGGCGACCTGGCGCGGCTCGCTCCGGACGGCACCCTGCACTACCTCGGACGCAACGACGATCAGGTGAAGATCCGCGGCTATCGGATCGAGCTGGGCGAGGTCGAGGCACATGTTCGCCGCCTGGCGGGAGTGACGGCCACGGTCGTGACCACGTGGCGTGACGGCGCGGGCGATGCCCGGTTGTGCGCCTATGTTGTGATGGACAACCACGCGTCGGCCGCTGATTTGCGGGCGCAGCTTGCGCAGCAACTGCCGGCTCACATGCTGCCGGCTTGGTTCGTTCCGCTTTTGGCGCTTCCGCTGGCGCGCGGCGGCAAAGTCGACAAGAAGGCGCTTCCCGATCCGCGGGAGCTCGCGCTCAGCGGCTATCCCTATGCACCGCCCCGTTCGCCAACCGAGCTCGCGATGGCGAGGATCTGGGAACAGGTTCTGGGCCTAGAAAGGGTGGGAATCGACGACAATTTCTTCGAGCTGGGCGGCCAGTCGCTCAAGGCGACCATCATGGTGGCGATGATCGAGCGTGAGCTGCGCGTCAAGCTCGAGCTCCGCGACGTGTTTGCCCATCCGGTCATACGCGAACTCGCGGAGCTGCTGGCCCCAAGCGGCGAGGCGCTGTCGGCCGACATCAAACCGCTCGGTGCGCAGCCGCATTATCCGGCGTCGTCGGCGCAGAAAAGGCTGTGGATCCTCAATCAGATGGCTCCCGACGACGTCCAGTACAACGTCCCGTGGGCGATCGCGGTCAAGGGATCGTTCGACCGTGCGCGATGGCATCGGGCGTTCGCGGCGCTCGTCGCCCGCCACGAGGCATTGCGGACTTCGTTCGCGCTGATCGAGGACGAGATTGTCCAAATCGTTCATTCGCGCGTCAACTTCGCGTTCGAGCCGCTGTCAGCAGACAGGCTTCCGACCGCCGCGCAGGCGATGGCCCGCTTCGTCCGGCCGTTCGATCTCGCCAGTGCGCCCCTGATCAGGGCCGCGGTTCTCGCCGATGCGCCGGACGACCACACCATCGTTGTCGATTTGCATCACATCGTCTCCGACGGCATCTCGCTCGAGATCATCCTGGAGGATCTCGTCGCGGCCTATCGCGGCGAGCCGATCGAGACCGCGTCCGTCCAGTACAAGGAGTATGCAGTGTGGCAGCGTGTCAATGCGGGCAGCGCCGCGACCCGTGCGCAACGCGAGCACTGGAAGCAAGTTTTCGCCGGCGAACTGCCGGTGCTCAACCTGCCGGCCGACTTTGCGCGTCACTCCGTCCAATCGTTCGCGGGCGACCTTGTGAAGTTCCGGCTTGACGCGCCGATGACCGAACGGCTGCGGACGATCAATCGGCGCTGCGGCACGACGATGCACATGTTGCTGCTCGCGGCCTACACCGTCCTACTGGCGAAATACGCCGGCCAGGACGATATCGTAGTCGGCACGCCGGTGGCTGGGCGCAACCATGCGGCCCTGCAGCGGATCGTCGGTATGTTCGTCAATACGCTGGCGCTGCGCAACCAGCCGCGCGACGAACTACCGTTCGCCGAGTTTCTCGCCCGTGTGCGTAGTCGCGCGCTCGAAGCATACGCCAATCAGGACTACCAGTTCGACGAACTGGTAGAACAACTGGCGGTCGAGCGGAATCTCAGTCGTAATCCGCTGTTCGACACCGTGTTCACTATGGTCACCCGTGAACGACGATCATTTGAGGTCGATGGGGTGAGGATCGAGCCGCTCGACTTCGATTTGATGATCTCCAAGTTCGACCTGACGCTGCTCGCCGCCGAGCGGGACGGCGGCATCGATTTCGAGCTCGAATACTGTACCCAGCTCTTCCGCCGCGGCACCATGGAGCGGCTCGCCGCGCACTACCGGCACATCCTCGAGCAGATCAGCGCCGATCCCAACTGCCGGATCGCAAATCTCGACCTGCTGACCGCGGCTGAACGTCACCAACTTTTGCTCGACTTCAACGCCACCAGCCATGCTTATCCGGCGGAGCAGACCATTCACGGGCTGATCGAGGCGCAGGCTAGGCGCACGCCGGACCATCCTGCGATCGTCTTTAAAGGGGCGGCTCTCACCTATCGTGAGATGGATCGCCGGGCCAACCAGATGGCCCGCCGTCTGGCCGCACGGGGGGCGGCCGCCGGGCAGACGGTTGCGATCATTGCCGGTCCGTGCACCGGGATGATCGTCGGCGTCCTCGGAATCCTGAAGGCGGGATGCGCCTATCTGCCGATAGATCGCGACTGCCCGCCCGATCGTGCCGCCGCCATGATGAGCGACAGCCGCACCGGCGTCGTCGTGACCGCCGGCGGCGCCGAATGGCGGGACACAGCGCGCCCCGTGATCGATCTCGAGGCACCCGACGCCTACCACGGAGATGACTCCGCGCTCGACGCCCCCGTCGGACCGCACGATCCTGCCTACGTGATCTACACCTCGGGCAGCTCCGGAACTCCGAAAGGGGTTCTGATCGAGCATCACTCGGTCAACAACCTGTGCACCTGGCACAACGAGACGTTCGCCGTGACGGCGGCGGACCGTGCCGCCAAATTCGCCCGCTTCGGGTTCGACGCGTCGGTATGGGAGATCTTTCCCTACCTGCAGACGGGCGCGGAGCTGCACGTTATCGACGAAGACGTCCGACTCGATCTGCCGCGGCTCAACCGCTATTTCGAGAACAACGCGATCACCGTTAGCTTTTTGCCGACGCAGATCTGCGAGCTGTTCGGCGAACTCAAGAACACCTCGCTGCGAATCCTGTTGACCGGCGGAGACCGTCTGCGCCGGTTTAGACCAACAGGCTACTGCGTCGTCAACAACTACGGGCCGACCGAGAGCTGCGTCGTCACTACCAGCGCGATGGTCACCGAAACATCCGAGCGCATCCCGATCGGCCGGCCCATCTTCAACACGCGGGCCTATGTGCTCGGCCGCGCCGATGTGCTCGTGCCGATTGGGGTCCCGGGGGAGTTGTGTATCTCTGGGGCGGGACTCGCGCGTGGCTACGTGGGTGATGACGCGCGGACGGCTGAGAAGTTTGTTGCCAATCCGTTCGAGCCGGGCAGCCCGATGTACCGGACCGGCGACTTGGTGCGCTGGCTGCCCGACGGCAGTCTCGAGTTCGTCGGCCGCACCGACAATCAGATCAAGGTGCGCGGCTGCCGCATCGAACCGCGCGAGATCGAGGGCGCGATCCTCGCGTATGAAGCCGTGAAGGACGCGGTCGTAGTCACGCGCGACGACCGGGACGGCAACAAGCACCTGTGCGCCTGCGTGGTTTGGCAGGCCCAGCAAGATCCGGCCGGCCTGCGCGAGCACCTCGCGAAGCGGCTGCCCGACTACATGCTGCCTGCGCAAGTGTTCGCGGTGGAGAGCATCCCGCTCAACAAGCGCGGCAAGATCGACCTCAGCAGGCTGCCTGCGCTCGACAGCAGCCACGTTGGGGGAGCCGTGGTGATGCCCCGCACTGATATCGAGCGGCGGCTGGCGAAGATCTGGTGCGGCGTGCTGGAGCGCGAGCACGTCGGAGTCGACGACAATTTCTTCGAGATTGGCGGCGATTCGCTGCAGGCCACAATCATGCTGGCCAAGGCAAACAAGGAGTTCGCGGCCGATTTGGCGCTCGGGGTCGTGTTCGACCATCGGACCGTTGCGTCACTCGCCCGCTGCTTCGAGAACATCGCGGCGCACGCTGGTCCTTCGCTCAAGCCGGCACCACCATCGTTGCACTATCCGACCACGCCGACGCAAGCGTTGCTGCACTCGGTGTGTAACTCACGAAGGGGCGTGGAGTACAATCTGCCGTTCGCATTCAGACTCCGCGGCGAGTTGGATCCAGCACGGCTGGAGACCGCCTTCCGGCAGCTGACGACGCGGCACGAGGCGTTCAGGACCTCCTTCCGCATGGTCGCGGGGCGACTGAGGTTGCAGGTCGTGCCAAATGTCGAGCTCGCGCTCGAGCGCCTTCCCGAATGCGACGAGCAGGACCTCGAAGAGGTGGTGCGCGATTTCATCCGGCCGTTCGACCTTGCGACGGCGCCGCTGATACGGGTCGCGCTTATGCCACTGCGCGGCGGCGACCACGTGCTGATAATCGATGTGCATCACCTCGTCAGCGACGGCACTTCGATGGGGCTGATGTACAAGGAGATCGCAGCACTCTACTCCGGCGCGCAGCTGGCGCTTCCCGCAGCGACGTTCAAGGATTTCGCCGCGTGGCTCGACGGCCACTTGAAGTCCGACAAGGTGCGCGCGCATGAAAAATACTGGGTCGACGTGTTTGCCGACGCGCCGCCGCCACTGCGGCTCGACACAGACTATCCTCGCCCCGAGCAGTTCTCGTTCGCCGGAGGCCGGCTGCGCTTCGAGGTAGACCAGCAAACTCACGCCGATCTCAAAACGTTGTGCGCGCGGCACGGCGTGACGCTCTACATGCTACTGCTGGCCGCCTACGACGTCCTGCTCTCGAAGTATAGCGGCGCTGAGGACGTCATAGTCGGCGTGCCGACGTCCGGCCGCTACCAGGCGGACGTGCAGGACGTGATCGGCATGTTCGTCAGCACCCACGCGACGCGTAGTCGGCCTCGCTGTGAGCTGCGCTTCGACGAGTTCCTCGAGGACGTGAAGGCCGGCGTTCTCGGCACGCTAGAGCATCAGGAATACCCGCTGTGGAACCTGATGGTCTCCCAGATGCTCCGGCGCGGCGGGAAGCCGCTGTTCACGACGATATTCGTGGTGCAGGACCAGACATTTGTGGCGATGCAGGTGCCCGGGGTCACGGTCGAGGTGATGGATGCCGGTTATCACGTCTCCAAGTTCGACCTGACGCTAGGGGCGCTGGAATCAACGAGCGGCATCGAGTTCGAGATCGAGTACAGCACCGAGCTGTTTCGCCGCTCCACCATGTGCAGCCTCGCCGACCGCTACCTGCACATTCTAGAGCAGATTGTCGCCGATCCGGCCATGCGGCTGGGCGACATCGCCCTGGCGACCGACGGCGAGAGGCGGCAGGTCCTGGAAATGTTCAACCCCCCAAGTCTAGCCGCAGATGACGACCCCACCGTGTTGCATCTGTTTGAGCACTGGGCGCAGGTCGCGCCGCAGCGCGTCGCCGCCCTGTGCGGCGGGACGCAGGCGAATTTCGGCGAGCTCGACCGGCGCGCCAACCGGTTGGCCCGGTATCTCGCACGGGCCGGCGTGCAGTCGGGCCATCGCGTCGCAATCATGGCGCGGCCCTCGTTTGAGATGATCGTCGCCATCCTTGCGGCGTGGAAGGTGTCCGCCGCGTATGTTCCGGTGGGGTGCGACTGGCCCGAGCAGCGCCTCGCATTCGTCCTTGCGGATAGCGGTGCAGCGCTGCTCCTCGGCGACGCGCGATCGCGCCGGTCAAGCTGCGCCGTGCCGTTCGTCGATATCGCGGGCGCGGACGCGCTGGAGACGGACGCTTCGAGCCCCGATCGGCGGCCTGACGGCGCGGCGCTTGCGTTGGTTGAGTACGTCGCGGATCGCGATGGCGTCCTCAGAGGCGTCATGATCGACCAGAGGTCCTTGCGCGAGCGATGCCGCTGGTACGTCGATTGCTTTGCCGTCGCTCCGGACGATCGCGGCGTCAAATACGGCGATCTCGCCGGCGGGGCGTCGTCCCTTGAGCTGTGGCCGTTCCTGGGCGCTGGCGCGGCGGTCGCGATGCTGCCGGACGAGACCGCGCGCGACGGGCGATTGCTCGACGATTTTCTGCGGCGGATCGGCCCGACCCACGCCTGGCTGCCGGCGCCGCTTTGCGAGCGGCTGTCGCGCTTCGAGAACGAGACGCTGCGTTTTGTGCAGACCTACGGCGGCCATGTGCATGCGGTGCGGCTGGGCAAGTACGAGGTTGTGCGATGCGCCGGCGCCGCCGAGACCACCGTTTTGGCGACGTGCCTCCCGGTGCGCGGCGCTGGGGCGGGTAACAACATCGGCAAGCCGGCCGGGTTGTCGCAGATCCGGATCCTTGGCCATGATGGCGGCCTGTTGCCGGTCGGCGTGAGCGGCGAGCTTTGTGTTGCCGGCTCCGGTGTTGCGGCCGGCTACTGGAACGATGCGGAGACTACGTCGCGCCGATTCGTGGCCTGTCCATATGCGGCGCCAGGCCGGATGTTTCGCACCGGACAGCTGGCGCGCTGGCTCGTCGACGGCACCATCGCTTTGACTGGCCCGTTGGTGGAGGCGAGCATCGATGGTCACCGCGTGTCGCTTCCCGAAATTGAGCGGCTGTTGCGATCGAACGGCGCCATCGACGACGCCGCCGTGGTATTCGACGACCGCGATCCGCTGCATGAGCGGTTGGTGGCCCTTATCGTGGTCCGCGGCACGGTGCCGGCGCCGGTCCCGTCGTTCGTTCAGGCAGTGAAGCACCACCTTGCGCAATGGTTGCCGCCGGCCATGATTCCTGCCACCTACATGCAGGTCGGCGCGATCCCACGCGATCTCGAGGGGCGCGTACAGCACGAGCAGTTGCCGCGGCCCGAACCGGCACCGGAGCCGACCGCAGTATCGTCGCCGCTCGTTGCCGCTGAGGTGACCGAGATCGTCAAGGACGTGCTGGGCTTAGAAACGATTTCCCCCGACGAGGACCTGTCCGCGCTCGGCATGACGTCCTTGGCGGCCGCACGGCTGACGACTCGCATCTATTCGAGCTTCGGCACCGCACCCGAGCTCTGCCGCATTCGGTCCGCTCCGACGATCTCTGCCATTTCTAACGCCCTCGAGGCATCTGGGACCGCGTCATGAATACCGCAACCCACGTGCAGGACGCCATTCGCGACGTTGTCGATCTGCACCGAAATCGGTTCGAGCTGCTGCGCGCCCGCCCGGAACCGAAGCTCGGATACGTGTCGATCCACACGCCGGAGGAGATTCTTCTCGCGGCGGGAGCGATCCCTTTTCGCATCACCGGCGAGCAGGCGTACACGAACGATGCCGCCGCGCGATTGAGCGCCAACTACTGCTCGTACGTGCTGAGCTGCCTGAGTGAAGGAATGGACGGCGTCCACGACTTCGCCGATGGCGTCGTGTTCGTCAACGGTTGCGACATGCGCAAGCGGTTGTGCGAGGCGTGGGCGTGCGATGTGCCCGGCCACTCAGCCTATTATCTCGATCTGCCTGGGGATGCCACCGACCTTTCGAAAGCCTACTTTGCGAGCCAACTGCACAAGCTGATCGCGACGCTCGAGCGGCGCTATGACCGCAAGATCGTCCACGATGCGCTCGGGCGGGCAATCGAGACGTGCAACCGGTCGCGCGCGCTGGTGCAGGAGCTCGATCGACATGCCCGCAGCGGGCGGCGGGTGCTGTCGGGCGGCGAGACGATCGGGGTTGTCAAGGCGGCGACCACAGGGCTCAAGGACGCGTTCAATGAGCGCGCCGCGGCCCTGCTCGGCGCGCTCAATACGGCCGACTCACTGCCGCAGCGTCGTCCGCATCGGGTCATGATCTGCGGCAGCTACTTCGATCACCAGGGCATCATCGATACCATCGAGGAGACCGGCGCCGAGGCTATCTGCGCCGACATCAGCAATGGAGCAAAATACTTTGAAGGCCGCGTCGATCCCGACGCCGAGCCGGTCGCGGCAATCGCCGCCTACTATCTCGACAAGCACACGAGCGCGCGCCGCCTCGATACGGATGTTAGGATGCGCCACATGCTCGAACTGGTGCGAGCCTACGGCGTCGACTCGGTCATCTACTACGTCCTCAAGTTTTGCGACACCAACCTGCACGAATACCCCTACATCCTGCAGAGACTGCAGGCCGAGAAGATCCCGGTGCTGTTCATTGAAGGCGAGCGCAACGCGACGAATATCGCCGGCACGCGAACGCGAATTCAGACCTTTCTGGAACCCCTAATCACATGAGGTGACACCGTGAGAACCGAAAGACGCGAAGGAGAGCGCGCCGCACAGTATCAAAACTTGCTCGGCCTTATGGGCGAGCCGCATGGCGATAGAGCTGCGGCCCCCGACGCCCTGATCAAGGCCATCCGCATGCGCTCAGTGATGAACTGCCATCGCCTAGCGGAGGCCTACCGCGAGACTTCCAAGGTCGCATACGTGTCCGAGCAGTTTCCCACCGAAGTCGTGTTCGCGGCGGGTGCGATGCCGTGGAACATCGAATCGATGGCGATCATGCTCGCCCAGTCGGTCGACGTGAACCGCATCTTCCAGCTGACGCAAGAGAAGGGGCTGTCACGCGACATCTGCTCGTTCCTGCGCGGACCACACGGCATGATGCTGGCCAATTGTTACCCGACGCCAGACGTCGTCCTCACCAACGACCAACCATGCGAGGGGCTCGCCAAGCAGATGTGCCTCGCCGGGAAGCGCTTTGACGTGCCGGTGATCGCGATGAACACCCCGGAATCGTTCGACGAGGATGCGATCGGCTACGTCGCTCGGCAGATCGAGCGTATGCGGGAGAGGATGGCGGCGGAGCTAGGACTCGAGGGGAGTTCCGAGTCCTTGCAGCGGGCGGTCGCGTTCTCAAACGATGCCCGCGAATACTACCGCAAGACGGTGGCGTTGCTCGAGACCCACAAGCTTCCCGGCATCTCGCGTGAGTTGCAGGAGATCTTCGGGATGAATTATTTCGGCGCGCGGGAGAACGTGACCCTGTGCAAGGCGCTGTACCAGGCCGCGGCCGAGCTCGCTAAGGCCGCACCAGGCGGCGGCAAGCGCGTTATATGGATCGGCCAGGTCCCGGAAGAAACACACGAGTTGCTGCGCCACATGAGCCGTGAGGTTGAGATCCTCTACTGGGCGCCGCTGTGGAACGCTAATCTTCGTAGCCTCGATGAGACCCGTTCGCTGCACAGCATCGCCGAGCGGGCGATTCTCTACCACTGGAATGCGGAGCGGATGTCGGTCGAGCTGGAGCGGATCTGCGATCGCTTCTCTGTGGAAGGCTTTGTGATCGTCAACGTGTGGGGGTGCCGTAACATCGCCGGCATCAGTCCGATGCTCAGGGACTTCGCCGCAAGGCGCAAGATTAAGCATATCACGATCAATGTCGACCTGGTCGACCGCAACAACTACGCGTTCAACCACGTTAAGAACCGGGTCGACGCTTTTCTCGAGTTGATGCAATAGGCAGGTAGAGGCGCAACAACATGATCACGGTAGGTATCGACGTCGGCTCGCTGTCGACGAAGTCCGCCCTCATGAACAATCGCCTGGAAGTGATCGCGTCGGACGTGGTGCTGACTGGAGGCACTAACCGCGCCGCAGCGGAGACGACCTACGAGCAGGTGCTCACCAAGGCCGGGCTCACGCGCGACGACGTCGGTTACGTTGTCACTACTGGGTACGGACGCGAGAACGTCACGTTCGCCAACAAGCACCTCTCAGAGATCACCTGCCATGGCTTCGGCATGCACCTCATCAATCCGGAGATCCGCACGATCCTCGAGATCGGCGGTCAGGACAGTAAAGCGATTCGGATCGACGAACACGGGAACGTCGAGAACTTCGCCATGAATGACAAGTGTGCGGCCGGCTGCGGCAGGTTCCTCGAGGTCACCGCGCGGGCGATGGGGGTCCCGCTCGACCAACTCGGCGAGGTGTCCGCGCACTCGCAGAACATCGTGCGCATCAGTAACACTTGCACGGTCTTTGCTGAGACCGAGGTCGTCTCCCTGGTCGCGGTCGGGACGCCCATTCCAGACATCGTGCGCGGCGTCCACAACTCAATCGCGGCGCGCGCGGCCTCGCTGCTGCGCACTGTGACGATCAGCGGCCGTGTCGGGATGAGTGGGGGGGTGGCGCTTAATTCCGGCGTCGTGCGGGCGCTCGCCGACGCGCTCAAGACCGACATTTACGTGGTGGACAATCCGCAGGTCAGGGGCGCTATCGGTGCGGCGTTCATCGGCCAACGCCAGGTGGCCTCGCGCGACGCCTAGCCCGTTATGGAGGCTCTCATGAACCTGGGCCGTTACCAGGCGATCGGCTGGCGCAACATCGGCAAGCTGCCGGAATGGGCCGCCCTCGACGGCGATCTGCGCGAGGCCATTCAGGTCGTCGCGCAGGTACTGCCGTTCCGTGTCAACCGTTACGTGGCCGAGAACCTAATCGATTGGTCCAAGGTCCCCGAAGACCCGATCTTCCGGTTGATCTTCCCGCAGCGCGAGATGCTCGACGCCGACGAGTTCAACGAGGTGAAGCAATGCCTGCGCGAGAATGACGGCGAAGCCCTAGCCAGGACCGTCCGCCGCATCAGGCTTGCGCTCAATCCGCATCCGGACGGGCAGCTCACCCACAACGTGCCGATCGTCGGAGGACGGCCCCTCTGGGGCCTGCAGCACAAGTACCGCGAGACCGTGCTGTTCTTTCCGCTTCAAGGGCAGACGTGTCATTCCTTCTGTACGTATTGCTTCCGCTGGGCGCAGTTCGTCGACATAGATAGCTTCAAGTTCGCGCGCAAGGATGCCACGGACCTAGTCGCCTATTTGAAGTTCCATCCCGAAGTGACCGACGTGCTTGTCACGGGCGGCGACCCCATGGTGATGCGCGCGCCCGTGCTGCGGAAGTACATCGAGCCGTTGCTTGATCCCGCACTCGAGCACGTGCAGACGATTCGTATCGGAACCAAGGCGGTCGCTTCGTGGCCGTATCGCTTCGTGTCGGACGACGATGCGGAAGACTGCCTGCGGCTGTTCGAGCAGGTCGTCGCCGCCGGGCGGCATCTCGCCATCATGGGGCACTACTCGCATGCCGCCGAACTCGCGCCAGAGATCGCCCACGAAGCCATCCGCCGCATCCGCGCCACGGGCGCGCAGATACGCATGCAGGCGCCGCTGATCCGCCATGTGAACGACGACCCGGGTGCGTGGGCAGGGCTGTGGCGATCGGGCGTGCGGCTCGGCCTTGTTCCCTATTACATGTTCGTCGAGCGGGACACCGGCGCGCGCAAGAATTTTGAGGTGCCGCTGGTGCGGGCGTTCGATATCCATCGGCAGGCGCAGGCGCGCGTCTCCGGCCTCGGTCGTACTGCCCAGGGCCCGGTAATGTCGGCGTTCCCCGGCAAGGTGCGCATTCTCGGCTCGTGCACGCTGCGCAGCTTGCTCGACGACTGCGCGGCCGCCGAACTGGCGGCACTGCCGGCGCGTGCCGGGGCCGCCGATCCGGACTCGCCGGTGCTGATCTGCGATTTTCTCCAGGCGCGCGATCCGGCCTTCGATCGCACACTCTTTGTTGCCGCGTGCGACCCGGACGCTACCTGGCTCGATCATTTGCGGCCCGTCGGGAGGCAAGATCGGTTCCCGTTCGACTGTTGGAGCGGCAACGGCCTGAACCAAAGGCTGGAGTCAGAGACGGAGTGTCTGCTGCATTGAGACGCGCGAAAAAGCGGCCCGGCAGGTGCTTGCGCGAGAGGAGCAGTGCCGCCATCGTGGGCGGCGCGCCGATATTCTGTGAGGAGCCAAACCAATGTCCTTCTCCAACGTCTATGACGATGCCGCGCGTGCTGAGGCGTACGCGCGGCTGAAGTTCCCCGGTACGTACTATCTCGCCTACCGCGATCTCCCGACCATAATCGCGGCCCATGTAAAGGGCTCTGCGGCGCTCGACTTTGGCTGCGGCGCCGGCCGTTCGACCCGCTTTCTCAAGAAGCTCAGGTTCGACACCGTCGGCATCGACATCTCGCCGAGCATGATCGAAGCTGCCAAGCAAGCTGATCCGGATGGAGACTATCGCCTGGTCGCCAACGGCGATTTCAGTGCGTTCGCGCCCGGATCGCTCGACCTCGTTCTTTCGGCTTTCGCATTCGACAATATTCCCGACCTTGCCAACCGGCGCGCCTTGCTGGAAGGCTTGAGACGTCTGCTGCGGCCGGCCGGCCGGATCATCATGCTCGGCTCGACGCCGGAAATATACAGCCGGGAATGGGCGTCGTTCACGACCGAGGCCTTTCCCGAAAACAGAGTGGCGAAAAGCGGCGAGGTGGTCCGTATCGTCATGACCGACGTCGGTGATCCGCGGCCGGTAGTCGACCTCGTCTGGTTTCATCAAGACTACCTGAACCTGTTTGAAGTCAGCGGGCTGGTCTTGCAAGCCGAGTACCGCCCGCTCGGACAAGCTGACGAGCCTTATTCCTGGGTCAGCGAGATGACGGTCGCGCCGTGGTTCATCTACGTACTGGAGCGAAGAGGCTTATCTTCCAGCGGTTAGGTTCCGCGCTGGGAGCCATCGTGTGACCACCCGCCAGTCGTAGCCGTGCATTGCGACCGCGCCGTAGTATCCGGCAGGGAGCTCTAAATGGACAACAAACCAGCCAGAGATGATCGGCGGCTCACCTACGGGCATCACGGGCCGCGGCGCCGGCGCAGAGGCTGGAACAGTGAAACAATCGAGCGGGAGCCCGAGGCCCTGTCCGGCAGCCTTCAAGACTGCTTCCTTCATGGTCCAGATACGAAAAAACTGGTCGGTCGGATCGATCGCGGTGCGTACGCGTTGCATCTCGTTCTCCGAGAAAAAACGCCCCGCTATCGCTGGCATTTCGGGAATGTGATGCGCAGCCTCGATGTCGACCCCGACTTGGTTGGGCGCTAGCGCGATCGCGACGATCTCGCCTGAATGGCTCACGTTGAAGTGGATATCCGATTGCTGCAGAAAGGGCTTGCCGTTCTCACCCAGATCAAAACGCAAGGCTTGCGGCTCGACACCCAAATGCCGCGACAAAACGTACCTCAAAGCGGCGCGACCGATAATGCTTCTGCGCCGGTCCTCATCACAATGAAAACGGAACACTCGATCCGCTTCGGCTGATGTCAGAAGAGTCAAGAGACGAGCAAGAACGGATGGAGTGACATCGATCGAGACGAAGAGAAGTTCCACTGCGTTTCGCGCAAGTCGCATGGTGACCTCGGAGCGGTTCTTCAATCCTGGAGTCGATCATCAAGAGAGGTTAAAAGGAACTCGCAGCTAACCAATCACGTTGCCGACATTTTCTTGTGCATCAATCCAGCCCTTTCAAGCCAGCAAAGAATCTCTACCTGACTTCGCGACCACGCGCGAGTCCTGGATGGAAGACGCCGGCGCCGCGATCCGGCGCTGTGCCATGGGCGGCGCGCGAGATGCGGCTACCGAAGCGTCGACGGGGCAGCGTAGCAGCACCTCCGACGACAACATCGCAACCATCCGGCAACTGGTTCGGATCGCCAGCGACGACCTGACTGCGGGCCTACTTAACCGCAACGGTCTCAAGACCGGCAACGGCAACCGTGGACCCACGGGCGCGTCACGACCACGCGATCTTATCATGGGATACCGCTCATGTGGCGCATCCGAGAAAGACCGGTGCTGCCAAGAGGGAGCGGCAAAAGCAAAAGAGAAGCGAGATCGCTGACGTCCTCAAGGCGATGGACGTTATGCAGGAGGACGCTTTGTAACGTTTTGCGACGATAGGCCGAATGGGGCGGGATGCGCCGGGATTTTGGCGTGAATGCAACATGTCAGGCCGGCCGGTTCTTTCTGCGCGACCTCTTCACCGAGGATCGCGGCGGCTATCTGAAAGCGGCGGCTATCTGGAAGATGTGGCGCTGCTCGATCTCTTGGTGACGGCAAGGCTTGGGAGGCGGATGGCCTGCGAGCGGCTGAGGGGTGGAAGTGGACGGAGCCCCATCTCGACTTCCCGCACGCCCACGGCATGCATCGCGCCTACCCGCATCCTGTCGAGCTTTCGGCGGAAGATCAGACCGCCCTTGATGTAGCTAAGAAAGAGTTCGACCGGCTGACCGAACAGCATCAAACGGCCGACGAACTGCCCGATGAGGTGGATGCGTGGTTCGGTGAACTGGAGAACCAAATCGAGCAGCTTGAAGCGAAACGGCAGGCCTACGATCCCGGGGATGTGGCGCACGGCGGTGCGTTCGTGATCCTCAATCATGACGGCACCATCAGGATCGAACGCGGTTTCATCCGCCCCGAGGACGACAAACCTCATGCCGAAGCTGGTCAGGAAGGCGACGCTCAGGCACCCGACGAGGAGAGTGAAGGAAACGATCAAGCCAGGCGCGATGGTGAAGGGGAGGAGGGAGAAAACGAGGAGGAAGACGAGGAACAGACGCTGTCTGACACGCTCGTTCGTGACCTCACCGCGCATCGCACCTTGGGGGCTGCGTCTCAATTTGAGTGAGCAGCCAGACGTCGCGATCATGGCGGTCACCCACGCGCTCGCCGCGAAAATCTTCTATGTCGGGGCCGATGCCCACGTGGTCGGCATCCAACCTGTGAAGACGGATTTGGCCACGCATGCGCGTCGGAATCGAGGACACTCCGGCCGGCAAGGCGTGGTCGGATCGCTACGCCAATTGGGCCAGGCAGATGCCCCGGGACGCGAGCGGGCTGTGGGATTTCGTGGCCGAACTCGATCACGACAGCCGCACGGCGCTGTTCGCGCATTGCACAGCGTTGACGGTCAATGCGGTCAAATTGCCATTTGACCTGCGGCCGCGCGCGTTGGCGGCCGCCAACCGTTTGGCCGGGACCGTCGCCCTCGATATGACCCGATACTGGCGGCCGACGGTGCGCAGTTAGCGCAACGTCAAACGATGCCAATTGCTGTTCGTCAGTTTGCCGAGCCTGCATCGCCCGGCGGCTCTTCTCCTCCGCCGCGACCAGATCGCTCTCTGTCCCACGGATCGCTTCCGCCAACTCGGCCTCGGCGAAATCGGGAATGATCTCCGTAAGCTCGCGAACTGAGGAGGCGGCGGCCTGGAGTTCCGCTGCGATGGTCGTCTGCGTTTGGGCTGCGGCGTTCAACTGTAGCTGAGCTTGATCCCGCATCCAGATGGCAGTGGCGTGCGGGCCTCCAGGCGTGAAAAAATCGTCGTTCAGCCGGTTGCGCCAATACCATTTCCGCTGCCTCAACCTCGCGATCTCTTCTGCGCTCGACGCCAGTTGCCCCTGACGTTCTTCGGCCGTCGCTCGGTCGACAGCGTCGTCGCCGAATACTCCAATGCCCAGCTCGGTCCTTGCCTGTTCCTCGGATTGGAGTTCCTCCATGAGCGAGCTCAGATCGCGCTTGGCGCCCCTCAGTTGTTCGAGGTGATTAGTGGTCGCTTCCGAGCGCTGCAAGGCGGACTGAACACGCACTTCCTGAGCCAGCACCAGAGGAGCCAACCTTGCTGCCGCATTCGCCGCCCTTTGCTGTAGTTCCCCTCTAGCGCAAGGGACCTTCGATCAGGCTCCGCGCGGCACGTGTTTTGGAATGCCACCCCGATGAAGTCGCCTTGTCGCCAGATGAGGCGACAAGGGTAGGTGGTGCGAAATTCATCGAAGGAAAGCGAGAACTCGGTCGGCAGAATCGTGAGTCCATTAAGCTGAATGCCAGCGCCTCTATTAGAGAGATCACGTACCAGGCAGGGCTCGGAGGTGATGTGTCGCGGAATTGAGAGAAAAACATCTCGCCGCACCGATTGCCTTTCAATCGACCGCCGGAAACAACTCTTTCCTTCCCATTGACGGGCCTTCTCTTGCAACTTCTTTAGCTCTCGGTACTCGCGCTTCAGACTCACGCTCTCCTCCGCTTTCTTGTTGGCGCTTCCACACCGGGACCGGAATGCAACAACCGCCGCGATGGTTACATTAGAGCGATCACCAGGTTGAGGAAATTCCGGACAACTACCGTTCGTGCATCCCAATTTGGGCGAGGACCAACTTAGAACAGCAAACGAAGTCATCTAGGCCGCCAGAATCACCTTGGCGGCGATTTGCCGGGTCCCCTTACACGACCTGCTACACGCTGCGGCGGGCTGGTGTCTGGGCCCGCATCATATATGCACTTGCCGCTGCCCATGACGCCGCTGTCTAGATGATCGATACCTCCAGTGTCCGCGTGCATCAGCACGGATCTTTGATGTGGTCATATCGCTCCAAGAAGTCGTCAGATCCGCGCTTATCCCGGTTATTCACGGGCCACACCGGAGGCGAGCCTCAAGAAGGACGGTGGATCAACTTTCTTCAGCCATTGACCAGCCGCGACTCAGGCTCTGCATTTGCCGGCGCAATCACGCGCTCAACGGGAGATGCCGATGCCAAGCGAACAACTGCAATGCTGCGCTATCTGCCCTCATCAAAACGACTGCCGCAGGGTCGGCGCCTGCGTTGACGACGTGAATGCGGAATATCTCGCGACAAGCCACGCCCGATTTTCCCGGCTAATGACGCCAGCGCAGGCCACGAGGTGCATGGATGCTCTGAAGAGCAAAACGACCTTGAGGCGAATATTCGGCTGCAGCAAGGAGAACGTGATTATTGTCACGCCTGGAAAATTCCGCAACCATTGCAAGGCGTATCCGGAATGGGGCGCTGAGGCCCTGCGGTTGGCAAAGGAGAACGAGAAGGCGGCCGGCATACGAACGACGACAGTCAATCTAAAATACGCACGGGAGCGCTCTGCCGAGAGCCGTCGCAACGCAGCGACTTGCGCCAACGGCCATGTTCGCACCTTGGAAAATACGTTCTACGTTCTAAATGAACGCAACTGCCTCGTGAGGCGATGCAGGGACTGCAACAAGAACGCCAAGCGCGCGCGTCTGCCGACAGAAGAGCAGGTGAGGGCAGTGGTGGTGGCGGTTCATCATGGTGCAACATTGACCGCAGCTGCATCCGCATCATCCCAACCAGCGCTGCGAAATTTCTTCAGAAAGAATCCGAAAATTGGGAATCGGATTTACACGCTCTCCCGAGCAAATCTTGCCGCACGCCTGAGAGAGGTCTGGCGGGCGAAGCGGCTTACGGCCGCGCCGTCATTGACGCAGAACAATGGAGAAGATGCCTACGAAGCCGTGCGGAGAGCGACGGCCCATTTGCACGAGCACGAGCGGGACGACGTCATGTCGAGAATGTTCATCGCAATCGGCGAAGGGTGGTTGAAGCTTTCCGAAGCATCGGTACGCGTCGGTGAATTCTTGCGAGATCAGCGTCGGCGGCCCCGAGTTTACGGAGACCAGCGTTTCAGTTTGGACAACCCCTTGGCCGACGGTAGCGGCATGACCTGGCTGGACACAAAGACCAATGCCGACCGGTTGTGGGGGTTAGGCACGGCGGAAGCGCCCAGAAAGGAGGGCGGATTTTAGATGGGACCGGAAGCGCTGATGAGCCCGATCACGATGGGGATGAGACCAGCGCAAATCCATAAAGCGTACACCGGAGCTCAGGCCGGCAATAAGGATCCAAAGACCAAAGCCGACGATGAAGGCCGAGATCGCATAGGCGGCCGCTTTTTCCATATTCGATCCAACAGCAAGGAGCAGGATCGACGTCTCTACGTTTCGGCGAGTCGAAGCGGCTCGAAAGGGCCTGGTAGGATCAATGGTCAAGCAGTCGATGGCCCTCGTTGGTGAGGGCAGGCCCGTCACCGCGAAGCTCAACCAATCCTAGCTCGGTTAGAGTGTTCAGGTCTTCTGCGTTTACGGGCGTCAGCTTCGTTCGCTTGGCTTTGATGTCGCGCAACGACCATCGAAGACGGATTGCTGTGTCCAAATCGAGAGCAGCCAATGGCGAGACCGATTGAATTTGTGCCGGCGGTTCGGCGGCGGCATCCTCTCCCGGCGTGGGCGCGGTTTTGGAAGGCTCGGCTGGTGTGTGCCAGCGCGCTCTCACGGCCGATGCAATTTCTTCCAGTCTGTCCTTTGTGCTCACATCTCACCTTCATCAACAGCCGGCGGATAGTTTGAGAGCAATGGCCTTATCACGTCCTGTCTTATTTGGGTCGGCGACCGCGTGGCGCGAAACTGGGGGGCTTTAATCGGTCGGCAGCGTTCCGCAGTTTACTAGCTTCTTTAAAAGCTTCAGAGCGAGCCGCGCCCGGAGGTAGGCTGCGGGCGTACTTGAGTGACGCGTCGGCTGCCGCGTCTGCCTCCTCAAAGTCGTCCCGATCGTTCACTTTTTTACCTTCAATCCCAGTTCTACCAGCCGGCGGATGGCTTCGGAGCGGACCGGGGCGTCTTCCTGCTGACGAGCCCATTTGTCCACGGCCTCCGCTGTAGCAGGGGGAAGCCGCACGGCGCTGACCGGATAGGAGCCGCCCTTCTTCTTGGGTCGGCCCACCGGATTTTTGTTTACAGAAATTGACTTCTTCATAATTTCAGTTTACAGAAATTGCAAGCCGAGGGGAAGCGCGAACTTCCGCCCCGGCTCTAACCCCAGCCAAGGAGTGATCCATGCCCAAGGCCATCCGAACAAATAGCACGCCGCAACGTCGCTCGTCTCAAAATACCCAAGGCTACTCAACGGCTGCAGTTGCATCGGATCCAGTTGTCGGGCTGTCGCGCCATCTTCTGGTTCTAGTTGATGCCGACGACGGCGCGGAGCTGGAATATCGCGACAAGTCTATGGAAGACCCGAGCCGCAATGCTGCGCGTCAGTTCGGAGAGTGGCGCACCGCAGTTGAGAGGATGATTAGCTTCTCTGAGGCGAGCAGCCTCGACGGTGCGCTCGTGCAATTGGCACTCACCTTAGATTTGCTGGACGATATAGACTCGCTGGTCCCTGATGAAGTTGCAGGGTTCGTACCTAAGCGTCTCGAGATCGAGCGGCTCGTCCGGTCGGCGATGCGAGCTGTGCGCAAGGGGCGGACAACGGAGCCGACCGTCCAATCGCTCGTTGAGTATTGCTCGGGAAGCGGTTCCCTTTGGATCGATCGCGTTGAGGCTTGGGCAACTGAGGGGCGCATGCAGCGCGAACGCGGGGATTAGCGCCGATCAATGCACCGATCGAGGTTGCGACTGAGATAGGGCCCGGCCTAAGCGCTGGGCCTTTTTCATTCATTAGGCTGGCTTTGACGGCGTAGCGGGAGGGGGGACCGCCGGTCACGCAGGGACTCATTGCTCGTTGTCATCGTTCCCAACCGCGACGCCAACCGCCGTGACCGTCGCCCCAACTGTAACCGGGACCCCAATAACGTGGACCGTAGTCGTGGCGGCGAGGCCAGTCATCGCCGTCAAATCGATATCGACAGTACCTATGCCGACGATAGTCATTCGGCTGCCACCAGAAACGTCCCCAGGGGTTGCAGACCCAGCCGACCTGTTCCACGCTTGACGTCGGCGCCACGGATGGCGCGATCGGCGTGGCGTTGGCGCCGGTCGCGGCAAACAGGATGATAATCGCGCCGACCGCTAGGCCCAGCGTGGCGGCAATGGACAATGCAAACGTCCAGTCGGTCCGCGCCATAGGTTGATCGTTGCTCTCGTTCGAGGCCCTGCGTTGATCTGGATCAAACGGAAATCACGTACCATTCGTAAGCGTGAAGAGACCATTCCGGGGGTGACCGGCGGTGGCAAGGCCCGGCGTGTGCCGTCCGGAAAGCGTCGCGCGCCGGGCCAGCCGCCGCGGAGCTGAACGGTGAAGCCCGGCCTCATCCTTCTGTTTGCCATTGCCAACCTGATCGCAGGCGGGTGTCTGACCGGCCGCATGGCACCGGATCAGCACGTCCAGGCGATCATCGTCGCGATTGACCAGTACGCCGAGAAGGCGCTGGGCAACCGCGAATACTTTCT
Source organism: Bradyrhizobium jicamae (assembly GCF_001440395.1). Lineage (GTDB taxonomy): Bacteria > Pseudomonadota > Alphaproteobacteria > Rhizobiales > Xanthobacteraceae > Bradyrhizobium > Bradyrhizobium jicamae. The sequence continues at coordinate 7,036 of NZ_LLXZ01000231.1, read as the reverse complement.
CAACAAGCCCTACGGTGGATGTACGGCGAGCCGCCCGGTGATCGTCCGGGCGGCTCTTGTCGCAATTGCCGGTTCGTGACCGATCCAATTGCGTGATCTAGCCCGGCTGCTCAAAGAGCGCGACGGCAAGCAGACCGTTGATTTGGATCAACGGTACCGGTCTGAGCGGGCCGACCGTTGCCCGATGGCCGGGATCGACTGGGTACACGTAGTGGGCCTCGCCACGCTGATTCTTGCGGTCAGCGTGATCGGCATCATGCTGTTTGCGATGTGACCAGTAATACTACGGTGCTAAAAACAGATGGGCTCTAACCACCTTGTTTGGGGGGTCCATAATCTGAGCTTTTGTACTATTCGGAAGGGGTGAAGGACCGAATTGTAATTGCTGTAGCAGTTGCTTTGAGCATGCTTTCTGTTGCTCTGCTGGCAATGGCTCTTTTCTCGCATTGATGCCACCTCGCGCGAAGGCTTAGCGCTGGCTCACCCTCCAGCAGATTAGGCCTAAGCCGGCAGCGAGACGGGAGGTCGTCCCAGTAGAAGTAAGGGTAGGGAATCGGACCTCGCACACGGATTTGCCGCTTTATCCCGGCATAATGGTTCGGCGCTCGAAAGAGCGCGTCTTAAGGGACGGCTCTGGCGCCATTAGCCCCGCGCCAGAGCCGTTTCAGTCGATGCTGCTGAACCAGGTCTCGGGCGGAAAGGTAGTATCGTCAGATCTTCCGCCGCGACAAACCGGCCGTTTCTGGTCGATTCATCGTGGCGCGGGGAGTGGTCGCATGGACGGTTCGAGGTGCGCACCGCTGTGGCCGAGAAAGTATCGGCTGGAGGGACGGTGTCCGGGCTCAGGCATCATCACCAGGACTAGGCATAGTTCCGCTTTCCGCCTGTCCTCCCTCCCTCCACGGGACGCACGTCGGGGCAGCGGAGCCCAGACTTGAGAACACCAACTTCCCGTTCGGTATAGCCACGCTGCCCTTTACGGGGGCCAGCCATTCTCCCTTCCCAATGCCTGGGATCGCGGGGTTCTGCCGGATTAAACCGGCGGCGTGATTGTCGCTTCGGCATGGCAGCCTAGGCGCGGTCGGAAAGTCCGAGTTGAGGAGTCACCTTCCGGCATCAGAATGAGGCGTGCCGAATTCCCGGAGAAAAATCCCGCCGAACGTGTCGCCCCGATATGCTCGCCTCGGGGCGGGACTATTCGATCCAAGTGATCGACAACCTGCCGGTGGAAGGCGCCGGCACCGTGCTGTCGTTTATCGGCGGCCGAGCGGCCGGTGACGGGGAAAGTCAGGATCAAACTCGTCGCTGGCGACGGTTGACCGGAACGATGTGTTGAGGCGGGACCACCGAGCACCACAACATGGCGCCACGGCCGACCGAACGCGTGATTGTTCGGTCAGCGCTGCGGCGCTGACGATTCTGCTCCTCTGTTGAGCTGGCGCTTTTGTTGAGACGTCAGGGACGCCTTCCATGCGATCCAAGCGGCCTTGGCGGCCTTTCCAAGTTCATCTCGAGGAAAGCGGGTGTTGGCGAACTGCGTGGGTTTACGCTTTTCCGCGCGCCCCCATTTCATGTTGGGCCCGCTCATCGCAGCACCGCACTTGTCAGAAGCGGTACGGTAGCGTATCTTGTCGAAGCTGCAGCATCCCAGACGAACGAATAGCGCCCTGCCGTTCCCGCGGCGGGGCGTCGTCTTTTATCGGGTGGATCATCTCCAGCGTCGTCAATGGCTTGGGCGAACGGGCCTGGCGCATCGGCATGGCGCGCACGCTCAGGTTTGGGGCGCGCGTCTGAAACGCATTGAAGATCAATGGGGGCTGACTTCCCCAAACTTGTCGCTAAACTATTGATCTGTTGCGCTTCCCGCAGTTCCCTAGGGAGCGCGACCGCGGCGTGAACGCCTTGAGGTCTGATTTCCGGACAGCATGCATCCGGTTCTGAAGAACCGGCGAGTAGAAATTCCGCAGGTGAACTTGAGAAACGTAATGGTCCAATGGCATGGCGGCGCCGTCGCGAATCGGTTTTCGTCCATTTTAGCGCGAATGGCGTATTACCCGTCATACGATACGGATTTCGAGAAGCCCGCCTACGTCAGGATTTGGCGGGCGGCTTGCCCTTGGCGATGGCAGCTTCCAAGCGCTTCATATAGTCGCGGAAGTTGCCGATGTACCATTTGTACCGGCTGGCGTGGTAGCCCTCCTTGATCCAGCGCTCGGCATCCCATCCACAGAAGCACAACTCCGAAACTCCGAAGACGAATTCGAGCGTGTCGGTGAAGAACGACGCCAAGCTATAAAGATCCTCCGATGCCATGTTGATTGGCGTTCCGTGAACGAAGAAGTTCCGCGCCCGCACGCTGTGCGCGATGGCCTCGGGCATCCCAGAGCCGCGTTGTGATGCAAGAGGGCACCGATGACCAGCGCTGCAAGACCTTGCCCCGGAGGTTAAGGCCGCGCATGAGACCGAGATTGTTCAGCAAGCGTTCGCGATACTCGTTTACGGCGGCGCTGCTCTCGGCCTTCTCCTTGATCTCCTTTTCGAGCCCGGCGAGCAAAGATCCGACTTCCGGCGGCAACGCGCCCTGGTTGACAAAGTCCGTCGCCGCCAAAACATCGAAGGCATTGGCGGCGCCGACGAACCTATCGGTGTTGAAGCTGCGGGCGCGACGGAAGTTGTCGATGAACCGTCGTCGCGCCGCGCTACGCTCTGCCGTGCTGTTCATCCAGGCAATGAGCACGCGGGTAAATTCTTCCTCGTGGAGGCCGCCATTGACCAACGCGTCGCTCGGCATGAGGTCCTCGACCTCTTTACGCTCCTCGCTCATTGCGAAGAAGTCGAGTTGCGTGCCTTCGGTGAGGCCGGTATGCCGCAGCCGAATATCGGTAACTTTTTCCGGCCTTGCGCCAGGAGCTCCATCAGAACCATGAGCAGATGCCGAACGCGCAAGGCTTCGCTGAGAATGAGCGGTTGGCTGAATTGAAGCGTTACCCGGGTGCGGTTTTCGACATCGAGGCCGTCGGGGGAGGGACTGCGTTTGCGCGTCGCATTCCAGGCCGTGATCGTTCCGAGGGTGCAGGCCGCTTCGATAATCGGGCCACGGTCCCAGCGATAGTAAAGATCAAGATGGCCGCCGCGCCGACGATGTTTGGACCGATTGCGCACGCCATGCAACAGCGCGCGCCTTTGTCCGAACGTAAGCTTTTGCTCTGACCGAATGTGTCCGAACGAACCCCTATCAAACGGGCCGAGCGACATCCCGAGAATTGGCTATTCCAGGAGTTCTCACAGAACTCCCAGCCGAGTTCGGGATTGAACGGCCGCGCCCGGAGCGGCCCGACTACGGCACCTCCCTGAGACCCGAGATGTTGATGTGGAGACGCCATCGGAAGTAACCTAGCACCGAGCAGGCCTTGCTCAAGACCATGAAGTTCAGATCGCAAGCCGCCACGCCATCGGCCAGCACTTGGCTCTGCCAGAAATGGTCGTCGATGCTTTGGTTGTCCGGCTGCAACAAATTCTCGAAGTTGGGCGTCGCGATGGTCAAGGCTTGGCGCAGGACAAGCTCAAAGGGGGAAAGGACATCAGCGTGTTCCTGCGCGATCCCATAAAACACGACGATATGCTCACCTCTCAAGGCCAGGGCATTTCCACGGATGCGCAGATGGACGCCAGGCGTAACGGCCAGATCGAGATGGCCGTCATTGCTCCCGAGCGGCCCGCCATCGCGCGCGGCCAGGACGTAGAGATGCTCACTGTCGACGCGTACGGGCGCGTCTGGCGAGAGACTGACATTCGGATACCGTGACAGCAGTGTCTCTGCGTCGACAATGATGAGAACGGCAACGTGAGGCTCGGAGCGCTGTCTCTTCGTTGAGGGTCTGGCCATTGCTGTTTCCCTTCCTCCCGACCGTGGGATGCTCGGCAACCGCGGAGCTTGCCAAGTGCTTGAGGGCCGGCCGAACTGGATGGTGCTGACGGTGGATTGGTCTCATTCGAGAGCGACGCGAAAAAGCGACAGCTGGTCGAGAAGGCCGATCCGCCAGGGACGATGGGTGAGGTCGGCACGCGTCCGGACCGCAAGCTCCGCACCTACCATTTCATGCTACCCTCGGAGTCGACGGTGGTTGGGATCATGGCCGTTGCGCCGTCGCACGGTTCCTTCGGTGCCTTGATGATCATCCGCATCAATTGTGGATGCTGATGAACGGATCCCACGAGAAGTATCCCAGCGCGCTGCAATTGCGATCGACGACCATGAAGTTGAAATGGTAGGTGACTCGTCCGATAGCCAAAGTTTCCGAGGACCAATAGTAATTGGCGATCTTCTGACATGTCGGCACGGATGGATTGCTAGGATTGGGATGCGCGAACGAGGCCTCCGCCTTCCGCGGGGTCGGCGTCGAAATCAGCTCGTTCCCTACGTTTCCGATAAAGCGGTAGAAGATCACTGACTTCTCGAATCCAAGGGAGAGGCTGGTCTCGCGCCAACGAATCAAATCCCCGACCTGGGCCTTCAGGTCGAGCTCGCCGCCCGCTTGTCCATTGATCACGTTGTCCTGATTGGTGATCATGTAGACATAGCGGAAATCAATGAGAGTGGGGCTGTCCGGTCTTCTGCTCGGATTCGCGTACTTCTGAAGAATGGATTCCGTATCAAAGGCAACAAGAACGTCTGTGACTCTGGACATGATGCTTCTCCATTGCAAACAAGAATCGCCGAGCTCAACCCATCGCCGTAGACCATTGCGATGGTTGATAACGCCGTTCGTCGAATTGCGCTGCTTCGACCGGTCCATCAGGACGTGGCTGCGGCCGCCGAGTAGGCCTGAGCTTCCGTGAGCGGTCCATTCGCGTGATCATAGGATGATTTCTCCTCAGGCCGCGCGCGTTGCAGGAGACCTGCATTTGCCGTGCCAAAGGAGAGGGAATCACTTGGAGAGCGACAGGATGGCGCTTTAGCTGCCATGTCGCATATCTGAAATCGGCCAATGCGGACCGCGATAATTTCCCGAGAGCAATCAGCCACTCGCCCGACAACTGTTTCCTCTTTCCCACACTCGACGGGGGCTCGTTCACCACAGGCACTATGCAACACGGGCAGAAGCCTCACGATATCGAGGGCGTCATCACTCCCCATCTCGATTCTGGAGTGCTCAGCCGTGGGAGGACTGTAACCAGTGGCTCTGAGGAGGCTAGTGTGCCGTATGGATGACAGCTTTCGGTCTTCGTGTTTATCAACTCCGTCGTGTGGGCACGCATACCACCCCCTCGAGAATGCTGTTAGGCCGATCGCCGTCACGCGCAAGATGTTCATGCTGTCGCGTTCATGCGTGTCGGACTTAAGACGTTTGGCGGCAAGCTGCCATGAACAGGCCGCGATTTCACGGTCGCGTCACGAAGAAACTGGTTTCGCTCTCGACGCGCGGCTCGCAAAGCGTGGCACGCCAATTGCTTCGCCTACGACACCGCGTCGCGGGGCTTAGTAATGTGGTCCTCCCACGACCTGGGATGCGGTCCAAGCCCGAAGAGAGGAGATGCGGATGGCACCCAGCAGGCAAGTATATAGATGGGCACGCTGAGTCGGCTGCTCGCAACGACCCGCAAGCCCAACCCTGATCGCAAAAAAGCGACGGCTAGGCGCGCCATGCTGCGGCGCAGCTTTGGCACCGGAGACCTCCATGACAAGCTCGTCTGATATCGTGCGGCAGCTTCGAGCTGGTCCGGGCACCGCTTCGCTACCGAAGTGGGGCTCGGTTTTCGCCCTCGGCGTAGTTTATCTGATCACTGGCTTCGTGGCGCTCGGTAGCGTTGCGCTCGCGACGGTGGCGAGTGTGCTGCTTGTTGGCGTGATGATGATCGTCGCCGGCGTTGCCGAAATGATTAATGCTTTCCAGGTTAAGACCTGGGGCAAGTTCTTGCTATGCGCTCTTTTGGGTGCGCTCTACATCGTCGCGGGGCTTGTGACATTTGATAATCCTACGCTCGCCGCTGTGCTGCTTACGCTGGCCCTCGGCGTATCGCTGGTCGCCGCCAGCATCATGCGCCTGATCCTGGCGTTCAGCATGAAGCGCGCAACGCCCCGGTTCTGGCTGGCGATATCCGGCGTGGTTACTCTGCTGGTTGGATCGTTGATCTTAGCAAGTTGGCCGATAAACAGTGTTTATATTCTGGGCCTGTTTCTCGGCGTCGATCTAATCGTGGCGGGCGCGAGCTGGATCGGAATCAGCTTCGGCCTACGCCACAGTCCCATCGTGAAGGCACGATCGTCGACGTAGTTGCCGGGCACCCTTGGTTTCGAAGGAGAAAGACACGCAGGGAAAACACAACAACAACTTGGAGCGTGCGCGCCCTCGCTAAGGAGACCGAGATTGCCAAGAGCACCGTTCATCGCCTGTTTCAACTCTTCGGTCTGCAACCTCACCGCACCCGTAGCTTTAGGCTTTCGACTGATCCCTTCTTCGTCGAGAAGCTGCGCGACGTGGTCGGGCTTTATCTCAATCCACCCGACAAGGCCGTGGTGCTTTGTGTCGACGAGAAGAGCCAAATCCAGGCCCTCGAACAACCCAGCCCATGCTTCCCACGGGGTTCGGCTACATTGAAGGCGTCACCCACAACTACCAGCGCCACGGCACAACCACGCTGTTCGCCGCCCTCAATGTGCTCGACGGCGTGGTCATCGCCCAATGCAAACCCCGCCATCGCCATCGGGAGTTCCTCGCCTTTTTGCGTCACATCGAGGCCAACGTGCCAGCCCAGCTCGACGTCCATCTCGTCGTCGTACGGAGACACTTCCGAACAGTTTCACCATGATCATGACTCCTGCATTCTGCACATCATTGTGATTTTCGGTCGGCTTGTTCACGAAAGCGCTTCTTTGCCGGCTCCCATAGCCGCATCTTGCTTGGTCTTCGAGAGAGAAAACAACAGCGCCGCGAGCGCGGCGATGAAGCCGATGCCGAAAATCAGTCCATGTCTGTAGCTAGCACTACTGAGTCAAGCGGTCGCAGTCCTTGAGGCCGTGAATCAAGTATTTGAT
>NZ_LLXZ01000230.1 GCF_001440395.1 Bradyrhizobium jicamae | reverse complement strand
GACGACCGCCGCTTGATGCCGTGGACCTCATAGCCGAGGCCAAGCAGATATTCGGCAAGGTAGGCGCCGTCCTGGCCGGTGACGCCGGTAATCAGCGCCACGCGCCGCTGTGAATCCTGAGCCGCCATAGCTTCTCCAAACGTGCCCTTCGCGCAGGCCATAGCATTCGACCCCCGCCAAGTCCATTACCAAAGCCGTTTGAAATCAGGCTCTTAGCGGTCTAATCGCCATGATGGCGCAAGCGTTCGAGTTCGATGATGGTAACGCCGCCATATTCGAGCCGCAGCAAGCCTTCCTTCTCCAGCCGCTTCAGGCACTGGTTGGCATTTTGCCGCGAAATGCCGGAGAGCGCTCCGATTTCTTCCTGCGTGATCTCGAGATGTCGCGTCATGTCCGGATAGAGAATCGGATTGAACAGCGAGGCGATCGAGCGCGCCACGCGGCCGGTCGCATCCAGCGTACGGCCGTGTTCCAGCGCCCCGATGAACTGACCGAGCCGCTCATTGAGCTGCCGGACCAGAAAGCGGTTGAACGCGACGCTGTTCTCGAAAAGCCAGAAGAAGGTAGCGCGATCCATCAGCGCCAGCCGCGTGTCCCGCAACGCGACCACGTCGTAACGGCGCGGCTCGCCTTTGAGCATCGAGCCCTCGCCGAACCAGGCACCCGCCGTGAGGCCGGCGAAGGTCGCCGCCTTGCCGCCACTGGACACGGTACTCATCCGGGCAAGGCCCGTCACAACGCCGGTCCAGTAGTCAAAGGAATCACCGCGCATGAAGATATGCTCGTTGGCGCGATAGAATTTCTCCACGATGCCGGCGCGCGCGGCCTCGATTTCCCGCTCGTTCAGTTCACGCGACCAGGCCGCGATGCGCTTGAGATATTCCGCAGCAATCATGACCGCATCGACCGTCGCATCCCCATCGCTTCCTTGCTGCACCGCAACAGAAGCGCAGCCTGGCAAAATTTCCCGACGAATTGTCAGGCAAAAGACATTTCAAACTATCGCATTGCCCTAAGGAGGGCCACCTCGGCACGTGCAGCCAATGGCGCGCTGGCGGGGTGCGACACTACCGCGCGTGATGCTGGGCAACCGCCGACACCGATAGTCGGATGGCCTGCCCGTCACCGCCGATGTAGGATCGCTCATGCAATTGCAGGCATTAGACATTGCAAACGCAAGATAAAGAGCGCTGCCCAAGCGCCGCATCTGGAGGGAATGAGTGGCTCATACGTTGGAAGTGCGCGGGGTATCGCTGCGCTTCGGAGGCGTCCGCGCGCTGACCGAGGTGTCCTTCGGCGTGAACGAAGGCGAATTGTTCTCCATCATCGGCCCGAACGGCGCCGGCAAGACCTCCATCGTCAATTGCATTTCCGGCCGCTACAAGCCGACCGAAGGCAAACTGTTTTACCGCGGCAAGGACATCACCGGCCTTAACCCGAACGCGCGACCACGGCTGGGCATCGGCCGCACCTTCCAGAACCTGGCGCTGTTCCATCATATGAGCGTGCTCGACAACATCATGGTCGGGCGGCACCACTTGCTGAAGAACAATTTCATCACCGGCTCGCTGTACTGGCTGACCGGCGCCCGGCGCGAGGAACTCGAGCATCGCCGCAAGGTGGAAGAAATCATCGACTTCCTCGACCTGCAGTCGGTGCGCAAGGCGACCGCCGGCACCCTGCCCTACGGCCTGCGCAAGCGCGTCGAACTCGCCCGCGCGATGGCGCTGGAGCCGCAGCTCATCCTGCTCGACGAGCCGATGGCCGGCATGAACTTCGAAGAGAAGGAGGACATGGCGCGCTACATCGTCGATCTCAACGAAGAGTTCGGCATGACCGTGATGATGATCGAGCATGACATGGGCGTGGTGATGGACATCTCCCACCGCGTCATGGTGCTGGATTTCGGCCGCAAGATCGCTGAGGGCGATCCGGCGTCCGTGCTCGCCGATCCCCATGTGAAGCGCGCCTATCTCGGCGAAGAGGACGAGGCTCTGGTCGATCCCGACGACAAGCCGGCACCGCGGGAGAGCGCGGCATGATGGACTATGCCGGACGCGCCGCCGAGGCGGATACCTTTCCGAAACTGCTGCGCCTCAACGCGAGGGAGCATGGCGGCGAAATTGCCTTGCGCGAAAAGGATCTCGGGCTGTGGCGCATCTTCACCTGGAACGACTACCAGACGCGCGTCCATGATTTCGCCCTCGGCTTGATCGAACTGGGTCTCAGGCGCGGCGACGTCATCGGCATCATCGGCGACAATCGCCCCGACTGGGTCGCTGCGGAAATCGCGACGCATGCCATCGGCGCCATGAGCCTCGGCCTTTATCGCGACGTGCTGGACGAGGAAGCGGCCTATCTGCTCAGCTATGGCGAGGCCAAGCTGGTATTCGCCGAGGACGAGGAGCAGGTCGACAAGCTGCTGGCGCTAGCCGACCGCGCGCCGAACCTCAAGCACATCGTCTATTCCGATCCGCGCGGCATGCGCAAATACGACGATCCGCGCCTGATGGAAGCGGAGAAGCTGGTCACCATGGGCCGCGACCGCGCCGCGCGCGAGCCCGGCCTCTACGACCGGCTGGTGAACGAGACAAGCGGCGAGGATGTCGCAATCCTCTGCACGACCTCGGGCACGACGGCCAATCCCAAGCTGGCGATGCTGGCGGCGGGACGCGTGCTGAAACATTGCGCGACCTATCTGGCGTTCGACCCGAAGGGGCCGGACGATGAATACGTCTCGGTGCTGCCGCTGCCCTGGATCATGGAACAGGTCTACGCGCTCGGCAAAGGCCTGCTCTGCCGGATGAAAGTCAACTTCGTCGAAGAGCCCGAGACCATGATGCACGATTTCCGCGAGATCGCGCCGACCTTCGTGCTGTTCGCGCCGCGGCTCTGGGAATCGATCGCTGCCGATGTGCGCGCCGGCGTGATGGATTCCTCGCCGCTGAAACAGAAAATGTTCGACATCGGCATGAAGACAGGGCTTTCGGCGCTGGCGCAGGGCAAGCATTCGATGCTGGCCAACCAGTTGCTGTTCCGCGCGCTGCGCGACCGCCTGGGCTTCACGCGGCTGCGTTCGGCGGCGACTGGCGGCGCCGCGCTCGGACCGGATACCTTCAAGTTCTTCCAGGCGATGGGCGTGCCGCTGCGCACGCTCTATGGCCAGACGGAACTGCTCGGCGCCTACACGCTGCACCCCGCCGGCAAGGTCGATCCTGATACGACCGGCGTGCCGATGGCCGACGATATCGAGATCCGCGTCGACAACCCTGATGTCAACGGCGTCGGCGAAATCGTCGTACGCCATCCCAACATGTTCCTCGGCTATTACAAGAATCCCGAGGCTTCGGTCGCCGATATCAAGGACGGCTGGATGCACTCCGGCGATGCCGGCTACTTCAACGCGGACAGGCAACTCGTCGTCATCGATCGCATCAAGGATCTTGCCGAGACCTCGCGCGGCGAGCGCTTCTCGCCGCAATATCTCGAGAACAAGCTGAAGTTCTCGCCCTACATCGCCGAGACCGTCGTGCTCGGCGCCGGCCGCGACACGCTGGCCGCGATGATCTGCATCCGTTACTCCATCATCTCGAAATGGGCGGAGAAGAACCGCATCTCCTTTACCACCTATACCGACCTCTCCTCGCGCCCCGAGGTCTATGCGCTGCTGCGGAAGGAGGTCGAGGGCGTCAACGCGACGCTGCCGCCGGCGCAGCGCATCTCGCGCTTCCTGCTGCTCTACAAGGAGCTCGACGCCGATGACGGCGAGCTGACCCGCACCCGAAAAGTTCGCCGCAGCGTCATCAACGAGAAATATGCCGATATCATCGACGCGATCTATGGCGGCAAGAGCGACATTCCCGTCGACACCGTGATCCGCTTCCAGGACGGCACTACCCAGCGCATCCGCACCACGCTCCGGGTCGTCGATCTCGGTGGGGCCGTGCCGATCGCGGAGGCCGCGGAATGATGGTGCAACAACGAATTCCCGCGATGCCGGTTGATGCGCCCTCTCCCCTTGTGGGAGAGGGCATCACCGCCGGTCAACACGAACTCACTTCGGTGAGGGGTCTCTCTCCACATTCGCGTATGCCGAGAGAACCCCTCACCCGTCTTCGCTTCGCGAAGCCACCCTCTCCCACAAGGGGAGAGGGAAAGAGGGCCGCATGAACACCCAGCTTCTCATCCAGCTCCTGGTCAACGGCCTCGTGGTCGGCACGCTCTATGGCGTGGTCGCGATGTCGTTCGTGCTGATCTACAAAGCGACGCAGGTCGTGAATTTTGCGCAAGGAGAACTATTGCTGGTCGGCGCCTGGGTGTGCTGGTGGCTGCTCACGAAGTATCAGGTGCCGTTCTATCTGGGCATGCCGATCACGCTGGTCTTCATGTTCCTGTTCGGCATCGCGATCCAGATCGTCATCCTGCGCCCGATGATCGGGGAGCCGATTATCTCCGTGATCATGGTGACGATCGCGCTATCAACGGTGTTCTCCGCGCTGATGAAGTGGATGTTCGGCGTCAATCTGCAGCCGTTCCCGCGCATCTTCCAGACCCAGAACATCAACATCCTCGGCCTGCAGGTGCAGACCGTCTATCTGATGAGCCTCGCGGTATCGGTGGCCATGATGATCGGGATGGCATGGTTCTTCCGTCTCTCGAAATACGGTCTTGCGATGCGCGCCACCGCCTTCAACCAGCAGGTCGCGCAGTCGCTCGGCATATCCGTCAAAAGCGTATTCGCGATGGCCTGGGCGATCTCGGCCACCGTTTCCGCCGTTGCCGGCGTGGTGGTGGCCGTCGTCAACGGCGTCTCTGCAGGGCTTTCCGCCTATGGCGTGAAGGTGTTTCCGGCGGCGATCCTCGGCGGTCTCGACAGCGTCGGCGGCGCAGTGCTCGGCGGCATCATCATCGGGCTACTGGAAAACGTCGCGCACTTTCTCGACAGCGAATATCTGCACTGGGGCAATCTCTACGAGATCGCACCGTTCTATGCGCTCATCATTATTCTCATGATCAAGCCGTACGGCCTGTTCGGCACCAAAGACATCGAGCGGGTGTAATCAATTATGGCAGGCCAGACCCTCATTCCCGCGGGCGATTTCCGCACCAGCTACGCGGCGGATACCACCGTGTTTCCGACCACCACCAGCCGCAACGCGATGATCCTTGGCATCGTGCTGGTCTGCCTTGCGCCCCACATCGTAAGCGCCTACGTGCTCAGCCTGCTGATTCAGATCGGCATCTTCGGCATCGCAGCGCTTGGGCTCAACATTGTCGTCGGCTTCACCGGGCAGATCTCGATCGGCCATGCCGCCTTCTTCGGCTTCGGTGCCTTCACCTCAGCCTATCTCTCGAACCGGTTCGGCATCCCCGTTTTCTTCTGCATTCCGCTCGCGGGCGTCGTCACGGCAGCGGTCGGCCTGATCTTCGGCCTGCCTGCCGCACGGCTGAAGGGGCTTTATCTCGCGATCGCGACGCTGGCGGCGCAGTACATCCTGCTCGACTTCTTTGCGCGGGCCGAATGGTTCACCGGCGGCAGCGTGCCCGCCAGCGCCGAGCCGTTCTCGATCTTCGGCTACATGCTGCGCGGCGACAAACAGTACTTCTACGTCGTGCTGGCCTATGTCGTCGTCTGCTATCTACTGGTGACCAACCTGATCCGCTCGCGTGACGGACGCGCGCTGGTCGCGGTGCGCGACCATTATCTGTCCGCCGAGATCATGGGCATCAACCTGACAAAATACCGGACGCTGTCGTTCGGCCTCGCCGCCTTCTTTGCCGGCGTCGGCGGCGCGCTCTATGCGCATTACAATCAGGTGGTCTCCAACGAAGGTTTTGGCATCGACCGCTCGATCATCTTCCTCGCGATGATCATCATCGGCGGGCTCGGTTCGATCATGGGCACGCTGATGGGCACGGCCTTCATGGTGCTGCTGCCGGAATCGATGGAATGGCTGAGCGTCGCGCTGCGCGACAGCCCGATCGATCAATTCCTTGGATTGAAGAACAACATCGCCTTCCTGCGCGAGATGGCCATCGGCGTGATCATCATCGTCTTTCTGGTGTTCGAGCCGGATGGATTGGCGCATCGATGGCGGCAGATCAAGGCATACTGGAAACTCTACCCGTTCTCGCATTGAGGTCGGAACGGGACGGACAACGATAAGACCTCGAGAAGTAACCGGGAGGACTATGTCCATGACGATGAAGACTCTGTTGAGCACAGCCTCGCTCGCTTTGCTGTTGGGTAGCACCGCGGCATCGGCCCAGGCGCCGATCTCGCTCGGGCATCTTGCCGATTATTCGGGCGCAACCTCGGACGTCGGAACGCCGTTCGGACAGGGTGTCGCGGATACCTATGCGTGGATCAACAAGAACGGCGGCATCAACGGCGCCAAGGTCAATGTCGATACCGTCGACTACGGCTATCAGGTGCCGCGCGCGATCGCGCAGTACAAGAAATGGTCGGGCGCCGACAAGGTCGCCGCCATTCTCGGCTGGGGCACCGCCGACACCGAAGCACTAACGGGCTTCCTGGCCCAGGATAAAATCCCAGATATTTCGGCATCCTATGCCGCGGCGCTCTCCGATCCGACCGGCGCCGGCGGCAAGGCCAAGCCTGCGCCCTACAACTTCTTCTACGGCCCGAGCTACTCGGACGCGGTTCGTGGCATGCTGACCTGGGCCGCCGAGGACTGGAAGTCCAAGGGCAAGCCCGGCAAGCCGAAGTTCGTTCACATGGGCGCCAACCACCCCTATCCGAACGCGCCGAAGGCCGCCGGTGAGGCGATGGCCGCCGAACTCGGCTTCGAACTCTTGCCGCCGATCGTTTTCGCATTGACGCCCGGCGATTACAGCGCGCAGTGCCTTACATTGAAGAGCTCGGGCGCCAACTACGCCTATCTCGGCAACACCGCAGGTTCCAACATCTCCGTGCTCAACGCCTGCAAGGCGGCCGGCGTCGACGTGCAGTTCCTCGGCAACGTCTGGGGCATGGACGAGAACGCCGCCAAGGCCGCCGGCGCTGCCGCCGACGGCGTGGTGTTCCCGCTGCGCACCGCGGTGGCATGGGGCGGCAATGCGCCCGGCATGAAGACCTTCACGGAAATCTCCAAGATGTCCGATACGGCCGGCACCGCCTACCGTCCCGTGCATTACATCGCCGGCGTCTGCACCGCGCTTTACATGAAGGAAGCCGTCGAATGGGCTGCCAAGAACGGCGGCGCCACCGGCGAGAACGTCAAGAAGGGCTTCTACCAGAAGAAGGATTGGGTGCCCGCCGGCGGCGAAGGCATCTGCAACCCCTCGACCTTCACCGAGACCGATCACCGTGGCACGCTCAAGGTCGATCTCTATCGCATGAAGGTCGCCGGCGCGACCGACGCCCCGCTCAACGATCTCATCAAGAACGGCGGCATCAAGATGGAGAAGGTGAAGACCATCGACCTGCCGCGCAAGCCCGAGTGGCTCGGCTGGTAAGTTGAAGGGACGCCTGTAGGCGCCTCAACATTCAACTGTCATCCCCGCGAAAGCGAGGATCCAGTACGCCGCGGCTTCTCGATTGGTCGCAGGTGCCTCTGGAATACTGGATCACCCGCATACGCGGGTGATGACGGCGGTGGGTGGAGCGGACGACCCGCTCCCCCAACAACGCCAGGATCGGAAACATGACTGAAGCAACCACAATCAATCGTCCTGCACCGTCAGCGGCACCGGCCGCCCCGCTGCTCAGCGTCCACAACATCGAGGTGGTCTACGACAAGGTCATCCTGGTGCTACGGGGCCTCAGTCTCGAAGTACCGAAGGGCGCTATCGTGGCGCTGCTCGGCGCCAACGGCGCCGGCAAGTCGACGACGCTGAAGGCGATCTCCGGCCTGCTCAAGACCGAGGACGGCGAAGTCATCCGCGGCGAAATCGTCTTCGACGGCGAGCGCATCAACGGCATCGACCCCGACAAGATCGTCCGCCGCGGCATCTTCCAGGTGATGGAGGGCCGCCGCATCATCGCCGACATGACCTCGATCGAAAACCTCAAGCTCGGCGCCTTCACCCGCACCGACAACGAGATCGCTGCCGACATCGACATGGTGTTCAGATATTTCCCGCGGCTGAAGGAGCGCACCGGGCTCGCCGGCTACCTCTCCGGCGGCGAACAGCAGATGCTGGCGATCGGCCGCGCGCTGATGGCGCGCCCCAAGATGATCCTGATGGACGAGCCGTCGATGGGCCTCTCCCCGCTGCTGGTCAAGGAGGTGTTTTCCATCATCAAGGAGATCAACCGCGACCTCGGGGTCACCATCCTGCTGGTGGAGCAGAATGCGCGCGCGGCGCTATCCGTCGCGAGCCACGGCTACATCATGGAACAGGGCAAGGTCGTGCTCGATGGCACGGCGGACGAATTGCGCGACAACGAGGACGTGAAGGAATTCTATCTCGGCGGCGCCGGCGACCAGCGCAAGAGCTTCAAGAACCTGAAGAGCTTCAAGCGGCGAAAGCGGTGGCTGTGAGCGCCACCCATCATCTAACCGATCACCTGCTCCGCTTCCGCGACCGCGCAAAGGACATGATAGAACGAAGACGCAGGGATGGTGGCGACCAGCGAGTTGCCCTCGCGGTCGAACTGGTCGTACCAGCCGCCCACGACGGGATGGCTGAGATAATGCCGTTCAAGCCGCGCCAGCGCCGCGCGCGCTTCATCGGCCGCGCCCGCCTCGCCTGCCTCGGCCTGCGCGATCCACGCCTTGGCGATTTCGGTCTGCGGCCACAGCCGCCGCGTATGCCGCCTGATGTTGCCGCCGGCGTCGCCTTCGTCGACCAGGCAGCCGGTCGCTTCGTCGCGATAGCGCAGCGCCGACGCCAGCAATTCACCGCGGTAGCGCCCCGTCGGACAGCCCGTGATGCGTTCAAAACCCTTCAGCAGCCACGTCCATTCCGCCTGATGCCCGGGCTCGACGCTGACAGGCTCGATCTTCGACCAGTCCTCCTCGAAATATTCGCCGAGCACCTGCCGCTGCTTGTCGTAGAGGTTGGCCAGAAACAGGCTGAAGAAATTCCCTGCCCGGTTCTGGAACACGAGGTCGTGCGTCGCGTCGAACGCGGCGATCATCGCTTCGAACAGATGCATCTGCGGGTTCTGCCGGCGCGGCAGGGATGTCGGCAATCCCTCGTGCACCCCGCCGTGCGGCGACCGCAACTCCGTCTCGACGAAGTGGCACAGCGAATCGATCTCGGCGCGGATCTGCGCATCGCGATCGAGCGCGTAGACGGTTGCCAGCGCCAGCAGCACGAAGGCGTGGTCATAGGAATCGCGCAAGGGATCCAGCACCGTTCCGTCAGGCTTCAACGTGTGGACAAAGCCGGGTTTGCCGTCGGGAGCTTTCGCCTTCGCCAGGAGATGCTCCAGCCCCTTCAGCGCAATCGCGCGTCCTTGCGGGTACCAGCCCATCTGCGCCGCCTTGGCGTAGCAATAGATCTGGCGCGCCTGCACGAACACCCGGCGCGGCGCCGCGAAATCGGCACGGCCGTCTGGAGTGAGCCGGTCGATAAAGCCGCCCACCTGGTCGTCCCAGCCTTCGGTCGACCACAGCGGCAGGCAATGCTCGATCACGCGAAGCTTCAGCCGCGCGACGATATCAGCCGAATCCAGCCCATCTGCCGCCGCAGCGGTATCTCCTTCAGCCATTGCGTTCCCTGGAACATCAAAACCGGTAGAGGCCGTCTGATAGCACGTCAGAGGCGGCACGCAATCGACGTAAATCCAAGGCATCCGTCATGACCGACCATTACGACGCCCTCGAAACGCGCGAGCCGGCTCAACGCGAGGCGGAGCTGTTTTCCCGGCTTCCAGATGTGCTGCGCAAGGCGCTGGCCGCACCCGCCTATGCCGAGCGTTTAAAGGGTATCGATCCCGCCGCCGTGACCGACCGTACGGCGCTGGCGCGCCTCCCGGTGCTGCGCAAGTCGGAGCTCCCTGCCCTGCACAAGGCCGCGCCGCCCTTCGGCGGCTTCGTTGCGGGATCTCTCGGGTCGTTCGGGCGGCTGTTCACCTCGCCGGGGCCGATCTTCGAGCCCGAACCTGTTCATACCGACCCATGGCGCGGCGCGCGGGCGCTGTTTGCGGCCGGCTTCCGGCCCGGCGACGTCGTGCTCAACACCTTCAGCTATCATCTGACGCCCGGCGGCTTCATTTTCGACGCCTCGGCGCGGGCGCTGGGCTGCGCGGTGATCCCGGCCGGGCCCGGCAATGCCGAGCAGCAGTTCGAACTGATCGAGGCCTATCGCCCGGTCGGCTATAGCGGCACACCCGATTTCCTCAAGATCCTGCTCGACGCCGCCGTATCCGCCGGGCGCGACGTCTCCTCGATCAAGCGCGCGCTGGTCTCCGGCGCGGCTTTCCCGAAATCCTTGCAGGACGAGGTCAAGTCGCGCGGCGTCGACGCCTATCAGGCATTCGGCACCGCCGACCTCGGCCTGATCGCGTTCGAGACGCCGGCACGCGAAGGCATGGTCGTCAACGAGGACCTGATCATGGAAATCGTGCGTCCCGGCACCGGCGATCCCGTCGCGCCCGGCGACGTCGGCGAAATCGTCGTCACTTCGCTCGATCAACAGCATCCCTGGATCCGGCTCGCGATCGGAGACCTCACGGCAACACTGCCGGGGACGAGCCCGTGCGGGCGCACCAACATGCGCATCAAGGGCTGGATGGGCCGCGCCGACCAGACCACCAAGGTCAAGGGCATGTTCGTCCGCCCCGAACAGATCGCCGAGATCGGCAAGCGCCATCCCGAGCTCGGACGGCTGCGCCTCGTCGTCACGCGCTCCGGCGAAAGCGATCTGATGACGCTGAAGGCGGAGACGGCCTCACCTGGCGAGACGCTGCAACGCGAACTTGCAGCAACGCTGCGCGCGGTGACCAAGCTCGGCGGCAATGTCGAGCTGGTGGACGCTGGCGCACTGCCGAATGACGGCAAGGTGATCGCGGACGAACGTTGATAGCCCACTGGCCATCGAAATCTGCGTAACAGGGAAATGCGCACGCGAAGTCATGCGGTTGCGCCCAATCAGTGGATTAAATCTAAGCATTTCGGGGGACTTGCACATCCTTCGCCGAGAACCGCCCAAAAATAAACAGCGATTTCCTGAGCGCTATCAGGGAATACTTCGAGCCCAAACTTGGAAATTCTGCGGAGACAACAGCGAGACGAGACACCTCAATGCCGGTGCGGCAAAGTCCAATCTCCGCTCCAACATGCCCCTCCGACGGCTCAATTTTTTAATTCAAGCGCCCTCGAAATTCTAATATGACGGCCGGCGCCATCTTAAACCATTGCGTACGCGTTTGTGATTGGCGCCACAGAGCCCTAGGAAGCTGAGAAGAAGTTTTGGCGCTGCGTGCAGGCCGGCGAGCCACCCCGCCTGTTCGGGTTGAACCGCCTAGCCCTCGGCTCGAGGCGGTCAAGGTCGTAGATTTGACCTCTTCCAACCTTTGGGCGGAGCTTGCAGCAGCCTACTTGCAGACCCGCTTGGCTCACCAGGATCATGAGACTGCAAAGGCCGAGCTCAAGAAGCTTGTGCCTGAAGACGCAAAACAGGCCGTTGGGCACGGCATCCGGGCCAAGCGAACCAAAGGTGGTGCAATCAGCTTCGATCCCGTCCAGACGGAGAGTGCCAATGCACCGCTCGAGTGAGCGCATTGGCGCGATTGCGGCTGCACTTGCGAAGCCCAAGCCACGCTGACTAATCCGGAAAAGAACCTGATCGCTACCGTTCGCTCGCCCTTTCCCCACGAGGAGAACCGCGCGTTTCGCTACGCTTCGCTGGCGAGCGGCCTTGATATTGTGCGCAAAGCCTTGAGCCAGCAGGAAATTTTGACGATCCAAACAACTCAAATCGGAGATCACTCTGCGCAGGTTCACCTGACCACCCTCCTTGCACATTCTTCCGGTGAATGGATTTCCCCGGACTGGCCGGTCTCTAGCGTCAAGGACACCGAGACCCCGCACAGGATGGGTGCGGCCCTAACGTATGCCAGACGCTATGCCCTGTTCACGCTGGTAGGTATCGCAGGTGAGGACGACCTTGACGCACCTGACGCCGTCTTGGGCCCGGCTCCGCCTGCGCCAAGAGCTGGCGGCAGCTTTCGGGGCAAACAAGACAAAGCCGTTCTGCACCGCGCACCAACGCTTGGTCCTGATCAGTCCCCTCAACTGCGAGATCAGATGCTACGCGAGATCAGTGGCTTGACCGCGGAGAACGAGCTGCTGGCTTGGGCTAATAACGCACTGCCCCGGAAGAACGCCTTGCTGGAGGCGGATGCCCGAACGATCGAGACCGCCTACCAAGGACGGCTGAAGGAAGCCAATTACGCGCCAGCTGGCTCAACAAACAACGGCTCACCAGCACAAAACGCGCCCTACGCGCTTGCCCTGCCCAAGGATCCTGTCCGCAAGCGAAGCAAGGCGCACCTGTCGTTCGTACGAGGACAGCCTTGCCTGATCTGCCAACAAGTCCCGTCGGGCCTACACCATCTGAAATTCGCCGAACAGCGCGCTCTAGACGCAAGGTCAGCGATGAGTTCACGGTGCCACTCTGCCGCACCCATCACCAAGATTTGCATCGACACGGCGATGAAAAGGCCTGGTGGGCGAATATGCAGATCGCGCCGATACCTATTGCCAAACAACTGTGGGACGCTAGCCAGGCCGGCGGCCAAGACGGAGCTGCGGTATTGCCAAACGCCGCACACACAACGATGTCCCCGGTTCACAACATGAATGCGCCCGCCAAGATCCTAAAGGCCTAGCACCAGCAACCCGCGAGCTCGAGTCGCGGTTCCGCCCTCCTGCACTCGAAAGATAAGAGCTGACGCGCTAAACAAGATCCGCCAACCTCGCACCAAGCACTGTGATCGACTGGCTGCTGGTGATCGATGTGGTTGAATTGTCCTGGATATCCAGCGCTACCGCGTATTGCGGCACAGACCGTTGGATCACTTAAAAAGCTATCGAACAGAGCCTGCACCATATCGATCTCGCGGAATTGCCACCCGAGATGGAGGAAGCCGCGCGCAACCACATCCGACGGAACGCCCGGATCTGGCGAATAGACACCAACGGCAGCACGCGAAACCGCAACCGGCTGTTTGCCACTATGTTACCTCAAGAGGAGGAAATTAAGCCCTCTTTCCCGACAGAATTTAGCTTGGGTTCCGTTCGAAAGTTTTCTGGTAACTTCGAGTGCGCGTTTAGTGTAATAGGAATGAGGATCATGCCGTCTGGTATCGCCTTGGTGGCTTTGACGTGCGTCGTTCTGTACTTCGCAATCAGGTTGACGTTGCGACGCTACTTTCCGCCGGACACCTGATCGGCGTCATTATTCGACGGCCCGAATGCACCCACTTGCTGCGCGCGCGGCCGAACTTGGGATCTTGCGCGCTAACGGTTCGTGCGTCCGAATATCAGAATGATATAGCCGGCTGAGTGAGATGGCCTAATCGGTTGTCCCCGGCACGACGGCTCGGTATGAACGGCCGTTGGTCACCGGATCACTGTTGTCGCTCGAGGAAAACACAAAGCCCTGACCGCGCCAGTGTGAAAAACGGCCCATGCCCAGCCTGGCAATGTCTGCATGCGGGCTGTGTGGTGGGCCTAGCGGCTTGTCGTCTTCATAGATCAACACGCGAGAGCGCTCGTTATCGTCCTCGGAATCCGCTTCGCCTAATCGCGCGCCTCTGGGAGCCCAACTATGTGCGACCACGGCATAGTGCGAATCTCCCAATCGCTCGAAGCCACGAAGGACAGCAGCCTCTTTTCCTAAAAGAGGGTAGGAATACTTGAAGTAAGTGGCGAGCGCGAAATAGCCGATAATGCCGGCCACTCCCCATTTCCATTTACCACTGACTTGCATGTGGGGTGGGTCCCATAGGTAGCTTTATGCAACTATCACGAGTAGAGCGGTTTTGTCTGCCAGTTAACCGACATTGAGGAGACTATAGTTTCCTCGAATGACAGGACACGCTCCGCGGGCCAGAATCACGAGATTGCCAAAGCAGAGCTCAAGAAACCCTCCTGAGGACTCAAAAGGAGGCCGTCGGGCACGGTATCCGAGCGAAGCGCTCGAAGTCTGACGACATCAGTTTTGGATTCGAGACCGCTTGTGCACCGGTCCAGTGAGCGCATTGGCGCGATCGTGGCGGCGCTTGCTAAAGCGCAGGCCGAACTGACCAATCCGGCAAACCTTGGTGGCGACGATCCGCTCCTCCTTGCCGCGCAAGGAGCATCGCACCTTTCGCTACGCCTCTCATGCGAGCGGTCTAGACATTGTTCGCAAAGCCTCAAGCCAGGAGATTGCAACCATACAAACTACTCGGACTGAACCAAGTGCGGCGCGGGTTCATTGATCACGTTGCCCGCCCATTCATCCGGCGAGTGGCTTTCCGCAGATTGGCTAGTCTGTTCTAGCAGAGAGACCGAGGCACCCCGCGGATGGGAACGCCCCTGACATACGCCCGGCGTGCGCGCTATTTGCACTGGTGAGTATCGCTGGAGATAACTACCTAGATGCATCGGACACCTTGCTGGATCTTCCTGCGTTCAATATCTTCCACGGGTATAAGCTAGCCGTTGCTGGGAGTTCCCTTGCTTAACCATTAGTTGGCCAGATCTGATTCGGGCGGCTATAGTGGCCTCCTACGCTTGTCGCTCAGTGCTTAAATTGCGGATTTCATGCAACAGCAAGTTTGGCCAGAGCCTGTCACCGCGCTTATGATCTCGCGACGGGGGCCTGCTGAGGGGCCGATCGGATCGCAAACGAGCGCTGTGGCATCCTTCTGCCAAGATGGCCTCAACATGGAAAAACCCAGAGTGCTCGTAACCGGCGCCGACGGGTTCGTCGGACGCCATCTCGTTCGCTACCTCGCCATGCGGGGGTACAAGGTGATCGCGGCATCAAGAGCGGCATTTACTTTGGATAATCCAAACATCGCCGCCGTCTCTCTTCCGGACATATCGATGCTATTCGACTGGCAGCCCATCGTGTCGAAATGCGACGCGGTGGTTCATCTCGCCGGAATAGCGCACAAACATGCCGATGATAGCCTTTACGATCGCGTTAATCATCGTGCGACGTCGGCGCTTGCGCGGGCGATATCCGGCAGCGGTGCAAAGCATCTAGTTTTCGTTTCTTCGATCGCCGCCCAGTCCGGCTCTTATGCAGATCATGTGCTGACCGAGGATGATTTTCCAACGCCTCATAATGCGTATGGACGATCCAAGTTCGCCGCTGAACAGGCCATCCGCGCGACGGACATTTCATTCACGATCTTGCGGCCCGTCGTGATTTATGGTGACGGCGAGAAAGGAAACTTCGCGGCCGTTCACCGGCTTTCGCGTCTTCCCATCCCTCTGCCGTTCGGATCGCTGACCGCGCAGAGATCTGTCCTGTCGATTCAAAACTTCAACTCGGCGGTCGAGATAGCACTCAACAGCCCCCGCGCAAAGCGAGAAACTTTTATCGTATCGGATCCCAAGCCGGTAACGGTCACAGATCTCATCGCTCGTTACCGCGTCGGCATGGGCAGATCACCTTGGTTGATTCCTGCGCCCGAAAGCTGGATTAGAGCAGCGCTTAACGCCACAGGCCAGACAGCAGTTTGGGAACGGATCGGGCGGCCCCTGGTGGCTCCTCCAACCAAACTACTCGCGATCGGTTGGGAGCCATCCTGAGCAATTGCGCTCGTGGCAGAAACAAAGGTTCTTCACAGCTGCGACGCAGCAAAGCTCCCGTACTATTCAAAGCTAGAATTGCAAGCTAGTTAGCTTTGGCCAGATGGCATTCCGTGGCCTCAAGGTGGCGAAATGAAGAGACCAGCAGTTTTCTTCGATCGGGATGGAGTGCTGAACGAGGATAGCGGTTATGTGTTCGACATCAGCAAGCTGAGGTGGATTGATGGCGCACGCGAAGCAATAAAAGCAGCCAATGATGCTGGTTACTTTGTATTCGTCGTTACCAATCAATCGGGCGTAGCCAGAGGATTCTACGAGGAAACTCACGTTGAAGCATTACACAAAGTGATGATGAACGACTTGGCCAGAATTGGAGCACATATTGATGCTTTCGAGTACTGTCCTTATCATCCTGAGGCCGTGATAGAGCGGTATCGTCGAGTAAGCCATCGACGCAAGCCTGCTCCAGGCATGATTAATGATCTGTTAAAGCGCTTTCCGGTGGACGTCAGTCGCAGCATTCTCATAGGCGACAAGTCCACTGATCTGGAAGCAGCACGGGCGGCTGGAATAAAAGGATATCTGTTTGCGGGCCATAATCTCGAGCATTTCTTGAGATCGATCCTGGAATGTAAAGACTTTCGTCCGCATCGATCCTGAATGCTAGATCGAATTGGTGCGGCCGCTAACAGTAATCAAGCTATCTAGCGGTTAGAGATGAGCGATAAAGCATCGACCACACAGTGGGATTGTCAGCGAAAGCATCAACATTACCTGGCGCATGGAGCTAATTTTTTTCAGATTGATAGGGTTTGACCATCCAATAGGCTCTACCATTCGTCGCTGGATCAGTATTGTCGCTTGAAGACCAATATACCGTCGTGCCATTCTTCCTCCAATGAGAAAACCGGCCGCGGCCTAAATTGGCGATGTCCGAATGATCGCTGTGTGCCGGTCCTAGAAGTGTGTCATTCTCGTAAAGTTCAATGGTGGAGCGGCCGTGGTTTTCTTCTGAGTCGGCCAAATCGTCGAACAACTTATATCTCTCCTTCGCTACTGCGAATTTCGAGCCTTCGAGTCGCGCAAATGGTGGCATGAGCCGGATCTTCACACCCGGAACGTCAGGGCCAAAAGCGAGGTTTGGATCTGGCGCGTAGGTAACCTGCAGCCAATGTGTTGCAACAAAATAGGTGCAAACAGCAGCGATAGCGCAGGACAGCTTGATGAGCTTATTTGAGACGGTCACGGGAACAATGGCCACAGAATGTGAAAATATATAGCAGCCGGTTCGTGTTGGCAAAAAGCCGTCTTTCAGAAAGAGAACAGAGTGAGCGTCCATAAGATACACAGGCGGACGCCTCTGCACCAGACACATCGCGCAGTTGCGGAACCCTTTTACTCTAACTGTTTGTTTTTCGCACGTCGACCGTCGATGCGCCCGGCTCGGGGACGCAGATTGAACCATCTCATAAGCGCTGAGATGCAGATGACGGTACCGACAGAGGCCTTCGCTTGCATTTGCCAACTTTTTTAGGTTAAGGAGGGCCGGGCCGGCTTGGATAAACTCGTGAGCGGCAACCGAATCAGGACGGGAAGCGCCGGCGAGTTTTAGATTGTGGCCTACTCGCCAATGATTCGCGTCACTCGTCTCGTACGGGATCTTCCAGAACTATAGGTCGGAGCTATGACACGGAAATCGCCTGTTGCGCTGATTACCGGCGTCACCGGCCAGGACGGCGCCTACCTCGCCGAATATCTGCTTGGCCTCGGCTATGAGGTCCACGGCATCAAGCGGCGGTCGTC
>NZ_LLXZ01000229.1 GCF_001440395.1 Bradyrhizobium jicamae | reverse complement strand
AGGCCGACGCGCAGGCCGCGTTCTGCGCGTTGTGCAGGCCGCGCAGCGAGCCGATGCCGCCCAGCCTCGCGACCTCGCGGCGGGCGCCGCCGGAGGCCTGCACGATGGTCTCGCGCTCGACATAGACGCCGTCGGGCAGCGGGTTCTTCACGGAGATCCGCACCACGCGCTTGCCGGTCTGGTCGAGCCGGTCGGCAATGTTGCGGCACCAGCCATCATCGACGCCGACGATGGACGTGCCCTGCGGCTGCACGCCGGCAACTAGCCGCGCTTTCACGGCGGCGTAGTGCTCCAGCGTGCCGTGGCGATCGATGTGGTCTTCGCTGACGTTCAGGAGAATGCCGACGGACGGATCGAGCG
This sequence comes from Bradyrhizobium jicamae, assembly GCF_001440395.1. Taxonomy (GTDB): domain Bacteria; phylum Pseudomonadota; class Alphaproteobacteria; order Rhizobiales; family Xanthobacteraceae; genus Bradyrhizobium; species Bradyrhizobium jicamae. Next base: position 42,366 of record NZ_LLXZ01000229.1, on the reverse strand, counting down.
AGGGCGCGAGATCGATCTGGTAGGACGACATCTCGACCACATGAACGCGCCCCATCCGCGGCGGCTCCAGTGAGAGGATCGCGGTGCCGATATTGCCGCCCATCTGGGTGTCGTAGCCGGCGACCTTCATCAGATGCGCGATCAGCGCGGTCGTGGTCGACTTGCCGTTGGTGCCGGTGATGGCGACGAACGGCGCGTCCGGCGCGTGGCGGCCGCGCTCGCGGCAGAACAATTCGATGTCGCCGATTACCTCGACGCCGGCCTGGCGGGCCATCAGCACCGACCAATGCGGCGCCGGATGCGTCAGCGGCGCGCCGGGGGTGAGGATCAGTGCCGAGAAATTTGCCCACGACACCGTGCGAAGATCGGCCGTGGTGAAACCGGCCTGCGCCGCCTTGGCGATATTGTCGGCGCTGTCGTCGCCGGCGATCACTTCGGCGCCTCCGGCCTTCAACGCGTGGCAACTCGCGAGGCCGGAACCGCCGAGACCGAACACGGCGACCGTCTTGCCCGCGAATGACGTGACGGGAATCATCGCGTGCGGCTCACCGCAGCTTCAGCGTGGAGAGGCCGGCGAGCGCCAGCATCACCGAGATGATCCAGAACCGGATCACGATCTGCGGTTCGGTCCAGCCCTTCTGCTCGAAATGATGGTGCAGCGGCGCCATCCGGAACACGCGTTTTCCCGTCAACTTGAACGAGGCCACCTGCACGATCACGGAGACGGCTTCGAGCACGAACAGGCCGCCGATCACGGCCAGCACGATCTCGTGCTTCACCGCCACCGCGGTCGCCCCCAACATGCCGCCGAGCGCGAGTGAGCCGGTGTCGCCCATGAAGATCGAGGCCGGCGGCGCATTGAACCAGAGAAAACCGAGGCCGGCGCCAAGCACCGCGCCGCACAGCACCGCGAGTTCGCCGGTGCCGGCGACGTACCGGATCTGCAGATAGTCGGAAAACACCGCGTTGCCGGTCAGATACGAGATCATGCCGAAGCTGGCCGCGGCGATCATGACCGGCACGATGGCGAGGCCGTCGAGACCATCAGTCAGATTGACCGCATTGCCGGCACCGACGATGACGAAAGCGCCAAAGATCACGAAGAACCAGCCGAAATTGATCACCACGTCCTTCAGGAAAGGAACCGCGAGCGAGGTCGATGTGACATCGCGGCCGAGCCGCACCAGCGCGTAGCAGGCGACAAGCGCAATCACCGCTTCGATCAATAGCCGCAGCTTGCCCGCAAAGCCGCTATGGCTCTGCTTCGTCACCTTCAGATAGTCGTCGTAGAACCCGACGAAGCCGAAGCCGAGCGTCACCGCCAGCACGATCCAGACATAGGGGTTGAGCGGATTGGCCCACAGCAGCGTCGAGACGACGAGGCCGGAGAGGATCATCAGCCCGCCCATCGTCGGCGTGCCCTTCTTGGAGATCAGGTGGGATGCCGGGCCGTCGGTGCGGATCGGCTGGCCCTTGCCCTGCCGGAGCCGCAGATGATCGATGATCCAGGGGCCGAACAGGAACACGAACAGTGCGCCCGTCACCATCGCCCCGCCGGTGCGGAAGGTGATGTAGCGAAATACGTTCAGCGCGCCGCGGAAGATGCCAAAACCGGGAACGGTGTTGGAAAGCTCGATCAGCCAGTAAAACATTCAAAAGGCCCTATCACGCGGCTTGGTTGCGCCGTCTTTGGCGGGAAGCGCTTTGGCAACGCCTTGATAATCGTTTTCATCCTCAAACCAAGCAAATCTTGGTCATGCCTGGGGTATTGACGAATCACGTCTCGCGAAAAAGCGGGCCGCCTGATACGGCCAGTCTACGCCTTTGCCTGCAAGGCGGCCAGCAGGCGGGGCACAAACTTGTTCACCCAGAACATCTTTTTGCTGCCCTTGACCACCACCACGTCCCCTTCCCGAAGCAATGCGGCGATTTGTTGGGGATCGAGCGTCGCCGGGTCTTCATGCCAGCCCAGCGCCCGCTCCGCCGGAACGAGATCGTATAAATGGCGCATCAGGGGGCCGACGCAGTAGATGCCGTCGATATCAGGCAGGTCGCCTGCGAGCTTCACGTGATACGCGGGCGCCTCAGCGCCCAATTCCAGCATGTCGCCGAGAATGGCGATGCGCCGGCCTGATTTCACCGGCCGCGCCTTCAGGCTGCCGAGCGCGGCCACCATGCTGGCCGGATTGCCGTTGAAACTGTCGTCGATCACGGTGACGCCGGAGGCCGCCTGCTCCACGCCACGGCCGGTCATGATGCCGACATGGCCGAGCTCTTTCGCCAGCGCCGCCGGATCGAGCCCGGCGGCATGGATCGACGCCAGCGCGGCGAGCGCATTCTGCAGGCGATGCGGCGCGCCCGGCGTCAGGCCGAATTCGATTTGCTTGCCGTTCACCTGAACGGCGACGTTCCAGCTCTCGCCCTCGGGCGTATGCTTCAGTTCCCGCACCTCGGAGGCCTCACCGAAGCGGACGACCTTCCCGTTCCATTCCCGCGCCGCGACATCCTCAGGCAACACCAGCACGCCGTCGTCAGGCAGGCCCTGCGCGATGCTCACCTTTTCGCGCCGGATCGCTTCCAGGCTGCCGAGCTTTTCCAGATGCACCGGCTGCACGTTCACTACCAGCGCCACCGTCGGCCTTGTCAGTTCGCTCAACCGCGCGATCTCGCCGGTCTGGTTCATGCCCATCTCCACGACCCAGACACTCGCCTTGGGGATGGCATTGCACAGCGTCAGCGGCACGCCCCAGAAATTGTTGAAGCTGCTCGGGCTGGCATAGGCGTTCGGATACGCGGCGAGGAATTCCTTGGTACTGGTCTTGCCGGCACTGCCGGTCAGGCCGATCACTGGACCTTCGAAGCGCGCCCGTGCGGCGCGTGCGAGCGTCCAAAGCCCGTCAATCAACGTATCCTTCACGACCAGTTGAGGAACGCTCACGCCGGCAATTCGATGCGGAACGATCATCGCCACCGCGCCGGCCGCTTCCGCCTTGTCGGCGAACTCCCAGCCGTCGCGTGCGCTGGCGAAACTGGAGATGAAGCCGCCGCTCGGCGTGCCGCTCAACGCCACGAACAGGCATCCCGGTTTTACCAGGCGGCTGTCCTGCGTGACGAAATCAATCGACGTACCGGGGAATTCGCCCGGCAGCCCCAGCGCGCGCGCAACTTCGGCAACCGTCCACAACGCGCTCATACCACCCTCGCTGCGAGTGCGGCCGCCACCGCCTCATGATCACTGAACGGCAAGACCTTGTCGCCGACGATCTGGCCGGTCTCATGGCCCTTGCCGGCGATCAACAGCGCATCGCCGGGCCGCAGCGCCGCGATCCCTGCCTTGATCGCCTCGGTGCGATCGCCGATATCGGTTGCGCCCTTCGCCGCGGCCAGAATGGCGGCGCGGATCGCAGCCGGATTTTCGCTGCGCGGATTGTCGTCGGTGACGATGACCTGATCGGCATTCTCGGCCGCGATCGCGCCCATGATCGGGCGTTTTCCCGCATCCCGGTCGCCGCCGGCGCCGAAGATGACGATCAGCTTGCGTTTCGCATAGGGCCGCAGCGCCTGCAGCGACTTCGCCAGCGCGTCCGGCTTGTGCGCGTAATCGACGAAAATCGGCGCGCCATTGTGTTCACCGACCCACTCCAGCCGCCCCTTGGCGCCTTCGAGATGTTCGAGCGCGGCGAACACCGCTGAGGGATCGCTACCGGTGCCGATCGCGAGCCCCGCAGCCACCAGCGCATTCTCGATCTGGAATTCGCCGACCAGCGGCAGCCTGATCGTGTAATTGCGTCCGCGATGTTCCAGTGCAAGGTTCTGCGCAAATCCTTCGACGCTGGCACCGACGAGGCGGATACCTTCGCCGTCACCATCGGCATTGCCGCCGACGGCGATGACCCGCAAACCGCGCGTCCGCGCCGCCTCGATCACTTGTGGCGAGCAATCATGATCGGCCGAGATCACGGCTGCGCCATCAGGCGCGATCAGGTCGCGGAACAGCCGCAGCTTGGCCGCGAGGTAATGCGCCTCATCGGGATGATAATCCATATGGTCGCGCGACAGGTTCGTGAAGCCGCCGGCGGCGATGCGGACGCCATCGAGGCGGAACTGGTCGAGCCCGTGCGAGGATGCCTCGAAGGCCAGATGCGTGACGCCGTCGCCCGTGATCTCGTCGAGTTGCTTATGCAGCGCGATCGGGTCCGGCGTCGTCAGCGAGCCGTAGACGGTGCGTTTTGGGGACACCAGCCCGATGGTGCCGATGCTGGCGGAAACGTGCCCGAGCCGTTCCCAGATCTGGCGTGTAAACGCCGCCACCGAGGTCTTGCCGCTGGTCCCGGTCACCGCCGCTGTTGTCGCGGGCTGCCGCGGATAGAACGTTGCGGCCGCCAGCGCCAGTGCGCGGCGCGGATTTGGCGTGACGACAAAGGGCACGCGGCCAGCCTGGGAAGGACGATCGCCGGCTATCGCAACCGCGCCAGCCTGTATCGCCGCATCGATGAAGCGCGAGCCATCGGTCTTGCTGCCCGCCAGCGCAAAGAACAAATCGCCCGGCTTCACGGCGCGGCTGTCGACGCTGAGGCCTTTCACATCAACAGCTTCCGCCTGCGGCTCGATCGCAGCGTCATCGCTGAAGAGGTCGCGAAGTTTCATCTTGTTCCAGTCCGGCCGGCGCAGTCGGGCGCGCCTGATCCTACGCCTTACTGGGTTGTCCTCGATGCCGCAAGAATAAGGCGGTCGGACGGCGGCAGATCGAACCGCGGCTCGACGCCCAAGAGCGGTCCGATACGGGCAATCACCTTGCCGCCGGTCGGCACCGCGTTCCAGCCCGAGGTGATGAAGCCATGGGTTTCCGGCAGCGCCTTCGGCTCGTCCAGCATGACCAGAAGCTGATATTGCGGATTGTCGGCAGGGATGATGGCGGTGAAGGAGTTCAGCACCTGTTTCTTGGAATAGCGGCCGTTGACCACCTTTTCCGAGGTGCCGGTCTTGCCGCCGATATAGTAGCCCTTCACGTCGGCCTTCTTGGCGGTTCCGATCTCGGCGTTCAGCCGCATCAGGTAGCGCATCTTCTCGGAGGTTTCGGTCCGGAGCACCTTCTTGGCGATGGCCCTCGCCTCCTCTTCCGACCGCTTCAGGAAGGTCGGGGGAATCAAAAGACCGCCATTGATGCAGGCATTGATGCCCATCACCGCCTGCAGCGGCGCCACCGCGATGCCGTGGCCGAACGACGCCGTGATGGTGTTGAGCTCGCCCCAGCGCTTCGGCACGATCGGCGACGCGCTCTCCGGCAGTTCGGTGCGCAAGCGGTCCATCTGGCCGAGCTTCTTCAGGAACGCCTTGTGCGCTTCCACGCCCTGCGCCAGCGCGATCTTGGCCGCGCCGACGTTGGAGGAGAAGGTGAACACCTCCGCCAGCGTGATGTTGCGGCCGACCGGATGGGTGTCGTGAATGGTGAACTTGCCGAACTTCAGCGCGCCGCGCCCGTCATAGAGCGTGTTGAGGTTGGCCTTGCCGGAATCCAGCGCCATCGCCAACGTCAGCGCCTTGAAGGTCGAGCCCATCTCGAACACGCCCGTGGTCAGGCGGTTGATGCGCTCGGGATCGTGCGCTTCCTTCGGATTGTTCGGATCGAAATCCGGCAGCGACACCAGGGCGACGATTTCGCCGGTCCTGACGTTGGAGACGAGGCCGGAAGCCGCCTTGGCCTTGTACTTCTCCTTCGCCTTCAACAACTCGTCGCGCAGCGCGTGCTCGACGCGGAGATCAATCGACAATTCCACCGGCTTCTGCAGGCGATCGGTGGCGAAGCCGGCGCGGTGCAGGTCGGCCAGACCGTTATTGTCCAGCCACTTCTCCATCCCGGCGATGCCCTGGTTGTCGATGTTGACGAGGCCGATCAGATGCGCGACCGCAGCACCCGTCGGATAGACGCGCTTGTTCTCGCGCAGGAAGCCGATGCCGGGAATGCCGAGCTTGTGGATGTCATGCTGCTGCTTCGGCGAGATCTCGCGCTTCAGCCAGACAAAGCCCTTGCGTGATGACAGGCGCGCGCGCGCCTCCGCGGTATCGAGGTCCGGCAGCGCCGCGGTCAGCAGTTCGATCGCCTCGTCCTTGTCGATGATGCGCCGGGGTTCGCCGAACAGGCTCGGCGCCTTGACGTCGGTCGCCAGCACCTCGCCGTTGCGGTCGACGATGTCGGGCCGCGCGGTCGCGATCGCGTCCTGCGAGGCGGCGCGGCGCGCGCCGTGGCTGTCGGCGCCGACCGCAAACATCACAAGACGTCCGGCCAGCACTGCATAGACCGCCGCAAACAGCAGGATCGCAAGGCCGACACGCGCCCGCGCCTTGGCGGCGCGATCGACATTGCGCCCGTAAAGCAGGCTGCGGATCAAGCGCTGCCGCCACGGTTCCGCAGGCTTTCTCTTCGTATGGGTCAGCGCGCGGCCGGTCATTGCTTATCTCCCGCTGCCGGCACGGAGCCGGTCGTGGGCGGCGCCTCGGCAGCAGCCTCGATGGTGTTGATCATCGCGCCGATCGGATCGGGCGCGCCCGGCCGGGCAAAGGCCGGCGGCCGTTCTGGCAGATTCTTCAGCTGGTCATATTGCGTGGCGACCAGCGGCTTCAGCCCGAGATGGCGCTCGGCCAGACCCTGCAGCCGCAGCGGCGCATCGAGCTTGGCCCATTCCGCGCGCAGCGCCGCGATGGCGTCGCGCTGCTCGCGAATTTCCGCGTTCAGCCGCAGCACGCGCTCGACGCGCGAGGTCGATTCCATCTTGATCCGGTAGACATAGGCGGCCGCGAACACCAGCACGCCGATGACGAGGAAGTGGATGATCCGCATCGGTCAGCCTCCCCTCATCACGTCGGCGAGAACGGGCCATGCGGGCAAGCGATCCGCCGCATGCGGGGGCGCCGTGGTGCGTTCGGCCGCGCGCAGCTTGGCGGACCGCGCGCGCGGATTGGCAGCCACTTCGGCGTCCGTTGGCGTAACCGGACGCTTGGTCAGGATCTGAAAGCTCGGCGCCGCCTGCGCCACTTCGGGCAAATGCCGCGAGCCACCGCCGGTCTTGCTGCGCGCGTTGAAGAAATCCTTGACAATGCGGTCTTCCAGCGAATGGAACGACACCACCACCAGCCGCCCGCCGGGCTTCAGCACACGTTCGGCCGCGGAAAGCGCCAGATGCAGTTCGTCGAGCTCGGCGTTGACGAAGATCCGCAAGCCCTGGAACGTGCGCGTCGCCGGATGAATCTCGTTCGGCTTGGAGCGCACCACTCGGCCTACGATATCGGCCAGCGCCTGTGTCGTCGTGACCGGCGCCTCTTTTCGCGCCGCCACGATCGCGCGCGCCACGGCGCGGGAATGGCGCTCCTCGCCGAAGATATAGATGATATTGGCGAGATCGGCCTCGGAGGCCTTCGCCACCACATCCGCCGCGGTCGGGCCATCGTGTCCCATCCGCATGTCGAGCGGACCGCCGAGCCGGAACGAGAAACCGCGCTCGGCCTGATCGAGCTGCATCGAGGAAACGCCGACGTCCATCACGACGCCATCCACTGCAGCGATGCCTTGGCCTGCGCAGACTTCCGCAAGGTTGGAGAACCGGTCCTCGACCAGGGTCAGCCGTCCCTCGGACTCTTCCACCAGATCGAACCCGCCGGTAACCGCTGACCGGTCGCGGTCGATGCCGATGACCTGTGTTCCCGCCACCGTGAGGATGGCGCGGCTGTACCCCCCGGCGCCAAAGGTGGCGTCGACATAGATGCCGCCATCCCTGGGATTGAGCATCTCGACCGCCTCGCGGCCGAGCACCGAGATGTGGCGCGGCGCAGACGGACTCATGCGCCGTCCCCTGGCGTTTTCCAGCCTGCGATATGAAAACTGGACGCGATCCGGCCCATTGCGCCTCGAATCTCTGCGCTTCGCCGGGCTTTTCCGACCAAAGGGCCGCGCCCCCGCGCGACTACCGCTTCTCGCCCCGCCGCGCGCCCGCTCATTTCCAGACGGAATTTGCTGGGTTGCCATGGCATTTCGAGCGTGAAACAGGGCCTCGGCCGTCCCCAACCCGGTTCGGCTCTTCACCACTTAGTAACGACACTTAGCGTTAAGAAAGCGTTGATGATCCCCGACAGGTTTTGTGTGTATTCCAAAGCGTTTTCGAGCGAAGTGGGTACCGGTTCGCGTGAAGAAAACGCGTCAAAACAAGAATCTGGAGGTTCGGTTCTGATTCAATCAGAACCGAAGCTCTAGGCGGTGGAAAATGGTGATGCGCCTTGCACACACCATGGTCAAAATGCGAGGTGGAACTCGGCGGGCAATTGCGCCGCGCCTAACGTAAACGACCAGTAAATGATATTGCCGTTTGAACCACGATGTTGCCGCTCTGCCGCCCCGTTTGGGTTTAAAAAATGACTACTGGTTCGTTCGCATCTGCTGGTAATGATTCGAGGCGTCAACGCGCCCTTCCCGTACCCAGGGCCAACGCCGACATGAAGACCTTTACCCCCGATTCCTCGATCGCTTCCGACGTCATCCCCTCGCCGAACCATGGCGACCGCAACAACGGCCGCGTCGCCGACATGATCCTGCTGCACTACACCGGCATGCCGGATGTGGAAGGCGCGATCGCCCAGCTCTGCACTCCTGGCACCGACGTCTCCGCGCATTACATCGTGCTGGAAGACGGTCGCATCGTGCAGAGCGTGCCGGAAGCCAAGCGCGCCTGGCACGCCGGCGTCTCCTCCTGGGCCGGTGAGGACGACATCAATTCCTGCTCGATCGGGGTCGAGATCATCAACCGCGGTCACGACTGGGGCTATCCGGATTTCCCGTCGCGCCAGATCGCCGCCGTGATCGCGCTGTGCCGTGGCATCATGCTCCGCCGCAAGATCGCCGCGCATCGCGTGCTCGCGCATTCCGACGTAGCACCTGCGCGCAAGAAGGATCCCGGCGAAAAATTCCCGTGGCACTTGCTGGCCAATTCCGGCGTCGGCCATTGGGTGCAGCCGGCGCCGATCGTGCGCGGCGAAACGCTCAAGCTCGGCATCATCAGCGACGATGTCGCCAACATGCAGGCGGCGCTCGCCAAATACGGCTACGCCATTCCGATCCACGGCAAGTTCGACGGCCCGACCATGGAAGTGGTCACGGCCTTCCAGCGCCACTTCCGCCCCGCGCGCGTCGACGGCATCGCCGACCACTCGACCATGAGCACGCTGCACGCGCTGCTGGCGAGCCTGCCGGCGGACGCGATGACGACAGTGGCGGCGAGGTAGTTTGTAACCGCCGTAATTGCGAGCGAAGCGAAGCAATCCGCCTCTCATTCGGAAATGGATTGCTTAGCGCCGCAGCGGACGAAGCGATTATAGCGTGTGATGAGACATGCCAACCGGTTCTGAGGATGTCAGTAATTCGGGGTATACCCGAAGTGGCCGGACCACGATCAGAACGACGCTTTTGACCCGTATCGGAAGTCAGCCTGCGAAATCGTGCACCCGGTCGTGTCCAGTTTCCGGCGTCCATCGGTGCCGGATATCAGACGTTCATCCTGCGGACCGAATGCCTCGTGGGTCGATATCTTGGTTCGAGGCGATGTAATCAATCTCGCCGCGTGTAGCGCCGATATCCATCAGCTCCCTGTCACTTAGGTCGTTCAAGGTAGCTTGTAATCTCTGGCGTTCGCGTCGTTCCTGAAACGCACCCCAACATCTCTCGAAAAAGGTGGAGGCGCGCCGCGCCAATGCGGCGGTCAGACCCGGCCCTGTTGCACCATAGGTCGTGCTCATCACGGCATCTCCCCTGAGTGTGTTCCCGCTCAGATTAGGGTGCCAAGGCAAGGGCACGCTTGACATGCGACTTACATTTTCCTCACCGGCGGCTTACTCTTGGGTTCCAAGCGTTGCCGGAGCGCGCTCACGTACGACCGGAAGCCGGCTGAAGCCTGCTTAAGGGATGGGCAGCTTGCGCTATCTCTTTGAGGACTACTCATTAGATACCGACCGCCGCGAGCTGTATCGCGGGGCGAACGTTGTCTCCATCGCGCCACAGGTATTCGACCTGCTGGACTATTTGATCCGTAACAGGGAGCGCGTTGTCAGCAAAGACGACCTCATCAACGCCATTTGGAATGGCCGCAGCGTGTCGGATGCAGCGCTCACTACCCGCCTGAATGTCGCCCGAAGCGCGATCGGAGATTCCGGTGAGGGACAACGCCTTATCAAAACACTGCCGCGCAAGGGCTTCCGTTTCGTCGGACAGGTACGGGAAGCGCAGGGGCCCCCTGGCGCGGCAGCTACCGATAGTCCAGTTGATCTGCCCAATCCCTCGCTCCCTGACAAGCCCTCCGTCGCCGTGTTGCCATTCCAGAACATGTCCAGCGATCCCGAACAGGAATACTTCGCGGACGGAATGGTTGAAGAGATCACTACGGCGCTTTCGCGTTTCAAGTGGTTGTTCGTGATCGCGCGAAATTCGAGTTTCACTTTCAAGGGGCGAGTGGTCGATATCAAGGAAGTCGGACGGAGGCTTGGCGTGCGCTACGTCCTTGAGGGGTCTGTGCGCAAGGCGTGCGGAAAAGTTCGCATCGCTGGACAGTTGGTTGATGCCGTGACGGGCGCGCACATCTGGGCGGACAGGTTCGAGCGTGACCTGATAGACGTTTTCGCTCTCCAGGACGAAGTGACGGTCGCCGTTGTCTCGGCCATTCAGCCGAAGCTGTTTCAAACAGAAATTGCAATGGCGGCGCGAAGGCGACCGGAGAACCTCTCCGCCTATGACTATTATCTCAGAGCCTTGCCGCAATATTACCTGACGACCCGCGAGGGGATGGCCGAAGCGATTAGGCTGGCTCATCGCGCTTTGGAGCTAGACCCTCGGTTCGGCTTAGTCGCTGCTCTCGCAGCCAACTGTCACACGCTCAACGTCCTTTTGGGCTATTCGGCCGATCCTCGATTCGACCGCAAGGAAGCAGTTCGGCTACTTCGCTCAGCACTAAGCGCGGATGATAGTGATCCTGAAATCTTGGCAATGGCTTGCTTGGTCTCGGCGTTCATGGTCGGCGATAGTGAAACTGAGATCGAAATGGCTGACCGGGCTGTCGCGCTCAACCCAAACTCATTAGAGGCATGGAACGGCAGGGGCTGGGTCTATTGGGTTGCGGGGCTGCCGGAGGAAGCGATCCGGAGCTTTGAACGTGCCGTTCGCATGAGCCCGGTAGACCCGCGGCTACACAATCCGTTCGCCGGGATGGGGTATGCCCTTATTGAGCTTGGTCGCTTTGATGAGGCCATCGTCGCAGGGAAGAAAGCGCAACGTCAGAACCCCTCCTTTTCGCCAGCTTACCGCTGTCTCGCGGCTGCTTTCGCCCATCTCGGACGTGGCGCGGAAGCCCGGGAGGCGGCGGCGCGTCTGCTTGGGGTCGATCCCTCCTTTACAATAACTTCGTGGATTGCTCGCGGCGGGCCATCAAACGCGAAGCTGTTGATTGAGGGTCTTCGGAAAGCGGGGCTGCCCGAGTAGCTCTCCATCCCACGAGGTGATCGAATGGCGGCACTCTGCTGCGGCGCATGAGTCCGGTTATGGCCCATCGCGTCGTTTCGTTGCTATGCAACAATGCGTCGGTTATCGGGGGCACAGCGGACTCTGGCAAGCCGTCCTCCCGGCGCGCTTATGGGTTCACGGCCTAGCTAGTCGCGATCCATCTCCGCGATCCTTCGCGCATAGAGCCTTCGCAGCGGCTCCAGTTGCGTCGCCGCCGTCGCTTCCAGATACGCCGCGCGCGCCGCGTCGCGCCTCCCGAGCCGGCGCAGCAGATCAGCGCGCACGGCAGGCAGCAGTTCATAACCCTTCAGCCCGCCGCGCGCTTCCAGCGCATCGATCAGGTCGAGCGCGCGCGCCGGCCCGTCGACCATCGAGACCGCCGCGGCGTGGTTGAGTTCGATCACCGGCGACGGGCTGATCCGCAGCAGCACTTCGTAGAGGCCGGCGATCTGCCGCCAGTCGGTATCGTCGTAACTCGGCGCACGCGCATGCAGCGCCGCAATCGCCGCCTGCACCGCATAGGATTGCGGGCGTCCCGGCATCCGCAGCGCCTCTTCGACGAGAAGCAAGCCTTCCGAAATCTGCGCGCGATCCCATAGCGAGCGATCCTGCGCCTCCAGCAGCACGATGTCGCCGCCTGCGGTCTCGCGGCCGGCCCGGCGCGAATCGTGCAGCAGCATCAGCGCCAGCAATCCCTTGATCTCGCCGCGTCCTGGCATCAGCGCATCGATGAGCCGCGCCAGCCGGATCGCTTCGCACGCCAGATCAGGCCGCATCAGATCCTCGCCTGAGGTGGCCGCATAGCCTTCGGTGAAGACGAGATAGATCACGGCAAGCACACCGCTGAGGCGCGGCCCCAGCGCGTCGCGCTCCGGCACCTCATAGGGAATGCCGGCAAGGCGGATCTTCTGCTTGGCCCGCAACAGGCGCTGCGCCATCGCGTCTTCGCTTACGAGAAATGCGCGCGCGACCTGCGCCGTCGTCAATCCGCACACCGTTTTGAGCGTCAGCGCAACCTGCACTTCGGCGGCAAAGGACGGATGGCAGCAGGTAAAGATCAGCCGCAGCACGTCGTCGTCGAACCCGCCGTCGGACGGCTCGCACGGCAGGGAGGCATTCAGCAACAACTCATGCGTCAATTGCTGCTGCTTGCCGCGAAACGCGATGTTGCGCCTGACACGATCGACCGCCTTGTTGCGGCCGACATTGACCAGCCACGCACGCGGATTAGACGGCGCGCCGGCGGCGGGCCAACGTTCCAGCGCTGCAGCAAACGCATCCTGCAAGGCATCCTCGGCGAGGTCGAAATCGCCGACGAGACGGATGAGCGTGGATAGCGCCCGCCCCGCCTCGTCGCGAAATATTTTTTCGATCTCGCGCGGTGTCATGCGATCTCAATGATCGGACTCACCGTCAATCATACACCATGATCGGCCTGACCTCGATCGAACCAACCCTGGCGGTTGGAATTCTGGCGGCAATGCCCAGCGCCTCATCGAGATCCCGGGCCTCGACCAGGTAATAGCCGCCGAGCTGCTCGCGCGTCTCCGCAAACGGACCGTCCGTGGTTAGCATCTTGCCGTCGCGAACCCGCACGGTGGTAGCGGTCGCCGTCATTTGCAGGGCGTCGCCGGCCTTGAAGTTGCCGCTCTGGATGATGGACTGGGTGAATGCGCGGTAGTCCGCCGTCATCTTCTGGAGCTCGGAAGCGTCCATCTTTGCCTGCTCGGCTTCGTTTCGATAGATCAACAACAGATACTGCATTTTTTGAAACTCCTTCTGACCGGCTGGATCGCCGACACCCAGTCGAATGGCCATCCCGCAAAACGACATCGTCAGGATAATTTATTGCGGGCCGGGCGCGGAGGCATCCCGCAAACGCACGATGCAGCGCGCGAGGCTATCCGGCTGCTCGATAATATCGAATTAGTCGATAATAACAGCCAATATTATTCGTTTGTCAAAACCACCCTCACGCGTAGCCTTACGCCCGCGCGCGCGTTCACGGCGGTTTCGCGATCACAGCGGTTTGCCGGCCCATCACCCCATCAGATGACGCGCTGGAGGATTCATGACGACAACAATCGACGGCTCCGGCCTTCCCTCGCGAACCTTGCTGCCGTTTCTGGATCGCGAGCACACCATCGCCCGGCCCGGCTATAGCCGCTGGATGGTTCCACCGGCGGCGCTGTGCGTACATCTTTGCATCGGCCAAGCCTACGCTTTCAGCGTATTCAACCTTCCCATGACCAAGTTGATTGGTATTACGGAGTCGACCCCTGCCGACTGGAAGCTCACCGAACTCGGCTGGATTTTCTCGATCGCGATGGTCTTCCTTGGTTTGTCCGCCGCGGTGTTCGGACGCTGGGTCGAGGAAGGTGGCCCCCGCCGGGCGATGTTCACCGCCGGTGTATGCTGGGCCAGCGCGTTCCTGATCTCGGCGCTCGGCGTCTATCTGCACAATCTCTGGATCATCTATCTGGGTTACGGCGTCGTCGGCGGCTGTGCGCTCGGCATCGGTTATATCTCGCCGGTCTCGACATTGATGAAATGGTTTCCCGATCGTCCCGGCATGGCCACGGGAATGGCGATCATGGGTTTCGGCGGCGGTGCATTGATCGCCTCGCCGCTGTCGGTCTGGCTGATGGGCAAGTTTGCCAGCTCGTCCGATGTCGGCGTGTTCGCCACCTTCGTCACGCTAGGCTGCGTGTATTTCATATTCATGATGGTCGGCTCGCTGATCGTGCGTGTGCCGGCACCGGGCTGGAAGCCCGCGGGTTATGTTCCGCCCGCCACCGCCAGCAAGCTGATGACGAACAACGACGTGTTCGTCTATCAGGCGATCAAGACGCCGCAGTTCTGGCTGATCTGGATCGTGCTGTTCTGCAATACCACCGCAGGCATCGGCGTGCTCGGCCAGGCCTCCGCCATGAGCCAGGAAATGTTCCCCGGTCAAATCACGGCGGTGGCGGCCGCTGGCCTCGTCGGTCTGATGAGCCTGTTCAACATGGGCGGCCGGTTCAGCTGGGCCTCGCTGTCCGACTTCATCGGACGGAAAAACACCTACTTCGTCTATATGACGCTTGGCTTCGTGCTCTACGTGACGGTGCCTTATGCCGGCGCGAGCGGCAACGTCGTGCTGTTCGTGATCTGCTTCCTGATCATCGTCAGCATGTATGGTGGCGGCTTCTCCACCGTGCCCGCCTACCTGCGCGACATGTTCGGCACCCGTTATGTCGGCGCCATCCACGGCATTCTGCTGACGGCGTGGTCTGCCGCCGGCATCGCAGGACCGGTGCTGATCAACTACATCAGAGAATACAACGTCACGCATGGCGTGCCGAAGGCGCAGGCGTACAACACCACGATGTATATCATGGCCGGGCTGCTCGTGGTCGGCTTCATCGCCAATCTCTGCGTCAAGGCGGTCGACAAGCGTCATCATATGAAGCCCGAAGTGGATGCCGATTTGGCGCAGGCCGCACCCAGCCGCGCGTAAGGAGGCAGTCATGGAGCCATCACACGCAGAAACGCCTTTCACACAAGTGCTGTTCCTCTGGGCGGCGTTCCACGTCTCGCGCCTCGTCGCATCGATGGAGCCAAAATATCTCGCCGGCCAGATCAGCGCCGACGTCGCCGCAACCGGCAATCCCTCGGGCGCATAGGAAAAATCATGCAGAATACCTCGACATCGCAAACCACGACGCTGCAATTGGTTCTGGCCTGGAGCTTCGCCGGCATACCGCTGCTTGCGGGAGTGGCCCAGACCCTCGTCAATGCCATGAAGCTGTTTCAATAGGCCATTGTCGAACCGGGAAATGCGATTATGACGAGGCGCCGGCTTGAGCGAGCCGGCGCCTCAATTCCTTCACTTCCTCGAAGCGCTTCGTCACGTCGCGCATGACCGCAACGGTACCGGCGACTGCCCGCGCATCGTCGCGCAGCAGCACGATGGTGAATTCGACCGAGATGCGTCCGCCGTCTTTGGTCAGGCCGGGCACTGACAACAGATCGCCGTGACCGTAACGGCTCGTTCCCGTCTCCATCGTGTGACGAAAGCCGGCCCAGTGCCGCGCGCGCAAATTTTCGGGAATGATCAGGTCGAGCGATCGTCCGATAGCCTCCCCAGCCACAAAGCCGAATATCCGCTCCGCACCGGGATTCCAGAACGTAATCAGCCCCACCTGGTCGGTTGCAATGACCGCATCGGAGGCACTGTCGAGTAGCGCATCGCAAAGCCCGGAAGGAACATCCATCGCGCGTCCTCGCTCGATTCCGCTACGTTGGTCTGAACCCGCGCAACCGCGTTGGCAAGCGAAGAATGGCGATCTCTGTGATCGACGAGACCGATACGACAATGGCGCCGATCACCGCCGCTTGCGGGCGCCACGTTTCGCCGACGCTGGTTCCACCGCTTGCTTTGTCTGCGCATCGGCCAGCCGATGCATCAGTTCGACTGCGCTCGATACGTGATCGTCCTGCCGATCGAGCGGATAAACGACGTAGGCCGGCAGCGTGAATTGCGGCGCGCCGCCGACGGCGTGAACGCGCTTCGCTTTCAATAAAGGCTCTACAATGCGGTGCGCGAAAAACCCGGAACCCCCATTGTCCAGCAGATGCTGCAATCCCAGCCAGCCGACATTCGCAGTCAACGACGGACCTGTGAAGTTCGGAAAGAAAGCACTGTGGCGAGCATAGAATTCCGGTCCCCAGTCGACATAGACATACCCGTGCTGCGGCTCTGGCGCGCCCTTTGGGTCGGTCGATACCAGAATGAGCCGCTCGACGAACAATTGCTCGACTTTCAAGCCGGGACGGCTTTGCGGCGTATACATCACGCCAATATCGATGCGTCCTTCCACCAGCCCCTGCATGATCTCAGGCTCAAGCGCGCTTTCCGCCCGGATCAGAATGTCCGGATTGGCCGTCTGCATCAGCGGCAACCATCGGAGCAGATATTCCTCCCACAGGCCGATGCGGCCACCGACGACGAGCGTCCCGCTAAAGCCCTTGGGAATGCCGACGTCCTGACGCGCCTGCTCGACGGTCCTCACCAGCGCCGAGGCATGGCGCTGAAATTGCCTGCCCGCCGGCGTGAGCGTGGCGCCCGCCTTGTTGCGAACGAACAGCGTGCAACCCAATTGCTCCTCGAGCGAATGAATGCGCGTGCTCACGGTCGATTGGCTGACATGGAGACGCTCCGCGGCAGCGATAAAATTGCCCGCGGTAACCACGGTGAGAAACGTTCGGGCCAGTTCGGTATCCATGCCGCGCGCAAAACCTTCAATCGACAATTTCGATATCAAATGCCGCTGCTATGCAGATGTCAAAATTTTGCTTCCGCGCGAGATTAACCATCGCTTTCCCTTGACGGAGGCCAACGAAGTCCCCATTCGTACGGCGTCAGTCGGCCGGACGGCCGCTCCCGCTACGGTCGAAAGGCTGCGGGGGAGGAAAGTCCGGGCTCCATCGACATACGGTGCCGGATAACGTCCGGCGGGGGCAACCCCAGGGAAAGTGCCACAGAGAACGAACCGCTTCCCCACCCGAAAGGGAGGGCAGTAAGGGTGAAAAGGTGCGGTAAGAGCGCACCGCGTATCCGGCAACGGAAACGGCATGGCAAACCACACCGGGAGCAAAACCGAATAGGGACGGCAACGCGGTAAGTTCGCCGCAAGGCGATAACACCGCAGGGCGATGTCAGGCCCGCCGTCCGGGTAGGTTGCTCGAGGCCATGTGCAAGCATGGTCCCAGAGGAATGGCCGTCACGTACCGTTCGAAAGAACGGTGCCCTACAGAACCCGGCTTACAGGCTGGCTGATATCTGATGAATGAGGGGCTCGGCGAAACACGCCGGGCCCCTCGCCATTTCCGTTCTTGCTCAGAACCCGTAGCCCGCATGAGCGGAGCGATATGCGGGACGAGTTTGGAAACATGAGCGATGGGCGAGAGCGGTCCCGGATATCGCTTCGCTCATCCGGGCTACAGCTTCGAGCAAAGCGCGTCTCAATCGCGGCCCGCCTCGACGATCGCCTGCGCCAGACGCGCCGGGTTGCTGAAGAACATTTCATGGCTGCCGTCGCATTCGACCAGGCGGAACAGACCGAGCCGCTCCGACAAGCGCGGATGCCAGGGCATGCCGTGCGGCAAGGCGATGTCCTGCCGGCAATTGACGTAGGATTTGCCGACCGGCAGCTCCGCCAGCGGACGCTTCAGCGCGATCTTGTCGTTGAAGGTCTTGTAGGGATGCAGGTTGAGTTTCGCATAGGCTGACTTCGCCAGTTCGAGGTCGGCGTCGTTGATGAAGGCGTCGCGCCAGATCTCGAACGGCAGCATCACGGCGCCGTTGTTGGCGCCGGCCACCGCATCGAACAGGCCGACATAATGCGGCGGCACCATGTCGTTGAGGCACTCCCCGTCCAACGGCACGAAGGCGTTGACATAGACGAGGCGCTTGATCCGATCCGTCAGGCGGTCGGCGACGCCCGAGATCACCATCCCGCCATAGGAATGGCCGACCAGCCGGAAATCGCGCAGATTATTGGCCTCGATGTAAGCGACGATCGACGCGATCGCCTGCTCCAGCCCCGTTGCGCCGCGGTCGTCATCCCTGTTGTTGCCGGCCACCGTCGGGCAATGCACGACGTGGCCGCTCTTTCGCAAGCGCCCGGCCACCGCTTCCATCTCAGCGCCGGTGTGCCACGCGCCATGAACCAGTACGTAGGTGTCTGCCATTCCCGTCTCCTCCTGATTTTTCGAAACCAGACATTGATAGGGACGACTTTTCCCGGATGGCCGGATTCGGCCACCGCCATCGCCGGATTACGCCACTCAGCGCTGCCGGCGGAATGCCCCCGGGGTCATGCCGAAAGACCGGCGGCATTGCCGGATGAAGTGTGACGGATCTGATAGCCCGACGCGCAGCCCGATGCCGCCGACGCTGATGCGGTCGAACCGCGGCTCGCTCAGCATCCTGCGCGCCGCCGCCATGCGGCATTCGTTGAGCAGCCCGCTGAACGTCAGGCCGGAATTGTTGAGGCAGCGGTGCAGGGTCCGCTCCGAGACATGCAGATGCTCGGCAACGGTCGCGGCCGTCAGTCCCGGCTCGGCATAGCGCAGCCGGATGGCGCGGCCGATCTGCTCGAGAAGGTCGGCGGATTCGCGCCGCTCGGAAGGCGTCGCCGGAATCTCGCTGCCGAAACCGAGTGCCAGCAGCGCGCCGAGTTGATCGGTCAGGACCTGCGCCGGCAGCGGCCGCTCGATCGCCAGTTGCGGCGTCAACTGGCAGGCAAACGCGCTGAGCGCGGCGCCCCATCCGGCGCGCCCGTCGATGCGCTGCCCGATGCGCCGCTCCGGATCGGTAATCCACGACTCGACCCACGCAATCGGGAGCTCCAGCGACAGCGTGTTGGAGGTTACCGGAAAGTTGAACTCGTAGCAGCGCCGGGAATCCAGCAGCACGAGATCGCCGGGCCGCAGGCGCGAGGCGTGGCCGTTCTGCATGACGGTCCAGTCATTGTCGGTCTTGCACAGCAGGTAATAGAAGTTCGACGTGCTGCGCGCGAGACTGGCTTTCCGGCGATAGACGTGCTGCGCCGAGCCCTCGACGCGATTGATGCCGATCGTATCGAGTTGTCCGCGCGCAATGGAGCAGTCGAAGCTGGATCGAACCTGCGTCGTGATGTCCATTTCGAGAAAGGCTTCGCAGACGGCGCCGATCCAGTAGTCGAGGCGCCGCTCCGGCTCGACCAGGCCGGTCGACCACCTCTCGATGACTGCCGTCGTTCTGGCCGCCATGGCCCTGCCCTCCGCGGTTCTCTACCTTGTTGAGGGGATGGCGGAGAGTCAATCCTCGCAGAGGTCTCGCAGCCCGGATGAGGCAACTACCCCGCGATCTTCTGCAATAGGGTCATCAACGCTTCCGGCGCGGTGACATTCGGCGAATGGCTGGCGTCGATCTCGTAATAGCTCCACGCCGCATCAGCCTTCGTCATCCTGGCGAACGGCCCGAACGTGTCGGCCGGCGTGATGCGGGTAGCGTAGATATAGCTGCGCGGCAGCGTCAGCGGCCCGCCCTGCAGCTTGAGTTTTGTTTCAAAACATTTGATCGGCATGTCGACGCGGCGCGTGGAGAGCCATTCGACATCGGCTGGTGCGGTATCCGGCGGCGTCGGGTTCGGCGGCACGCGCCAGCCGTCGCCGCTCTTCGCGAGCTCCTGCATCCGCGCCCGTGCCGCCTCGTTCAGGTCAAGCAGCGATTGCCCGCCCTCGGGCACGAAGGCGTCGATATAGATGAGCTGCCTGACCTTGTCGCGGGCGCGGTCGGCGACGCCGGTCGCGACCATGCCGCCATAGCTGTGGCCGATCAGCACGATGTCGCGCAGGTCTTCGTATTTGATGACGGCAAGCATATCCTCGATATGGGAATTGAGATCGATCGCCTGATGGGCCAGATGCGCGCGCTCGCCGAGGCCGGTGTAGCTCGGCGTGATCAGGCGATGCCCGGCCGCCTGCATCAGCGGATGCATCTTCTTCCACGCCCAGCCCGCGGACCATGCGCCATGACAGACGAGGAATGTTTTCGAAGGAGTTGCGTTCATCGGGCCATTTCCACCAGGTTGTTATTGAAAGCGTCGATTGCGATAGTACCCGCCCGCTCGGTCGTGTAAACGTCAGCGCAAATTTCAACATCGTCATTCCGGGATGGTCCGAAAGGACCAGACCCGGAATCTCTAGATTCTCAGGTGCGCAATTGCGCACCATAGTTCGCATCTCCGATGCGCCCCGGAATGACGGGAGGAAAGAGAAGAGTGGAACTAACCACCTACGCCATCCTGCTTGCCGGCGCGCTTGCCGGCGGTTTCGTCTCCGGCCTCTCCGGATTCGGCACCGCGCTGATGGCGCTGGGGATCTGGCTCTATATCGTGCCGCCGGCCATTGCCGTGCCGCTGGTGCTGATCTGTTCGGTCGCGTCCCAGATTTCGACGCTGCCGTCGATGTGGAAGGTTATCGACTTCAAACTGGCCCTGCCCTTTGTCGCCGGCGGTCTCATCGGCATGCCGATCGGGGCGCTGCTGGTGGCGCGCGCCGATCCGCAAGTCTTCAAGCTCAGCGTGGGCGTCATGCTGCTGGTGTTTCCAACCGCGCTCTATTTCATCCGCAAGCCGATGGCGTTCCGGTTCGGCGGCCGCATCGCCGACGTCTGCGTCGGATTTGCCGGCGGCATTCTCGGCGGCCTCGCCGGCCTGTCGGGCCCGCTGCCGACCCTGTGGGCCAGCATCCGCGGCTGGACCAAGGACCAGCGCCGCGGCGTGTTTCAGATCTTCAATGGCAGCGTGCTCGGCGCGGCGTTGATCCTGCAGATCGCCAGCGGTTTCGTGAAGCTGGATGTGCTTTGGCTGGCGATGCTGGCATTGCCCGGCACGCTGATCGGCGCCCAACTCGGCATGCGTACCTACCACGCGCTGAACGACCGCAATTTCTACGATGTCGTGCTGGCGCTGTTGTTCATGTCCGGCGTCGTATTGGTGTGGAGCAGCATTGCTCCGAGGTGAAGGGCGCATAGCCGCCATGTGCTCCGAGTAGATTGCTGTACGCTCACCGGCAAAGCGGCTAACCAGTCGCGTCATGAGCTCTCCTGCTTCGCGCGAAACTCTCGGCCTGGTGCTGGGCTTCATCGGCATGGCGATCTTCGGCGGCACGCTGCCGGCGACGCGGATTGCCGTTGCCGAAATTGATCCGATTGCACTGACCTCGCTGCGCACCGCGATAGCCGGCCTGTGCTCGCTGGCGCTGCTTCTGGTGTTGCGCCGCCCGTTGCCGCGCCGCGCGCTGTGGGGGCAACTGATCATTGCGATGCTATGCGTCGCCGTCCTGTTTCCACTTCTGATGTCGATGGGCATGCAGCGGGTCGACGCCTCGCATGGCGGCGTGGTGCTGGGCGTGTTGCCGATCGCCACCGCGCTCGTCGCCGTCGCCATCACCCATGAACGGCCGAGACCGCTGTTCTGGATCGCTTCCGTAGCCGGCGCCGCGCTGGTAATCGCGTTTGCATTGCGGCAGGGCGGCGGCGCCCTCGTCGCCGGCGATCTCTTCCTGTTCGCTTCCGTCGCGGTCGCCGCGGTCGGCTACGCCTTCTCCGGCCGCCTCACCGCGCAGATGCCGGGCTGGGAGGTCATCAGCTGGATTCTGGTGATCGCACTGCCGCTGTCGATCCCGGCGGCCGTGCTGACCATGCCTGCCGATATCGGCCACATCGCCCTGAAGCCGTGGCTCGGCCTGCTTTATGTGGCGCTGTTCTCGCAATGGATCGGCTTCTTTGCGTGGAACGCCGGCCTTGCGATGGGCGGCATCGCGCGGGTGTCGCAGATCCAGTTGCTGCAGCCCTTCGTCACCTTTGCGCTGGCCGCGTTCTTCAACGACGAAACCATCACGCTGCAGATCCTGCTGTTCGCCGCAGCCGTCGTGGTGACGGTCGCGATCTCGACGCGCACGCGCGCCAGGCCTGTGCCCGCAGCAGCGCATCGAGACCGCGAACCGCCTCAGCTCGCGGCGTCCTGATCCCTGAGCACCGGGTGTTCGGCCGTCAGTTCGGTCCGGGCCTTTTCCGACTTAATGGCCCGAACCAGCACGCGCGCGGTCTTCAGATGATCGACCTTGACGCACAGCCGGATGATCTGGCCGAGCGAGGCGTCACGCATGGCGTCGTCGGAGATATTCATGGCGATTTCGAGCGCGCATTTGATCGCCGCCTCATATCGCGCGGCGTCGACGGCACGGATCTTCTCGGCCCCGCGTCCGCCGGGCGCCCGCATCTTTTCCGCGATGGCCTCGGCCGCAGCGCAGATGTCGCGGATCCTGTGGGCCGCGGCGATATCGCCCAGCGGCTCATCGCCGGCAGTTTCCCAGATGTCCGGCCGCGGTTCCTTTTGAAACCAGCTCATCGCGAGCCCTCTCGATGCCGGAAATATATTCCCGCATCGAGCAGGTGCGCAAGAATGCGCAGGCTTACTCCACGGCCGTGATGCGGGCGAACTCGGTAGCCTGCCGTCATCGGCTCGCCGAGACGTTGCTATTCGTCTTCCCGCATCAGCAAATCGAGCTCCTCAGGCTTCAATCGCTTCAGGGCCTTCTCGACGTCGCGACTGTAACGGCGGTCATTTGGCTCAACGCCGCGTTGAGCTTTTCGACCATACTGCTGCAGGAATACGCTCACCGTTGCGGCCTGCAGAGCACGCTTCTGCGAGGCATTGCGGCGGCGGCGCGGCGGCATGTCCAGCTTGATCATGCGGAACATTCCTTCTGGGCAAATGTCCACCGCGCTTCGAGACGTCATTCCGCCGCCGTGATGCGGCCGAACTCGGTGGCCTGCAGCTCGAACAGGCCGCGATAGATGCCGCCCGGACGCGTCGTCAGCACGGCATGGGTACCCTGCTCGACGATCTCGCCGCGGTCGAACACCAGGATGCGGTCGAGGCTGCGCACCGTCGACAGGCGGTGCGCAATCACAATCGAGGTGCGGCCCTTCATCAGCCGCTCCATCGCCTGCTGGATCAGCCCTTCCGATTCAGAATCGAGGCTCGAGGTCGCCTCGTCCAGGATCAGAACCGGCGCGTCCGCCAGGAACGCGCGCGCCAGCGCGACGCGCTGCCGCTCGCCGCCCGACAGCTTGACGCCGCGTTCGCCGACCAGCGTGCCATACCCCTTCGGCAGCCGCAGGATGAACTCGTGCGCGTTGGCGAGCCGCGCCGCCTGCTCGATCGCCGCCATGCTGGCGCCCGGCCTGCCATAGGCGATGTTTTCTGCCAGCGTGCGGTGAAACAGGATCGGCTCCTGCTGCACGATCGCGATCTGGCTGCGCAGCGAATGCTGCGTCGCCAGCGCAATGTCCTGACCGTCGATCAGGATCTTGCCGCCGCTGACATCGTAGAGCCGCTGCACCAGCTTGACCAAGGTGGTCTTGCCCGAGCCGGAACGCCCGACCAGGCCGACCCGCTCACCGGCGCGGATCTCCACCGACAGGCCGTCATACAGCGGCGCGATATGGCCGCCGTAATGGAACGTCACGCCATCGAACACGATGCGGCCGCCCTGGATATCGATCGGCTTCGCATCCGGCGCATCGGCAATGCCGATCGGCTCGTCATGGATCGCAACCAGCTCCTCCATGTCGTTGACCGAGCGCTGCAGGTTGTTGATGTGCATGCCGACGTCACGCAAATAGGCGTGGATGATGTAGTAGCTGGTCAGCACGTAGGTGACGTCACCCGGCGTGGCGCGGCCGGCAATCCACAGCAGGATTGCCCCGCCGATCACGGAGGCGCGGAAACACAGCAGCACCGCGAGTTGCGCGGTGCTCGTGTAGTTGTAGCGATACCATGTCCTGCGCACGCGCGTGCGCCACCGGCTGATGACGCCGGCCAGCCGCACGTCCTCGCGCGCTTCCGCGCCGAAGGACTTTACCACCGCGTTGCAGGTCAAGGCATCGGCCAGCGTGCCGCCGACCTTGGTGTCCCAGGCATTGGAGACACGCGCGGCCGGTGCGATGTAGTTCACCGAGAATGCCATCGTCATCGAGACATAGATCACGGTGCCGACCCCAATCACCGCGCCCAACACCGGCCAGTGCAGCCCGAGCAGGATCATCGAGCCGACCAGCACCAGCAGCGACGGCAGCAGCGCCATCAAGAGCGTGTCGTTCAGCAGATCGAGCGCCCACATGCCGCGCGTGATCTTGCGCACGGTCGAGCCGGCAAATGAGTTGGCGTGCCAGTCGGTCGAGAAGCGCTGCACGCGCGCGAAGGCGTCGCGCGACACGTCCGACATCGTCTTCAGCGTGAACGGCACGATCGCCTGCAGGCCGGTCAGTCGCAGGATCATCGACATCAGGCCCAGCGCCACGATGCCGCCGAAGGCGACGAACGCAGCATGCCGCGCCGCCGGGTCCGAAGTACCCAAGGTCAGTGCATCGACCAGGCGGCCGGAGAAGATCGGCATGAACAGGTCGGCCGCGGTCGCGCCGAGCAGGCCGCCGGAGACCACGGCGGCACGGCCGGGCTGCTGCAGCCAGTGGCGGAACACGAACGGGATCACCACGCGTATCGCGGCTGGACGCTTGTCTTGATGAACGGTCATGGCGTCATCCGGCTGCGCGCAGGGCACACGCCGGCTCCATCTGAAATGACGGCGCGACGGCCAGAGGCCAGACGCATGCGTCGTTGAAAACTGTCGTTAAGTCGTTGGGAAGCTTGGAAAGATCGGGCGTCAGTCCCGATCAGCGCCGGCGGAGATCGCGCTCAGCAACGCGACCGAAAAACCAGCACGAGCATCGGACGCGAGGGTGCGATCTGCGAGTACATCGAAATCATGCAAATCTCCCCGGTTCGAGCGACAATGCGCTGCTTATAAATGCATCACGGGTGATTTGCAACATGACAAGCGCGTGATCGCGCGCGGTTGCATCCTTGCTCAATGCGCGTCGCCGCCGACCACCGTGGCGGAGGGTCTCTTGAGCGTGAGGACGAGCACGCTCAGGCCGAAATAGAACACGGCGAGCATGAAGAAGGCGTCGCCATAGCCCATCACGACGGCCTGGCGGTGCACGATCTGCGACAATTGCTTCATCGCCATCAGCGCGGCATCGCCCATGCCCTGCATTTTCTGGGTGAACATGTTCAGCGTCTCGACGGCGGTGGTGTTGCCCCAGGTGACGCGGTCGTGCAGTCGCGAGATGTGCAGGTCGGTGCGCTCGTTCAGCACCTGGTTGATGACGGCGAGCCCGAGCGCGCCGCCGAGATTGCGCGTCAGGTTGAACAGGCCGGAGGCGTTCTTCACACGCTCCGGCGCCAGCGTCCCGAGCGCGATGGTGTTGGTCGGCACCATCGCCAGCATGATGCCGACCCCGCGCAGGATCTGCGGAACCAGCAATTCCCAGAAATCATATTCCTTGGTGATCCAGGTCATCTGATAGGAGCCGAGCGCGAACAGGATCAGCCCGAGCGCTATCAAATAGCGCATATCGTACTTCACCATCAGCCGGCCGACGATCGGCGCGGTGAGAAACATGGCAATGCCCGAGACGAACATGGTCTCGCCGATCATCAGCGGGCTATAGCCGCGCACTTCGGCGAGATAGCGCGGATACATGTAGGTGAGGCCGTAAAGCCCGATGCCGACGCAGAACGAGATCAGGCAGCCGACGCCGAAATTGCGGTCGGTGAACGTCCTGATATCGACGATCGGCTCGCGCGCCGTCAGCACGCGCCAGAAGAAGGCGATGGCCGAGACCGCGCAGATCGCCGCGCACACGGCGACCGAGGTATCTTCCAGCCATTGCGACTGCGGCCCCTCCTCCAGCACATATTCGAGCGTGCCGAGGAAGCCGGCCATGAACAGCAATCCCCACCAGTCGAAATGATCGAGCAGCGCAAAATTGGGCCGGTCGAAGTCACACAGCATCCACACGCCGATGGTGATGCCGATGCCAGGAACGATGTTGATGAAGAACAGCCAATGCCACGACATGATGTCGGTAATTACGCCACCGACCGTCGGGCCGATGGTCGGCGCCAGCGTCGCGACTAGCCCGATGATCGGGCCGACGATGTGAAACTTGGAACGCGGAAACACCGTGTAGGCGGATGCGAACACGGTGGGGATCATGCCCGCGCCCAAAAATCCCTGGATCGCGCGCCACAGGATCATCTGCTCGATCGTCGACGCAAGGCCGCAAAAGAAGCTTGCGACGGTGAAGCCCGAAGCGGAAATCGCAAACAACAGACGCGTGCCGAAGGCACGCGACAGGAATCCGGAAAGCGGGATCGCGATCACCTCGGCGATCAGATACGAGGTCTGCACCCACGAGACTTCGCTGGAGCTGGCGGAAAGGCCGGCCTGAATCTGCTGCAGCGACGCCGAGACGATCTGGATGTCCAGGATCGACATGAACATCCCGAACACCATGATGAGAAACGTAAACAGCCGACGCGGCGGGACATGGTCATCGACCGCGGCATTCGTCGTCGAAGGCGATGCGGTGGTGGCGTCGGCCATGGTCTGCTCGCAACAAGCTCCGAACTCGCGATCGGAGCTTCAGGAAAATTTTACTTCGGTTGAACCGTCCCGGGCGCGTCGAGGTCCGCCTCGCTGTCGGCATCGGCCGCGCCCTCGCGGGTATCGACGGTGGTGTAGACCGACATGCCGGCACGCAGCAGGTTCTGCCTGGCAACTTCCTTCGGGACGCGAATCCGGACCGGCAGCCGCTGCACGATCTTGGTGAAATTGCCGGTGGCATTGTCCGGCGGCAGCAGCGTGAACACCGAGCCCGCCGCTGGCGAAATGCTGTCGACGACGCCCGCGAACTTGCGATGGCCATAGGCATCGACCGAGATCTTCACCGGCTGGCCCGGACGGATGCGCTTGAGCTGGGTTTCCTTGTAGTTGGCGTCGATGAAGACGTCGTTGAGCGGCACGATGTTGGCAAGCCGCTGCCCGGCCTGGATGAAGTCGCCGGCATTGACGAGGCGATTGGAGAACGTGCCGTCGACCGGCGCGCGCACCGCGGTGAAGGCGAGATCGCGCTCGGCCTTGGCTAGCTGGGTCTGCAATTCCGCAAGCTGCGCGCGGGCCTCGGCCTGCTGCGCCTTCGTTACCTCGACATTGTCGCGCGCGGCCTCATAGGCTGCCTGCGCCGACCGCACGGCAGCCGCGCCCTGATCGCGGCTGGCCTCAGAGACTTCGAAGGCCGCGCGCGAGGCAAATCCCTTGGTGCTCAGCGTCTGCTGGCGGTCGAAGTCGAGACCGGCGCGCTTCATTGCGGCTTCCGCGGAAGCAAGCTGCGCCTTGGTCTGTTCCACGGCGCTTTCGAGCGCGGTGACCTGACGGCCGATGCGGTCGATGACGGCCTCCTGGGTTGCGATCTTGCTGCGCGCAGCTTCCACCGCGATGCGATAGTCGCCGTCGTCGATCCTGAAAATCACGTCGCCGGCGAGAACCAGCGAATTGTCGCGCGGCAGGATCGCCGCGACATGGCCCGATACCCGGGCGCCGAGCGTGGTGTTGTTGGCACGAACATAGGCATCGTCGGTCGAGATATAGAAGCGGCCGACGAGAACGTAGTAGACGCCGTAACCGGCGGCCGCGAGGGCCAGCAAGCCGAGCACGCCCATCATGACGAATCTGCGCCTGCCCGGCTTCGCGACCGGCGCCGCGGCGGTGCTGGCGGGGGATACAACGGGCTGTTCGGTTGGCGGCGCAGCGGGCGCCTCCGCGGAGCGGCGCCTTGCTTCTTCCGCAGCAAGGGCGCGCAGCTGGGCCGAGACGTCGGCTTCATCCTCCGCCGTTTCGGACCCGGCACGAACGATGCGCGCGGCCTGATCTCTTGCTCCGGCCATCACCGGCCTCCCCATACAAATATAGCGATGCCAGCGGCGCCCGCCGGCGACGGCACCATCGAGACAAAATGTAGCATTGACCGAACGGTTCGGTCAAGGTAACCACCCAATAGTATAGACCATAAAGCGAAAACACCTACCGACCTGCATCACGGGTTGAATTCTTTCGCGAGAAAAAACCAATGGTTGCACCCACATCCATTCGCTCCTTGGGCGAGGAGGACAGCGCCAAGCGCCGCCAGATTTTGGATGGCGCGCGAAGGGTGTTCATGGATCTGGGCTTTGACGGGGCCAGCATGAACGAGATCGCCCGCGCCGCCGGCGTCTCCAAGGGCACGCTTTACGTCTACTTCGCCGACAAGAGCCGGCTGTTCGAAGCCATCGTCGAGGACGAGGCGCTCGAAAAGGGCAAGATCGCCTACAATCTCGACCCCAGGCGCGACGTCGAAATCACCCTGCGGGAATTCGGCCAGACCTATATCGGTTCGATATGCCGCCCGGGCGGCGGATCGTCGATTCGCACAGTCATGGCGATCGCCGAACGGATGCCGGATGTCGGGCGCCAGTTCTATGCGAACGTGCTGGCGAAGACGATCAACCGTCTCGCCGAGTATCTGCAGGCGCATGTCCAGCCGCACGATCTGGCGATCGACGACTGCCAGCTAGCGGCGGCGCAGTTCCTGCAGATGTGCCAGGCGACGCTGTTTCTGCCGTTCGTGTTCCAGGCCGAGCCCGCGCCATCGGCGGAGCGCATCGCGCGCGTCGTCGACAGCGCGACACGGATGTTTTTGAAGATGTATGGGGCGAAGCCGAAGTAGCGGCTCCGCCCTTCTATGCCCTAGAACCTGTACGTCGCGCTCCCTAGCACGGTGCGTCCTATGCCGAAGAAGCAGTCGCCGCGGGCAAGACAGGTGGTGACGTGCCGCTTGTCGGCAAGATTGGTGGCATTGACCTGAAAACGCCACGGGCCGGTCTCATAGCGGATCATCGCGTCGAACAGCGTGTAGTCAGGCGTGCGAAGGGTGTCGGTGCCATCCCAGGACTGGCCGATGTAGCGCACGCCGCCGCCAACGGTGACGCCGTTCATCCCGAGCGCGGTGAGACGATACTTCGCCCATAGCGAGGCCTGGTGCTCGGGCACGGTCTCGACGCGCTTGCCGATATTGTCGCCGCTCTCCACCCGGGCATCGAGGTAGGAATACGCGCCGATCAGATCGAGGTCCGGCGTCACGCGGCTGATCACCTCGAGTTCGGCGCCGCGAATCCGCACCTGCCCCGTCTGCACCGAGAACTGAGAGCCGCCGGGATCGCTGGCCAGCCGGTTTTTCTCGATGGTATCGAAGATCGCGCCGTTGATCGCCGTGCCGGGCATCGGATTGTACTTGAAGCCGAGTTCCACCATCTCGCCCCGCTGGGCCTTGCAGAGGCCAACGACACAGACGGAGCCGAAGATCGGCGTGAACGACTGCGCGTAGGTGACGTAGGGCGTCAACCCGAACGGCAGTTCGTACATCAGCCCCGCGCGACCGGTGGTCGCTTTGCTTTCCTCTGTCGGCGAGCCCTGCACATTGTTGGTGACGTAATCCTGGCGGACGCCAAGAACGGCCAGCCATGGCCCCAGTCGCATCTGGTCCTGTGCATAGAGACCGAGTTGGCTCTGCCGCAAATCTGGTTCGGGCGAGAGCGTCGGCGGGACGACAGAATTATAGACCGGCGCATAGAGATCGAACGGCGTCGTATCGAGGTAGGCCCCCGACGAGGCGCGCTCGCCGAGGCCGCGATAATCGACACCGAACAGCGCCTTGTGCGTGATGGCGCCCGTCGCAAATTTCAGCTCGGCGTTGCTGTCGGAAGTGAAGCTATCCTTTGTCGTTTGCCGGCTCGATATCCAGCGCGCGACGGTGCGGTGCTGCGGGTCGAGAAACGGATCAGCCGGGTTGGAATAATTGTCGGGATACGCCGACCTGTAGATGCCCTCGACATGGGCGTAGCGCATGTTCTGCCTAATCTTCAGCCCGTCGCCAAAGCTGTGCTCGAACAGGCTTGTGATCGCGCCGGTCTCGGTCTGGTATTTGTCGAACCCCGGCACGCCGGCGAAACGATTGACCGGAATCAAGCCGTTGGGTCCGGGATACAGCGTGCCCTCATGCGGCAGGAACGCGGTGGAGGAGCCGGTCTTGTCCTTCTGATAGGTGCCGAGCACGGTCCAGTTGGTGTTGTTGGTCGGCCGCCAGGTCAGCGACGGCGCCAGCACGATGCGATCGTCCGGAACGTAATCCGTCTGCATGCCGCTGTCGCGGAAGATGCCGACGAAGCGGTACAGCCACTCGCCGTCCTTGGTCAGCTTGCCGGTCGAATCGAGCTGCATCTGCTTGCGGTTGAAGCTGCCGAATTGCACGCCGATCTCGTTGAAGGCCTCCGCCTGCGGACGCTTCGAGACCAGGTTCAGGAGACCTGCCGTCGATGTGTCGCCGTACAGCACCGAGGCCGGGCCGCGCAGCACCTCGATGCGCTCCAGTGTAAAGGGATCGGGCCGCCATTCGTTGAATTGCCACGTGTTCACCACGCGGGTGCCGTCGAGATAGATGTTCGGATCCTGGCCGCGGATGCGCGGATAGTCGCCGCGTGAATCCGGGCCATAGGCATCGGCGAACACGCCGGGCACGTAGCGCAGCGCATCCTGCACCGTGACCGCGCCCTGATCGGTGACGCGGTCGGCAGTGACCACCGTGATCGATTGCGGGATTTCGCGCAGCGGCGTGTCGGTCTTGGTCCCGGTGCCGCTCTGGTTGGCGAGATAACCGCGCACCGGGCCGGTGCCCGTTTCGGCGCGCGCGCCGGCGGTCGCGGCGGCATCAGCCGTCGTCTGCCCACGCTGGGCTGCGCGACGGCTCGCGGTCGATGCGCTTTGCCGCTTCGACGCGGGACGCGACCGCGCGGCCGGCGGACGCGTGGGTTGATCGACGACAACAGCCGGCAGTTCTCTCGCGGACGATTGCGCTTGCGCCGGCGTTACGTCGATCATCGCGGCAAACATCGGCAGCGCGGCGCCGAGCCATCCCGCGGTCTTCAGGCATGCAGTCATTTCCAGTCCTCATCACTTTTGCGCGGGACCAGTAACAAGCGTGACTGCGGCGATGAAGGTCGCGAGATATAAAAAGGTGTTTCAATCACATAATTAGAATTAGTATTTCTCTAAGCGAGCTTGGGATTCGGGCAGTCAAATGAAGTTTGGAATTGGCAATACTCCAGCGCACCACGCGGGGGCCATGGCGGCGCGCGCTACCTGATTTTCGCGAGGGAGGCAGTGGCCCAGGAACCAAAGTCCCGATCGACCGTTATGCCGTGCGGGAGATGGGACAATGTCTATAAAGAGCGTACTGCTTTGGCTGGTCGGAATTCCGTTGCCGATCATTCTCGTGCTCGCACTCTTCCTGCATCCGGGCTGACCCGTTCGTTTGCAGACGCGTCGCACGCCGGCTTTCCCGGAAGCACGATAATGGGCTGACGGCCCTCACCTCACTGCAAATCGCGTCAGCGCATCGCGATCGATCTCGATGCCGAGCCCGGCTCCATCCGGCACCGCAACGAGGCCGCCCGCATGTTCGATCGGCCGGGTGAGGATCGCCTGGCGGATCGGATGCTCGGTGCGGTCGAACTCCAGGATCGGCTCGAGCGGCGCCAGCGACCGCGGCGTGTGCGACGGCAGAACGGCAAGGAGCTGCAGCGATGCGGCGATCGCAATCCCCGTCCCCCAGACATGCGGATTGTATCTGATACCGAACGCCTCGGCCATGTCGGCGATCTTCTTGCATTCGGAAAGCCCGCCCGCCGCGCAGGTGTCGGGCTGGATGATGTCCATCGCGCGTGACGCCAGCACATCGCGAAAGCCGAACCGCGTGAACTCGCACTCACCGCCGGCGACGGGAATCGAGATCGCGGCTTTCACCTCGCGGTATCCTGCGAGATCCTCCGGCGGCACCGGCTCCTCGAACCACCCGATGTCGTAACGCTCGATCATCCGGCCGAGACGGATCGCAGCCGTCGCATCGTAGGCGTGGTTGGCATCGACCATCAGCGCAATGCCAGGCCCGATCGCCTCCCGCACGGCGCGCGTCACCGCGGCATCTTCCTCCACGCCGAAGCCGACTTTCAGCTTCACCGCCTTGAAGCCCTCTGCGACGTAGCCCGCGGCCTCATCCGGCAGATAGCGCAGCGGATCGCCGGATTTGCGCCGGTAGAGCCCCGTCGCATAGGCCCGCACCTCGTTCCGGCTCGCACCGCCGAGCAGCTGATGGACGGGAACGCCGAAACGCTTTCCCTTGATATCCCAGAGCGCGATATCGATACCGCTGAGCGCCTCGATGACCACGCCCTTCTGGCCGTGATCGCGCAGCGCGGAATAAACCTTCTGCCACAGAAAATCGGTTCGCAGCGGATCCTCTCCGATCAGCAGGGGCGCAATGCTTCCGACCGCGGCTGCGGTGATCCGCGCCGGCCCGTAGCACTCGCCCCAGCCGGTCAGGCCGTCCTCGGTCTCGATTTCGACCAGCATGGCGGCGCGCGTGTCGTACCAGGCGCGCGAGTAGGCAAAGGGCTGCGAGAGGGCCGCCTCGAGAACGTGGGCCCGAATGCTCCTGATTTTCATGACCTGGGTCTCCCCGCGGGACTTCGGATGCAGCCCGCTTGGACGCAACGATAGGCGGAGCGGCCGAAGACGAAAACCCCCGATGACGCAACGGTCTGGTTTTCACATATGCGCCGGCGGGATCGCAACAGCGCCATCGCTGACGCTTGTGGCCTCGCGGCTCAGGGTGCAGACTTCTGCGTCCCTGATGCCGGTGCCAGAAACGAAGTGACCCGTCTCGCTTTCATGCTCGCGCTGCTTTTCACCGCCCATTGGGAGGAAGCGGAGATCGTTGACGTCAAGGACCGTGGCCCGGTCGATCTCGCGCCGTTCACCTGTCAGGACGTCACCCGCAGCAGCGTCATCAGCCGGGTATGCTACGACACTGAGAGCCGGCGCATGCTGGTTCAGCGCTACGCGGCCTATCAGCAATATTGCGATGTGCCGAAAGACACGATCGAGGCGCTCCTGAACGCGCGGTCGATGGGCCAGTACTTCAACGCCAACATCACCGCGGCCGGCCGCGACGGCAGCGAACCTTACGACTGCCGGCCACGCAAAGCGCCGTCATATCAGTGACATCGCATCCTCGCTTCGACGTGATTTGACACTTCGTCCTCTTTTGTCAAAATCGTCAAATGGGCCCGCGTACCCGAATTCTCGACGCCGCGATGCTGGTATTCCGCCGGCACGGTTTTCGGCGCTCGTCGATCGAGCAGGCGGCGGAGGCCGCCGGGCTGACGCGGCAGGCGCTCTACCACCATTTCGAGTCCAAGGAAGCGCTGTTCCGCGCGGTAATCGAGCGGCTGCATGAGGAGGCCCTTGCTGCCGAAATTGCAGCGGCCAGCGCCGCCGAGAACGAGGGCGGCAGCCTCGCCGACATTCTCGTGGCTTCGGTCAGCGCCAAGCTCGGGCAAATGGCCGCCTCGCTCGACGGCTCGCCCCATGTCGAGGAACTGTTCTCCGAACATTTGTTGCAGGCCCGCGATCTCTACCAGAAGTACACTGCCGCCTATGCCGAGCAGCTCGCGGAAACGATCGTGCGCGTCTGCCGCAAGCAGAACCTCACGCTCAATGCCACAACGCCGCGCGATTTTGCGCGGCACATCGAGATGGCGATCAACGGCACCAAATCCGCTTACCCGGCACTGCAACCGGCCGGCGCTTTCCTGAGGGATCTGGAGATCATGCTGCGGACGCTGGTGGCTGGCGCGGTGAGCCCGGCGCCACGGAAGCCTGCGGCGAAGCCGAAGCCGGCAAGCAAATCCACCTCTCGCAAACCTGGAGATCGCAGATGAGCACCATGACGATCAACGGCAAGCTCGCTCCCCTCCCCGACGATCCCGATGCGCTGCTGGTCGACGTCGTGCGCGACGCGCTCGACCTCACCGGCACCAAGCTCGTCTGCGGGGCCGGCGTCTGCGGCGCCTGCACGGTGCTGGTCGACGGCGAGCCCGCCGTGAGTTGCCTGATGCCGGCTCGATCAGCCGCGAACACGAACGTGACGACGGTCGAGGGGATCGGCGCGACAAAGCTGCATCCGGTGCAGAAGGCCTTTATGGCGCACGACGCCCTGCAATGCGGGTTCTGCACCCCGGGCTTCATCGTCGAAGCCGCTTCGTTTCACGATTCCTGGCGTGCGGCCAAGGGCACGGCCGTGCCCTCGCGCGAGGAAATCGGCGCGGCGCTATCCGGCCATCTCTGCCGCTGCGGCGCCTATGACGGCATCTTCCGTGCGGTGGCGGATGCCTGTGCCGGCCGCTTCGACGGCAGCGACATCATGCCGCCGCGCATGGAGGCGCGCGACAAGGTGACGGGATCGGCGAAGTACACTGTCGACATCCATCATGACGGCCAGCTCGAAGGCGTGATCCTGCGCTCGCCGTTCGCGCATGCGCGGATCGGCGAACTCGATCTCGCTGTCGCGCGCGCAATGCCCGGCGTCAGCGCCGTGATCGCGCTGCTCGGCGACGATCGCATCGTCCGCTATGTCGGCGAGCCCATCGCCGCCGTCGCGGCCATCAACCGCAGAACGGCGCTCGCGGCCATCGCTGCAATAAAATTCCACAGCGAGCGCTTGCCCTCCGCGGTCGGGCTCGATGAAGCGCGCAAGGCCGATGCGCCTGTCGTGTTCGAAAAATCCGCGCGCAAGAAAGCCGGCAACGTCTCCGAAGGCGGCGGCGCGCCGGCGGCTTGGAAAGGCAATGTCCGTGGACCGTCGGCCGCATTCTCCAAAAAGCCGAAGAAGGTGCGGAGCTGGGTCGATGGTGCGCGCGCGGCGAACAATCCGCTGCTGGTGGAAGGCATCTTCCGCACCGGCACGCAGCAGCATGCCTGCCTGGAGCCGCATGCGGCGGTGGCGCGTTTCGACGGCGACCGGCTCACCGTGCACGTGTCGACGCAGGCGGTGTTTCACGTGATGGAGCTGATCGCCAAGCGTTACAAGCTCGATCACGACAAGGTGCGCGTGATTGCCGACCATGTCGGCGGCGGCTTTGGCTCCAAGGCCGCACTCGGCGTGGAAACGACCACCGCGATCGAGCTGGCGCGCGAAGCCAAGGCGCCGGTGCGCGTCGCCTATGACCGCCACGAGGAGCTTTCGGTCACCGGCTATCGGCCGGCGACCGAGATGAAGATTGCGCTGCTGCCGTCCGAGCAAGGCGAACTGAAAGCGCTGTCGCTCACCGCCTACGCCGATACGGGAGCCGCGACCAACTCGACCATCGCCGCGCTGGCGCGCCTGATCTATCCAGCAGAAGCAAAGGAGCTAGCCGACTTCGACGTCATCAGCAATTTGCCGGCGGGCGCTCCGTTCCGCGGTCCCGGCGGGCCGCCGATGGCGTTTGCGCTGGAACAGGCAATCGACGAAGCGGCGCTGCGCATGAAGCTCGATCCGATCGCACTACGCAAGCGCTGGGACCCCGACCCCAACCGCCAGCGGCTCTACGACTGGGCCTTGGGCCTCGACGTCTGGCGCAACCGCAAACCGTTCGCCGCGCAGAGCGGCCGCTATCGCCGCGGCGTCGGTGTCGCCACCGGCTACTGGCTTTACCTGTGGCAGCCCGGTTCGAAGGTCGAGGTGGCGGTGAAGGGCGGACGTCTGATCGCCAGCACTGCGACGCAGGATATCGGCACCGGCACCCGCACCGTGATCGCCAATACGGTCGCGCGCGAGTTCGGGCTGGAGCCGCATGAGATCGAAGTCAGGATCGGCGATTCAAGATTGCCGGAAGGACCGGGCTCGGGCGGCAGCCGCGTTACGGCGTCGGTGATCCCGCCGATGTTGCTCGCCATCGAGCAGTTGAAAGCCGCAATCCAGCAAAACGCAAAGCGACAGCCGGTCCCCGGCTCCAACGCGCCGTGGCGCGAAATGCTCGCGGCCTCACCCGATCTCTCCGCCTCCAGCGTCCGGCCGGAAGACTCCAGGCAGATGGCGCCGGGAATAGAGTCCCCGCTCAGGCAGGTCGGCTTACTGGGCTGGATCTTCGGCTGGATGATGCGGCGCTTCTCCAACCTGGCGATCGGCGCCGGCGTGCCGAGTTCCGTGCAGGTCATCGAGGTCGAAGTCGACACCTGGCTCGGCCATGTCCGTGTCCTCAACGTGCACACCGGCATTGCGGTCGGCAAGATCGCAGCTCCCGCGCTGGCGCACAGCCAGGCCGCCGGCGCGGTCATCCAAGGCGTCGGCTACGCACTCTATGAAGCGCGCGAAGTCGATTCCCGCACCGGCGACGTGCTCAGCGGCGGCATGGAGGATTATCGCATTCCCGGCATCGCCGACACGCCGATGATATCAGTGCATTTCGACCAGGGCGGATTCGATCACGTGCTCGGCGGCAGCGTCGGCATCGGCGAGGTCGCGACCGTACCGACGTCACCCGCAGTCGCCAACGCGATTTGCAATGCGACCGGCGTTCGGCTGACCGAACTGCCGCTCCGACCCGACCGCCTCATCGCCGCACTCAAAGGGAGGGCCGCCGCATGACGCCGACAGCCATGACCGCCACGGCCGAATTCCGCGCCGCCGGCACCGATCTCTCCGAGCGGCGCCGCAGCGGCGTCTCGACCGGACCCTTGATCGACATATCAGCCGCGCCCGACATGATCGGAATGCATTGGGATGCCGACGGCAGTGTGCGCCTCGGCGCCTTCACCACCATTGCCGCGATCGCCGCCGATAAGCGCCTCGCTGCAGCCTATCCGGGGATCGCGGCCTCGGCGCAAGGGCTGGCGACGCCGCAGATCCGTCACCTCGCCACCCTCGGCGGCAATCTCGCGCAACGTTCGCGCTGCTGGTACTTTCGAAATCCGCACATCGCCTGCCTGAAAAAGGGCGGACCGGATTGTCCGGCGCGATCGGGCAATCATCTCTACCATGTCGCCTTCGATCTCGGCCCCTGCGTCGCGCCGCATCCCTCGACCATGGCGGCAGCGCTGCTGGCCTATGAAGCGAAAGTAACCACCGACCGCAGGAATTCGATCACGATCGGCGATCTCCTCGGCGACGGCTCCAACGGCGGCGCCGACAACGCGTTGCAGCCGGGCGAGATGATCCGGAGTGTCGAGCTTCCCTCCCCGCTGCAGGGTGAGCGCGCCCTCTACAAGCGCGCGATCAGCCGCACCCATGCCGAATGGCCGCTGGTCGAGATCTGCGCCCGCGCGGTGGTGAAGGACGGCACGTTCCAGTTCGTCCGCCTCGCCGCCGGCGGCATCGCCCCGGTGCCGCTGCGGCTGCATGCAGTGGAAGCCGCCTTGCAGGACAGGAAAGCCACGGCGGCTGCGCTCGCCAATGCCGCCGAGCAAGCGACATCAGGCGCAATGCCGCTGCCGATGACCGGCTACAAGCTCGATCTGCTGAAGGGCGTCGTGCACGATTTGCTGGAGGGGCTGGCGCCATGAGAAGCGTAGGGCGGATTAGCGAAGCGTAATCCGCCATCTGTTGCTCCAATACACCTGCATCGTGCTATGCTGCACGCTATGCCGAATTATCGTCGCGCGTTCGTTCCCGGCGGGTGCTGGTTCTTCACCGTCAACCTGCTGGACCGTCGTCAAACCCTGCTCGTCGATCATATCGAGGTCTTGCGCGGAGCCGTTGCCGCTACACGCCAGAGTCATTCATTCGCGATCGACGCATTCGTGGTCCTGCCCGATCACCTGCATGCGGTTTGGAGTCTGCCTGCCGGCGATTCCGATTTCTCAACGCGCTGGCGGCTCATCAAGAATCGCTTCGCAAGAGCGTTGCCGAAACAAGAACCTCTCAACGCGGTTCGTGTAATGCGTAACGAGCGGGGTATCTGGCAACGACGATTCTGGGAACATCTGATACGCGACGAAGCAGATTATGCTCGCCACATCGAGTATTGTTACATCAACCCGCTAAAGCACGGCTTTGCAACACGCGTGCGCGACTGGCCATACTCATCGTTTCATCGGGACGTTCGCGCAGGAATATTCCCACTTGATTGGGCAGGTGACTGCGAAGCAAGCGGAAGATTTCGGCGAACGGCGGTGACCGCGGCCGGAGCGGCGGATTACGCTTCGCTAATCCGCCCTACGAACTGAAGGGCGTCGTGCACGATTTGCTGGAGGGGCTGGCGCCGTCGACGGACCGTGTGTAGCGCAAATTAGCGGCGCTCAATCCGTCGGAACCTCGGAGATGGAGGAACCAACAGGGCGGTCTCCAT
The DNA here is from genome assembly GCF_001440395.1 of Bradyrhizobium jicamae. GTDB lineage: Bacteria > Pseudomonadota > Alphaproteobacteria > Rhizobiales > Xanthobacteraceae > Bradyrhizobium > Bradyrhizobium jicamae. The sequence goes on along the minus strand of NZ_LLXZ01000229.1, from coordinate 4,131 downwards.
GTTGAAGACCGGCTTTTGCCCCCCGGCGGATTTCCGCCGTTGCGGGGCCAGGCCACCCCGCGCGGTGCCTTCGCCATTGACTTACATCAATGTGATTTCGGGACACCCTGTAGGAGCCTGCGGCAATTGGAGGCGTCAACAAGAGGAGCACAGCCATGGCCACAGAGTTCTTGGAAACCAAGCCTCGCGACTTTAGTCCCACGTCGGTTTCTGGGCTTACGAAAGAAGCGCGCGACGGTGTTAACGCGGCCTTGAAGTCCTTGTCGGACTGGCGGAACGAGCTTGCCGATACGAACAAAAGAAACGGCAAACGCGTCCTGGAACAGATGGCTGCGGCGGCCTCGGCCGTCGGATGGCCGGAACAGGTGGTCGATGCCGCTCGCACACAGTTGCTAAGCATCGCCGAAATTCAAATCAAGACGATGGATCAGCTGATGGATGCCTGGGAGGAGCAGATCAAATTGCCCAATCCCATGTCCGCTTCACCATCGGCGATGTTGTCAAAGCTACAGTCCATGCCCGGCCTTGGCTCAACCCAGGCAGCTGCGAATCCCATCCAGCTGTGGATGCAATTCGCGGAACAGTGGCAACGAACATGGACTGACGCAATTGGTGCCTGGGGCAAGCGTCATTGAGTCAGTTGGCAGGATGGGCGGAGCGCAGCGATACCCATCAACGGCCGGGCGATGGGTATCGCTTCGCTCCCCCATCGTGCCAGCTTCAATGCTAAGCCTACTTCCCCGCGGGCAGTTTGACCGGGATATGGCGCGAGATGCTTACCACGCGCGGGCTCCCGTCGGGGTTGCTGTGGCTCTTGATCGTTTCCAGGAGCAAAATAAATTTTTCGGCAAGCATGTGCGTCGCCTCAATGGATGGTCCCTTTAGTTAGGTCGGAACCATTGCTCGGGAAATTCAATCAACTATTTGAGAGCGCGGCCTGCTGATGTGATCGTTGGTCGATTGTGCGCGATCGAAGCGCAGCGAAACCCATCATCTCACGAACGGGATTGATGCGTACCGCTTCGCTCCACCCATCCTACGAATCCGACTGGCCGCTAATGATCCTCGAACTCGTCTTCCTCGTTGACCTTGCTGCTGCGGCCGCCGAACCAGCGGGACACGGATTTTTTGAGTGACCCCGTCGGATAGGGATCGCGTGACGCGTACGGGTTACGCTGGGCACGCGCGGCGACCTGTTCGCCCGAAACCGCGGCCGGCTGGCAGATGGTGCGGCGCGAGGCGCGGCGCATCAGGTCGACGTGGATGTGATCCTCGTGGTGGGAGTTGGAGCCCGGTGCCAGCACGGTGTTGAACTGCTGGCAGGCGCTCGCCTGCACATCGCGCAGGAAGCCCTGCTCTTCCGGCATGCCGCGCCAGCCGCCCTTGACGGTGATGCGGCGGCCATCGGCGAGCGTGAAGGCGGCGATGTCGAGCGCGTTGCCGAACGCGTGCTCGGAAATATGCGCATGCGGATTGCCGTTCATGCCGCGGCAGGAATAGGCGGAGATCTGCTTGATCTCGACGACGCGCACGCCGAACCAGCGCATCGACGCCGGCTGCACGGAATCGGAGAGCCAGCGGTCGAGCGCCGAGACGATCGGGCACGCCAGCGTCGCCGTCGGCTTCATCGAGACCTGCCCGAAGGCGCTGACCGGATTGCCCTGCGCCGGCCCGAGCCGCGGCGCGGCCGGTGATGGCGGATAGGATGGCTGCGTATACGGCGCAGACGAAGGCGCGGTGTAACGGCCCTGCGGCGGCGGATAGGAAGGCGTCGCATAGCCGCCGCGCGGTGACGGCGCGCCTTCCGGCGGCAGATCGATGTCATCCTGCTGCGAGGCGACGCCCGGCGCGGAAAGCGAGATCGGCCCGTTCGACGGCGCGGCATAGTTGGGCTGGCGTGGCGCCGGTTCCGGATAGCTGACCGAATAATTTCCCGAATAGTTCTGCTGGGGCGGAGCCGCCGCCGGCGCACGGTTGATCGGCCAGCGCGGCTGATTGCCGATATTGCCGGGAGGCCGCAGGCTTTCGTCGGCAAAACCGAACGAAGTGATGTTTTCGCCGAGCGCCGCTACTTTCAGCGGGTATTCCGCACCGCACACACCGGGGCCGGAAATCGGGTCGACCCGGACCACTTCCGCGCTCTCCTTGACCGCGCCGGACTTCAGACAAGCGACTTCGGCCTCGGTACGCCACGGTTCGCGCTCGGCGGATTGAAAAAGTCCGCGGCCACAACCCGCTAGCGAGACGAGGACGAAGGAGCCGACGAGATACAAACGAACTCCGCGCGTCATCGCGCGCACGTTCAACTAATTTATTTAAAGACTCTTCAACATGTTGTTTTTACAAATTTTTTACCATGTTTATCGGGCCGCTCGGCTGTGAAGAACCCCGGATGGACAGCAGCACTGACTTTTTAAGGGCGGGAACGCTTTGCTAACCTAAAGTGTTATGTGCGGGCACGACGTGAACCCAGGGAGCTATCCCAATGGATTTCGTAAGTCCTCTCGTTAGCAGACTTGGCATTGTAACAGCGTATGTTGCATTCGCTTTCGTCGCCGCGATTGTGCTTGGCGTGTTCTAGAACTACCAGTCCAGACAAATGGACCGAACGCCCGGTGACGCGGTCACCGGGCGTTTTCGCGGGCATAGCGTTTTCGAGCGAAGCATGCCCCCGGACTTGATCCGGGGGTGGTTTCCGGTTCGCGTGAAGAAAATGCGTCAAGAGAGAGCCCTATGAACGCGGCCCGGCAGACACCATCACCAGGCTGTCGGCGCGGCGCATGATGCGGCTCCAGTTGTTGCCGGAGCAGAAGAAGCGGAACAGCGCGCAGGCTTCGACGCGAAGCGTGTTGGTCCCCTTCATCGACATCGTACCGTAATAGGTCTCGCGACGGTCCTGGCTGTAGACGCTGCCGGTCCATTGCCGCTCGGTCTTCGGCTTCATGTTGACCAGGATCGCTTCGCCGTTTTCGGACGATGCGGTGAGCGCATAGCCGCACAGCGCGTTGCCGCATTTTGCGACCCGCACCGTTCCCTTGCCATCGGTCTGCCAATCGCCGATCGGCGAATCCGATGGCTCCTCCTCCGGCTGATGCGCGACGCGTTCAACCTGTTGCGCCGGCTGCGCGCCCTCGACCGGCTTCGCAACCGGCTGAGACGGCGGCAATGCAATCGAAACCTGCTGAGCCTCCGGGGGAGCTGGCTGAGCTGGCGGCGGCGCTTCGACGGTCTCAGTCGTTGATGCCGCCGTGGTGTAGACGGCCGGCGGCGGTGCGGTGACGATGGTCTTGACTGGAGGCGGCCTGGTCACCGGCGGCGCAGGCGGCGAAACCGTCTGTGGCGCAGGCGGCACAGGCCTCGTTGGCACCACGCCCACATCGCGATCGTCGCCATAGCGGTCGCGCTTGTGACGCCAGTTGAGGCTTCGGGGGCCCGACTTCGAGGTGACGCACGACGCCGAGCGGCAATGCCTGGAGGATTCGATGTACACCCGGTGACCGCCGATGCTGAATGAAATCGAGCGGCCGGCATGGGCCGAAGAACTCAGCAGCATCAGCACGGCGAGAAAACAAAACCATTTCATCGAAGCCTCCCGCGGGTGATCGCGGAAAACTAGTCGCGGGGAACTTCAACGGGATGTGATTTGAGTCACCGAGCCGGCCTGCCGCTTCCGGGAGGCATGTGACGTACCGCACAGAACGTGCCCTCGCCGCCGCTTAGGGTCTGCCCACGTTCACCGCAAACGCTCACAAGGCCGCTCAGGGAGGCCCTCATGAAGAAGCTCTACATCCTCGCCGCATTGCTGATGGTCACCACCTCGGCGCAGGCCGGCGGAATCACCCTGCAGATCAACGGTGAGCGCGTTCGCGTCGAAGCGCCGCGCAACTGCAACGGCCTTTCCTGCATCAAGATCACCTCGCCCGGTTACACCGGCACGCTCGGCAATATCGACCTCAAGGGCATGGGTTCGAAGAGCAAGGACGACGATGACGTCGTCGCGACCGCACCGGCGAAACCGGCGGCGCCTGCTCCGGCCCCGGTCCAGGTGACTGCGCCGCAGCCCGCGGCTCCCGCTGCTGCGCCGGCGCCTGCGCAAACGACCGTCGCGGCCGCGCCACCGACGCGGACCGA
>NZ_LLXZ01000228.1 GCF_001440395.1 Bradyrhizobium jicamae | reverse complement strand
GCACCGTGCGAATGCTTAGTGGCGTCGGCGGGCACGGCGCCGGCCTGTCTGGCGAATGCGAGGTAGGGATCGCCCGACGTATAGGCCGCCTGCATGGCACGATCACCGGACAGCACGGCCGCAATGGCATGCTCTTGCTGGCACCAGTCGATATAGGCGATGCCGTAGCCTTCCGGCGGCAGGATCAAACTGCGCAGCCACACGCTCGGGCCAAAGATGTAACGGGTATTGCTTGGCTGACAGCGGCCAGTGCGGGAACGGAAGGCGGACAGAATGGTGCGGTTTCTGCCGTCATGCCCGACGGCGAGATCATTCAACCGCAGTTCGGACAGTGCGCTGCGCAATTCGCGCATGGGTGAGACGACCGGGTAGGCGCGCGCCATTTGCCGGAATGTGTCGTCCGACAGATCAAGCCGGCCAGTGTCGAGCCTTGGCCAGGGGATTCCATGATCGGCAAGCCAGCGCTGCCAGCGTTCGAGGCGAAAGCTGCGGTCCTCAAACACACCATAGTCGCGATCAATGCCGGCGATCAGCGCGTCCTGAATCGCGGTCCAGTGACGGCGCAACCGGTCGAGTGTCGCTGTGTCGATCGGCGTGCCGTTCCACTCGATCGCCGCGGAGGCCTTCATGACCCGACACACGATATCTCCGCGCCGCCTCATGCATCCTATCCATGATCAGTCCGGGATCAGCGAAGCTTTTCTGAGCGATAGCCTCTCGGTGCTTGACGATCCAAGTTTGGACTGTTTTGCGGCTGGATAGCCCATACTCTTTGACGATTGTTTCGAGCGGATGCCGATCTCGAATTAATCGCCGCTTTGCGGCCAAGACGTAGATAACAGCATACCTCACATCCCGGCCTTCATCGGGACCAAGCGGGCGGCCCCGGCGCGCGCAATGTTTGATCGGATCCGGAATAATACCGGCGCTTAAATAGCTACAAAAGCTGCCTAGCTGTTTCGCAACAATGGCTGGTAGTGGGTACTTTGGATTGCCGCCGGCAAGATTCGTCGGTGATGTATACAGATCGAATAACTCGGTCAGCTTTCTGAAGTATTCTCGGCATCGTTTACCTCTGCCATCTGCCTCATCAGCAAGTTCTGCCGCATGGGAACCAGCTTCGACGACCACATCTGCTGCGTGCTGAAGTAACGTTGGCAGTAGAGATGGATCGATCTTCAAGTCGTCGCCTGCGCTGGGCTTCGAACCAGATGCTGCTTTGCGGGCCATTGTTCCGCTCCATCTATGCATCGTGCTCCATACGAACATAGATTGAGAGGGGGTCACGGCGCCGTCAATAGGAACGCGCACGCTTTCTTCGTCGCGGTATGCCTCGCTATATCTCCAGGTCCCTTCAGTCCTATTCAGTTTCTTCTGCTTTCCTCCGGTTGTCTGTTCATCTCTCACCGCGCCAGTGCGACCACATTGTCGACCGTTGGCGCTGACTCCGACAACAGCCCGGCCCGCGCGATGTCGTCGATGGAATGCTCGGTGATGTACTTTGAATAATGCTTTTCGATCATCGCGACGCTGGTGTTGTGTAGCGACGCCACCAGCCTGATCGGAACATTTCGCAGCAGCATTCGCACGATGGATGAATGCCGCAGCGCGTACATCGTCACCCCAGCGGGATCGAGCCCGATGGCGGTGACGACGCTGTCGATGTCGCGGTGATAGCTCTGGCCGGGATTGTCGTCCCACGGTGTGCCGTCGCTCTTCAAAAGCAACGTCGCATCGCGGGCGCGGCCTCGGGCTGCCGCTTTCAATCTCGCCGCCAGTTGCACGGTGATCGGTACCGAAAAGCGTTCGGCCTTCTTCTTTGCGCGGTTCCGGCCACCGCCCTTGGCGGATTTCGGCATCATTAGCTTTGGCCGCACGGCGTGATCATGCAAATCCTCGACGCGCAGACGGACGGCCTGCGATGGCCGTGCGCCAGTGATTGCCAGAACGTCGGTGAGAAGACCAAGACCGTCATCGAGCGCATAGGCGGTGCTGACAAACTCGCGAACCTTGTCGTCCGAGAGGATCACGTTGCGCACCTCTTGCGCGTCCGGCAGATTAGCGAGCCCGATTTCCCATGCCTGCCGGTTCGCAATTCGCTCGTCGTGCTGTCGCGCCAATTCCAAGGCGGCGCATAGGCATCTGCAGACGCGATTGATCGTGGCGGGCGCGAGCTTGCCGATCAGGCTGTCGCGCCACTTCTTCAACTCGGTCGCGGCGAGCAACGCCACGGGCTTGGCCAGCAGCACCGGGGTCAAATGCACGCGCGGGGATTCCGCGTTGTAGGGATTTGCACCGCGCGCCTCGAGATCGCGCTTGTAGGCCTTGAGGGCGCCATCAATGGTAATCGGCGCGCTGTCGAGGTCCTCATCACCGCGCGCCAGCTTCTTCGCTTGATCCTGCGCCTGATAGAATGTCAGCACATTCTTGGCGTCGGCATCCTCGAAATCGTCGGCCAGGGCGAAGGCTTTGGTCCAGTATGCGCCGTGACCGTTGCTGGCCTTCAGGACCCACGTGCCGTTGGTCTTGTTGCGGCGGTACATCAGGGCGATACCGCGTGCGAGCGACGGGCCGCTGTAGGGCCTGCGGCGGATTTTCAATCGAAGCCGGGCACTGCGGCTTTCCAGTGCGCTGAAGCTGACTTTGCGTGCCATCAGATCGTGTCCCCGTTCCCGCGAAGTGTCGCGATCGTGTCTGTGAAGGCCTATGAAGGCCAGTGACACGTTATGGGGATATTGCTCAGGCGATCAATGGCTTGCGGACTCCACAGGACTCCACAGAACTGCATGCAGCTATTTATTTTCCCTGCGCAATGGGTTGACGGCTTATGCCGTGGTCTCCCCGGAGCCGAATTCCTCTGGCCTCCGTCACTGCCGGCTTGATGACACATCGATCCGGTTGGATCGGATACGCCACCGGCAGCTTGGCACCAGCCACGGGTGTCAGGACCACACGGTTTTGCCGTACGCTTCAGCGCCGTACGTCCTGCGCGCGAACGTTCACTCACAGCTTGATGCCGCCCTGCGAACACTCTTCGCGCCGACGCTGCCGCGTCCACCGCATCCCGCCCCACGTTCGTGACGATGGCCAACGCCCCTCTTGCCGGGACGGGATGGCGGGATTTGTAAGCGTGATTTGGGTCTGCGGCGAAGCGCTTTATTTTTACGAGCGGGACTGGACGACCCAAATCACTTTGAAATGTTTGCGCAAATCGAAGTTTACGCGCGGCGGCTTTCGCGGCGGTTGATCCATCCGAGCCAGACCTGACATGGTCCACTCCAAACGTTGGCTCCGGTTCTGACCCCGGCCGGATGCCGTTGAGCACGCTTCGCTTTGCCCACCCTACGGAACTGTGGCCTCGCGGCGCTCACTCAAAAAACTATTCCGCGGGCGCGAGACGTCCGCTCGCGTGGGTTGCGGTGGTTTCGCGCACGCGGACACGGGCGCGGCGCTTGCGCCACCAGATCACGACGCCGGTCACCGACAGCGCCGCAACCACCAGTCCCATGATCGAGATCAGGATGCGGCCGGGCAGCCCGACGATCCGGCCGGAATGCAGCGGGAATTGCGCCTGCACGAAGATATCGGCGGCGGTGCCGACCCATGGCAGTCGCTGGCCGATCGGGCGGCCGTCCTCGCTGTCGTAATAGAGCTGCGCCGGGCCGACGCCGCCGGCGCCATGATCGTCGCCGGGATGGAAGAAGGCCGCGGCATAGACGCCATGGGCCGGGCCATAATTGATCGAGCCGACTGGCGTGGTCCAGCCGCGGCTCTTGCCGTCGGCCGCCGCGCGCGCCGCGATATCCGCAAACGTGACCTTGGGCTCGATCGGATCATCGAGATGCCGGTACGGGCGCTGCTCATAGGGCGTCGGGGTGTAGTTCGACACCGTCTTCATCAGGGGCGAGAACACCTCGAAATACAAATTCAGCGAAAACGCCGTAAAGGCGATCACGAACAGCAACGCCCAGGTCCACAGGCTGAAAGCGCGGTGGATGTCGAAATTGATTCGGTAGGCGCTGCCCGAGGTCTTGATCTTCCAGGCAGGCGCCCAGCGCGCCCAGAAACCGCGGCCGAGCTGGCGCTCGACGGCCGGCGCCCGCTCCGCCTTGGCGCGGCGACGGGACGGCAGCGTCAGATAGAAGCCGACGAAGCAGTCGACGGTCCAGATGATCGCGATAACGCCAAGCACGCGCATGCCCCAGCGATCGCTGCCCCAGAACTCCGGAATGTGCATGGTGTAATGCAGCTTGTAGAGGAACGAGACGAAATTGGCGCGCGTCACCGGCCATACCGCGCCCCAGTAGCGCCGCCCGAGTTCCGCGCCGGTGTTGGGATCAAGGAAGATCTGATTGTAATCCAGCGTGAAGCGCTTGCCGGTGGCGGGATCGATCCGCGGCAGCACGAAGAACCACAGCGAGTGATCCTTCTCCGGCGTCATGAACATGTGGACGACGCGCGCGCGTGGATCGCGCTGCTCGATCAGCTTGACGAGATCGACGGAGGCAATGGCGGGACCGCTGCTCGTCACGTCGAACAGATCCTGGTTCAGCGCATCGTCGATCGCATGATCCCACGAAATGATCGCGCCGGTGACGCCCGAAAAGAACAGAAAGCCGGCGGTGAGAAGTCCGGCCCAGCGATGCAGTCGCCCGAAGATCGATCTCATGCCTTCGCCCGTGCGGTTGGAGTTGTCTTAGTTATCAAACATCATCACCGCCGGTCGGCCGACCGGCGGTGACATGTCTGTCGCGGTGTGTCGTGTCCGACTTACCATCGATAGGCCACTTTGGCGATCGCCTTGCGCCCCTCCGCGTAGAAGCATCCTGACAGGCTGTAGCAGGCGGCGACATAGCGCGTGTCAGCGAGATTGGTGACGTTCAGCGACAGGCGCCAATTGTCCTTGTTGTAGGCAAGCAGCGCATCCAGCACGGTGGATGCTCCGACCTTGAAGGTGTTGGCGTCGTCGCCCCACGTCGCGCCGACATGGCGGATGCCGCCACCGAACTGGACTCCGGCGAGCGGCCCGCTCTGCAGCGTGTAGTCGCTCCACAGCGAGGCGCGGTTGAGCGGCACCGTGGTGGGCGTCTTGCCGATGTTTACCGGATCCTGCGTGATCACGGCGTCGACATAGGCATAGGCAGCGCGCAGGTTCCAGCCGTCGGCGAGTGACATCGTGCCTTCGAGTTCGATACCGCGCGACTTCACCTGACCGGTCTGTTCAGCGATATAGAGCGGTGGCGGGTATGTCACGACGTTGGAGCGCGTAAGGTCGAACGCCGCGATCGTGAACAGGGCGTTCAGCCCGACCGGCTGGTACTTTACGCCGACCTCATACTGCTCTCCGGTCTCGGGGTTGAGCAATTCGCCCGCCGCGTTGGTCGCCAGCACCGGCAGGAAAGATTCGGAATAGCTGACATATGGCGCGATTCCATTGTCGAAATTGTACATGACGGCTGCGCGGCCGGTGAATGCCGAAGCGTCGATCGTTGCCGAGGTGTTGAGGAGACCCTTGTCGACCTTCGTGGTGACGAAATCCTGCCGGCCGCCGAGCTGGAACGAGAGCCGGCCGAGCTTGATCTGGTCCTGCGCGTAGAGCCCGACCTGCGATTGCTTGATGCCGGTGTTGTCGCTCATGGCCCCAATGGTCCAGTCGTAGCTGTAGACCGGGGCAAACACGTTGATCTCGGGGGCCGAGGTCGTCACCCCATAGGCGGTGTCGCGGAATGAGGTGTTGCGATAGTCTATACCGACCAGCGTGGTGTGACTGAGGAAGCCCGTGGTGAACTTGCCCTGCAGTTGATTGTCCACCGCGAAGGAATTGATATACGAGTTGCTCGTGCTGCCATAACGCGCAAGCAGTCCCGCAGCCTCGTTGGTGTAGCCGCCGCCATAGAACACTTTTTCTTCGTTGTGCTGATAGGCGTAGCGCAGATTCTGCCGGAAAGTGATGGCGTCGTTGATGTTGTGCGAGAGCTGGTAGCCGGCGGTCGCAATCTCGGTGTTGAAAGCGTCGAAACCGGGCACGCCCGCGAAGAACGAGACCGGGATGGTGCGACCATTATTGGGCCACACCGTGCCCGAAGCCGGCAGGAACTGCAGTCCCCACCCTGCCCTGTCCCTTTGATAGTTGGCCAGGAACGTGATGGTCGTGTCCTCGTTCGGCTTGAAGGTGACGGCCGGCGCGATGAAGACACGGTTATCCTTGGTGAAGTCGACCTGGGTTTCGCCATCGCGAACGACACCGGTCAGCCGCCACAGCACGGTGCCTTCCTTGTTGGCGGGACCGCCCATGTCGAACTGGCCCTGATAGCGGCTGAAGCTGCCGCCCGAGACCGAGACTTCGCCGAACTGTTGCGCGGTCGGCAGCTTGGTAACGTAATTCAGGATGCCGCCGGTGCCGCTACCGCCATACATCGCCGACGACGGCCCCTTGAGCACCTCCAGGCGCTCGGCACCGTATGGATCGAGACCGTTGAAATGCACGTAGTTGCTGGACGGCACTCGCAGACCGTCGATGTAGAGTCCCGGCATGGTCATGTCGAAGCCGCGGATCTGCAGGCCACCGAAGCGCGTGTCTGAACCGCCGTTGACATCGCCGCTGACACCGGCGGTGTAGCGCAACGCCTCACCGATCGACGTCGCGCCCTGATTTCTGATCTGGTCGGTGGTGACGACGGAAATCGACTGCGGCGTTTCGATGATCGGCGTGTCGGTCTTGGTCGCGGTGCCGCTGCGGGTCGCGACGAATCCGCGCACCGGACCATTCGCGCGTTCGCCGGCACCGGCGCCTGATGCGGCCGCGGCGGGCGCCGCTTGCGGTGAGCGGGCTGCGCGAGCGG
>NZ_LLXZ01000227.1:30512-72817 GCF_001440395.1 Bradyrhizobium jicamae | reverse complement strand
CGCCGGCAGCCCCCGCGACCGCGGGCAACGCGGCGCCCGCGCCGGCCGCTTCGCCTTCACCGGCACCCAGCCCCGCACCTGCCCCGCCGGCGAAATAACCGTCCGGCATTCAGGAAACGTTCAGCGGAACGATCCTATTTTTTCGACGTTTCGATTGGTAACGCCCTTAAAAAGTCATGGGCGCCATACCAGTTGTGAATTCGTGCGGCAGGATTATCCTAATGATGCCGCTATGTCGGTCGAGCCTAGGGGACAGGTTCGCTTTCCATAAATCTCAGCCCCGTATGGTTTAGCCGCCGATGCGTGCCGTCGTCGCCGTTCTGCTGTTTGTCACCGCAGCTCACGCCGGGTTGTGGGGCCTGTTCCAGCAAAAGCTGCCCGCCCCCGATTTCCGCGGCATCCTGCCGAGCGTTTCCTATGCGCCGTTCGAAGGCAGCGCGCATCCCGACGTCGACAATCTGCCGCAGGTCGAGAAGATTCGCGCCGACCTGAAGAAACTCTCGACGATGACGCGTGCGATCCGTCTCTATTCGTCGACCGGTGGCGTCGAGCTGGTTCCGCCGATCGCTGCGGAGTTCGGTTTGAAAGTCACGCTCGGCGCCTGGGTCGACAAGAACGCCGACCGCAATGAGCGCGAGATCGACGCCGCCATCAATCTTGCCAAGCGCAACAGCAATGTCATCGGCATCGTCGTCGGCAACGAAACGGTGTTTCGCGGCGAGCAGAAGGTCGAGGACCTGATCGCCCTGATCAAGCGGGTGAAGAAGTCGGTCAACGTTCCCGTCACCACAGGTGAAATCTGGAACATCTGGCGCGACAATCCGGAACTCGGCTCCTCCGTCGATTTCGTCGCCGCCCACGTGCTGCCCTACTGGGAAAACTTCACCGACAAGCAGGCGGTCGATCAGGCCGTTTATCTCTACGGGCTGCTGCGCGAAAAATTCCCGGGCAAACGCATCGTCATCGCCGAATTCGGCTGGCCCAGCGCCGGCTACAATTTGCGGAACGCTGAGCCCGGCCCGTTCGAGCAGGCCGCGGTGCTGCGCAACTTCGTCACCCGTGCCGAAGCCATGGGCATGGAATACAACATCGTCGAAGCGATCGATCAGCCCTGGAAGTTCTTCGAAGGCGGCGTCGGCCCTTACTGGGGCATTCTCGATGCCAACCGCGAACCGAAATTCGCCTGGACCGGACCGATCGTAAACGAGAACTACTGGAAGCTCGCGGCGATTGCGCTGCTCGTCGGCATCCTGATGTCGCTGCCGATCCTGCGACTGGAGCGGCCGACCGTCATGCAGGCGCTGGTGCTCTCGGTGGCCGCCAACGGCGTCGGCGCCTGGGCCGCCACCGTCTTTGCCTTTTGGGCCGGACATTATTTCGTGTTCGGCTCGGCGTTCGCGCTGACGCTCGGCCTGATCCTCTTGGTGCCGCTGATCCTGATCGCGATGGCGCGGATCGACGAGATCGCAGCCGTTGCCTTTGGCATCGGCCCGCGCCGGCTGATCACCAAGAGCGCGCCGCTGGCGCCCGCCACCATCGGCGAGAACCTCGCCTTCCCGAAGGTGTCGATCCATATCCCCGCGTATTTCGAACCGGTCGAGATGCTGAAGCAGACGCTGGATGCGGTGTCGCGGCTCGACTACCCGAATTTCGAATGCGTCTGCATCATCAACAACACGCCCGATCCGGAATTCTGGCGGCCGATCCAGGACCACTGCCGCGCGCTCGGCGAACGCTTCAAGTTCATCAACGCCGAGAAGGTGCAGGGTTTCAAGGCCGGCGCGCTTCGCATCGCCATGGACCGCACCGCGGCGGACGCCGAGATCATCGGCATCATCGACGCCGACTATGTCGTGCATCCGGACTGGCTGAAGGATCTCGTGCCGGTGTTTGCCGACCCGCGCGTCGGCCTGGTGCAGGCGCCGCAGGAGCATCGCGACGGCGATCTCTCGCTGATGCACTACATCATGAACGGCGAATATGCCGGATTCTTCGACATCGGCATGGTCCAGCGCAACGAGTTCAACTCGATCATCGTGCACGGCACGATGTGCCTTATCCGCCGCTCCGCGATGGACATGGCCGGCGGCTGGTCCAGCGACACCATCTGCGAGGACACCGATCTCGGCCTGACCATCCAGCAGCAGGGCTGGCTGACGCACTACACCAACGTCCGCTATGGCGAGGGCCTGCTGCCTGACACCTATGAAGCCTTCAAGAAGCAGCGTCACCGCTGGGCCTATGGCGGCTTCCAGATCGTCAAGAAGCACTGGCGACGCTTCCTGCCCGGCGGCAGCCGGCTGACGCCGGACCAGCGCCGCGAGTTCTCGCTGGGCTGGCTGAACTGGCTTGGAGCCGAAAGCCTCGGCGTGGTGGTGGCGATCCTCAACCTGATCTGGGTGCCGATCGTGGCGTTTGCCGACATCGCCATCCCCGACAAGATCCTGACGCTGCCGATCATCGCCTCCTTCATCGTCTCGCTGGTGCATTTCATCGCGCTCTATCGCCTGCGGGTGAAGATCAAGGCCGGCCAGATGCTGGGCGCGATGATCGCGGCGATGAGCGTGCAGTGGACGGTGTCGCGCGCTGTCGCCCAGGGTCTGATCACCGAGCATCTCGCCTTCGCCCGCACCTCCAAGGGCGGGCTGTCGCGGATGTCGATCGAATTCCAGGCGTTCTGGGAAGCCGTGATCGGCGTGCTGCTGCTGATCGGCGCCGCCGTGCTGGTTGTCACCAACGGCTACAAGGAAGTGCGCGAGATCTATATCTTCGCCGGCGTCCTGGTGCTGCAGAGCCTGCCGTTCCTGGCGGCGGTTTCGATCGCGGTGCTGGAAAACTCCCGCATCAATTCCTTCGCCTTCTGGCGCAACAGCGCGGTGCGGACGGCGGAACTGATCGGGCTTCGCCCGGTGAGCCTGCCGCGGGTCTCCAGCCAGTCCCAGCCGGTCGCCTCCGAAGTCCGCCGCGAGGTCAATTGACGCGGTAGATTGATTGGCCGGGGATAGTTGAAGAAGCTGAACTAAGCTTTAGCTATTCAAGGAGAAATACGGTCAAGCGATCCACGAATTTGTCGCGCCGACGCTATTGACCCGCAAGGGCTCGCCCCCTACACAGCGCGGCAAGTGAGCGCGTAGCTCAGGCGGTAGAGCACGTGACTTTTAATCATGGGGTCGAGGGTTCGAGTCCCTCCGCGCTCACCAATGCACTTTTTGATATTGTGACGCCTCTGGCGAGGCGCTCGTCAGAAAAGGTCTTGAGAAGGCTGGAGTAGAGATCGACCGAGTGAGTTAAAGCTCGCCAGCGTGAACCGGCAGGCTTTGATTTTCGTAGCAATCAAAGTTTTCAGATGCCGCGAGCCGGCACGCACCGTTATTTATTAGTCTTCGGCCTCGCCGCTTCTCCAGCTCTCTCAGCTTACCAAGCATCGTAGGCGGCCGTTCCGGGTCTCGGAGGCGCATTGGCCGGCAGTCCACCCATCCATGACGGCATGTCAGCGACCGGATTGCTGCCGCTGGTCGCGCATCCTGCGATCAGGTTGGCAATGGCAAACAGAAGGATGAGGATGGGCTTCATCGTCGCTCCCCGGTGGCTGGCCCGGCGCGCGACAATTCCGGACGACACACGCCGGGCCATGCCACTGCCGGTCACCCCCGGAATGGCAAGTCAGGCTTACGAATGGGCACTGTGATTCCGTTTGATTCAGATCAACGCAGGGCCCCGAACGAGGTCAACGATCAACCCATGGCGCGGACCGACGGGACGTTTGCATTGTCCATTGCCGCCGCGCTGGCCCTGGCGGTCGGCGCGATCAGCATCCTGTTTGCCGCGACCGGCGCCAACGCCATGCCAATCGCGCCATCCGTGGCGCCAACGTCAAGCGTGGAACAGGTCGGCTGGGTCTGCAACCCCTGGGGACGTTGCTGGTGGCAGCCGAACTCCTATCGTCGCTATGGGTACTATCGTCGACATCGATTTGACGACGATGACTGGCCTCGCCGCCACGGCTATGGTCCATCTTATTGGGGCCCCGGTTACAGTTGGGGCAACGGTCACCGCGGTTAGTGAGCCGTCGGCATGGCCGGCGGCTCCCCCAGATCGACCGATCAGCGTGCGAGGGTGGCGTGACCAGCAGCTTGGATTTCGGGCTAGACGCTCGACTCGATAGCGTGGTCGACACCAATTGGCACGCCGGTGCGAGCGGAAATGATCACGGCAATGCCCTGCCCCGCTGCCCTGGTAAACCTCGTCCGACCAGCAGTGCTAGGCCGCGCTGCCACGCGCGCGCCAAGCGTCTAAGACCTCGCCGCGCCATTTGGGTCTCGGTGAAATAGCCAAATGAGCATGCGAGTCCAGGCCGGGCTTCCTCGCAATGCCTACTGGAACCCCTCGTTTTCGTGCCCGTTACACCTCCCTGAAAAGTCCAAGGAGAACTCCCCATGATGAAAGTCGCTTTTGTCGTTGCGGCAGCGATGGTGACGACGGTCCCGCTCAACACTCCGGTCAGGGCCCAAGGCGTCAAGATGGCCCAAATCGATATGCAGACCGGCCGGCACTACGAAGACCGCGACGACCGCGACTATAGGGACCGCCGGCGTTATGACTCCAACGCCACCGTTGGTGTCGGTCCAGGCGGTGTCACCATCGGCCCACGACAGCGCTGCCGCACGGTGACTACCCAGGTTGAACGGGACGACGGCCGCATGATTACGCGCAGGGAACGCCGCTGCGACTAACGGCGCGCAATGAAGCCCGCCAGCCGGCGGTAGTTGCATCGAATGCCAGCCTAACTCTCAAAGCTATAAATGATGAGCGTAGGTTGAACGCTCACATCATTTCCTATCGCGCGGCGGCAACACCTCCGCTGTTTCTATCGTGGAACAGAAAACCGGACTCCTCATGCATCCGTGTTTGGATCAGTTTCTAGAAGCCGGAGCCGGCGGTTCGTCGTTTCACCACATTGGAATATTGCCCGGCTAAAGCCGCAGTGCGCCAATGCCTGCGGCTATTTAATTAGCCCTGAGCGAGGCGCGCCGATGTCCGCCCGGGTTTCCACGGTAAGCCGGAATATCCGTTGCCGCCGGTCTGAACAGGCCTAGCATGGCCGGCAGGTCGCGCAGAAAAGCCATCGTCCCACACACACCTGCGTACTGCGCGATTAAGGGGCCGCCTCGCTCTGCCCGCGGGCGGTCCCGCCCATTTTGAAACGCTACTCCCTCCCCTCAGGTGCCGTACAGATACGGACTGGCCGCGCCCCAGTCTGCCGATGGCCATAGCTTCCGCCCTGGGCAACCCTTGCAATTAGCTCGTCCCTGCTCTCCGGACTGGCGCAATGTCAAACTCGCCGAACAAGCCAGAACTGCCGCCGAATACCGCTATTGGGAACAGGTTTCAGTCAAGGGAGTTGGCTTGGCGCAGGGATGGCAACGGCAAACGGGTGGACGCCATGACGACACTGGAAGCTATTTGGCTTGGGGCGATGCTAGCCTGGACGCCAGGACTCTTGGCACTTGCAGTGTTGCTCTGGGAAGAACCGCTAGACGAAGCGGACCTGAGAGGCCGTTTTCCTCGAGCGGGTGGCCGCGCGCCGCTACCAGGGAAGAAACCCGCTTCTTATGAACATCCCCGACCAAGTTGCGATTTGGGAATGGCTAGCAGGCGCTATCCCAGACGGGTCGTCGGCGGACGCACGCGATTCCGCTTGATGACCCATCCCAGGGGACTTCACGCACTGCCTGCCCGATCGCGGTGATGCAACTGCGGTTTCCAAAGGTCCCGAGCGGACCGTCCGCCGCGTCGACAACCGCGGACTACTCTATCTCCTCAAACTCCCGAACATCCCAAAGCGAAACTGCCAGGATGATGAGCCCTGGCGTCCATGCGAGCATGGCGCCTAATGCTATAGCCTGCAAAGTGGTCATGGATCGGTCCCCAAATCCTATCAACCAGCGAACGACTCAGCGTTTCGACTTCGACCGGCGCATGACAAGACCAAGGCTTTTATGCGATGTGAACAGCCCCTAGCGCAGCGACCTTTCCGGTTGCGATCATGTGCAATGCAGAACAATCGGTACATGCGGCGCGTTTCCTCCCAAGACTTGGGCCGCAAACGCCGGCGGCCCTTTCTTCGAGCGGAGCTGTCGTGGGGTCAGCCGGTGCCGTAAGGCTTGTTGAGGAAGTAGTCGCGGTTGCCCAGCGCCTTCTCGGCGTATTGGTCGATCGCGACGATGATCGCCTGGACGTGCTGATAGCAATAGCCCTCGCGCGCGGCGCGCTGGCGCACTTCGGCGAGCGCTTGCAGCCATGGCGAGTTGTCAGCCGCCTTCTCGTCGTACCATTTCAGCGGTTCGGGCATCACCAACTCCGGCCACCGAGCACGCGCCCTTTCGTCGGGCCGCCGCGTTCTTTCTTGAGCCGGTCCCGCTCGGTGCACAGCCTTTCGATCTTCGCCAGCATTCGCCCGAGCAAGAGTTCAGCGGCCGCAGTTGCGATGCCGGCGCGCTGAAGCTGCAGGATCTCTTTGCGCTGTCTTCCGACCTGGGTGCGCATGTGCTCGATCTCGGCTCGGTAGAAGTCGATGTCGGGCATGCTATATCCCCCTGAACTGCCAACTTTTCCCGATAAGAACAAAACTAGAACATTTAAGCAAGCCGCTAGTGATGGTGGTGTCTCAGAGCACCGCCCCAACAATTTGAAAGAAGTCATTCCCTTGCCCTGGTCGACCTCGTTTGAGGACCCAATACCGCTGCCCGGGGGCGGACAACTGCTCACGCTGAAAGATGCCGGCGAGTACATCCAGTCGTTGCCAAAGGCGGTGCAGGAAACCGAGCCGTGGCAGACCGCCACGGAGGCCCTGCTGCTGGTCATCAATCAGAACGGACCCGCGATGTTCGCGCGAATTGGGATGATGAAAGCGCTGTATCCGCCGGCTGAGCAGGTGTTCAGCGAGAACCGCAAGAAAACCCATTGGGGCAAGCGCAAGCTGAAGAGAGACCAATGACCGTTTTTGTCTGCGTCAACGCGAGCAAGCAGGTCGACCACCCCGAACACATCAAGGTCTTCGCCAATCAGGACGCCGCGGAGAAGTGGTTCGAGGAGAACGATCCGAAAGGCGTTGCCTTGAATACCCAGTCCTCGAATGAACGAGGGCGCCAAGTGACGGCGCACTCTACGCTGGCGATCCTGGGTTTGCTCGGTCTCGATGGCCAGGTGCGGAGAATCCATTTAAGCATCGCACCGCCTTTCTGCCCGGACTGACCCGGGCGGCTACTGCCCGATCTAATCAGGGCGTTCGAAACCAGCGCGAACCGGCGAACACGGGATCTCTCGACCCCGTGAACTGACTTCACCGCCTCGGTTCCGAAGAAACGATCCCGCAGTCATTTTCTTTTTGAGTGAAGACGGCCGGAAACAATCTCCTGTCAATGTGCGAATGCGACGAGCTCAAGAGGCGCTTTGCTTCTCGGCGCGTTTCCTCCCAAGACTTGGGCCGCCGAACGCCGGCGGCCCTTTTTTTGAGCGGAGCTGAAGGAGGCTTTGATGCGCATTCTGGCCTTGACGATACTGGCGATCGGGACCGTCTTAATACGGCCGGCGGCCGCCCAGATGTACGATCCGGCTTACCCGGTTTGCCTGCGGGTATATGGCCCGGCCACCTATTACGAATGCAGCTACACGTCGCTGCCTCAATGCAACGCGTCGGCATCGGGCCGCTCGGCACAGTGCGTCATCAATCCATATTTCGGGGGCGCGCAGGAGTCCGCGGGTTATCGGCGGCATCCCCGGGTCTACTAGAGGTTGGCCGCAGGACCGCATACGCCGAGCCGGTGCTGCGGCGGATCGTCGACGTCCGCCCCAAGACCGCGGTCGCTGATCGCATTGGAACTGAACATCTCCTAAATTCTCCGTTCAGCGGCCGTTGCGTCCGGGAACGTTACCATCCTTTTTCGGAGAAACCGCGCGCGGCTTTGCCGCGTTTAGTTCCTACAAACCTAATGGGAGACGAAAATGCCTTTGATCAGCGGAGCAGCTGCGGTCCTCGCTCTCCAGCTCGGGATGCCCGCAGTCCAGCACGATCAGAACGAAGTGCCAGTGGTTCAGGTTCGTGGTGGTTCGTGCGGCCACGGCTATGACGTCGATATTCATGGCCGCTGCTATCCCAACGGCGTTATCCCGCCGCAATACCAAGCAGCGCGCCAGGGCTACGCCTACTATCCGTCGCGTCGATACTACAGGGAAGAGTACCCGCCACGGCGCCGCCACTACTATCGCGACTATTGAGGCTTATGGGCCTTGGTTTGGACGATTGCTTTGTAAATCTCGGCGTAGAGCTTTGATCAAAAAGGCCCGCCAGTATCTCTCGCGCGCGGCGCGCTGGCGCGCACTTCGGCCAGCGCGTCGATCCATGGCGAGTTGTCCGTCTTGTCGCCATACCATTTGAGCGGCTCCGGCATCACCAACTCCGGCCACCGAGCACGCGCCGCTTCGTCGGACCGCCCCACTCTTTCTCCAGCCGGGCTCGCTCCGCGCATAGCCCCTCGATCTTCGCCAGCATTCTTCCGAGCAAGAGCTCACCGCTGCTGTCGCGATACCCGTGCTCAAGCAGGTCGGCGACGCTGCGCACATCAAGGTCTTCACCACTGCGGACGCCGCAGAAAAATGGCTTGAGGAAAACGACGCCGAAGGCGTAGCCTTTGAGTATGAGGTCCTGGCGTGAGTGCTGAAGGAGGCTCTGATGCGCATTCTGACCTTGGCAATTTTGGCGATCGGAATGGTCTCAATAGGGCCGGCGGCCTCGCAGACTTACGATCCGGCTTTTCCGGTTTGTCTGCGCTTGTACGACCGGACCATCTATTACGAATGCAGCTACACGTCGCTGCCTCAATGCAACGCGTCGGCATCCGGTCGCTCGGCGCAGTGCGTCATCAATCCCTATTTCGCGAGCGCGCAAGAGCGCGGGTTATCGGCGGCATCGCCGCGTCTACTAAGGTAACCGCATTGATCGCAGGACCGCCCACGCGCAATGCTCGTGAATCCCTGTAGTGGTGATTGTCTGGCAGGTGTTGGAGCGATCACGAACTTGGTACCGGCCCTTGTTCGTCGAGTGCGCGCGACCGAGGCGCCGCGTCACGTCCTTGTAATCAAAGCGTCACGAACCCGCGACAGACTTAACTAGCCGGCATTTCAGGAGCCGGCCAGGGAAATGCCACTGCCGCCGAGCGAAGATATTCCGCTCTGGCCAGCCTGTGGCCTTAAGCAAGGGAATTAACCCACTCGTCAAAGGACGATGATGATGATTGATCAACAATTGGCTCGCTTGCGAACGCATCACCGTAATATTCAACGTTATCGCAACCTACTGCAGACCAGCCTGACAGAGCTTGAGCGCGAGTTTGTCGAAAAGCGACTGACTGAAGAGCAATCAAATCTGGAGTGCTTGGCATCACTCATTCCCTTGCGTCCTGTCTCGCGCTGAAAGGGGCAGCCGTGATTGTAGAAAACAAACAATCTCAATCTACGAAAAGCCCGGCAAAATGCCGGGCTGATTGCGAATATGCTTCCAATTTAGCAATGGCGGGATTTAACCACACGACGTTCTCGTTGTCGGTTCGCTTGTCGACTCCACGGGAGAAATCGGCAAGGCATTTTAGGAACTGGCTTCGTTTATAGGAGTCGAATCCATCGCTCCCGGGGGATCTGTGGAGACGAACCGGGAGAAAGTGGCGGCCCCAGCTATCGCAGCGGCTGGGGCCGTTCGAGCGGGCGATTACGAAGAGGCTGCCAGCGTGAACCGGCGGGCATGAAAAAGCCGCCGCTGGGGCCGTGTCAGCGACGGCTCTACTCCCGCGGTGTTACGACCTCCGCGATTGATCGAATTCTAGGCGGTCCGGGTTAAGGATACGTTGGCGGCCACCTGAGGGTGCCCTTATTGTACCCCAAGCTCGTTGATCGCCAGGGCAGAAATGGCCGCAGGAACGCGCACACCAGCTTTGCCCGATCTCAATTATCTTTTTGGCGATCATCGTCGCCTGCGATATCGCGCTGCGGCTGGTGAACACCGCTCTGCTTTCCGCCGGACACCGAACCGGCGTGATCGCTCCCGGCCGGGCTCGTCTATAAGGCGTGATCTGGCGTCCGCCGGCGTCAGACTAGTGCTGCTCTATCGTCTTCCACGAGGTGTCTGGCGCTTCCTGAGCGGCAGGTACGATCAAACGAGGTGAGTGAATGTTGTCCGGCTCCCCTCGCCTGTTGACCCACCAGCGGCTTCTCAAGATCAGGCTTTCGACGAGGTAGCAATATTCGCTGGATCGCTCGACGCCGGCCGGCGGATCGATCACTCGGGCTGCGGTGCCGGGAAAGCCGAGCCGGTACAGCTTTCCGATTTTCAGACCGTCTGTTGGGTACATCGCTCAGTCTCCACCGCTGTCGCGAATCGTCATGCGATACCCAACCGATTTGGGTCCACGGATGGTTAACAATGAACTAATGGATGGTTGAAGCTGCGGGTGGGAGCAGCGACGATTACCGGATGGATATTGTCAGTCTTGGGATCGCTGCGGGCCTTTACATCGCGGCAAGGCTGGCTTTGCGGTTCTTTCCCGCTCGATACCTGACGCATGGGCGCCCGGATAGACGCCAAGACTCACCCGCCAGAACTCGGGGGAAGCCTCCGGCAGTGCAAAGGTGGCCCGACGCACGACGCTTCCGGACGACACGCGCCGGGCCTCCGCCACCCCGGGTCACTCCCCTTAAATGGCGCATTCAGGCTGGGTCTGATTCTTGGCAAAATTGGGCGCGATGGAGCGCTCCCGGAAAATCACCTTCGGAGAAATGCGCGAATCCGGCGTGCTCGGTATCGTCGTCTTCTGCGGCGACTATCGCTGTAGCACTCAACCACCCTCGCCGCCGACCGCTGGCCCGATCAGGCAAGGCTGTTCGACGTCGAGCCGCAGTTCGTCTGCAATATCTGTGGCAAGCGCGGCGCCGACGTCAGGCCAGACGGAGCAGCGGATCGGCGCGCTACGAGTTAAAATACGGCCCCAGCGGGGATTGGAAAGGGGGGCAGACTGGGGCCGTAAGTAAGGGATATGCGTCCGTGCCGAGAAACAAAACTGAGTTCGGCACATCCCTTGATAACAGATGGCGCCGATCTTGCGCTTGCGCTTTAGGGCGTCCGACAGGATCTTTCGGGGTACCGTTCCTGAGCCTTAGACCCTGAGCCTTGGGCAATGATGATCCTCGGTTTCGCTGGTGTGGGCTTCATGGCCTACCGTTGTCGCAAACCCGCATCTGCGCTTACGGTAGCCTGATCCAATCAGAATCCAGCGACCGCCTTCGGACGGTCATTCTATTTGCGGTTCCAGAATTAACCTCCGCGGCGAACATCAAGCTTAACGCGGGAGTTTCGTTGCGGCCGGCAGAAACAGGTTTAGCGTGGCCATAGGTCGCGCAGATGGCAAGAGTTGCCCCCGCCTGTGTACTGCGCGATTAGGGGCCGCCTCGCCCTCGGGGCGGCCCCGCCCCCATTTGGCATGGGCATTGCTACTTGCCCTGCGACTGAGATTTCAGAGCCAGTCTGAGACATGGCGCCGCCGGGACAATGCATTTCGAGCCCGGCGGCGTATCTTTTTGAGACTTGCCGAAAACAAACGGCCAGGCGGGCGTTACACCGCGTGGCCCAGCTGCATCACGAAGTTGCCGAACGCCGAGCACGCCGCGCCGGAATGACGGGCCGCCATGGAGGCGCTAGTCCTCGTCGCAGAGAAAAGCGGCCGACGATGTTGGCCCGGATCGGCGTCATACTAGTCTGCGAAATTGGTCGCAGCAGGCGCACCGCGGTGTCGAACTCATCGCGCGCAAATCCCGTTCTTTCAAGCTTGGAGGCGCAGTTGCCTGATTTAATGCGCAACTGATGCGGCAGGAGCCAAAAACCCGGCGGCCATTTACGACCGCCGGGCGATAGGCAAATACAACTTGACCTCGAAAGCCGTCATTAAATTGGGAAAAAGCGGTAACGTCTGCCCAAAAGTGAACAGAAGAAATCGATTATTAAAGCGATACCCGGCGTAAACAGACCCAAGCAACAACCCCCTGCGTCGCCGAGGCCGCAGCTCCAGGACTGATGGCGTCGCGATCGGTAAGGTTGACTGGTTAGGTTAAATTGCGAGTTCGGTTGCCGCGCTTCAAGAGTCTGCCTAGTGGTCAGCCACCGGACAATTTCCCAAGTCGTCCGGGCCCACACAGCAAAGCCGTCGGGCGATCATACTCTGCCTGGCGGCTTTGTCTTAAGGATGATCGGTGCGCCACCAATGGCTGAAAGTGAATTACGTCGTCGCCGTCGTGATCGCGATGATTGGCTGGCTTTTTCTCATCGTCTGGATCGTGAGGCAGTTCATTTGATCGGCCGCAACAGGTACGCCGCGAACAACAAAGGCGGCCCCCACAAAGCCAGCAAGCCGTAAATCACGAGCTCCACAACGTCCATGCTCATCCCCAATGACATGTCGTTGCCCAAGCTTTGCCCAGATTCGCGCTCGGCAAAAGCGAAACAATTTGTGCGCTGCACTCTGAGGCCGGTGCGCTGGTTGCCCGGCCTCACATTCGGGTGAAGGGATCATGGCCGGTCACAACACGTTGGAGCGATGCTAGATGCATACGCGGTCCAAACGATATGTCAGGCGCCAGCGCGGACGGCAGAAGGCGGCCGACCGTCGCGCTCGTGCCAAATATGGGCCATCGACGCGATCCGAAAATCGCCTGGCCTTCCAGGTCGCCGCCGGGCTGAAGAAGCGCTGGCCGAACGTCCTCCCCTTCTCCATTCAGCTCCGCTAGCTCGCCAACCGCAGCGTCCGAGATCGCTCGACCGCGGCCTGAAACAAACGGCTGTGTTCCTCGTTGTTAATGAAACAGGGACGCGGGCATGCAATTTTTCTTCAATCTGATCTGGAACCAATCACGCGGCAGATTCCTCGCGGCAATGGGCAAGCGGGAGGTCAAGCAATGATCGAACTCTCAGCAGGAATCCTCGCGTTGGTCAGCATCGGAATCTTCGCTGCCCACGCACTGGATGCTTACCACACCGACTAGCGCGCCAGCGTAGCGCGACGTACAGGCGAAACCTCGCCGTAAGCGCCGCAGTGACACCGGATCAGGCGTCCGCTGCCTCGCGGTGATCCCTGTCCAATGAGGGTCCGTCGATATCGGCGAGACGCGAGCGTGGCTTTAGATATAATCCCAGCTGATGGGCCTTGAAGGCCCCCCCGCCCACGCTCCGATCCATCTTTTCCGCAATTGCCTGGGCTGAATATTCCTGAGCAAGGGCCCTGAGATCTCTAATATCCTCGGCACTCCAGCGCTTGGCCATCCTGATCCCTCCATGCTCCCGCGATTTAAATCGGGAAAAAACGGAAAGTTCCGTGGGCGCTACGATTAAACCAAGTATTGCTGCGGCTACCTCACCGAAAGGCAATCGCAAGACAAGGCCGCCTCCGGGCGGCCTTGTCTTTTCATCCCAGGCTCCCCTGCCGCAGGACGTCGCCTTGCATAACGTCCAATTTTCGTCGCCGTCTTTCCGACAGCTCACACAACATCGATATGGAATCGTACAATCCGCCGTAGCCGTAAGATCGGCTGCCGGGGAGCCGGTGTTCATCGGAGGGAAATGAAAGATGTTCGCAAGCATTGCCGGCATAGCCCTCGCGCTCCAATTGGGCGCACCTGCGCACCCGCAATACGAAAGCGCCCCGTTAGCCCAGGAAATCCGTTACCGGCGTAACGGCCGTCCGCCGCCATGCGGCGACGGCTACGATCTCGATGAGCGCGACGGCAAGTGCTACCCGAACGGAATGGTGCCGCCGCGATATCAGTCGGGTCGGTATTATCCGCTGGAGTACGGCGGCGGCCGGCGGCCGATCCCGTGCGGCCATCGCGCAGACCGCGATATTCGCGACGGGCTCTGCTATCGGACCGGCACGGTGCCACGGCAGTATCAGGCAGGCCGCAAAGGTTATCACACTCGACGAAACGGCTATTACGAGATGCGCTAGCGCGGCGAACCAAGCCGCCTCGATTCGCCGAACCGCGACCAGCCGTTGGTGACGTTGCGGATTTGACTTCCAATATCTGAAATGCGTTCATCGGATATTCAGAGCGTGTTTTGATATATTTGCATGGCGGCACAGCGCCCTTGATCGCGATCGGCAACCGGTCAGCGTATCGTAGGAACGCCAGCCGCCATTGGATTGATCGAAGACCGACCCCATGATTGTCAGCATTGCCGCCGCTGCACTGGCCGCTCAGTTGAGCGTGGCGCCTGAAAGCGTGGCAACCCCTGTCATGCCTCAAACGGTGCAATACGGTGTACCCGTTCGTCCGCCGCCATGCGGCCATGGCTGGGATCTGAGCGCGCGCGACGGCATGTGCTATCCGAACGGTTATCTGCCGCCGCAGGACCAGGCCGCACGGCAATATCGTTACTATGGCGGCGGCTACGGCGGCGGCCGCTACTCCGTTCCATGCGGCCATGGCACGGATCGGGATAGCCGCGACGGTCGATGCTATCCGACCGGAACGGTCCCGCCGCAGTTTCAGTCAGGCCGCCAGCAGTATTACGACGATGACGGATATTATGACCGTCCCCGCCGCTATTACCGATACTGAACTTTCCTGACCGGCTGACGCCGGCAGCTCTACGGCCGGCGCAGCTGCGCAAGAGCTTCGGCGACCACCGCGACGAGTGAAGCCATGGTGTACGGCTTCGGCAGCCATCCGAGCGGCGCATAGGGCTCGGCGCGCCCGCGCGTGTGCACATCGTCATGTGCGGTCGCAAAGATGCAGCGAATGGCGAAGTCCTGATACAATTGGCGCGCGGCATCGATGCCGTCACGACTGCTGGCGAGGCGAATGTCCATCACGGCAAGCGAAGGCTGCGCCTCACCGGCCAGCGCGACGGCTTCCTCCGCCGTCGTGGCCGGACCCACCACTTGAAAGCCGGCCGTGGTGAGCGCGACTTCGGTCTGCATCGCGATCAGAAAATCATCTTCGACGACGAGAACGCGCGGGGGGCCTTGCCCGGCTTCCATCCGCCGCGTCTCCTCGGCCGGCGGCGCGTTCCGGTCCGGCTCGGACGATGGCGCAAAATGCGCTGCGCTGTGCGGATGCGTCATTGGTGACCGCACTAAATTTTTGCCGCAGGAAAATCGAGGCAGGCCCGCGACGGATTTTTCGTGACGTGAAGCGTTCCATGTAGCTGGCGCGCGAGGCCGAGCACGAGCTGGATCCCGGACGAGGTTTTGCGGACGGCTTCCAGGTCGAACCCCTCGCCGTCATCCTCGACGCAGAGCGCCAGCCGTCCGTCCTGGCCGGTCAGGCTGACCCGGACGCCCTGCCTCGCGTGATCCGTGATGCCGTGCTTGACCGCATTCGTCAGCAGCTCGTTCAGTATCAGCGCGAGCGGCATCGCCACGTCGTTGGAAAGCACACCGCGTGCCGCGCCGCACTCAATCCGCACGTCCGCCGGCAGCAATTGCCGGATGGTCTCGCAGACCGCCGGCAGAAATTCTTCAGCCGTGACGCGGCTGGCATCGCTTCGGCCGTACTGCACGCGCTGTGCCGCCGCCATGGCCGCGATCCGCGCACTGGCTTCGTTAAGCACTTTCCGCGCTTCGTCGCTTTGCGCGGTCCTTGCCGCGGAGAACAGCAACGCCTGCAGCATCTGTATGTTGTTCTTGGTGCGATGGTTGAGTTCATCGAGCAGCAGCCGTTGCTGGGTCTCCGCCTGCCGCCGCTCGCTGATGTCGACCAGCATGTTGATGGCGCCGGTGACGTTGCCTGAGGAGTCCCGCAGCGGCGTCGGGAACGGAATGAAGGGCACCCGCGTGCCGTCCGGCCGCTCGGCGACAGCTTCGGCGCCGCGCACAGCGCGTCCCTCTTTCAGCGCAACCGCCATCGGACACGCATCGTGCGGCAGCGGCGTGCCATCCGGCATGAACAGCTTCCACGTGACACACCACTCGTCGCTGCCGAGCGTGGGGGTACGGCCGGAGAATTCGACCGCCGCCTGGTTGAAATAGGTGATCTTTCCCTGCGCGTCGGTCGTGTAGATCGCGGCCGGAATCGCCGCGAGCAATTCGGTGAGCCGTCGTTCGCTCTCCCGGAGCCTGCGTTCGGCCTCCTTGCGACCGGTGATGTCGCGGGCGATCTTCGATGCGCCAACAATCATTCCTGCGCTGTCGCGCACCGGCGAGACGGTCAGCGAAATGTCCAGCAGGCGGCCGTTTTTGCGCCGGCGGACGGTCTCGTAATGGTGGATGCGCTGGCCGCGCCGTATCCGCGCCAGGATGCCGGGCTCCTCGTCCTCGCGCCCCGGCGGAAACAGAAGCGTCACGGGCTGGCCGATAGCCTCGGCGGCGGTATAGCCGAACAGCCGCTCGGCGCCTGGATTCCAGGTCCGGATGATCCCATCGAGATCCTTGCTGATAATCGCATCGTCGGAGGATTCCACGATGGATACGAGTTGCTGCGCGCGCTCCTCGGCGGCGCACCGCGCGTGTTCCGCCCTCAGTCTGGCGATGCCGAAGCCGAGTTGCCGCGCGAGCGTCAGCGCGACGTCGATCTCCGGTCCGGTGAACTGCTGTGGCCTGTCGTAATAGGCCATGAATTTTCCGGCGAGCCGGCCGCCGATCAGGATCGGAATGAAGGCAACGGCTGCGATCTTTTCTCGCGCTACCGTTTCCTTGAGCGTGTCCGGAAGAGCGGAAGCTGCAACATCCTCGAAATAGACCGGACGCGGATTGGCTTCATCCCTGCCCCATGGCGAATGGCCTTCGACGGCCTGCCGGTACTCGTCCGACAAGCCCCGCCATCCGACGAAGCGCATCACGTCGCTGTCGTCGAACAGCAGGATGGAGGCGCGCTCGCAGGCAAGCGCGGCGAGGATGGCGTCGAGGCCGGCGTCGTAAACCTGCGGGAGCGATGTGGCGTATTGGAGCCTTTCGGAGAACTGGAACAGCGCCGCCTGCTCTTCGCTTCGCCGCGCCAGCGCCTGTTCGGCTGCCTTGCGCAGACCGATGTCATTTTGAACGCGCACCGCGTAAAGGAAATTGCCCGAGGGATCGCGGACGCTGGTAGACGTGACCTCCGCCCACAAATACGAGCCGTCCTTGCGGGCGAAACGCTTTTCGATGGTGTAGCGATCGATTTCTCCCGCAACCTGTCGCCTGAACTGCGCCAGATCCTGCACGACGTCCTCAGGCGAGGTCTCGTCAAAAATAGAGCGGCCGAACATGTCGGCCGCTTCGCGTCCTACCAGTTCGCAGGCCTTCTGGTTGACGCGCCTGATACGTCCGGCCTGGTCGATCTCGATGATGCCCACACCCACATGTTCGTAGGTGACACCCAGCCTTTCTTCATGCCCGGACGACCATTCCCCCGCGGGCGCGCGGGCGACGTCAGTCGAGGCGGACCGGCCTGGCTTCGAGAGAGTCTTGGCCGTCCGTTGCTGGATGTTCATTCCCGCCATCCCTGCCTTTAGGGGCAAACCTGCCTCACGCGATACTTGGCTTCGGCACATGCAGGAATCAGCACGCATGACCGCTGAACTTAACTTTGGACAAGTTCGAAAAGAGAAAATTGTTCCCCGCCATGGCCGGCCACCGAGGCCGTCCGTGGCAGGCGCACGTCGTTTGCGGCCGGGATGGATCGGCAACTTGATCGCTAGCAGCCGCGACAGATCCCAGTGAAACTACTCACCTCCGGCCGCCCCCGCCGGACCGGCGGCTTGCGCGGCTTGGCCTGACGCGCGCTGATGATCCGCTGCGAGGCGCTTGGATACGGCGGCGTCACGAGGCGTGTGCGCTGTCTCGGAGATTCGATCGCGCCGGAGGAGATGGACGGAGGCGGCGGATTGGGCCTGAGCGGCGGCGTGCTCGCGGCATTGCCGATGCCGCTGGGATCGGAGAGCGAGCGAGGGTTGGCCGGGCCGAACGGCACGCCCGATATCGACGAATTGCCGGCGCCGGCCGAGCCGGCCGGCGGCGTCAGTTGCGCAAATGCGCTGGCGGGAATGATCAGGCCGACAGCCACGAAGAGAACAAGCGCCGGATTGCAGGACATAGGTCTCTCCAGGAGGCACCTACCCAACGAACATCTAGGGCGCGCGTTCCCGCGCTTCCAGATGTGCCTGTTTTTCCCGCTTCCGGAGTAGGCGTCGGCGGGAGAATCAGACCTAATTGAGGCGCGATCACGTTTTGAGATTCCGGCGGCATGAACCAGCCTGAAACGCTCGATTCCGATATCCGCGCCCTGCAGCAATGGCTGCGCGCCGCCTGGCGGCAGCTCGGCGATCCCGCCCTCACCACCTTTGCCCGGCGCGAGCTGCGCAACCAGATGAAGCAATGCAGCGCCGACTTGCGGGACTGCCTGCAACGGGCGGCCGAACAACAGTCTGAGCCGGTCCGGCCGCCGGCGCCGGCCCATTCCAGGGCGGAACTGCGAATCCTGTCGTGGTAGCCGAGCCATAACCGGCCGGCCCGCCCCTGTTGATAACCCGCTAGCTGCCCAGCCGGCATCGTAACAGGCCGCCATGGTGTGCTATCGGCATACCGGCCTGACTAACCACGGAAGAAAACACATGCGGATCACCCTGGTCGGTTCCCGCCATTTCGGCGTGACGACGTTCAACACGCTGCGCCAACACGGGGTCGATATCGTCCGCGTCGTCGTTCACGATGGCGAGGACCGGCTTGCCGCCACGGGGCGGGCTGCCGGGATCGAAGTCGTGGTGCAGGCCGACCCGAAACACGTCGTCGCGTCTGAAATCGCGCCGAATACCGACCTGATCGTCACGGCGCACAGCCATGCCCGCGTCGACAGAGACGCCTTGGCGGCATCCAAACTCGGCGGCATTGGCTATCATCCGTCGCTGCTGCCCCGGCATCGCGGCATCGCCGCTGTCGAATGGACCATCAAGGAAGGCGATCCGATCGCCGGCGGCACCGTCTACCACCTTGCCGACCGGATGGATGCCGGCGCCATTGCCGCGCAGGAGTGGGTGTTCGTCAAGAAAGGCGAAACGGCCCGGGAGCTCTGGGAGCGCGCGCTGGCGCCGCTCGGCCAGAAATTGCTGGCCGATGTCATCTACCACGCCAAAGCGCACGGCAGCCTGCCGGCGACGCCCCAAGACGAGGAGTTCGCCACCAAGGCGCCAAGCTTGTCCGACGCCAAACACTGAGCTCTACTATAATACCTGCACACCGCGAGAATCAGGCCCGAACCGCGCCAAATTGGTGAATTCTTCCGTTCCCCGGCGGAACCGGATTCACCTTGATGTGTTTGAACCCACAGGAACTTTCCTCAGTGCTGCGTCGCACCCAAGTTTGAACACATTGTGACAAGATAAGGCGCTCCATCACACACATTTCAGGGGATTTGACCCATGCGCGCCAACCGCATCCGCAACCTGTTGCTTGTTCCGTTCCTCGCTTCCGCCGCGACCTTTGCCAGTGCTCCCGCCTCCGCCCAGAACCCTTATGACGGTCTCTGGCAGGTCACCGTTGTCACAAAAACAGGCAGTTGCGATGCGCAGACTACGTCGACCGTGAATGTCACCGACGGCAAGATTTCGGGCGGTCCGGTTTCCGGCAGCGTCGGCTCCGGGGGACTTGTGCGAGTCTCGATCAATGGTGCATATGCGAACGGTCAACTCAGTGGCAACTCCGGATCGGGGAAATGGAATGGGGCTTCAGCTGGTGTCGCATGTAGCGGTCGATGGGAAGCATCCCGTCAGTAAGGCAAGCCAGACTTTTGAATTTTTCGCCAAAGCGCGGCGGCTGACATTGGCAGCCGTCGCTTTTTTTATGACGACTTTTGCAGCATCGACGAGCTACGCGCAGTCCAGCGCCTTCGCCGGCATGGCCGGCACCTGGTCCGGTCCCGGCACCGTGACGCTGGATGACGGTTCGAACGAACGGATCCGCTGCCGCGCTACCTACAAGGTGGCCGGAGCCAACATGGAAATGGTCCTCACCTGCGCCAGCGACGCCTACAGGTTCAACCTGCAGGCCGCCGTGGTCGCGGCGGGGGGCGAAGTCAGCGGTACCTGGAGCGAGTCCAGCCGCAATGTCGGCGGCAGCATTCAGGGTCGTGGCGCGGGAGGCAGCTTTCAGGTGATCGCCCAGGCGGCCGGCTTCGCCGCCAGCATTGCGCTGAAGACCACCGGCAACAAGCAGCAGATCGCAATGAAAGCCGACAGCCAGTTCCGCGCCGCCAATATCACGCTGTCGAAGTAGACTCGTTTTCCCCCCCCCCTCAACTGTCATCGCCCGCCTTGTGCGCAATTGCGCACGAGGCGGGCGACGACAACTGCGGTCGCTTACCTCGTTTTTTAGCTCGTCTTCGGCTGCTCGAGCTTTGCCGCCGTCTGCTTGATCGTCTTGGCGATCAGCAGGGCCTGTTCCTTGTTGAAGGCAAAATCCTGCACGCCGCGCTGCGTGGTCAGCGACAGCACCATGATGTCCGGCTGGTGCTCGGGCCAGCCGGTTGCGAAAGCGGTGACGAAGTCTGCGGTCGTCGATCGATTGGTCATTGGCTCAAAATATCCTCTGGTCGGACAGCGCCCTTGCCTTGGCGCTTGATCTTGGCGCTTGAGATGTTCGGTTACGCCTTGGGCACGAAGGCGGTCACTTCGATTTCGACTTTCGCCCGCTGGTCGACCAGCCCGTCGATGTAGAGCAGCGTCGATGGCGGGAAATTGCGCCCGAGCGTTTCCTTCCACGCCGCACCGATGCCGGGCCCTGCGGCCTCGTATTCGCTGCGGCTGGTCAGGTACCAGGTCAGGCGGACGATGTGTTCGGGACCGGCGCCGGCTTCTCCCAGCAGCTTGACGATGCGCTTCAGCGCGCTGCCGACCTGGGCGGCCATGTCAGGAGCATAGTCGCCCTTCTCGTCGCCGCCGGTCTGGCCGGCCAGCACGATCCATTTGCCAGGCCCATCGACCTCGACGCCGTGCGAGAAGCCACGGGGTTTCGACCATTCGGCCGGTTGCAGAATACGCATGCAGTTTCCTCCTTGAGACCGCCGCTCTTAGCACTGAACTGGCAGCCGCTCCCACAGCGAAATTGCGATGCCACGCATCGCTGTTCAGCGCATTTGCGCGTTGCAAATTGTGGCGCGCTCGCCGATACCGGCCTGCCCCAACCCCTGCTCGCTCCCAAATGGACCGCACACCATCCAAAACCCTGGCCGCGCTGTGGATGGCCGGCTGGCTCACCCTGATGCTGATCATCGCGATCGCCGGACGCGAGGCGGCGCGCGAGATCAACCTGTTCCAGCTGATGGAGATGCGCTCGATCCTGGGCTTCCTGATGCTGTATCCGCTGATCCACGCCGCAGGCGGATTTGGCATGATGAAGACGAAGCGGCTGCCGCTCTATGTCGCGCGCAACCTCATCCACTACGGCGCGCAGCTCGGCTGGTTCCTTGCGCTGACACTGATCCCGATCGGCCAGGTGGTAGCCATCGAATTCACGATGCCGATCTGGACGGCGATCCTGGCAGCAAGCTTTCTCGGCGAACGCATGACGGTCTGGAAGATCACGGCGATCGTGCTCGGCATCGTCGGCGTCGTCGTGATCGTTCGCCCCGCGACCAGCGAGGTCAATCCGGGACAGCTGATCGCGCTGGCGGCCGCGGTCGGGTTCGGTATCGCGGTCGCGATGGTCAAGTCGCTGACGCGCACCCAACAGCCGCTCGCGATCTTGTTCTGGATGCTGGTGATACAGTCGGCGGTGGGATTGCTCCCCGCGCTCTACGTCTGGGAGTGGCCACCGGTCCATCTCTGGGGATGGGTCGTCATCATCGCGTTTTGCGGCACGTTCTCCCATTACTGCATGGCGCGCGCGATGCTGCATGCGGATGCAACCGTCGTGATCCCCATGGACTTCCTGCGGGTTCCCCTGAGCGCCGCCGCAGGCTGGCTGATCTATTCGGAACGGCTCGACATGCTCACCGTGCTCGGCGCCGCGCTGATCCTCACTGGAAATCTTTTGAACCTGAAGCCGAATCCTTCGACTAAGGCATCGGCCCGAAGCTGAATTTTATTTGCCTGGCTGTGATCCAGATCACGCTAAGACGCGTGTCGCGACGGTAACGGATGGTCCCGGATTTGGTTGTGCGCCTGCTTTTTTGTGGTGCGAAGCAGGCGATTCTTTGTAATGTCCCGCCAGCGTTGCAACCAAAGCCTTTTTGTCGATTCTGCAGGGGGATTCCTATGCGTTACCCGACCCTCATTTTGTCCGTCATCTGCTTGGCCTTTACGGCCGGCGCTGCCAGCGCCGAGAAGCGCGTCGCTTTCGTCGTCGGCAACGGCACCTACAAGAACGTCGCGCCGCTTCCGAATCCTTCCGTTGACGCGAAGGCAATGGCGAGCGCGCTGCGCAATGTCGGGTTCGAGGTGGTCGAAGGTTCCAATCTCACGCGCGACAAGATGACGGAGCGGCTGCTCGACTTCGGCAAGAAGGCGCAGGGCGCCGACGTTGCGTTGTTCTTCTATGCCGGCCACGGCATCGCCATCTCTGGAACCAACTATCTGTTGCCGATCGACGCCGACATCAAATCCGAAATGGACGTCAAGCTGGGCGCTGCGATCAACATCGACCTCACCCTCGAGCAGACCATGGGCGACGCCAAGGTCAAGCTGGTGTTCCTCGATGCCTGCCGCGACAATCCGTTCGCCGCCAAGATCAAGTCGAACTCGGCGACCCGCAGCGTCAACGTGCAGACGGGTCTTGCTGAAATGAAGTCCGGCGAAGGCACGTTGATCGCATTCGCGACCGGCCCGGGCCAGACCGCGCTCGACGGCCAGGAAGGCGGCAACAGCCCGTTCACGCGCGCCTTGCTTGCCAACCTCACCCAGCCCGGGATGGAGATCCAGCAGGCGATGACCAAGGTTCGCGCCCAGGTCAACGAGGAGACCAACAAGGGTCAGCTGCCCTGGGGCCACACCAACCTGATCGGCGCCGTCTACCTGAACGGCGCGCCCGCGCCCGGCGCGGTAGCCGCGGCAGCACCAACGGCAACGGGTTCTACAAAGGCGTCGGACGTGGAACTGGAGTTCTGGCGTTCGATCAAGGATTCCAACAAGCCGGAAGAACTCAATGCCTATCTAACCAACTATCCCAACGGTCAGTTCCGCTCGCTGGCCTTGTCGCGGATTGCGTCGCTGGAGAGCGGTGCGAAGGATGCGACGCGCAACCTGAGCTCCGGGATAGATCCTGCGACCTTCAAGGACGAAGCCAACCAGACCACCGAGGATCAGATCGGCCTCGACAAGGGCCAACGCCGCGACGTGCAGCGCCGCCTGACCGGGCTCGGCTTCGACGTCAAGGCCACCGGCCAGTTCGACGCCCCGACCCGCGCCGTGATCACGCGCTGGCAGGCCGCCCGCGGCTATCCGAAGAGCGGCTATCTCAACAAGCTGCAGCACAAGGCGCTGCTGACCGAGATCGTGGCGGCAGCACCGACCGCGAGCACCGACGAGGAGCGCCCGAAGCCGCGCCGCGCCCCAAGCAGCGGTACCGCCCAGGCCCAGCCCCAGCCGCAGCAGGCTCCGCCGCCGCGCCAGTACAGCGCCCCTGCCCCCGGCCCCGATCCGGCCGGTGCCGGCCGCTTCATCGGCGGCGTCGTCGGCGGCATGCTGCGCTAACGGCGAACAGATCTACAAAAAGGCCCGGGATGATCCCGGGCCTTTTACTTTGCGTTTCGGAAAAGTGAGTTCGACGGCGACGCGCTACTTGCCCGCAGCCTTTCGCAGCGCCTCGTTGATGCGATCCTGCCAGCCCGGACCGCCCTCCTGAAACCACTCCAGAACGTCCTGGTCGATCCGCAGCGTCACCTGTTCGCGCACGCCGGGAATGGCGGCTTGCTTGGGGGGCGCCTCCGCCACCTTGGTCGTGGTCCGCTTGAATGCAGCCTCGGCTTCGGTGCGTGCATCGTTCAGGGTTCTCGGCCGCCTCGGCTGGTCCGCCATCGCTATATTCCTTCAAACAGTGCGGTCGACAAATACCGTTCGGAGAATGATGGCACGACGGCGAGAATGGTCTTGCCGGCGCTCTCGGGACGCTTGCCGATCGCCAGCGCCGCCGCGATCGCAGCACCCGAGGAGATGCCGCCGGAAATGCCCTCCATGCGCGCCAGCGCACGCGACATCTCGATCGCCGCCGGGCCGTTGACCCTGACGATCTCGTCGATGACCGAGCGATCCAGAATGTCCGGAATGAAGCCGGCGCCAATGCCCTGGATCTTGTGCGGCGTATGGTGCCCGCCGCCCAGTACCGGGCTTTCCTCGGGCTCGACCGCGACGATCCGCAAGCTCGGCTTGCGGGGCTTGAGCACCTGTCCGACGCCGGTGATGGTGCCGCCGGTTCCGACGCCGGCGACGAAGAAATCGATATTGCCGCCGGTGTCGTTCCAGATCTCTTCCGCTGTGGTGCGGCGATGGATTTCGGGATTGGCGAGGTTCTTGAACTGCTGCGGCATCACCGCGTTGGGCGTCGTCCGCACCAGTTCCTCCGCGGTTGCGATCGAGCCCTTCATGCCCTGCGCCGCCGGCGTCAGGATGATCTCGGCGCCGAGGAAGGCCAGCATCTTGCGCCGCTCGATCGACATCGATTCCGGCATCACCAGTTTCAACCGGTAGCCGCGCGAGGCCGCGACGAAGGCGAGCGCGATGCCGGTATTCCCTGAGGTCGGCTCGATCAGCACGGTGTCGGCGTTGATCACGCCGGCCTTTTCCATGGCGATCACCATCGCGGCGCCAATGCGGTCTTTCACGCTCGCGGCGGGATTGAAATATTCGAGCTTGGCGAGGATGGTTGCGCTAACACCATGCGCTTCCGGCAATTTGCGCAGGCGCACGATCGGCGTGTCGCCGATCGCATCGACGATGGAATCGTAGACCTTACCCCGCCCCGGACGTTGCACTGCATTCGCGGCTGACGACGCATCCATCTCAACACTCCCAAGCGATCATGTGGGGAACTGGCGACTCTCGCTACTTAGGAGGCGCTCTCGTCGATGCGCAAGCCAGAAACACCAAACTTGCGAATTCGCTGCATCGCAAAATGCAATTGTCGCAAAATATCGCGAAATCAACGCATTTGTGTTGCGACAACGTCAAAGATTTCTGCTTATACTTTGGTCGTGAGCTGAGCCAGAGTTCAGATCGCCAGGGAGGGTCATAAATGCGAGCAATCGCTGAAATCCTGTCGACCGTAGCCTACCGGCCGGATCCGCGCGGATCCGATCTACCCACGTGCCCGGTGTGTGCCGACACCATGGTGGCCGCAGAAGCTTCCGCCTACCTCACCGACAACGTGATCAGCTATCTCTGGACCTGTGACACCTGCGGTTACGGCTTCGTGACCAAGCATTCGGCGAAGAGGTTCGCCTGTAACTAACCTCCAGCTCTATCGTGGAGCAATGTCACCGCGCGCCCAACCGGCGCGCGTTTGATTTTGGAATGTCTCGAACATTCCGCTCGCGATCGCTTCGCGCATGCCCCGCATCAGATGCTGGTAGTAAGCCACGTTGATTTCAGACAGCAGCATCGCGCCGAGTGTTTCTCCCGACCTCACCAGATGATGCAGATAAGCGCGGGAATAGTTGCGCGCCGCTGGCCATTCGCTCTCCTCGTCGAGCGGCCGCGGATCGTCGGCATGGCGGGCGTTGCGCAGATTGATCTGGCCGAAGCGCGTGAACGCCATGCCGTGGCGCCCGTTCCGGGTCGGCATCACGCAGTCGAACATGTCGATGCCGCGCGCCACGCTTTCCAGCAGATCCTCGGGCGTACCGACGCCCATCAGGTAGCGCGGGCGATCCGCTGGAAGTGCCGGCGCGGTTTCCTCGACCATCGCAAGCATCACCACCTGCGGCTCGCCGACCGCAAGCCCGCCGATCGCGTAGCCGTGGAAACCGATCTCCACCAGTTCACACGCGCTGACGTGGCGCATCTCGGGAATGTCGCCGCCCTGCACGATGCCGAACAGCATGTAACCATCGAGCGCGCTCTCGAAGGCGCGCTTGCTGCGCTCGGCCCAGCGTAGCGACAGCCGCATTGCGCGCTCGATGTCGTCGCGCGTGGCCGGCAGCCGCACGCACTCGTCCATCTGCATCGCGATGTCGGCGCCGAGCAGCCGCTGCACCTCGATCGAACGCTCTGGCGACAGCTCAACCTTGGCGCCGTCGATATGCGAGCGGAAGGTCACGGCCTTCTCGGTTACCTTGCGCAGGTCCGACAGCGACATCACCTGGAAGCCGCCGGAGTCGGTCAGCATCGGGCCGTTCCAGCCGGTGAAAGTCTGCAGGCCGCCTAACGCGGCGATCCGCTCGGCGCCCGGCCGCAGCATCAGGTGATAGGTGTTGCCGAGCACGATGTCGGCGCCGGCGTCGCGCACCTCGCGCCAGTGCATGCCCTTCATCGCGCCTGCGGTGCCGACCGGCATGAATGCCGGCGTTTGCACCACGCCATGCGGCGTCGTGAGGCGCCCGGTGCGGGCAGCGCTATCGGTGGCGAGCAGTTCGAAATGATTGGGAAGACTCATGGCGCCTTATTGCGCGCCGGGAACGGTCAATCAACCGCCCAGTGGATGAAATCTGACGCTTGGTGCCCCAACACGGAAGCACGCGGGCTCCCCCGCTATTGGATAAAACTCGGCACTTTGCCTCAGTTGTTGCGGATCGCACCGGCGTCGGTTGCGGCCAAATATGTGACTGCCTGCGCGCGACAATGCTTTCATACTTTCGCATTCTCATCGCTAAAGCGCCACAGAGTGGGCTCCCGATCTCCAGACTGCATGCGTTCGCAGAGGCGTCCGGAGTTCCAAAACTCGGAAATCAGGGAGACGGACATGCAACTCATTCGATCAGACCTCGATTTCATTCTCGCGCAAATTCGATCCGCCGAAACCGGCGCACCTTTGGAGAACCCTTCCCTTCCGTTCGGGCTGCGGACGGTTGACGGCACGAACAACAGCGTGGTGCCAGGCCAGTCGGAGTTCGGCGCCGCGGATCGGGTGTTCCCGCGGATGACCGATCCAATGTTCCGCGAAGCGGACTCAGCGACGTCCTACGCCCAGACCACCGGCACAGTGATCGACGCCCAACCGCGGATCATCAGCAATCTGATTGTAGACCAGAATGCGAACAGCAACCCGGCGGCCGCCGCAGTCGACAGTGATGGCGACGGGGTTATTCCGAACGTGAATCCCGATGGCGCGGCGCCGTTCAATCAGTGGTTCACGTTGTTCGGCCAGTTCTTCGACCATGGCCTGGATCTGGTGAACAAGGGCGACAGCGGTACCGTGTTCATCCCGCTGCAGCCGGACGACCCTCTCTACGTTGAAGGCAGCCCGACCAATTTCATGGTGTTGACGCGTGCGACCAACCAGGCCGGCGCAGACGGAGTCGTTGGGACTTCGGACGATATCCACGAGCACACCAACCAGACGACGCCGTTCATCGATCAGAACCAGACGTACACATCGCATCCGTCACACCAGGTTTTTCTGCGCGAGTACGCGCTTGACGCCAACGGCCATCCGGTGGCAACCGGGCGTCTGCTCGAAGGCGCCGACGGCGGCCTGGCGACATGGGCTGACGTCAAGGCGCAAGCGCGGCAGCTGCTCGGCATCGACCTGACCGATGCCGATGTCACCAACATCCCCTTGCTGGCAACCGACGCTTATGGGCGCTTCCTGCCCGGAGCTCATGGATACGCCCAACTCGTGATGCCCGGCGCTGACGGCATTGCGGGCACGCCCGACGACGTCCTGACGGAAGGCAACCCCGCCAATCCCGTCAGCACCACCGGGGCGGTTCTCACCGGACACGCCTTTCTGAACGACATTGCCCATGATGCCGTTCCGACCGACAAGGTCGCGGACGGCGACACGGAGGTCAGTCTCTCGAACCTTGATGGATCGGATACCAGCGGCAACTACGACAATGAGCTGCTCGATGCCCACTACATCACCGGCGACGGACGCGGGAATGAGAATATCGGCCTGACCGCCGTTCATCACGTTTTCCATGCGGAGCACAACCGGCTGATCGGGCACCTGAAGGAAGTGATCCTGGCCGAAGCAGACAATGATCCTGCATTCGTCAGCCAGTGGCTGAAGCCGGGGGCGGATATATCCGACGGCATCCAGGACAATGAGTGGAATGGCGAGTACCTGTTCCAGGCCGGCAGATTTGCGACCGAGATGCAATACCAGCATCTCGTCTTCGAGGACTTTGCACGCAGCATCCAGCCGAACATCGATGAATTCGAGGCGCACGACGTTACCATCGATCCCGCGATCGTGGCCGAGTTCGCGCACACGGTCTATCGGTTCGGGCACTCGCTGCTGCGCGAGACCGTTGACCGTATCGATGCCGACGGCAACGTGGTCGACGCCAATACCGAGGTGGCGGGCGATCAGCAGCTCAGCCTGATTGACGCCTTCCTCAACCCGCTCGCCTATGCGGAGCGTGGCGCCGACGGCGATGCGGCAGCGGAGATTGTGCGCGGAGCAACAAACGAGGTCGCCAACGGCGTCGACGAATTCGTTACCGATGCGCTGCGTAACAACCTTCTCGGTCTGCCTCTGGACCTTGCGACAATCAACCTCGCGCGCGGCCGTGACACCGGCGTGGCACCGCTCAACGATGTCCGCGAGCAGTTTTACGCAAAAACCGGAGATCCCGATCTCAAGCCATATGCGAGCTGGGCGGAGTTCGGCAACGGCATCAAGCACAAGGAGTCTCTTGTCAACTTCATTGCCGCGTACGGCGTTCATCCGCTGCTCGCTGCTGCCGCCACGGTGGCGGAGAAACGCGCCGCTGCCGTCACCCTCGTCTATGGGACGGCGGATGACCCGACCACGGCGGTAGACGAGACCGTTGGCCCGGACACCGATTTTCTCAACGGCACTGGAGCCTTCGCCGGTGTCGAGACGGGTCTCAATGACGTTGATCTGTGGATCGGAGGCCTGGCGGAGAAGCCGCTGGCGTCGGGCGGGCTGCTGGGCTCGACCTTCAACTTCGTCTTCGAGACCCAGATGGAAAATCTGCAGAATGGTGACCGCTTTTACTACCTGTCGCGGCTGGAAGGTACGAATTTCCTGAATCAGCTCGAGGGCACCTCATTCTCCGAGCTGGTGATGCGCAACACTGGCACCACTCACCTTCCCTTCGACGTCTTCTCGGCGCCCACCTACACGATCGAAGCCGGCGACAAGTCGACCTATCCGGTCGACGCGGCCGGAAATCCATTGGTGAGCAAGCATGGAGGCAAGCTGGCGTTTCTTGGCGACGATCACGTCGTGATCGGCGGCACCGATCGGACGGACAGGATTCAGTCCGGCGCCGGGGACGATACGCTCTGGGGCGACGGTGGCGACGATGTCCTCGACGGCGCCCTCGGCAACGATTCCGTGATCGGTGGCGACGGCAATGACCACCTGACGGGCGGCGACGGCGACGACTTCGTTAACGGCGCCGCCGGAAACGACAAGGTATGGGGCGGCGCGGGTTCTGATCTGCTGGTCGGCCTGGAGGGGCGCGACCGCATCGAGGCCGGCGATGGCGACGACGAGGTCTTCGGGGGCCTCGACAATGACCAGATACTGGGAGGCGCCGGCAACGACGAGCTACTGGGGAACGAGGGCGATGACTGGATGAAGGGCGGCGAAGGCGACGATCACCTGACCGGTGATAACGGCAATCCGTTCGGCGAGCCGCTCCCGGACACGGACACGGCCGTATTCTCGGGCAAGGCAAAGAACTACACGATCACTCACAATGCCGATGGGTCAATCACCGTCACCGACAAAGTCGGTACCGATGGCACGGACACGCTGCAAAATATCGAACGCCTGCAATTTGCCGATCGGACGATTTCGGCAGACGGGGCGACCACCTCAGGGTGTGACCAGCGCTTTGGATGGCGAGAGGAGTTTCGCGACTCGGTCACCAGCGGTCAGACGCTCGCGACCGGCACGAGCGCGGGAGGCCCGGCAGTTCAGGGATCGGCTACCCCGCCTGCGAACGGCTCGACCGCATCGTCCCTGGCAAATCACAGCTTTGCGCTGCTGAACCAGTATCTGGCCGGCAACCCCGGCCGGGTCGATCCCGGTCAGATCGTGGCGACCGGGTCGAATGCCGCCACCAGGGGTCAGGATTCCTTCCTGACCAGACCGCAGCATTGATCCGCTTCCGTACCCGGGCGCCCGGCGCCCGGGTGCGGGTGAGAATCCCGATACGCAGGTGCCGCAACGGCCAGCATTTTCTGGCGCCTTTGCCGCCTTGACTTCCCCTTGCCAAATAAAACGATACCGTATAGTTTTATTGGACAGGACAGGACCCCACTGGCGATGAGGCTGGCGGCGGGCCGGTAGCGCGTGCGGTGACTGACGGCGAATGCCCTCCCTCTCTTTTCTGACTGGATCAATCCTCTCCGACAGCCGGATCAGGAGGACAGGCTCACGCCTGCTTAAGTCGGCCGTCCTGCTGTGCGGCCTCGCGATGGCCGCCTGCACGTCCCTGCCGCGGACGCCCTACAGCGCTGCGGATGCCGCTGGCTCCCGCGTGCTCGACATCGACGGCCTGCGTCGCTACGCCGATGAGCCCGTGACGAAATTCCGTTTCGAGAAAGAAGATCGCTCCTCGACCAGGACCTATCTCGCGCTTTCCGGCGGCGGCGCCGATGGCGCCTATGGCGTGGGCGTGTTGAACGGCTGGACCGCGGCCGGAAACCGCCCGACCTTCTCGGTGGTCTCGGGCGTCAGCACCGGCGGCCTGATTGCGCCGTTTGCGTTTCTCGGGTCGCAATATGACGACACGCTGAAGGAGGTCTATACCAGCGGCATCGCGGAGAGCCTGCTCGATGATCCCAGCATCATCCGCGTGCTGTTCGGCTCCGGCCTGTTCGGCAACAAGCGGCTGCGCGAGCTGGTGGCCCGCTATGTCGGGCCGGAGATTCTGGCCGCTGTCGCCCGCGAAAACGCCAGGGGTCGAAAACTGCTCGTGGTGACGACCGATCTCGATACCCAGCGCACGGTGGTCTGGGACATGGGGAAAATCGCCGCCGTCGGTTCGCCCGAGGCGCTGCACCTGTTTCGCGACGTGATGGCGGCCTCCGCCAGCATTCCCCTGGTTTTCCCGCCCATCCTGATCAAGGCCGGGGGCCAGGGCCGCAGCTTCGAGGAGATGCATGTCGACGGCGGCGTGACCGCTCCGGTCCTGACGCTGCCGGATGCCCTGCTCTTCCAGGGCCGCCTGCCCGGAAACAGCCGGATGAATATCTACATCCTCGTCAACAAGAAGCTCGAACGAACGTTTGAACTCGTGTCCAACAGCACGCTCGATGTCGCCTCGCGCAGCCTGTCGTCGATCACCCAGTCCCAGACGCGGTCGGTGATCTTCTCGACCTACGATTTCGCCAAGCGCAATCGGTGGGGTTTTCACCTGTCCTATATCGAGCGCGACTATCCCGCGTCGCCCAAAGAGGGCTTCGACACCGGCTATATGCGCGCCCTCTATCAGCATGGCTATGAGAAGGCTGCGTCGGGTCACGCCTGGACCTCGACGTTGCCGTGAGCCACCCGGAACGACGACCTGCCCAAACCGTTGACGATATGGCCAATTCGGCCAGATTCGCCATGACGCCCCTCTTGCTGCGCGTTATAGAGCAATGAACAATATCGCGACGGGGCAGGAATCATTGGGCATGGGATTGACTGCGACCAAGGCCAGACCGGCGAAACGGGACGTCCCGAAGTCGCGCGGCGGCCGGCCGACAAAGAGCGCTGCCATCGAGCGCGACCAGCGGCTGATCGAGGTTGCCACCCGTCTTTTCCTGGACCGGGGCTATGACGCGACCTCGCTTGATGCGGTGGCCGAAGCGGCCCGGGTCAGCAAGCCTACCGTCTATGCGCGCTACGGTGACAAGCGCGGCCTGTTTGCGGAGGTGCTGAGGCGCGAGATCGACCGCTGGCTTGCCCCGCTTGCCGAAGCAGCGGAAATGCAGCTGACGCGGCCCTCGGACATTTCAGTCGAGCAGCGGCTGATAGAGGTCGGGCGTGAGATGCTGATGTTCACCTGCGGGCCCGATGCCGTCGCATTCAGCCGCAT
Source organism: Bradyrhizobium jicamae (assembly GCF_001440395.1). GTDB lineage: Bacteria > Pseudomonadota > Alphaproteobacteria > Rhizobiales > Xanthobacteraceae > Bradyrhizobium > Bradyrhizobium jicamae. Next base: position 40,654 of record NZ_LLXZ01000227.1, on the reverse strand, counting down.
GATGACGTCGCAGGCCATCAACTTTCCCGACATCGCCAAACTCGGCAAGGAAGAGGGCTGGTTGAAAGCCGTTTCAACGACCGCGCGCTTCTTCGATCATCTGGTCGCCCAGGGCGCCATGGACGTCGAGGATACCGGCATCGCGGCCGAGGTCTTTCTCGACGTGGTCGTCGGCCACACCCACCGGATGGCGACGTTCGGAACGCCGCTCGAGATGAAGTCCGCCGAAAAGCGGATGCGGCTGGCGATCAGGCTGTTCCTGGCCGGCGCGCTCGGGCCACCGAGCCGCGTCCAGCCCAATCCCAAGGGAACCATCCGGCGACGTCCCTCCCGCTGACAATTCCGTGAGAACGGCGTTTCAGATGCGGTACGGGCGGGATGCATCCTTGACCGTAATAAAACGAAACGGTATGGTTTTATTATAAGTGAAGTAGCGGGAGTTCCTGCTTACCAGTCCCGGCAGGGCTCGCGCCGCTTCGATCGCCGCAAACGGCGGTCCCCGTTTGCGACGTTCCGCGGCCGACCCATATACCTCCAAGGGGTCGGCCGCGCTTCTTCGAGACGATCCCGCCCTCCGCCGGCAGAGAGACAGGCTCAAGCACGGAGACTTGCAAACATGCGTGTGCCCCGATGTTGGAGACCATTGCTTGCAGTCGCCCTGCTGGCGATCATTCTCCCTGCCCCGATCTATGCCATGGCGTCGTCGGCCGACGAGCCGACCTCGCTCCGCAATGAGACCGACGATAGCGCCGCGTCCGACCAGCGGGCGATCAACCGTGAGCTCGAGCTTTTCCGCGGATCGGCAGTCTCGCTGAGCCAGGCGATGGCTATCGCCGAAGCCTTGCATGCCGGCGCAACCACCGCCGACGTCAGCTTCGACGGCGCGCCGGAGGCACCGGTCTATCGGGTAAAGACGCTGCACAAAGACCGCATCTGGCACCACGCTATCGACGCCGCAACGGGCAAGCCCGTCGGCGGCGAAGCCGCCCTGCCCCTGAAGGAGTTCGACGCGAACGACCGCAGCAACCTCGTTGCGCTCAAGACGGTTCGGCACGGCCTGGCGGATGCCGTTCGGGTGGCCGAGCATGCGGCGGCGGGCAAGGCCATCAGCGGCGGCCTGATCCGCGAACGCGGCCGGCTGAATTTTGCGATCGTCGTCATGAGCGGCAACGACCTGAAGGCGGTGGTTCTCGAACCTCCTGGCGCCGCAAGGCGTCGGTGACTGGCCTTTTGGCAGCCCGGATCAGACTAAAACCCCGTTGACGGCCGCTCAAAGCTGCCGCATAAGTCCGCGCCATGATGATCTCGACCAAAGCGACCACGAAAACCAAAGCACCCTTCGGGGGCTGGGGAGCCGTGCGCGCGTAGTCGAACGACCGCATCATCCAAACCGAGCCCCGCCTGAAAAGGACCGGGGCTTTTTTATTGCCCGCAACATGCGCGAACCAGGAGGATAGACCCGTGAGCCACGAACCCGTTGTAGCCATTGCCGGCGTGACCGGCGCAGTCGGCGCCGAATTCATCGCCACCATGGATCGGCGCGGCTTCCCCGTCCGCAAGCTGAAGGCGCTGGCCAGCGCCCGCTCGGCCGGCAAGACCATCGATTTCCGCGGCGAGAAGATCGTGATCGAGGAGCTCACCGAGAAGTCGTTCGAGGGCGTCGACATCGCGCTGTTCTCGGCGGGTGCCGGCACCTCCCGGAAGTTCTCGCCTGCGGCCGTCAGGGCCGGCGCGGTCGTGATCGACAATTCCTCGGCTTTCCGCATGGACCCGAACGTGCCGCTGGTGATCCCGGAGATCAACGCGGCCCGCATCCGCGAGCACAACGGCATCATCGCCGTTCCGAACTGCTCGGCGATCACGGCGCTGGTGCCGCTGTGGCCGATCCACAAGGCCAACCGCATCAAGCGCGTCATCCTGTCGACCTATCAGGCGGCGAGCGGCGGCGGCGCCGCCGTGATGCAGGAGCTGGTGGAATCGACCCGCGCTTATCTCGACGGCCGGCCGTTCTCGCCGAAGGTGATCCAGCACCCCTACGCCTTCAACCTGTTCAGCCACAACACGGCGATCGATCCCGAGACCGGCTACAACGACGAAGAGACCAAGGTGATCAAGGAGACGCGCAAGATCTTCGAGGACGACAAGATCGCGATCGGCGTCACCTGCGTCCGCGTGCCGGTGCTGCGCGCCCATTGCGAGGCGATCACGTTCGAGTGCGAGAACCCGATAACCGAGGATGACGTGCGCGCCATCCTGTCGAAGGCACCGGGCGTCAGAATCGTCGACGACCGGGCGAAGAACTATTTCCCGATGCCGATCGATGCCTCCGGCCAGGATGACGTCCTCGTTGGCCGCATCAGGAAGGACCTCAGCGACGCTAGCGGCCACTCGATCTCGATGTTCGTCTCGGCCGACCAGTTGCTGAAGGGCGCGGCTCTGAACGCGATCCAGATCGCCGAGTTGTTGCCGCAGCGCGCGATGGCGTGAGGCTGCCGCTGTGCCGTAGGGTGGGCAAAGGCGCACTTGCGCCGTGCCCACCATCTATCCGCATCGGTGGCATCAGTGGTGGGCACGCTTCGCTTTGCCCACCCTACGAATCTCTGCCCGAGATCGATCTTGGATTCCGGATCGACGTCTGATGGTCGCCGGTGTGGACACGGCGCTTGCGCGCCTTTGCCCACTCTACCGCACGAGTAAGTCAACTGCTCTGACTTATGGTTCGCCGCTCGCGGATGATGTAGCTTCACTCGTGTGAGGTCACGAAACACAGCCAAGCCAGGTTGGGACAGTTCAAGTTCAATTCATCAGCCAGGTAACATCGTTACCTGACGTTGATTTATGCATTCAGTAGCCGCTCGCATTGCAAGAGGCCGTCTCGTATCTGGCCGGTATTCGCAAGGAGTGTGTCATGCGATCCTTTTCAAAAGCAGCTAGTGCAGCACTTGCCCTGTGCATGGTGCTACTATCGTTTGGCTCCAGCGCGTTGGTCGAACCGAAAACGGACGTGGCGGCCGCGGCATCCGCATGGGGGCAAGCTCTTGCCGGAGGCGATCCCGAAAAAGTCCTGGCGCTCTATGCGGACGATGCCGTGCTCTGGGGCACGCTGTCGCCGACGGTGCGTTCCAACCGAGCAGCGCTACAAGATTATTTCGTGGGCGCCTTCAAGGTGCTACCCAATCTGAAGGTTGCTTTCGGCGATCAGTTGATCCGCGTGTACGGAAATGCGGCGATCAACACCGGCTACTACACGTTCTCCTATGGCAGGGATGGCGAGGCGAAGACCTTGCCCGCGCGTTACAGTTTCACCTACGTCAAGAACGGCGAGCGCTGGCTGATCGCCGACCATCATTCCTCGGCCATGCCGGCACCACCAAAATAGTGCCGTAGGGTGGGCAAAGGCGCGTCAGCGTCGTGCCCACCATCTATCCGCGGTCGGTAGCGTCAAGGGTGGGCGCACGCTTCGCTTTCCCCACGGCCCTCATGCGCCCGTGACGCGCCAGATGACGTTGCCGACATCGTCGGCCACCAGAAGCGAGCCATCGGGACCGAGCGTGACGCCGACTGGCCGCCCGTAGGAGACCTTCTCATCGGGTGCGAGGAATCCCGTCAGGATATCGCGCGCCGGGCCGGAAGGGCGGCCGTTCTCGAACGGCACGAAGACGACGGCATAACCGCTCAGCGTGCTGCGATTCCACGAGCCATGCTGGCCAATCACCATGCCGTCCGGGAAGCCCGGCAGCGTGCCTGCCGGCATCCAGCACAGGCCGAGCGAGGCGGTGTGGCCGCCGAGCGCATAGTCCGGTTGAATCGCTTTCGCGACCATCGCCGGGTCCTGCGGCACGCGGTCGTCCACCGTCTGTCCCCAGTAGCAATAAGGCCAGCCGTAGAAGCCGCCGTCGCGCACCGACGTCAGATAGTCCGGCGGCGTCTCGTCGCCGAGGCCGTCGCGTTCGTTGACGACGGTCCAGAGCACGCTTGTGCCGGGCTCCCAGGCGAGGCCCACGGCGTTGCGCAGGCCGCTGGCGAAGATGCGGCTCGTGCCGGCGACGAGGTCAAGTTCATAGATCGCGGCGCGGCCCTCCTCCACCTCCATGCCGTTCTCGGCGATGTTGCTGAGCGAGCCGACACCGGCATAGAGCTTCTTGCCGTCCGCGCCCGGCAGCAGGCTCCGCGTCCAGTGCCCTCCGGGCTTGAACGTGACGAGCTTTTTCCCCTCCGCGGTGATCCGGTCGGCGCCTGCGGAATACGGAAAAGCCACCACGCCGTCGGTGTTGCCGACATAAAAGGTCTCGCCGACCAGCGCCATGCCGAACGGCTGGCTCAACCCCTCCATGAAAACCCCGCGCGCCTCGGCGACGCCATCGCCGTCGCGATCGCGCAGCAGCGTGATGCGGTCGGCGCTGACGCCGAGCGCCGCGGCGCGCCGCATCGTCGCCTGCATCGCGTAGTGGAACACGCTCCTGGGCGGTCCGGCGATCTGTGTCGCCTCGGCGATGAGGACGTCGCCATTCGGCAGCACGTTGATCCAGCGCGGGTGGTCGAGATCGGTCGCAAAGGCGTTGACCTTGAGCCCGGGTGCTGCGGTCGGCTTCTGCCCCTTGCTCCAGCCCTGCGCCGTCGGCATCTTCAGCGTCGGTATCGGGCCTTGCGGCTTCGCCTCCGGGATCGCCGGCGTATTGCCCCAGGCCGGCGCTGGCGCGGATCCCTGCAGACGGCGCCATTGCAGCGCGACGGCGCCGATCAGCGCGACGAACCGCGCAAAAATACCCGACATGTCCATGAAGTTCTCCAGATGATCGCGCGCGCACCCTATCCGACGCCATGAAGCGTTGGAACCTCGTAGGCGGCGCGCAAACCCGCCGGCACCTATGCGTTTTCGGGTGAAAGCAGCCGATGTCGCCGGCCGGCCGCGGCGCCGATGGGTAGACACGGTAGTACTACGACCTTGGCGGCATCAGCCGAATCGCAGAAACACAATCTTGGCGCTTCTTTGTCAAAGCGCTTCCTCCCTGAACCTTGCGCCCGCCCGGTCGGCGGGCCTCTTTTTCAAGTGAAGGGAGCCCGGCTCAGTCCGTCGCGCGAAACAGCAGGCAGGCGTCGCCGTAGGAATAGAACCGGTAGCCGGCGGCGATCGCGTGCGCGTAAGCCTGCTTCATGGTGTCGAGACCGGAGAATGCCGACACCAGCATGAACAGCGTCGAGCGCGGCAAATGGAAATTGGTCATGAGGATATCGACCGCGCGAAAGCGATAGCCCGGCGTGATGAAGATCGAGGTCTCGCCGTCGAACGGCTGAACAATACCGTCTTCGCGCGTGGCGCTCTCCAACAGCCGCAGCGACGTGGTGCCGACGGCGATGATGCGCCCGCCCCTGGCGCGCGCGGCGTTCAATGACGCAGCTGTCGCGGCCGAGATCGAACCCCACTCGGCGTGCATCTTGTGCTCGGAGGTCTCCTCGACCTTGACCGGCAGGAAGGTCCCTGCCCCGACATGCAGGGTCAGCCGGTGCAGCTCGACGCCACCGCCGCGCAGCGCAGCCTCCAGCGCAGGCGTGAAATGCAGGCCTGCCGTGGGCGCCGCGACCGCGCCCTCGTTCGCCGCGAACATGGTCTGGTAGTCGGCGGCATCGCGATCGTCAGGCGTTCGCTTGGAGGCGATATAGGGCGGCAGCGGCGGCGTGCCGAGATCGGCGATGGCCTGGTCCAGCGTGGGGCCATGGAATGAGAACGACAGCGTGATCTCGCCCTCCTCGCCCTTGGCCTCGACCTCGGCGTCGAGATGGCCGAGCAGGCAGACCTTGCCCTCATTGCCGAAGCGAACGGTGTCGCCGGGCGCGAGCTTCTTCGCCGGCTTGACCAGCGCCTGCCAGCGCGAGCCGTCGAGCCGCTTGATCAGCGTCGCCTCGATCTTCGGCTCGGTCTCGCGCCCGATGCGCCGGCCCTTGAGCTGGGCTGATATCACCTTGGTGTCGTTGACGACGAGCTGGTCGCCGGCTTTCAGCCATTGCGGCAGTTCGGCCACGGTGCGGTCGTGCAGCACACCGCCCTGCTGCACCACAAGCATGCGCGCAGCATCGCGCGGGCTGGCGGGCCGCAGCGCGATGCTGGTTGGGGGAAGTTCGAAGTCGAAGAGATCGGTGCGCATGTTCAAGTCGTCATTGCCGGACTTGATCCGGCAATCCATCTTCTTCGCAAGATGGATACCCGGGTCAAGCCCGGGTATGACGGATTACATCAAGCCGCGTCCAGCGCCATCCGCGCCTTGACGATCTTGTCCGGGTTCTGCACCGGCTCGCCGCGCTTGATCTTGTCGACGTTCTCCATGCCCGAGGTGACCTTGCCCCAGACCGTGTACTGGCCGTTGAGGAAGGAAGCGTCGTCGAAGCAGATGAAGAACTGGCTGTCGCCAGAATCGGGGTTGGCGGCGCGGGCCATCGAGACGGTGCCGCGCACATGCGGCTCCTTGTTGAACTCGGCCTTCAGCTTGTTGCCGGAACCGCCGGTGCCGGTGCCGTGCGGGCAGCCGGTCTGCGCCATAAAACCCTCGATCACGCGATGGAACACGATGCCATCGTAGAATCCGTCGCGCACCAGTTTCGTGATCTGGGCGACATGGCCGGGCGCGAGGTCGGGGCGCATCTCGATGGTGACGGGGCCCTGGGTCGTTTCAAGGATCAAAGTATTTTCGGTATCAGCCATGCTCTTTTCTCTTCTGGTTTGGGTGGACGTTTGCGGGTTCTGAAGGTGACCGCGAAAGGCCGGCCGGCAACCGCACCGCCCAGTCCCTCGGTAAATGACAACGGCGTACAGCGTTGCAAGGTTTCCATGACGGCAATCCGGTACGCAATCCGGTCGTTCTCGCTGGGATTTCCGGATTCATAGGTAATCCTGGGTTGACCGAGAATGGCGCCTGTGCGGTTGAAACTGACGACGACGGTGATGTCCATCGGCTCGGCGCGCGAGTAGGACGGCGGCTGCCAGCACGAATACAGCTTGGCGAAGACGTCCTTGAGGGTATCGAGCTGCTGCGGCTCGGCCGAGGCGTCAGCCCCCGACGCCAGCCACACCAGAGCGGCGGCAAACCACAGCGTTGGCTTGCTGCGCGGCCGTTTCATGACCTCACTTGATGTCGGATGCGACTTGCACCTTCACCATCTTGTCGGGATCGGCGACCGGCTCACCGCGCTTGATCTTGTCGACCACATCCATGCCGGCCACCACTTCGCCGATCACGGTATACTTGCCGTTCAGCGACGAGCCTTCGGCGAACATGATGAAGAACTGCGAATTCGCCGAGTTGGGATCGCTGGTGCGCGCCATGCCGACGATGCCGCGCTTGTACGGCACGTTGGAGAATTCGGCCGGCAGGTTCGGATATTTCGAGCCGCCGGTGCCGTTGAAATTCTTGCCGTCGCCGGTCTGCGCCATGAAGCCCTCGATCACGCGATGGAACGGCACGTTGTTGTAGTAGCCCTCGCGCGCGAGCAGCTTGATGCGCTCGGCATGCTGGGGCGCTAGATCGTTCCGCAGCTTGATCACGATGCGACCCTTGGTGGTGTCGATCACGATCGCGTTCGCCTTGTCGAGATTGGCGGGCAGCGGCTGCGCGATCGCGGGGGCCACAACGAACAGCGCGGCGAGAACGGCGAGAATTCGGATCATGAAAGCTCCGGTGATGTGAAAACAGGAAAACGTCGTGACGCGTACTGGCGCCTTAGCCCGCGAATTTGGTCTTCAGGCTGGCGGCAACCGACGGCGGCACGAACGCCGATACGTCGCCGCCCATTGCCGCGATTTGGCGCACCAGTGTGGCGGTGATCGGGCGGACCGCGACCGAGGCCGGCAGAAACACCGTGTGCACCTCCGGCGCCATGGTCTCGTTCATCCCCGCGATCTGCATTTCGTAATCGAGGTCAGTGCCGTCGCGCAGACCGCGGATCATGATGGTGGCCCCGGCCTTCTGGGCCGCGGTGACCGTCAGATTGTCGTAGGTCGTGCAGTCGAACTCGCAGCCGACCTTGGCGGCCAAGGGCGCGAATACCGCCCGGACCATCTCCAGGCGCTCGTCGGTCGAAAACAGCGGCTTTTTGCCGGGATGAACGCCGATGGCGACGATCAGACGGTCGCAAAGGCCGACGGCGTTCCGGACCACGTCCAGATGGCCATTGGTGACGGGATCGAAAGAGCCGGGGTAAAGCGCGATACGGGGCATGGACCCTCCTACCTCGCCCCGGGCGGCCCGGCAAGCCGGACCCGGTTCCACCGGGGGCCGGCTTTTTATTTCAGATCGGCCAATGAACCAGTCCCCCGCGCCGAGCGTCTTCCCGGGGCGGGCCGGAATGTTTCGTCCGCCACTGGCCGACGAAACAAAACTCGGCCGGGACGAAACCATTTTCGTAGCTGGCGAAGACAGCCGGAAACTTGCGCTGGCTACAAGTCCATCCAACGAAACGACGACGGGCCGCGAAGGGCCCACGACAGGGGACCGTCATGATCAAGGCTTTTTCTGCAGTCGCTGCTGCCGCGTTCATCGCTGCCGCGCTGACCGTCCTGCCCGGCTTTGCGCCGCAGGTCGAAGCCAGCGTGCCGCAGGCGCTGGCCAAGGGCGACCGCCTGCCGGTCCGCACCGTCGGCAAGGATTGCGCGCAGCAGGCCTGGCCGAATTTCGATGCCTCCTGCCTCCGCACCGCCGGCTCCAATGCGGGTGTTCGTGAAGCCCGCCTGGTGACCGCCGACCGCACCCCGTAACGGCAAGATTTGGTTCCGCCCCCCACCTCCAAGGAACCGCAGTGATGGCGAGCAGGGATCCCCCCTCCCTGCTCGCCATTTGCGTTCTGGATGCCTGCCTCTAATTCTTCCGGCTGCGTCAGGCGCGCGATTTGGCCTTGCCGGAAGATCGCACCGGGCGGCCATCCGCCGTTGCCTGATTGCCGACGCGCTTCAGCACCGAAGTTACGACGTATCGACCGGCGGGATGGATGCTTTCCGATATTTCGAACAGACGGCCGTGCGCGTCCAGATAACGGCGGATGACTTCGAGCGCGGGCGATCCGGCTTCCGCCCCCAGCGCCTTCGCGTATTCGGTCGGAATCACGGTCGCCGCCACGGTCTGATGCACTTCGGAAGCGATCACGCCGTAGCTGTCCGCAATCATGTCACAGACCAGGCGGCGGTCTTTCCGGATGTCGCTTACGGCATCCGCATAGCTCTCCTCGACATAAACATTGACCCAGGCGAGCGGCGCGCTTTTGGGTTTTGTCGAAGCACGAACGTACGGGATCCGAAGCCAGCGTGACCCTGGCTGGCAGCCAAAACGCTTCGCGGCCTGGCGATCCATGACGACAGTCTCGATACGCCTGATATCGCGGTCCGTCGCCGCGGCGAGTTCAACGAGATCGCTCAATGCGCCCAGCGTCTGCTGAAAGCTTTCCTGCGGACGCTCGCGGCTTTCGACCCGCGTGCCGGAGCCCTTCCGGCGCGACACCGCCCCGAGCTCGGTGAGCCGGCGCATCGCCGCCCGCACCGTCTGCCGGCTGACATCGTAGCGCGCGGCAAGCTCGAGCTCAGTCGGGATCAGGCCGCCGACCGGATATTGGCCGCGGTGGATCGCTTCCAGCAGATCGCGGGCAATGTCCTCGTAGATGGGCATGTCGAACGGTTCTCGCGGGGTCGGGCCGCTGCCATAGCACGGCTTCGATAGCCCGCGCACCGGAGCTTGACAAATTTGTACGCATCAATCATATGGCCGTACATATTAACAGGAAGGAAACACGCGCGTGGCCAGCACGATGTTCGACAGCGCCCTTTATCGCGACGTTTTCTCGACGCCCTCCATGCGGGCGGTATTTTCCGACGAAGCGCAGCTCAAGGCGTATGTGCAGGCCGAGGTGGCGCTTGCCGTGGCCCAGGGCGAGATCGGTGTGATCCCGCGCGAGGCGGCCGAGGCGATCGCGCGGCAGGCGCCGGCGGTCACGCTCGACAGCGAACAGTTGAAGCGCGACACCGAGAATGTCGGCTATCCCATTGTCGGCCTGGTCCGCCAGCTATCGGAGCGACTGGGCGAATCCGGCCGCTATCTGCATTGGGGCGCGACCACCCAGGACATTATGGATACGGCGACCGTGCTGCAACTGCGCGACGCGGT
>NZ_LLXZ01000227.1:0-30409 GCF_001440395.1 Bradyrhizobium jicamae | reverse complement strand
CCCCCCCGCCTCCACCGCGATACGCCGATGGCGGGGCGGACGCATCTGCAGCAGGCGCTGCCGATCACGTTCGGGCACAAGGCCGCGATCTGGCTGTCGGCGCTGCAGCGCTCGGCCGAACGGCTCGAACAGGCCAAGCCGCGCGCGCTGCAGGCGCAGCTCGGCGGCGCCGCGGGAACGCTGGCTTCGCTCGGCGATCGCGGCCTCGATGTGCGCGCAGCCTACGCCCGCGCGCTCGGTCTCGCTGAGCCCGACATCACCTGGCACGTCGCGCGCGACGGGCTGGTCGAACTGGTCCAGACGCTGGCCGTGATCTGCGGCGCGCTCGGCAAGATCGGCTACGACGTCATGATCTTGATGGCGACCGAGATCGGCGAAGTATTCGAGCCGTTCTCCTCGCATCGAGGCGCCTCCTCGACCATGCCGCAGAAGCGCAACCCGATCTCCTCGGAAATCCTGCTGGCGAACGCGAAAGCATCGCGCGATGCCGCTTCGCTGATGCTGGACGCCATGGTGCAGGATCTCGAGCGCGCCACCGGACCATGGCATTGCGAATGGCTGGCGTTGCCTCAAGTGTGCCTGCTGACCTCCGGCTCGCTTTCGCAGGCGCAATTCATGCTCTCCGGCCTGATCGTCGAGCCTAGGGCGATGAAGCGAAATCTCGATTCCACGCGCGGCCTTATCGTGGCCGAAGCCGTCATGATGGGCCTTGCGCCCGCGCTCGGCCGGCAGACTGCCCATGACGAGGTCTACGCCGCCTGCCGCGATGCGTTCGAGCGCGGTGATGCGCTGCTCGATGCCCTGCTGCGGCGCCCGGCCATCGCATCCGCACTTCCGCGCGACCGGCTCGCCGCTTTGTGCGAACCGTCCAACTATCTCGGCACCGCGGGCGCAATGGTCGACCGCGTGCTCGCGCGTCACGACAAACGATAGACCAGACAAACAATAGACATTAGGGAGGATTGATTCATGGCGTCCCGCACGCTCGATCGCCGCGCCGTCACGTTCGGCCTGGCTGGTGCCCTCTGCATGCCTTCAATCCTGCGCGCGCAGTCAAACTATCCAGATCGACCGATCAACGTCATCGTGCCGTTTGCGGCGGGCGGGCCGACCGATGCGATCGCGCGCATCTACGCCGAATTCCTTTCGCGCGATCTCGGGCAGACGCTGGTGATCGAAAACGTCGCCGGCGCCGGCGGCACGATCGGCTCGACCAGAGCCGCGCGCGCGACGCCCGACGGCTACACGATCCAGATCGGCCAGGCCGGCACGCACGTGTCGAGCGTCGGCCTTTATAAGAACCTGAAGTACAATCCCATTACGGACTACGAGCATCTCGGACTGCTCGGCGATCTCCCGCAGGTGCTGATCGTCAAGCGCGACCTTCCGCCTGATAATTTCAAGGCGTTCGTCGACTATGTCCGCGCCAATGAATCAAAGCTCAATGTCGGCACCGCCGGTCCCGGCTCGTCGGCGCATATGGGCGCCGCCATGCTGAACGTGCGACTCGGCACCAAGGTCAATCTGGTCTCCTATCGGGGCACGGGCCCCGCGATGAACGATCTGATCGCGGGCCAGATCGACTACATGGTCGAAGTGTCACTCACCGCGCTGGCCCAGATTCAGGCCAAGACCGTGCGGCCGCTGGCGGTGTTCCGCTCGGCGCGCATTTCCACCCTGCCCGACCTGCCCGCTACCAACGAGTTCGGCGTCGACGGCCTCGACTTCCCGGTCTGGCTCGGATTCCTCGCGCCCAAGGGCACGCCGCAACCGATCGTGGAGCGGCTCAATGCCTCGATCCGCAAGGCGACGCAGGACGCAACCCTGCGCGCCCGCCTCGCCCCGCTCGGCCTCGAAATGCCTGACGATGCGACCAACACGCCAGCCGGCTTCCGCGCCTACGTCCAGTCGGAAATCGACCGCTGGGTGCCGCTGATCCACAAGGCCGGGCTGGCGATCGATTGATGGACGCCTGTAGCCCGGATGAGCGAAGCGACATCCGGGAAAGCTTTATCCGCGGAGAGACTGTTCCCGGATATCGCTCCGCTCATCCGGGCTACGATTTCGTCATTCTACTATTGCTGTTCGGCCGGCAATCGCCGAAGCGCCCAGCCATCGCCGAAACGCACGAGCATCGCATCGCAGTTGTTGTCGGGACATTTTTGTCCGTTGCCAGCGGGATACACGCGCAGCGCGATATGGTCGTTGTCGATCCAGCGCTCGAGGCGCCATTCGTGAGGCTCGCTATCGGTGTTGGCATGCTCCCACTCCAGCGACAGCGAACCGTTTGCATTTGAGCCAACGGCGAGATCATTGGGCCCGCCATAGGCAAGATCATTGTCGATGACGACAAACCTCGATCCATCCGGCGAAAAATGCGGCGAGCCTGAAAAACGCAGGACATTTCCCGTCCGAGCGCTGAGAAGTTCGAAGCTGCTTCCTTCGTAATACCCGATCACGATCGAATAGACATGCGCCTCGGCATGATACGCAGCAAGCCGATAGCTGATGCAATTGTTTGCGTCGTCCTCCTGACAGGCCTTGGAATTATCGCGGTACGTCTTGGACGCGCCGTTTTCGAGCCGCAGCGTCAGCAGATCGCCCTCACGGCTCGCGAGTTTTCCGAACTCGCGCAAGCAGGCAGCTTCCAGGACATCCGCTTTCTGGTCCTCGATATCGACGCCGCAGGTCGCGGTCGCCGCATTCGCGCCGGCCTGAGCGGCGGCGTGGCTGGGCAAAAGGAGCAACAGACATCCTGCAACCAGCACATGAATCATTCGAACGAGCATATGGATCAGTCGATTTCCTGGCACCCACCAACGGATGTGCTTGCTATCTTCAGTTGATGCCCTGATATCACACATGTCGCTCATTTGGCACTTCCGGGACGTGCGGACGCCATTTTCCCATTGCTGGCCCAAGGCGATACGATAGCTTATCCGGGGACATGGGCAGGCAATGAAAGCAGGCGGCGAAACAACCAGATCGAAGAGCCGCGCAGCGATCACGGCAAAACGCGGCCGTGCGCCGAAGGGGGTGCGCGTCGAGAGCCTGGCAAAACCGAAAGCCGCAAAAGTCAAAAATCCCGCCAGGACGGAAATTGAACAGCTTACCCTCGAACTGCAGGAAGCCAGGGAGCGGCAAGCGGCGATGGCCGAGGTCTTGAGCCTCATCTCGGATTCTCCGACCGGCATCCAGCCGGTGTTCGACCGGATCGTCAAGAACGCCGCGCGGCTGTGCCAGAGCGTGCTGAGCGCCGTCTACCGCCGCGAAGGAGATCATGTCCACCTGGTCGCCTACGATCAGTTCTCCGCGGAATCGGTGGCCGCGGTGCGCAAGGCCTACCCTGCCCCGCTGACCAGCAAGAACCTGATCTCGGTCGCCATCCGCGAGCGCCGCGTCGTGCATGAGCCAGACGTGCTGGTTTCCGGCGGCTACAGCGGCCTGCAGAAAACATCGGGCTATCGCAGCATCCTCGTCGTGCCGATGCTGCGTGACGACGTCGCGATCGGCGCCATTGCGGTGATGCGGCTCGAGCCGCAATTATTTGCCAAGGCGCAGGTCGAGCTCTTGAAAACCTTTGCCGGTCAGGCGGTCATCGCCATCGAAAACACGCGGCTGTTCGCCGAGGTCCAGGAACGCACCACGCAACTGTCGCAATCGCTGGAAGATCTCCACGCCGCGCAGGACAGTCTGGTGCAGACCGAGAAACTGGCTGCGCTCGGGAGGCTGGTGGCGGGCGTGGCGCACGAACTCAACACGCCCGTCGGCACCAGTCTCACGGTCGCCTCGGCCTTCATCAACAAGGCCGATCGATTTGAGGCCGATGTCGCCATCGGCGACGTGCGCCGGTCGAGCCTGACCGAGTTCATTGCGGCAAGCCGCGAGGCGGCCTCGCAAGTCATGATCAACCTCAATCACGCGATCGATCTGATACAGTCGTTCAAGCAGGTTGCGACCGATCGCAACGTTTCGGACCGCAGAGGCTTTAATCTCGCCGAAGTGACCGAGCAGGTCGTCAAGGGACTACGGTTCGGGCTGCGCAGAAATCTCGTGGTCAACGTCGCATGCGAGCCTGATCTCGCCATGAACAGCTATCCCGGCCCGTACGGCCAGGTGCTGACCAACCTGGTTATCAATTCCGCGGTGCACGCCTATCCGGACGGCGCGCGCGGCGCCGTGCATATTGCGGCCCAGGCGTCGGGCAAGCACAACGTCGAAGTGCTGTTCTCGGACGACGGCTGCGGCATGAGCCCGGAGATCAGGCGCCAGGTGTTCGATCCTTTTTTCACGACCCGGCGCGACCAGGGCAGCACCGGCCTCGGCCTGCACATCGTCCACAACATCGTGACCAATCGCTTAGGGGGCCGGATCAATCTGGAAACCAGGCCCGGCGCCGGAACGAAGATCCGGATCATCGTGCCGCGCGAAGCGCCGCTAGCCGCGGAGTGACGCGAAGGGCCGGTTGCTCTCCCGGTCACAAGCGCTGGACAATGTTCGCTTCTAGTTGCCCTGACAAGATTGCTGACTGGGCTCGCGACCCTTCGCAAGGTCAGCTTCAAGTTCCGAGATGATGACGTGTATCAGTCCCGCAGCTAGTGGATCGGTAACTTCTCCTTCCAGAACCCGATAGCGCGCGATCTCGGTTTCTAGCTCTTTGAACTGGCGCTCTGTCATGACGCTTGCCCTCTGGCAAACCGACGCTTAGCCGGCCGAATTGTTTCGCAAGAATTTTCAGATAATTTTCTATGGTTTCTATCTTGTGAATCCGCGCCCAGCCTGCTGCGGGATCAGCACGCCTATGAGACGTTTTGAAGGCGCTCGCTTACCGACTTTGAGTTCCCTGGTTTAAACGCCAACTGCCGATCGTTACCCGGGGTCCTACGGAGGCTCTCGGCGCTGCGATTGGCAGCACCTTTGCCGTACATCTGCATGCGCCGCGAGCGCGTCCCAAATCAGATCAGCGCAAAGGCGATCAATGACAATTTCGCATCTACTTCAGACACTCCGGGGCACGGCAGCGGCGAACCGGTCGCAAATGGCGAGACTGATCGAAAGCCTCACGCGCTCGGTCGAACTGCTTACCGTCGACATCGAATACGACGAAGCCCGCGCGGGTGTTTATGATCTATCGGCCGTAACCTATCCGGTGTTGGCGCGAAGCCTGAAGGTCCGGAAGGACAACATCCGGATCACCATTGCTTCGCTGGAGGCGCAGCTCCACGCAACCGAGGCGGCATAGCGGCCTGCGCCAGGGCGCCGCTCGTTTCCGGGCCAAAATGAATCCACCGCGCCGCCAGATTTGAGCCGCATTCTGACCTAGGTCGCGGCCAAAGCTCGTTGCGCTGGGGGCGCAACACCGGGTTGCTGCCATGTCCGGCTATTTGCGATTTTGCTTCGCTGCATCCGCCCTTGTCGCAGGTCTCTCGACATCGCCTGCGTCTTCGAATCCTATTGCCGACTTTTTCAATTTCTCTCCCCGGCAGACCACCGCGCCCGCTCCCGCGGAAGCGGAAGAAGAGTGCTTGTCGCGGCCCGGCAAGTCGACGACGGCCGGCCAGCACTGGGTCTACCGGTTCGACGGTCGCCGCAAATGCTGGTTCCAGACCGATGAGGCGACGGTGGTGAAGAAGCAGGTTCGTCATCGCGCCGCGAAGTCTCGTGTCACCGCTTCCGAGGAGAACGAGGCCGATAGACGCAAGCGCAAGGCGGCCGCGGATGCGCGAGCGGAGTTGCTGCGCTCCGCACCGGCGGAAACCTCTCCGCCGACGCCGCTCGCACCCAAGCTGAAGGTGGCTGATGCCGCTTCCGTCCCTGCGGGCGCCGCAGCCCTCGCCAATGGCGTGGCCAATCAGCTCACGCTTGACCCATCCGCATCGCGCCAGGTCGACGTGGAGACGCTTCTGTCAGCCGCGCCGGCTGCCGGCGACGCGGTTGCCGCCTCCGTCCCTTCGGCGGCGCCCGTCGCCTTTCCCGCCGAGGCAGCCGATGACGGCCGCAGTTGGACGGCAACGTGGCTTGGCGTGCTGCTGATGGCGCTGGGCCTCGTCTCGGTCCTGGCCTCGAGCAGGACTCTTCGGGAGGCCATGCTGTTGCGCGATTTGATGCGAGGAAGAGTCGGCGCCCAATGGGGTCACGAGCCCCAGTTCGAAGGCGGGCGAATGACCTCCGGTCTACGCCGATAAGCACACTGTTCCAGAGCCAAGCGCGTAGCCTTGGATGAGCGAGGCGGGATCCGGCGGACAGTCCGCGGATAAGATTTTCCCGGATATTGCGGAGCCTGTCATCGGGCGCACATTCGCGCGACCCGTTGGCTCATCCGGGCTACGGACCGTCATTCCGGAGAACTACGGAGGCTCTCGGCCCCCCGATTGGCACCGCCTTTGCTGTACATCTGAATGCGCCGCGAGCGCGTCCCAAACCAGATCAGCGCAGAGGCTACCAATGACAACTTCGCATCTACTTCAGACACTCCGGGGTACGGCAGCGGTGAACCGGTCGCAAATGGCGAGACTGATCGAAAGCCTCTCGCGTTCGGTCGAGCTGCTCAGCATCGAAATAGAGCACGAGGAAGCCCGCACGGGTGTTTATAATCTGTCGGCCGTAACCTATCCGGTGTTGGCGCGCAGTCTGCGAGCCCGGAAGCACAACCTTCGGATCACCATTGCGTCGCTAGAGGCGCAGTTCCACGCAACCGAGGCGGCCTAGTGGCAGTCGCAGCGGAGCCCGACCAGTTTGGCAGGCGGTTCAATTCTGTGACTGGGCTATCGGCCCGGCGCTCTCGCGAGGGTTGGAGGCGACCTGTGGCAGGGCCAGGGTGAAGGCATCGACCAGCCGGCGCCGCCAGGGTTGCGTCAGCATCGATAGCTTGCCTTCGAGCAGAGCCGCCCTTTCCCGGGCCCCCACGCTTTCCGTGCTGACCTTGAGCAGTTCAGCCAGCAGCTTGTTGGTGCGCTCGCATTCTCTCTCGAAGTCGGCCCGATGGCCGCTGGCAATCACCTTCATCTCCGCCAGCTCGGTCTGCAAGCTCTCGATTCGCTGTTTAAGCGCGCTGACCACCTGTTGACCGGGCGGCGTTTGTGGCTGACGGGGTGTTGGGGAATGACTGAATTCGCTGAGATCGACCTGAACCAGCGTCTTGCCGTCGTTGGAGCGGGAGCGCGGCCATCGGTGTCGTTTCACCAGGGCACGCGCGGCCTCTGGCGAAACCGTAAGCCTTTCGCCCAGTTCGGCATACGTCAGCATCTCGACGGGCATGATTTTGCTCCCGTTTGGCCGGACGGTCACCACCCGGATACAGCTAAATCGTATCCATCTATGGTTAAGGGGTGGTTTACCGCCCGGAGCCCTGACGCAGCGGGCTGGGGCGGTCCGGTCCGTAGCCCGGATGAGCGAAGCGAGATCCGGGACAGTCTCTGCGCGAATAAGGTTCCCGGATAACGCTCCGCTCATCCGGGCTACGCACTTCGTCACTCCGGGATGCGTGGGTATCACACAGGCCCGGAATGACAGCGGGGCGGGCTAGCCGCCGTTTCCGTTCTCGCCGTTCTCGTCTTCGGAAATATGCTCGACCGACACCACGTGCTCGTCCTCGGCAGTATCGAACACGATGACGCCCTGCGTCGAGCGGCCGGCGATGCGGATGCCCTCGACCGGACAGCGAATCAACTGGCCCTTGTCGGTGACCAGCATGATCTGGTCGCTTTCCTCGACCGGGAATGAAGCCACCAGCTTGCCGTTGCGGTTGTTGACGCTCATCGCGACGATGCCTTTGCCGCCGCGGCCGGTGGTGCGGTACTCGTAGGACGAGGTCCGCTTGCCGTAGCCGTTGACGGAGACCGTGAGCACCACCTGCTCCTGCGCCGACATTTCGGCGTAACGCTCCTGCGAGAGCTGGAGCGAGCCTGACGTCTCCTCGCCTTCCGCATCGACGGGTTCTTCCGCAGCGGTTTCGCCGGCGACCGCGCGGCGCATCTTGAGGTAGGCCGAACGCTCGTCGGAAGTGGCCTCGACGTGGCGCAGGATCGCCAGCGAGATCAGCTTGTCGCCCTCCGCCAGCGCAATGCCGCGCACGCCCATCGAGGTGCGGCCGGTGAAGACGCGCACGTCGGTAACAGGGAAGCGGATGCACTGGCCGCCGGCCGCCGTCAGCAGCACGTCGTCATGCTCGGTGCAGATCTGGACGTCGACGATCGAATCGCCCTCCCCGAGCTTCATGGCGATGATGCCGGAGCGGCGGACATCGACGAAGTCGGACAGCTTGTTGCGGCGGACGGTGCCGCCTGTGGTGGCGAACATCACGTCGAGATTGGCCCAGGAGGATTCATCCTCCGGCAGCGGCATGATGGTGGTGATCCGCTCGCCCTGCTCCAGCGGCAGGATGTTGATCATCGCCTTGCCGCGCGCATTCGGCGCCGCGATTGGCAGCCGCCAGACCTTTTCCTTGTAGACCTGGCCGCGCGAGGAGAAGAACAGCACCGGCGTATGGGTCGAGGCCACGAACAGGCGGCTGACGAAATCCTCGTCGCGGGTCTGCATGCCGGCGCGGCCCTTGCCGCCGCGACGCTGCGCCCGATAAGTCGAGAGCGGCACGCGCTTGACGTAGCCGGCGTGTGAGACCGTAACCACCATGTCCTCGCGCTGGATCAGGTCCTCGTCCTCGACCTCGCCTTCCTGCTCGACAATCACCGTCCTGCGCGGGGTGGCGAACTCGTCCTTCACCGCGGCGAGCTCGTCCTTGATGATCGCCTGCACGCGCGCGCGCGAACGCAGGATTTCGAGGTAGTCGGCGATTTCCACCGCGAGCTTGTCGAGCTCTTCGGAAATTTCCTCGCGGCCGAGCGCGGTCAGACGCTGCAGGCGCAAATCGAGAATGGCCCTGGCCTGCTCCAGCGACAACCGCGCGGTGCCGTCGGGCGCCATGCGGTGACGCGGGTCGTCGATCAGCCGGATCATCGCCTCGACGTCCTTTGCCGGCCAGTCTCGCGACATCAAGATGTCGCGCGCCGTGTTCGGATCGGGCGAGGTTCGGATCACGCGAATGATCTCGTCGATATTGGCGACCGCAATGGCAAGGCCGACCAGGATATGGGCGCGGTCGCGGGCCTTATTCAGCAGGAACTTGGTGCGCCGCGTGACGACCTGTTCGCGGAACGCTATGAACAGCGTCAGCAGGTCCTTCAAATTCATCAACTGCGGACGGCCACCGTCGAGCGCCACCATGTTGGCGCCGAAATTGGTCTGCAGCGGCGTGAAGCGATAGAGCTGGTTCAGCACCACGTCAGGCACCGCATCGCGCTTCAATTCGACGACGACGCGGAATCCGTCGCGGTCGGATTCGTCGCGCAGGTCGGAAATGCCCTCGATCTTCTTCTCGCGCACCAGTTCGGCGATGCGCTCGACCATGGTGGCCTTGTTCACCTGATAGGGAATTTCGGTAACGATGATCGCCTCGCGATCCTTGCGGATGGTGTCGATCGTCACCTTGCCGCGCATCACGATCGAGCCGCGGCCGAGATGATAGGCCGAGCGGATGCCCTGGCGTCCGAGGATGATGCCACCGGTCGGGAAGTCCGGGCCCGGCACGATGTTAATGAGGTCGTCGATGGTGAGCGCGGGATTGTCGATCAGCGCCACGCAGGCGTCGATGACTTCGCCGAGATTGTGCGGCGGAATGTTGGTCGCCATGCCGACCGCGATGCCGCCGGCGCCGTTGACCAGGAGATTCGGGAATTTTGCCGGCAGGACCGACGGCTCTTTTTCGGAAGAGTCGTAGTTCGGCTGGAAGTCGACGGTATCCTTGTCGATGTCGTCGAGCAGCGTCTGCGCGATCTTGGTGAGGCGGGATTCGGTGTAGCGCATGGCCGCTGCCATATCGCCGTCCACCGAGCCGAAATTGCCCTGCCCGTCGATCAGCGGCACGCGCATGGAGAAATCCTGCGCCATGCGCACCAGCGCGTCGTAGACCGACTGGTCACCGTGGGGATGGTACTTACCGATGACGTCGCCGACCGTGCGCGCCGACTTGCGGTACGGCTTGTTCCACTCAAAACCGTTCTCGTGCATCGCGTAGAGAATGCGCCGATGCACCGGCTTCAATCCGTCGCGCGCATCCGGCAGCGCACGCGCCACGATCACGCTCATGGCGTAATCGAGGTAGGAGCGTTTCATCTCGTCGAGGATGGAAACGGGACGGATATCGGAATGCTCCGGCGGCTCGCCGGGCTTGTCGTCTTCGTTGTCGGACAAAGGGGGAATCCAGTCAGTTCTCAGTCGGGAATCATATAGCGCATCGGGGGTTCGATAACCACCCCGGAGCCTCCAAGGGGAGCTGTTTTTCCGCTCGTTTTTTCATGGACTTACGGCATCGCAAGGCGGTTTTTCGGCCGCTGCTGGAACGGCCATTTCCGGGCCGGAACGAAGTCGCGAAAACGGTGCTGTGTTACCTCTCTTCATGAGCCGAAAACCACCGCATGCATGATCCGTCCCGGCAGGAAGGTGAACACGCCGGCGACGATCAACGCGCCGAAGAAGATCGAGATCATCGCCTTCTTGTGAGCGCCGACATTGTGCCGGCGGGCATGCAGCACCGCGAGCACCAGCATGATCGGCGCGAAGATCGAGAGCAGATGGATCGGGCTGAACGGTCCGACCAGGCGGATCT
The DNA here is from genome assembly GCF_001440395.1 of Bradyrhizobium jicamae. Taxonomy (GTDB): domain Bacteria; phylum Pseudomonadota; class Alphaproteobacteria; order Rhizobiales; family Xanthobacteraceae; genus Bradyrhizobium; species Bradyrhizobium jicamae. The sequence goes on along the minus strand of NZ_LLXZ01000227.1, from coordinate 19,746 downwards.
CGTGGATCCAGAACGAGCTGATCGCAACCGTAAACATCAGCAGCACCCAGATCCAGCCGATGGTCCGGTGCGGCAACGTCCCCTTCGGTGCGGCGAACTGCACGATGCCGAGCGCAAACGCCGCCATCGCGGCGAAGGCGTGCAGCGGGATCGTTCCAGGGGCGTCCAGCAGAGGCGCGAGGCTCATGGCGGGCGCTCCAGATCCGGTTGGCGTTCGGGGCCAGGAGCAGCTTTACGTGAAATACCTCATGTAAATATTAAGAACATACGGCCGGGCGAACCGGCCGCACGCTTGGATCGCAATACGCGACAAGTGCCTTCAGCCGAAGTGCCGCTCTATTTTGCGGCGTAGGTCACGACCTCTATTTTGTGACCGTCTGGATCGCGAACGAAGGCTCCGTAGTAGTGGGCATCATAGGCCGGCCGCAGCCCCGGGGCACCACTGCCCCTGCCACCGTGGTCCAGTGCCGCTGCGTAGAATCGATCGACCATCGAACGGTCTTCCACGGCGAAGGCGATGTGAGAACCATTGCCAACGGTTGCAGGTCTTCCGTCAATCGGAACCTGAACGCTGAAGTGAAACGTGCCGCTTCCGTAACCCAGGCCACCCTCGTCGTCGGCCATCAGCATTATGCCGACGATGGGCAGAACGGCGTCATAGAAACGCTTCGAGCGCCCAACATCATTCGTCCCTACCGAAACATGGTGGATCACAGCGGTCTCCGTTTTCACCTTGTTCGATAACGGCAGCTTCCGCTGTTTGCTCCCTCAAAGCCCTATTTCCGCTTTCCACCAACCTCGGTCATTCCCGTTAATGAGTTCACAGCCTAGAACGGGATGTCGTCATCCATGTCGCTGTTGCGGCTGCCGGCCGCTACCGCCCGACGCGGCGCCGAAGAGACCGGACCGCTGGAGCCGAAATCGCCCGAGTCGTCGGAGCCGAAGCTGCCGCCTCCGCCGCCGCCGCGTCCATCCAGCATGGTCAGGGTCGAGTTGAATCCCTGCAGCACGACCTCGGTTGAGTATTTCTCGACGCCGCTCTGGTCGGTCCATTTGCGGGTCTGCAGCGCGCCCTCGATGTAAACCTTGGCGCCCTTCTTCAGATACTGCTCGACAATCTTGCAAAGCGGTTCGGAGAAGATCACGACGCGGTGCCACTCGGTCTTTTCCTTGCGCTCGCCGGTGCCCTTGTCGCGCCAGGTCTCCGAGGTCGCGATGCTCAGATTGGCGATCGGCCGCCCGTCCTGTGTGCGCCGGATTTCCGGATCCTTGCCCAGGTTTCCAACCAGAATCACCTTGTTCACACTTCCCGCCATCGCCGCTCTCCACTCGATATCGCAGGCAAAAATCACTGGCCCGGCTGCTACCGCCGGGCGTCTTCAATTCTTGACCTGTCGCTTGACCTGTCGCCTGTCCGCTTTCTGGACATCCGACCCGACCCTATACGCTCGCAGGCCCCGGTGACTTGGCGATCCCTCGCCACTCAGCGGTTATCCACATATAGCATCGCCCGGCCGAACGTTCCAGCTTTGTTCCCATCAATATGCCACCACGACTGGGCGCGACATCACAACCTTTGAGCGATTCCCGGGGACCCACGGGAGACACGAAATCGCCACAAATGGAACCCGAAAGTTCCCCGTCCGGTTCCAATTATACCAGCCTAATCATGATGTTGTGCATATAACTTGGGTATCGCCTGTTGCAGGCGGGACACGCCATTTCTGCGCGAGTCGCGATATAGAATACCTATCGGCGCGGGCGTTCGCGTCATCACGGCAACGCTTCGGGACCAACAGGAAGCGGGCAAGAGCTGGAGATCAGAGGATGAAGAAGTTTCTGTTAGGTACGGTTGCTCTCATCGCGTTTGCTGCGCCTGCAGCGGCCGCCGACCTCGCCGCACGCCCCTACACCAAGGCGCCGCCGGCACCGGTCGCGGTTGTGTACGATTGGAGCGGCTTCTACATCGGCGCCAACGGCGGCTGGGGTTCGAGCCGCAAGTGCTGGGATCTCACCGCTGACGCTATCGGTCCTATCGTTCCGGCTTTCGCCGAAGGCTGCCATGATGCAACCGGCGGCACCGCGGGCGGTCAGCTCGGCTATCGCTGGCAGGCCGGTACCTGGGTGTTCGGTCTTGAAGGCCAGGGCAACTGGGCCGACTTCCAGGGCAACAATGTGAGCCTGTTTGATCCGACGCTCCGCAACGAGTCGCGCATTGATGCGTTCGGCCTGATCACGGGCCAGGTCGGTTGGGCCGCCAATAACGTTCTGTTCTACGTCAAGGGCGGTGCGGCCGTTACCGGGGATCGTTTCCGCATCCGTGATGCTGCCACGGGCATCGTGGTTGCCACCACCGGTGACGACACCCGCTGGGGCGGCGTGGTCGGCGCGGGCCTCGAATTCGGCTTTGCCCCCAACTGGTCGGCCGGCATTGAATACAACCACCTGTTCATGCAGGACCGCACCCACGACTTCATCACCAACGTAGGGGGACTCGCCTTCGGCAGCGATCGCATCCGCCAGGACGTCGATCTCGTCACCGTGCGTGTGAATTACCGGTGGGGTGGCCCGGTGATTGCGAAGTACTGATCTACGCCTTCACCGAAGATGAAAAGGCCGGCCTTTGCGCCGGCCTTTTTGTTTGGTTGTATCTCGACAAGGTCGATGCCCGCCACGGTTGCAGGATACCTACATTTGCCGCGGATGTGGTTTTTCGGCGACAGCATTTTGCGGCGACATGGCGCTATATGCCGAAGCAACCTCAAATTGACGGCTGAGGAAATTGTTGCGTTGGAGCCGCGAAAGGAAAAAGAAAGTGAAAAAGTTTCTGCTGACCACCACCGGTTTGATCGCGCTTGGGATGGCGCCTGCGATCGCCGCCGATCTTCCCGCACGGGGCTACACCAAGGCGCCAGCCGCCGCGATTGCGATCAATAACTGGAGCGGCTTCTACCTCGGTGCGATGGGCGGCTACGCCCAGGAGAACACGTCGGGCCTTGGTACGCTGAGCGGCGGATTCGCTGGCGGGACCGCCGGCTACAACTGGCAGATGGGCAACCTTGTCCTCGGTCTCGAGGCCGACGGCGCTTGGGCGGACGTGGGCGCGAATGTGGGCCTCTTCGGGGGACTCGCCTCGGTCGACTACACGATCCGCTCGATGGGTACCGTTCGCGGCCGGGTCGGTTACGCCTTCGATTCCGTGCTCGTCTACGGCACCGGCGGCTGGGCCTGGTCCAACAACCGCTTCACCGCAACCGCGCTCGGCCTGAGCGTCTCGGACGATCGCTTCCACTCGGGCTGGACCCTCGGCGCCGGTGTCGAGGTCATGTTCGCACCGAAATGGTCGGTCAAGGCCGAGTACCTCTATAAGAGCCTCGAAGGTGGCACCTATTTCGGCAACGCTGTCCCGGGCGGCGTTCAGGTCGGAACGATCAACCTGAACAGCGTTCAGGTCGGCGTGAACTACCACTTCTAAGTGCATGATCCGGAAAAGCTGATAGCGCTTTTCCGAAAGGATCATGCTCAAACAAAAGCTTTCAGCCTTCCTGCTGAAACTGTATGCGCCTCCGTTCCAAAATCCGGAACGGAGGCGTTTTCTTTTGCGCAGTTCCGTCCCACGCTGCTGACGTCTGCTGCCAAATGGCTGATGACGCAAAACAATCCGTTGATGATTCGCGCGCGGCACTGGATATTCCTCCTCGTTCTTCCTATGTTCCGACTTTCAATCATCGGCGCCTGATCCCGGTTCGCTCCGGCAAATGCGCGCCCAACGCGGCGCGCGACAAGCGCGCCTGGAAATGCCGATATGGATGAAGTGCTAAGGGCGAAGCGCCAACAGAACGCCGGCTCCGCATCGCGTGCGATCACCATTCGTGGTGCGCGCGAGCACAATCTCAAGAACGTCGATCTCGAGATTCCCCGCGACAAGCTCGTCGTGTTCACCGGTCTCTCCGGCTCCGGCAAATCCTCGCTCGCCTTCGACACCATCTATGCCGAGGGCCAGCGCCGCTACGTCGAATCGCTCTCGGCTTATGCGCGCCAGTTCCTGGAGATGATGCAGAAGCCTGACGTCGACCAGATCGACGGCCTGTCGCCGGCGATCTCGATCGAGCAGAAGACGACGTCGAAGAACCCGCGCTCCACCGTCGGCACCGTCACCGAGATCTACGACTACATGCGTCTCCTATGGGCGCGCGTCGGCGTGCCATATTCACCGGCCACGGGGCTCCCGATCGAAAGCCAGACCGTCTCGCAGATGGTCGATCGGGTGCTGGCGCTGCCCGAAGGCACCCGCCTCTATCTGCTGGCGCCGGTCGTGCGCGGCCGCAAGGGCGAGTACAAGAAAGAGCTCGCCGAATGGCTCAAGAAGGGCTTTCAGCGCGTCAAGATCGACGGCACGTTCTATGAGCTGTCGGATGCACCGACGCTGGACAAGAAATTCCCGCACGACATCGACGTCGTCGTCGACCGCATCGTGGTCCGTCCCGATCTCGGCCAGCGCCTCGCCGAAAGTTTTGAGACCGCGCTGAAACTCGCCGAAGGCCTGGCCGTGATCGAATATGCCGATGCCCCTGCGGGCGCGGCTGAAGAGAAGAAGTCCGACAAGAAGACCGCAAAAATCCATGACAAGAGCGGGCCCGAGCGGATCCTGTTCTCGGAAAAATTCGCCTGTCCGGTTTCCGGTTTCACGATCCCCGAGATAGAGCCGCGGCTGTTCTCGTTCAACAATCCCTATGGCGCCTGCCCGGCCTGCGGCGGGCTCGGTGTCGAGCAGCATATCGACGAGGACCTCGTCATCCCCGACAGGGATTTGACCTTGCGCAAGGGCGCCATCGCGCCCTGGGCAAAATCGTCATCGCCCTATTACATCCAGACGCTGACCGCGCTCGGCAAGTTCTACAAGTTCACGCTCGACACCAAGTGGAAGGACCTGCCGAAGAAGACGCAGGCAGCACTGCTGCACGGCTCCGGCGACGACGAGATCAAATTCTCCTACGAAGACGGCGTCCGCTCCTACGACACCAAGAAGCCGTTTGAGGGCGTCATCACCAATCTCGAGCGCCGCTACCGCGAGACCGAGAGCGAATGGGCGCGCGAGGAGCTGGCAAAATATTTCTCCGATATTCCCTGCGCGGGCTGCAACGGCCATCGCCTCAAGCCGGAGTCGCTCTGCGTCAAGATCGGCGGCAAGCACATCGGCGAAATCTCGGAACTGTCGGTGAAGCGCGCCGGCGAATGGTTCGAGAGCGTGCCGAAGGCGCTCAACGCGCAGCAGAACGAGATCGCCACGCGCGTACTGAAGGAGATCCGCGAGCGGCTGTCCTTCCTGCTCGATGTCGGCCTGAATTACCTGACGCTGTCCCGCTCCTCCGGCACCCTCTCCGGCGGCGAGAGCCAGCGCATCCGCCTGGCCTCGCAGATCGGCTCCGGGCTGACCGGCGTGCTCTATGTGCTGGACGAGCCCTCGATCGGCCTGCACCAGCGCGACAATGCGCGGCTGCTGGAAACGCTGAAGCGGCTGCGCGACCTCGGCAACACCGTGATCGTGGTCGAGCATGACGAGGACGCGATCCGCCTCGCCGACTACGTGCTCGACATCGGCCCGGGCGCCGGCATGCATGGCGGCCACATCGTGGCGCAGGGCACACCCGAAGAGGTGATGAAGAACCCGAAATCGCTGACGGGCAAATATCTCACCGGCGAATTGTCGGTGGCGATCCCCGAGCGCCGGCCGCCGAACCATCGCCGTACCATCAAGGTCGTCAACGCCCGCGGCAATAATCTGAAGAACGTCTCGGCGGAAATTCCGCTGGGCCTGTTCACCTGCGTCACCGGCGTCTCCGGCGGCGGCAAGTCGACGCTCTTGATCGACACGCTCTACCGCGCCATCGCGCGAAAACTCAACAACGCCAGCGAAGGCGCCGCGCCGCACGACCGCATCGAGGGGCTGGAGCATATCGACAAGATCATCGACATCGACCAGTCGCCGATCGGCCGCACCCCGCGCTCGAACCCCGCGACCTATACCGGCGCCTTCACGCCGATCCGCGAATGGTTCGCAGGGCTCCCCGAAGCCAAGGCGCGCGGCTACGAGCCCGGCCGCTTCTCCTTTAACGTCAAGGGCGGCCGCTGCGAGGCCTGCCAGGGCGACGGCGTCATCAAGATCGAGATGCACTTTTTGCCCGACGTCTACGTCACCTGCGACACCTGCAAGGGCAAGCGCTACAACCGCGAGACGCTCGAAGTCCTGTTCAAGGGCAAGTCAATCTCGGATGTGCTCGACATGACGGTGGAAGAAGCCGCCGAGTTCTTCAAGGCCGTCCCCCGCGTCCGTGAGACGTTCAAGACGCTGCACCGCGTCGGCCTGGATTATATCCACGTCGGCCAGCAGGCGACGACGTTGTCGGGCGGCGAAGCCCAGCGCGTCAAGCTGGCCAAGGAGCTGTCAAAGCGCGCCACCGGCCGCACGCTCTACATCCTCGACGAACCCACGACCGGGCTTCATTTCCACGACGTCGCAAAACTTCTGGAAGTGCTGCACGAGCTGGTCGCCCAGGGCAACACGGTGGTCGTGATCGAGCACAATCTGGAGGTCATCAAGACCGCCGACTGGGTCATCGACCTCGGCCCCGAAGGCGGCGACGGCGGCGGCGAAATCGTCGCCTGGGGCCCACCGGAAGACATCGTGAAAGCGCCGCGGAGCTATACGGGGAAGTTTTTGGCCCCGGTGTTGAAGAAGGCGGATGGGAAGCCGAGGAAGAGCAGCAGCGCGAGCGAGGCGGCGGAGGGATTATCCTTTTGCTGCCTCGATGAAGTGCTAGGACCATCAGGCCTTCGCGAACTAGAGGATAGTCTTGCATTTCCTAGAAAAGGTGCATAGGCGGCCGGGCATGTACATAGGCGATACCGACAACGGTTCGGGATTGCACCACATGCTTTTCGAAGTCGTGGACAACGCGATCAACGAGGCTCTGGCAGGGCACTGCAGTTGCGTTGAAGTGGCATTGAATGCCGGAGGATCAGTGACGGTGCGCTATAACGGTCGCGGCATTCCTACCGATACCCATCCGAGCGAAGACATTTCGGCGGCCGAGTTCATCCTGACTCGCCTCCACGGGGCCGCCGGCGTGTTCTCACAAGACACGCTCAATGTGCCAAGTTTATTGCACGGTGTTGGCATAGCAGTAGTAAACGCGCTTTCGAAAGTGCTCGATTTGCGCATTTGGCGCAACGGCAAGGAATACTTCATGCGTTGCCGTATGGGTGAACCCGACGCGCCGATAGCCGTAGTCGGCACGGCCGACCAGTCGTCTGGAAATTGGCGCCGCGGAACCGAGATCACATTTCTTCCGAGCAGCAAGATATTCACGAAAACCGAATTCGATTTCATCACAATCGAGTACCGTCTTCGTGGCCTCGCCTATCTCAATGCCGGCGCGACGATTGCGCTCAGCGACAGGCGAGGCAGCGAAAACAAGGAGGTCGTCCTCGACCTTTGACGATGACTTGCAGCGCGTCGTGCGGATTAGCCAAGCGTAACCCGCCACACCTCTCCGCCATCTCTACCGCCTGAGAAACGCCCCGAACGCCCTTGGCCCGTCGCCGACCTTGATCTCGCCTGTCACCTTCAGCTCGACCGCATCGATCACGCTGATCGAATTGCTCTCCCAGTTCGCGACAATGACGCGCCGCCCGTCTGACGTGGCCGCGATGCCTTCCGGGTAGTCGCCCACGGTGATGCGCTTGAGCGGCGCCAGCGTAGCGAGATCGAACACGGTGACGGTGCCGTCATACTGGTCGGTGACGAAGCCGCGGCCCTGGGCCAGCGCGACGGCATAGGGGCGCAGGCCGGTCTTCACACGGCCAATCTCGCGGCTCTCACCGATATCGATCACCGAAACGTCGTTCGATCCGACATTGGCGGTGTAGGCGCGACGGCCTTCGGCATCGATGGTGATGCCAAACGGGCGCGCTCCGACTTTGATGACCGTCCGCCGCTCGCGCGTGGCGGTGTCGATGACGGAGACGCTGTCGGCGTCGCGGTCCGCGGAGAGCAGCAGCCGGCCATCCGGCGTCACCGCAAGCCCCGACGGCGAGGCGCCGACCGTGATATTTGCGATCACGCGCTGCTCTTTGGGGTCGACCACCCGCACCGAAGCGGCGTACCAGTCGGCGACATAGATAGTGGCGCCATCAGGCGTCACGGCGACACCGAGGGGACCGCCGCCGACGTCGATCTTGCCGACGATCCGACGTGCGGCGGCATCGAGCACTGTCAGCGCCTTGGTGTCGGGGCTCGTTACATAGGCGAAGCGCCCATCCGGGGTGATGGCGACGCCCGCCGGCTTGCCGCCGATCGCGATGGTCGCGACCGGCTGCAAGGATGTGAGATCCACGACCGTCAGGTTTTCGCTGAGCTGATTGGTGACAAATGCTTCCTCGGCCCTACCCTGCCCGGCCAAGGCCGAGCCGATGCCGGCAGCGAGCGCCGCTAGGGCAAGGGCCCGCACGATCAGCTTCCGCTCTCGACCTTCTTCTTCAACGCCTCAAGGCCCGCGCGATAAAGGCCGCTCACGGCCTTGACCGCGGCCTCGTCGCTCAGCTCCGGCGGCGGGTCGTTGTTGGGAAAGCCGCGATAGAACGCGCCGGCCCACTCCAGGCTGCTGCCCTTGCCGTCGGCGCTGGGCGTAACCGTCAGCGTGGACGAATAGTTGGTGACCGGCAGCACCTTCACGTCGACGGCGGTGATCCGGTAGGAATAGGTCATCTTCTCGGCATCGTATTTGTAGAGTTCCTCATCGACCGTCGCGCCATCCGCCAGCGTCAGCCGCCGCGTGGCCTCGATCGCGTTGCCTTTCGCGCCCTCGGTCTGGCTGACCGGCTGCAGCCAGCTCATGTCCTGGAAATTGCCGATCACCGCCCATACCTTGGCCGGCGGTGCGTTGATCTCGATCGATTCCCGCACCTTCTGCCGGGTCGGCCCGTGCGCCCAGGCGGTTCCGATTACCGCCAGCGCCGTCAGCACAGCGCCCACCCTCGCTATCGTCACCCTCATGTCGTTTCCCCAATGTTTCGTTGGACTCGCGCCGGCGCGCGTTGGCGGTCGCGCAACGCATTTTCGTGCCAAAGAAGGCTGGTTCGTGGCGCTGCCGAGAAACGATAATGCGGGATGGATGGAGCGACCTGTTTGCCGAAAGCGATACCCATCGCGCTTTTGCGGCGCGAACGACGGCCGCATCGCGCCGTTCGGGAACTCAGGAGCCCGCAGCCGCGAAATGCCGTCCTACACCGTCCAGTAATGCGGATGCGGCCGTGAGCGGTCACCCCAATCGAAGGCTTCTTCATCGAGCTCGGACGGGCCTGCGCGCAAATCCTCCAGCGTCACGTCGGATTGGTAGGCCTGACGCGCGGAATCAAATCGAAGGGCGTCCCAGCGGATCGGACAATGATGGTGGCTGCCGAGCAGCCCGCCGGTCTTGATCACGGCGTAGGCAACCGTTCCGCTTACCTTGTCGAGCATCAGCCGCTCGATCGAGCCGAGCCTTGTGCCGTCGCGCCCGTACACGCTTACATGCTCGACGCGATCGCTGGGCACCAGGGTATGAGGCATGGCGTCCTCCCTGTCTTCCCTTGTTCGGTCGATATCATAGCATAAGCGGGCTCGTGATGGATGATCTGCTCTGCGACAAAGTCTCCCGCGGTGTAGGATGGGCAGAGCGCAGCGAAACCCAACACCCCACACAAAACAGCACCGTCCCTATTCTGCTGCGGTTGCCGATGGCGCCAGGAACTCCGGCGGCACCCGGTCCGTCAGCCAGACGCCATTGTCGGCGAGGTAGAACTTGAAACCATTCGCGTGCATGGCAAGGGTGTCGACCTCGAAGATGTACGGCTTGCCATGTCGCTGCCCCACACGACGGGCCGTCGCTTCATCGCGGGAAAGATGCACCTGCTGGCGCGCCTGCGGCTTCAGTCCCTGTTCGATGATCGCCTCGACAAACCGCGTCGCCGTCCCGTGATACAGCACGGCCGGGGGCTCTTTGGGCGACAATCCTAGTTCGACCGACACGGAATGCCCTTGGGCCGCCCGAATGCGCAGTCCGTCCGGCGAGACCGAAAACCGTTTCTTGTCACTGGTCTCGACGACGTGGAGCAACTCTGTCCGGCCGAACTTCGTGCCGGCGGCATTGGCCTTGTCGATCAACGCTTCAATGCTGGCCCACCCCTGGGAATCCAGCACAAGCCCGATCGCATCCGGCTTGTGACGCAGGACGAGGCTCAAGAACTTGCTTAGCTGGGTCTGATCGATCGACATCTACCACCGTGTATACGATGGCACGACATCCAACCAGCCCATGTCGGATGGGTGGAGCGAAGCGATATCCGTCGCCTCTTGCGAATGCCGGATTTCGCGCTATTCCGTCCGACTTCCATCGTCAACACCGCGTGGTCGGATCATTGAGAAGCACCTCGAGAAAATAACGGCACGCCTCGTCTTCATCGGGAAACTCACGAACGGCGTTCATATTCCCGCGCTCGTAATAATAGGTGCGCCAAACGCCTCCACTTCTTTCCAATCGGTATTGCTCGTCGTCGGTCCCAATTCCCTCGATACTAAACGCGCGCGACCGCACGCCACGATCTGACAAAATTCCTTGTAGTTCCGCGATGTCCATTAAGGCAACGCCCTCACTCCTCAATCGCCGCCTGCACGAACCCGTCAGGGTCATCACAAAACTCGCGCATGACCTTGTAGTGATCGGTCTCGCGCACCGTCACCGGCTCCAGCCCGTATTTCGTCAACCGCAGCAGCGTTGCGTTCGGGTACGCCATCAGGACAGGCGCGTGCGTGGCCATGATGATCTGGCAATGGCCGATCTCGTCCATCCGTCGCATCAGTTTCAGAAACTCGATCTGACGCGCTGGCGAGAGCGCGGATTCCGGCTCGTCGAAGATGAAGATGCCCTGCCGCTGGCAGCGCTCTTCGAAGAAGCGCAGAAAGCCTTCGCCGTGGGAATGGGAGAGGAAGTCCGGTGGCGGCGGGCCGAACGGGTCGTCGAGCGCGGCCTTGTCCAGATATCTCGCGACCGAGAAGAAGCTCTCCGCGCGGAAGAACCAGCCGTTAGTGATCCTTGGCAGCCAGCTTGCCCGCAGCGCCGCCGAGAGGCCGCCGCCCATCTTCTCCAGCGCGTCGGTGTGGTCGACCGGCATGTACCCCTTGCCGCCGCCCGCCTCGTCGTAGCCTGCGAGCGCGGCGATGGCCTCCAGCAGCGTGGACTTTCCTGTCCCGTTCTCGCCGACGATGATGGTGATCGCGCGCTCAAAGCTCAGTTCGAAATCGTCGCGCAGCAGCGGCAGGCAGAACGGATAGGCCTCGCGATCCGTGATCCGCGACGGCTCGAGCCAGATGCGCTTGAGGTACGGCGCCGGCAGGTTGATTGGGCGATTGCGTCTGGAAGCCATGAGCTCGGTTCTCGGGAAACAAAAATCATGCGTTACGGTTATACAGTCAATGCTGTACAATCCTAGATGGCACGCCACCCAATGCAAAGCGCCGCTTATACAATCTTCCGTAACGCCATCCTCGCCGGGCAGCAGGTGGTCTGCCGCTACGGCGGCCGCAGCCGCGAACTCTGCCCGCATATCATCGGCACCAACCGGCGCGGCGAAGAGGTCGTGCTGGCGTGGCAGTTCGCCGGCGAAAGCAGCGGCCCGCTGCCGCAATGGCGCTGCCTGAGACTCGGCGAGGTCAGCGACGCCCGCATGCGCGCAGGCCGCTGGCACGAGGGCGGCTCGCACCGCACGACGCAGACCTGCGTCAGCGATATCGATCTCGACATCAACGTCCACGTTCGCAAGCGCAGGTGAGACCATCGTTAGCAAACGTAGGGCGGGCAAAGCCAACGGGTCGCGCGAATGCGCGCCCGATGACAGGCTTCGCATGCCCACCATCGAGCAGCACGATTGGTGATGGATGGTGGGTACGTCGCTAACGCTCCTTTGCCCACCCTACGGACTGTGGATTGCTTCGCTCGCAATGACCTGGATGGGCCGATGCGCAGCCACACTCACACGTGTGCAAACACCAACAACCTCGATCGATCTAACGCAATCGCGTCATCTCTCGCGCATATCGAGAACGTATTCCACGCTACACGTCGCCGCATCGCCGTCGAAATAGCAACCTGTCCGCGCCAATGAGCCGACGCGCTTCGGTCCAATTTTTGCCGGCATACATGTCGTATGGTTAATCCTGCGAACGACGTTTTTACATCCGCTCAAACGTCGCTTGCATACGACTCCTTGAGGGCGCGTTCGCGCCTGCTTCCAGCACATTACGTCACCATGCCGGTGCAATCGGTCCGTTTATGGGGCCCGCAGGGGATTATACGAGTGTTCAACTACAGGGGACAAACAATGAAACGACTACTTCTAGCTGCTGCGGCCCTACTCTCGGTCGCGACCGCGGCATCGGCCGCCGACCTGCGGGCGCGGCCCTACGCCAAGGCGGCGCCCCCGGCGGCGGTGGTTGCGGCGTATAACTGGTCCGGCTTCTACATCGGCGCGATGGGCGGCTACGGTTCGGAGACCGATGCGGGCAGCGGCGGCTTCGGCGGCGGCACGATCGGCTACAACTGGCAATTTCCCGGCAGCCAGTTCGTCTTCGGTATCGAAGTCGACGCCGCCGGCGCCAGCATCAAGGACAGCGTCACCGAGGATTTTGGCGGCGGACTTCTGGTCACGTCGGAAACCAAGATCAACTCGTTTGGCAGCGTGACCGGCCGCGCCGGTTTTGCGATCGATGCAGCCCTGCTCTACGCCAAGGGCGGTTATGCCTGGGCCAACAACAAGGCCTCGCTCTCAGCGGTTGGCGTTGGGGCGTTTTCCGACAGCCAGACGCACACCGGCTTCACCATCGGCGGCGGTCTTGAATACATGTTTGCGCCGAACTGGTCGGCCAAGGGCGAATACATGTTCACCAGCCTCGGCAGCGAGACCTACAATTTCGGCGGCATCCCGGCGGATTCCGGCACCATCGACCTTCACACCTTCAAGGTCGGCGTGAACTATCACTTCAGGTGAGCCGATAACTGCAAACTGCGCAGGGTGGGCAAAGCGCAAGCGTGCCCACCATTCAGCATGACGCTGTTCGAGAGAGGGTGGGCACGGTGCAAACGCGCCTTGCCCACCCTGCGACCTCACGAAGAACTCAAACCACTTCCAGCACCAGCTCCATCGTCATCAGCACCGGATTGTCGCCGCGCATCAACCGGCCCTCGGCGATGCCGCCGAGATAATCGACGAGCGCGATATCGATCTCCGCATGCAGCGTGCCGTCGGCGCCGGGTGCGATCGCACCGGCCTTGATCGCAAGCTCGGTCGCAAACGGCACCACCGTTCGGCCGTCGGTGAAATGTGCGCCGATGGTGGAGCCGACGCCGCCGTGAATCCGCGCCCGCAAAATTCCATGCTGCCGGCAGAAGGTCTCCAACGCTGCGGCAAAATCCTGATTCGGTCGTAGCCGCAGCGCAAACGCGCGACTCTCGGCCTTCACATTCGTGCCGGCGCGCGCGACCGGACCAAATAATTTGAAATTGGTCTCGGGATCGGGCTCGGCCGTGAAGACGGCGCCGTCGATGCCGAACGCTTCCACCGCAAACGATTCGGCGACGACGCTTTCCTCCGGGAGGATGTGGCCGCCGTGCGGATGGCCGTCGGTCTCGGTCCACAGCCCGTGGCAATGAAAGAACGGCGCGCCGTCGCGCTCGCCGAGCGTCATCGCCCCACACTTCAGCCGCGTGATGCCGGAGGGCCGGTACGTGTCGCTGTAGAACGCAGCATTGGCACCGGTCTTCGACAGCGCCGGCATCACATAGGCGAACGGTCCGAGCGCCCCTTCCCGCATGCTCAGCACGCCGCCGGAAAATCCGGCCTCGGCAAAGCCGCGGCGCGCGGCCTCCAGCAGCGGCACGCCGGCCTCGAGCGTGAACGAGAACGCCCGCCCCCGCGCTTCGACCCATTGGATGCGTTCAGGCGCGCGCGGCCCGGGCTGCTCGATGCTGCGCATCGCCTCAGCTACCCGTCTTTGAAATGAGCTCAAGCAACCCTCGCGCTTCCAGTTCATCGCGGACCAGCCGCTTCGGAATCTTGCCGTAGCCGGATTTCGGCAGCGCCTCCCAGAAGAAGAAGCGCTTCGGCATCTTGTAGCGCGGCACCTTCGGCGCCAGGAATGCGGCAAGCTCCGCTTCGCTCACGGCGCCAGCGCCCTCGCGCGCGACACAGACGGCAACGCCGACCTCGCCCCAGAACGGGTCGGGCACGCCGAGCACGGCGACCTCGCCGATCGCGGGATGGGTGAGAATCTTCTCCTCGACCTCGCGCGGATAGATGTTGGAGCCGCCGGAGATGTACATGTCCGAGGCGCGGCCGGTGATGTAGACAAACCCCTCCTCGTCCATGTGGCCGAGATCGCCGGTACGAAACCAGCCGTCGCGAAACGCCTTCGCGTTGGCCTCGGGGTTATCGTAATAGCCGGCGAACACGGCGGGGCCGATCACGCAGATCTCGCCGGTCTCGAAGGCCTTAAGTTCACGCCCGTCATCGCCCTGGATCGAGACCTGCATGCCCGTGCGCTCGAAACCGCAGGTGCCGATGCGGGCCTGCGGGCTGTCCTCGACGTCGTGCAGATTGGCCGGCATCACGGTGATATTGCCGGTGACTTCGCCGAGCCCGAAATACTGCACCAGCACCTTGCCGAGCTTGTTCAGCGCGGCCTTCTGGTCCTCGCGATACATCGGTGCCCCGGCGTAGATGACGAAGCGCAGCGAGGAGTGATCGAACTTGTCGACCGCGGGATGCTCGACCATCATCTTCAGAATCGTCGGCACGGTAAAGATGTTGCTGACGCGATGCGCCTCGATCAGACGGAACGCCTCGGCGATGTCGAATTTTTCCGAAGGCAGCAGGATGGTCGGCACCCCGCGCGCGGCCTGCACGAGCTGGTGCACGCCGGCGCCATGCGACAGCGGCGCGACCACCAGCGAGGCATCCGTCTCCGTCGTGCCCGGCATCAGGTCGGCGAGATGATTGGTCACCACAAACGCCATCTGGCCGTGGGTGAGGACGGCTGCCTTGGAACGTCCCGTGGTGCCGGAGGTGAAGAAGAACCAGCAGGGATCGTCGTAATCGACCGCTGTATTCTCGATCCTCGCGCCGGCCTGCGCCGCGATCACGTCACTCACCGCCCGCTCACCGAAGGTACCCTCGCCGATCCGCCAGATGAATTCCAGCGCGGGATTGGCAGCCGCCGTGGCGTGATCGGGGAAGTCGCCATGGCACAAAAACGCCTTGGCGCCGGAGGCGCTGGCGAGATAGGCGACCTCGTCCGGCATCAGGCGGAAATTCGTGGGCACCCAGACCGCGCCGAGGCGAAAGGCCGCGAACATCGACCAGAACATCTCGTCGCAATTCTTGGAATGGACCAGGATGCGGTCGCCCTTGACGACCCCGCGCGCGGCAAGGCCCGCCGCCAGCGCCGATACCGCCGAATCGATCTCGCGCCAGGTCCAGGATTTGTCGCCCCAGATGAAACCCGTGCGATCGCCATGGCGGCGGGCATTCTGTGTCAGCAGATGCGCGAGATTCATCACCCGACGCGACATCCGCGCCAGCCCGCCGCGCGGGTTGGCCATGGTCTCCGTGCCGGTCATCGCAGGACCGCCCAGGGGTCAAGCAGGGGACGCCAATCAACGGTTACGCATCGCAGCACGGACATCGAACACCTCATTCGAACGATAGCAAACACCGGGCGACTAATTGTCAGCCGCCACCGTCATGCGCACCATGGTCCAGCCAGGCTCTCCCGTCCATAACCCGACCCAACGATTTGAGGAACCAAATGATTTCCCGCCGAAACCTGATCGTATCGGGCGCAGCCCTCGTGCTGGCCACTGCCCTGCCGCACCAGGCGTGCGCCGCTGACGATCCCGCCGGCATTCTCACGGCGGTCTATACCCGCGTCGCCAAGGGCAAGGGCGATGGCGGCGGCACCTTCGTGATCGAGAACAAGGCGGCGAAAGCAAAATATCTGTCGAAAGCGCTGATCGCGCTGTGGGCCAAGGCGGACGCGCGCACGAAAAAGGGCGACGGCGGACCGGTGGGGTTCGACCCCGTCACCAATTCACAGGATCCGGACGTGAAATCGTTCAGGGTGGCTGCCGAGAAGCAGGATGGCGACAAGGCGACCGTCGCCGTCACGATCGAGGCCCATCAGCGGGATACACGCGCCAACCCGGCCGACAAAACCATCCGCTACGATTTCGTCCGCGAGGCCGGCCAGTGGAAGATCGACGACATCAAGGGCGCCGTCGATGGCGGCCCGTGGTCGGTTCGCGCGCTGCTCGTGGACTCATTCAAGTACTAGAGTCCGAGGAAGCCAAGGCCAGCCAGTCAATTGGCCTGCCAGTCAACGAACCGGCAGGCCGCCCCCCTTACTGCGGATGGTTGGCCAGTTCCTGGTCACTCAGGCGCCAATCCTGCCAGAGCTGGAGCGCGCCCAACAAGACGACGATTCCACCGAGCGTGGCGTGCCAGATCCTGAGCGTCTCATCGCCGGAATAGCCAAAGATGAAGGGTGAGGCGATCAGCCAGAGGCCAAGCACGATCTCGCCCACCTCCTCCCAGCGCTGCAGTGCGACATATTCGAGCTGGGCCAGTCCGAAGATCAGCATGCCGACCACGAACGTATTGAGGATCATGGTGCTGCGCTCGGCATCCATCACGTCATGACTGGAGAACGGAAACCACGGCGAAACCACGATCAGCACGCCAAGGAGCATGCCTAACCAGTCTTCCCATGTTCGATGTTTACTGAAGAAATGAATGCCTGACATTGTAGACCTCCCCTTGAAAAAAGAGGCATACGTCAGCAGCCGCGATCACAGCATTTCCGATCTCGAACCGGACCCGGCCGCCTCGGCGGCGTATGTCATCCAAAAGACGTAGGAACGCAGCCACGGGCCGCAAGGCCCGCCTGCAAAGATCCTTGCGAGCGAAAACCGCGTGTCAGCTACTGCGCCGCACCCAGCCGCTGCAGGCTCTCGCTGGCGGTACGCAGGTTGGGGCTGATCTCCAGCGCCTTGCGGAAATCCGCAATCGCGCCTGCCTTGTCGCCGAGCCGCATCCTGGCCTGGCCGCGATTATTCCAGGAATAGGCATCGGCCGGGTCGTATTGCAGCGCCTTGTCATAATCGGCCAGGCCGCCCTTGGTGTCGCCCTGGAACAGCCTGATCATGCCGCGGTTGCGCCAGCCGCGCGCATCCGTCGGCGCCATCTTGATGGCCTCGCCGTAGTCGGCCGCGGCGCGGTCAAGCTGCTCGCTGTCGCGATAGACATTGCCGCGGTTGATGTAGGCCAGCATGCTGGGTCGAAGCTTGATCTCGGTGGTGTAATCCGCAGCCGCACGGGTCATGTCGCGCTTGCGGTGATAGGCATAGCCGCGATTGCCGTAGGCGATGGCAAGCGTCGGACTGTGCTTGATGGCGGCGCTGAAATCGGCGATCGCGCGATCGAGGTCGCCCTTGTTGAACCAGGCGTCGCCGCGGTTGTTGTAGGCCAGCGCGAACGCAGGATCGATGCGGAGCGCTTCGTCGTAGTCGGCCATTGCGCGGTCGAGATCGCGCTTGAAGGCGTAGACGCGGCCGCGATTGGTGAGTGCGCAGGCTGAGGTCGGATCGAGCCGGATCGATTCATTGAGGTCGGCCAGCGCGGCATCGAGTTGCCGCTTCTCGGTCAACCCATGACCGCGGAAGCAATAGGCGGCAGCCAACCTCTTGCCCGTCTCGCGCCTGGCGTCGATGACGGCGTTGCACGCGGCCACCTTGCCGTCCGGCGTCGTGGTGGTGCTGACGCAGGCCTGCCAGGTCTGGTCATCTTCTGCGGATGCGACGGGTGGTTGCGCCGATGTCAGGGCTGCGCCGAGCAGCGAAACGGTCAGGCAGGTCAAGATACGCATATCAGGCAATCCCCAGCGAGCCAGCTCCCCCTTCGTCGCCGGTTTGCATCGGCGGGTTCATGTCCCTACATGAGAGGACGAACCACGCCAGGAATCGCCCGCATGACCGCCGTCCGCGACAACAAGGCTCAAAACCGCTTCGAATTGGACGTCGAGGGCGCCATGGCGTTTGCGAACTATCGCGTCACGCCCGCGGCGGTCATCATCACCCATACCGAAACGCCCCGGGCATTGCGGGGCCGCGGCATCGCTTCCGAACTGGTCAAGGGCGCGCTCGAACTGATCCGCGCCGACGGACGCAAGGTGATCGCCGGCTGCGGTTTCGTCGTGGATTACTTGCGCAGAAATCCGGAATTCGCCGATCTGACGGGGTGAGCCAGCTGCGTAAATCGCCGTCGTCCCTGCGAACGCAGGGACGACGGCGACAGGTGTGGCCCGCTCACGTAATCCGGATCGACATGTCCGGCAGGCCCTCGAGCTTGCACAGGATCACGTCGCCCTTCACCACCGGACCGACATTTTCCGGCGTGCCGGAATAGATGATGTCGCCGGCCTTGAGTTCGAAGGCTTCCGAAAGTTTGGAGATCTGCTCGGCCACGTTCCAGATCATGTTCTGCAGGTTGGAGTTCTGCTTGACCGTGCCGTTCACCGCCAGCGAGATCGCGCCCTTGGTGAAGTGGCCGGTCCTGGCTGCGGGATGAATTGGTCCGAGCACGGCGGAGCGATCAAAGCTCTTGCCGATTTCCCATGGCTTCTTCTCGTCACCCATCGCCCGCTGCAGATCGCGCCGCGTCATGTCGAGGCCAAGCGCATAGCCGTAGACATGGTCGAGCGCCTGCTCCGGCGAAATGCTGGTGCCGCCGGATTTCAGCGCCGCCACCAGTTCGACCTCGTAGTGATAGTTCTTGGTCAGTGTCGGATAGGGATGATCACCGACCGTACCTATCGCGACATTCTGGATCGCATCGGTCGGCTTCTGGAAAAAGAACGGGGGCTCGCGATTGGGGTCGGAGCCCATTTCGCGGGCATGTGCGGCATAGTTGCGGCCGATGCAATAGATGCGCCGCACCGGAAACACGTCGGTCTCGCCCACGATCGGAATGGTCGTCGTGCCAACCGGGAAGATCGATTTCGGGCCGGCTTGCGCGTCGGCCACGCTGCTCTGCACCGCGGTGCCCGCGAGCGCCAGCGCGCCGGTTGCCAAAATGGTTCTGCGATCGAAATTGCTCATCGGCGTCTCCTTGTATTTTGTATTTTTCTCTTGTTGCCGGACGCGTATCTACCGCCTTTTCAAGCCGAAGTAGACATGTTTCGCGCGTTGTGCATTGCGAAGTTGAAGCGCACGGTCTTCGCCGATCGGCGCGCCATCGCCAAAACAAAAAGGCCCGCGTCACCGCGGGCCTTTCAGATGGATCTGAACGAAGCTCAGTGCTTGATATCAGGCGGCAGCTTGCCGCCGTTGGCGGCCAGCTTGGCCATGACCTGCTTGTGCAGCCAGATATTCATGCTGGCGGAGTCGTTGCTGTCGCCGGTGTAGCCGAGCTCTTTCGCGAGATCCTTACGCGCGGCAAAGCTGGAATCGATGTCGAGCGCTTTCATCAGATCGACGATCGAGGTGCGCCACGCCAGCTTCTCGCCCTTGGCAGCGACTGCCTTGTCCAGGATGGGCGCGACGTCGACCGTCGCGGCGACCGGTGCGGCGGCGGCCCCGCCGGACGATCCGGCCCCCGCAG
>NZ_LLXZ01000226.1 GCF_001440395.1 Bradyrhizobium jicamae | reverse complement strand
CCTTCTTGATCAGCTTGTAGGCCTTGGTCCGGCCGAAACCGCCCCGCTCCAACGCCCTTTTTTCCCGGAATCAAGTTCCGTTTTTGGCGGGGCTCATCCATCACCGCCATGATCCTTCCCGCTCGCTGTTCATCCTGTCCGCCGCCGCAATCTGGTCCTGGGAGTACTTTGAGACCAGAGTTGGCCGAGGTACCGATCACGACGGCAACGCCAATGCTTTGACATCTTGATCATTGGGAAGGGAAGGGAAGGAAAGCTCTAGTCAATTCATTAAATCGCGGCCTTCGCTCGGTAGTCTAGTGAAAGCAAAGGACGCTTCGAGTATTATGTGACAACTAGAAGAGCCGAGCATCCTTGTGAGCCAGTGAGATCGGAGAGGAACATGGCGATCATTTTCAATTGACTCGCTTTTTGCGTCAGGCGATTCGCACTCCTATTAAGGACGTGGCTTCGCAGGGAATTGGCCCTTGAGCCTCGCGCTGCTCATAGTCAGCCTAGCTGTCGGCCAGCTAGAAAAGCATGCGCGATTCGCTCTTGTTCGCTGCGCTATTTCGATCGGACAAGTGCGTGCCGGCCGTCGGTTTGCGTTTGTAGACTGGCGTTTCCGCTCTCCGCCTTTCCTTCAACCGCGAGCGACAGTCTGAGATTGTTGAGCAACATCGGATTTGCGGGTTCCGTTGCGAGAGCTTGGCGATACAACGCTTGCGCCTCGTGATGGCGGCCCTCCTGATCGAGCACAACACCCTTCGCATTCAGTGCGCGCAGGTTGCCCGGTGCTGCCAATAAGACGGTATCAAGCACCTCAAGCGCCTCACCTGGGGATTTGCGCGCCAGCAGGGCCCGCGCAAGAGGAATCGCCGCATCGACGTTGTCCGGTTGTCGCTTCAACGCGTCTCGCAGCGTCTCCTCATCAGCATCCTGACTGAGGGCGTGCGAAATGCGTTCGCGCATAGCAGGGTCTGCCCCGTTGGCGCTGGCTAGCTCTGATGTGGGCGTCTGTTGCGGTGAAGGACTCGACCTGTCGGAGCTAGCGCAACTTCCGAGCAGCACAATGGCGAGCAGGGCGAGAAAGGCTGAGCGCGAGTCCGGGCGAAAGGAGCACAAGTGTGGCCGGGTACGTATCTCACATGAATTCATAGGCTATCTCACGACGGGCTGCTGTGCCCTGCTAACTCGCAGCGGTAAAGACCCCACCACGCTCCGAGGATTGAGCCCTATCCTTGGCAGCTGGAAGCTTGATGGATCCAATCGGCTGGATCGTGAAGTCCGGGGCTAGATCCTGATAGGACAGAACGGGAAGATCGATCCCGTTGCGGGTGAGAAAACCACGTACGAAACGCCGGATATCCATCGAACCGAGAATGACGGGCTGGCTCTGACTTTGTGCGATGGTCGAATGGATTTGACGGAACTGTGCGAGCAGCCTCTCGCTTTGCCAATCATCCAAAACAAGGTACGGGCCGACAGCGGTTTCGCGCACCGCGCCGCGCACAATGTCCTCGGTCTCACGCTCGATGATAAAGGCGGCCACAACCCTGTGGGCATTGGCATAGCGAAAACAGATCTGCCGCTTCAGAGTGGCACGAACATATTCAGTGAGCAGGACGGCGTTTTTCTCGCGCTCACTCCATTCTGCCATTGCCTCCAGGAGCAGTCGGGTGTTGCGAATGGGAATGCCCTCATCGAGCAGGCGGCGCAGGACCTCGGCGATCCGAGGGATTGTTGTCGTACGCAGCACCTCCTTCACCAGATCAGGGTATTCCTGCTCCATCCGGCCTAGCAATTGACGGGTCTCTTGAATGCCCACCAAGCGCTGGGCATAGCGCGTCAATGTGGAATGGAGACGTAAGGCAAGAATTTCGCTCGGACGGTGGTACCCGATTCCGGCGGCTTTCAGAGCGGCTGTATTGCCTTCTTCGATCCAGACCCGATTCGTGTCCGGGTCTTGCCGAAAGGGTATGCCGCTCAGTTCAATGTTCGCCACATCATCGTTGAGCGCGAGGTGCGTCGTATCGATCACATCACGTTCAACGGGCACACTGTCGACATCCACCCTGAATTGCGACTTGGACAACTGCTGATCAACTTGTGCCGGAATGCGCGGAATTGTGATGCCAAGATCCGCCGACACCAGCGTTGAAACGTGCGCGATGCACCGTTCCAACTCGTCTTTGTCGATCGAAAGCGTCAGGTTCGGCGAAAGAAATAACGCGATCGGAAGTGCTTCCGCGTGCACGGCTTGCTTCTGAACTTGTGCTGGAACCGAAGCCGAAGCGGTGACACTTGCGCCTGTCTTAGCGGTAGCCTTGCCCGCTTTAGTACCAACATTGACGTAGCTTGTTGCAGCGAAGAGCACAGCCATGATTACAAACGGCGGTAAAGGGAAGCCAGGAACGAGTCCCATCAACAGCAAGACGCATGCAGCCAACCGTAGTGCTTGTGTGCTCGCCGTAAGTTGGTTGACGATATCGGCGCCGAGCTTGAGCTTGGAAGGGCCGTTGACACGCGTGACGATGGTCGCGGCCGTAATCGACAGCAGCAGCGCCGGAATCTGTGAAATGAGCGCATCACCTATCGTCAGCAGCGTATATTTATGCAGCGCCTCATCGAGCGACATACCCTTGGAGAGTAGGCCGATGCTTATCCCGCCCAGCATATTAATGCAGATGACGATGAGACCGGCGATCGCGTCCCCCTTCACGAACTTCATGGCACCATCCATCGCAGCATGAAATTGGCTCTCTTGTTCCAGTGCCGCGCGCCGCCGACGTGCTTCGTGTTGATCGATATGGCTGTTGCGCAGCTCCGCATCGATCGCCATCTGCTTGCCCGGTAACGCGTCGAGTGTGAAGCGCGCCGACACCTCTGCGACACGTTCGGCGCCTTTGGCAAGAACCATGAACTGCACCATGGTAACGATCAGGAATATGACGATTCCGACAGCGATATTCCCTGAAATGACGAAGTCGCCAAAGGTGTGGATGATGCTGCCGGCGTCACCCTCCGCAAGAATCAGCCGTGTTGTTGCGATGGTCAGCGCGAGACGAAATACCGTCGAGATCAAGATGACGCCCGGCAAGGACGAAAAATCAAGCGGCGTGCTGAGATAGAGGGCAACCATCAGCAGCAATATGGCAAAGCCAAGGTTGAAGCCGATCAGCATATCAATCACAATGATCGGGATCGGCATGATCATCATAGCGATCGCCAGAAGTAGCATCAACGCGACCATATAATCCGGGTGGGCCGGCGTTCGCACGATCAAGTTACGCAGGACGTTGGCCATCAAGATCCCTATTGCTGATTGACGAGAGCTGCGCTGCCGCGCAATGACACATAGCGTTGGAATACCTCGCGGGCCTCGGTCATGCGGCCTGCCTGTCGGAGGGCGTGACTGCGCAAGAGCGTCAAAGGCACGCGGGAAGACGGTTGAGCATCAAGTACGTCCAGCCGATCCAGCACATCAAGTGCTTCATCACCAAGGCCCTCCGAGATGAGAGTGTAAGCTAGAATGCGGAGCAGATCGACATCTTGGGAGTGTTCGCGAGCTGCGATTCGCAGCAGAGCCAGACTCTGTGCGCTCTGCCCGCACGCGAGATGGACATAGGAGAGGGCGCAGAGCAGGTCTCGCTCCGGCACGGAGATCAGCTCGCCGGATTTGGAAACGTCTGGGGCAGACGTTGGGGGGGCATGCTCCACTCGATCCGGTTCGATCATAGCTAGCCCTTGATCAAGCTGTTCTGGTTCTGCCGGAGCAGAAGCAGCCGCCGCAGTTCCTGCTGTAGGATTGCCAAACATTCAGAGGCCGTGTTGTCGTCTGGCGTTGCCTCCAATGTTTGAGTTAAGCGCTCCAGAAGAGCGCCATGGTTGTCTGCGCGCAGCACGTCTGGATGACGTAGGCGTGGAATGACGAAGGAGAGCAGTCCATGTGAGAGATTGTGGCCATAAAGTGCGGCCAATATTGCGCGTGGGTCGATCTCGTTTACCCCGTCACCCCTCTCGAATCGAGTGACGCGTGAGACTGCATCGATGGAGTTGACCTCGAGCGCGGCCTCCCGCGCAGGATCAATTGGTAGATCCTGCGCGGGCGCATCCCGCCACGACGCCCGTTTCGTGGCGCCGTCTGCATGAACACCCCCGACGCCCATGTTTTTGGCTTTCGGGGTGGTCGGGCCGATGACTGGCGAATGCTCGCCCGCATCGAGTCCCTGCGATGAGGTGCCGGGCCCTACAGGGTGCTGGGGCAGTCTAGTCATCCATTCTCCTTCTTTGCAGGGTGGAAAATCTAGTAGGGGAGAGCAGCAGATCGGCCGTAGCGAGTAAGCAGCACCCGCTCGTCCTCAATCCGATCGATGGTCCATCCATTATTCAACAGCGCTCCCACGAAATACTTCTGGCCGCCGATAAGCAGATAAGGTTCGCTTCCGCGCCAAACTGCTTGGACAGCAATCGAGGAGGGCGTCTTCTCCTCCTTGACTGTCACCGCATTCACAAGGGCAGGAGTGCCGTTGGTTTGATGATCGAACCATTGCTGGAGTTCTTGCCATTTTGCGACCAGAGGAGGCGTAACATTGCCTTCCGCGGTCACAACGCCGGGCCCCGAACTGACCTTGATATTAAGAAGGCCCCGTCGTTCAACCTGCTGCCGCAGCAACTCGGCGGTTGCATCAGCGGCCCTCGCATCAACTCGGTGAATGGTTGGTTTGGGAGCAACGTCGACCGCAGGCGGTGAATTAGTGCTCAGCATCACCCCACTATCGGCAGGGGCCAAGATGGTTGAGAGGGGGCCGATCGCGACAGAGCTGAGCAAGACGAGACTGAGTGCCACGATCAAGCTATGAAAGCGGTGGCTCGAACGAGCTTGCGGAAAATCTTGCGTCGACCAGCGAATGGACATGCCGCCGATATGAACGACTGCAGGAAGAGGCACACTACGGCGCTCCCCCGGGGCAATATTCCGGTGGCCGTCTACGCTGATACCGGCAGCAAGGGGTTCAATCTCGATCGAATTGCAATGTGGGATGATGCGAAGGTGGTGGGGTTCTAGCCCTTGTTCAACGAAGATCATGTCGGCATCAAGGCCGCTGCCGATCAGGCCAGCCCCGACAGCTGCTTTACCCGTCAGCCCAGCATAGAGCCCTGACAGAACTTCGAACTCGAGAGAAATCGATTCGTTCACGGATAATCTCCTGGATAACGAGAGAAGCCGTACGGCAGTTGCCGTACGGCTCATCCAGAGTTCGTCATTCACAGCGTGGCCACGGTAGCAACGCGGTGAATCAGCTGTCTTCGAGAGTTACTGGACGCGCTCGTCCGCGACCTTCTTCTCGGACGAGAGCTCGGTCGTAATTCTGCGCATTGCCACGGCCTGGGCCTGGACCTTCTGGCTAACACGCTCGAACTCAGCCATCTGGTTCTGGAAACCTGCATCCCCGGTCTGCTGCGCGCCAGCAGCGGCGCCGGTACCGCCAACACTATCAACCGCCATGTCTATTCACCTTTCTTTGTCGTATGTCGTTACTCGGGACTGTTACGTCGGACGGACCGGCGCAACGATGGCGGGAATCGAAAGAAAGACGTGCTCGCCTCCGAGGCTGCTCAGGCTAAGCTCTGCCTCCTTGCCGCGATCATCGGGCTTGCGCTGTACGTCGTGTGTTTCGTCGCCATTCTTGCTGTCGGCGGTTTTGTTGACGTCACTCTTCTCGGCATCCAATGTGTGGAGCACTTTTTCAAAGGCATGGTCGACGGCCCCGCCCACTGCGGAACCAATCGCAGCTCCGGAAGGTCCGCCAAGCCATCCGCCAGCGGCGCTTCCAATCATTTCTCCGATCATCGTTTCTCCTATGCTCGTCTTCTTACGCTCAATTGACGACTTCTCGCCTAGAGCTAAGTGATCTCATGATAGCGGCGCTACCTTTCGAGAAGCTGACGAGTCTCACGTTCGTGGTAACTGGATTGATACTTTGCAGCAGCCCGTCACCTGCTGGCGGCTGCAAGCTCAACTAGGCTTCGTCAGTCGCGCGTATGATCCGCTTGGTGCCGGACCGACAAGGGATAGCGAACTTTGCCTGTGTGGCCAGGCGCAATTTGTTTGATCTGTCGAAACAAGCAGCGAAGTTCTTATCTACGTGCGGCGTCCGGCGCGCAAATCGGGTCGATAAGGCGATCAGGTTGGCTGTGTCAGTTGTCGATGTACGCTGAGTCATCCAATCGGCAGTTTCGGAGACACGTGGGCGTCCGGCGAGAACCCAATTAGGGGAGGGCGCTGCGCGTGATCGCGGTGCCCCACAGAGTTGCTTGCTCATGCAGTCGTTCGATTGCATTGGTGGTGCGCGCTCTTCCACTGGCTTGGCGGCAGCCGCGTGAAGGCGAAGAGCCCGTCGCCGGATTCCTGCTGGCTGTGAGCCCCGAGGGATGCTTGAGCCGCCATTTGCGGACGAAGGCTTGCGGCGCGCCTCGCTCTCCTCGCGCGTCGTGGCGTGGATCTTGTAGTTGCAGTCGGCGGTGATCTCCTCATGCAGCCGTTCGGGCGCATGTGCCATGCTGCGGTGCTTGTGGACTGTGCAGCGCTGCACCGGAGCGCCCTCTACACCGCGGATCGCAGCCTCAAAGGCCGAGCGCGGCATCGACGATGAGGACTTGGGGCGCCGCAGCCCACGCTGGATGAGATCATCGTCAAGCACGGCCTGCCAGGCTTCGGTGCCCTCGCCGCCCATGCTCCTGATCGCGAGCAGCACTTTTCTGATCGTCCGCACGCACGCCGATGATCGAGGCGAACCAGTCACTCTTCACGTTGGGGCCATCTGGCTCAAGGTGTCCTTGTTGATCGCGCCGGCGAGCGAAGCGCAGGGCGCGCATGGCGCGTGTTGCTGCTGGCGAGGTAGACGCCGACGATCAGTGCATCGGCGGCCAACGTGCGGCGCTGATAGGTCCGCAGCGCCTGGCTCTTCCACTCGGTGGTCTCGCCGCGGGGCGTGTCCAACCGGACACGAGGCACCGCGATCTCAATTGGCCCGAAGCTGCTGGTCAGCGACCGTGTCCGCTGCCGTGTCGATGGCCCGTGATGCGGGCGCTCCCTCGCCGCCAGCCTTCTTGCTGCGTCTCGTAGCCGGGTGCGCAAGGCCGCATCGAGCTCGCCGCGGATCAATTCTCCGATGAACTCCCGCGCGCGTTCGCGCACCGCGCTTTCGATCGGATCGAACCAATCGTTCGAAAAGCTGCGGAAGCCTCTCTGTCAAGCCGTAGGGAAGGCGTCTTCGTGATACTGCAAGTCACGGCGTGGCCTCCTATCCGACGTTCCTACGCCCGATGATTCGAGGTTGACAGCTCGGAGAATACGCCACCTTCAATTCCAACCGCCCGCGACGGGAACCTCGAATGCTGACAAGGGCTGAGATGCTCAGGCGCGTGGTTCGTTGTCGTCAGCTTTTCGACAGGTACTGTGGGTAGAGTTCCTGCGAGTAGCATA
The DNA here is from genome assembly GCF_001440395.1 of Bradyrhizobium jicamae. Taxonomy (GTDB): domain Bacteria; phylum Pseudomonadota; class Alphaproteobacteria; order Rhizobiales; family Xanthobacteraceae; genus Bradyrhizobium; species Bradyrhizobium jicamae. The sequence goes on along the minus strand of NZ_LLXZ01000226.1, from coordinate 6,625 downwards.
CGCGCGATATGCCCGTGCCGGAGCCGCTGCGAAATTGAGATGCGAGAGGGAAGGGCATCATTGATGCTGCCGTCGCTGCCAGCGAGAAGCATCCATTCGCTCGGCTAATGGTGCGTTCTGAAACTGTTCCTGGTTGATTGTGTGCGTAACGCTCGCAGTTTTACCGTTTTCTTCGATGCAACAGGAGTGAAGTAAATGCCGTATCTCCCAGTGGCCGGTCTCCCCGTAGTCGGCGCGCTCGATTCGACGATGAACGGAGTGGTGCCGGAAGGCGCGGTTGCCGCTCCCGCTTTCAACGCCCTATTGGGGCAGTATGCCTCGGCGGGTGCCTACCAGTACCTGCCGGTAGGTCCCCCCGCCGTTACTTCGGCGATCGTTTCTGCGGGCGTTGTCCCTGTTGTGGTCACTCCCGCGTCCGTCACTCCAGCCGTTGTCGCCCCCGCGTACATGATGGCGCCGCCTCCTCCTCCCATGCTGCCGAACCAGCTAAACCAGAGCTCGCAGCCTTCGGTCGATCCGGTGTGGACCCATGAGGTCAAGGATGGCCAGGCCACGATCAACCTAGGCGACAAGTATACGATTACAGCCGACGAGAAGGATGGCACCTGGACCGTTCGCAACAACCAGACCGGCCATGTCACGAAGATCCATGGCGATCCTCACGTCGATGCGAACGGGGACGGCAAGGATGACTTCGATTTCAAGAAGGATATGACGTTTCAGCTCGAGGACGGTACAAAGATTACCGTCAACAATGTCGATTATGGTAATGGCAAGAGCATCTCCTCGAAGCTTACCATTACGAACGGCCACAACGCGATGGTCGTGGAGGGGCTCGGCGACGACAAGGATGGCAAAAACAATCTGAGGGTGACGCAGTCCAATGCTGGCATGTCCTTTGATGAGCTGACAGCCGATGGTTCCCAGACAATCCATGAGAGCGGCGAAAGCTGGGTCGATGGCGCCGGACGCGCGGTGAATCAGGCGAGTATCGATGCCGGCGAACAGGGACGTGCGCCGGGCAACTACCAATATGCAAGCGCGGCGCATGCCTCTGCAACTCCCGTCTTCTTCGTTCCTCCTCCCCCGCCGCCTCTTGCGATGGTGCCGGTTACGGTCGCTCAGATATCAGCGCCGTCGTCTCAGCCGGACCCCGTGTGGTCGCATGAGGTCAAGGACGGCAAGGCGACTATCAACCTTGGTGATAAGTATACGATCACAGCCGATGAGAAGGACGGCACCTGGACCGTTCGCAACAACCAGACCGGCCATGTCTCGAAGATCCACGGCGATCCTCACGTCGACGCGAATGGCGATGGCAAGGACGATTTCGACTTCAAGAAAGGCATGACTTTCCAGCTCGACGACGGCACGAAGATTACCGTGGACACGGTCGATTATGGTAAGGGCAAAACCATCTCCTCGAAACTTACCATCACCAACGGCGACAATGCCATGGTTGTCGAGGGGCTCGGCGACGACAAGGATGGAAAAAACAATCTAAAGGTGACGCAGTCCAATGCTGGGCGGACCCTTGATCAGCTGACGTCGGATGGAGCTCAGACAATCCATGAGCGAGACCAGCAGTGGGTTGACAGATCCGGCCGCACAGTGACGCAATCGGCCATCGACCACAATGAGAACCCGAACGCGCCGCCGGATTTCAAAAGGATGATGCGAGAGGCTATGTTCCGGCGCATTTTCGGTCGTGATACACAGCCGGCGTGAGGCCGGATCGAAGTCGTGTCGGTAGGTCGTGGAAGCGGGCCCTAGCGCCCGCTTTCATCTTGCCAAGCGGCCACGAGAATGGCGGGTGCGGCGGCGTATCATTCAGGATCGGCGCCGCCAGCTAGATGATCTCGTAGTCACACCTTTGGACGCCAACTCACCAACAGACGGGCGGTGGCCTCAGGCCTTGGGTACCCGACCAGAATTGCTGCGGCACGCATCTTCGATGCTGGCCGGCCTATCGCCCCCGACGGAGGCTTTGCATAGAAACGAGTGCCCTCAGGGCTCTCTGCACGCCAACGCTCCTGTCGATGCGGGCGCTCGGGCAAATCCTTGTAAGAGCGCTGTACTGGGCTGGTTCGCGGGATTGGCGCGGATCGTATGAGGACGGCCTAGGCCGCGCGATCTATCCTCAGCTCAAAAGAGCAAGCGATCACCTGTCTCGCGTTGAGCCCCGCTGTTAAAACCTGGCGGAGAGAGTTGTGCGCGAATCCTTGGGTCGTAGGACATCCAGAAGTTTTCAGGAAACCGACGGCGGTGCGCTATGACCTCGAAAATCGGCATCGCTGTCCAAGTTGCTACTGTGGAAGGTCAAAGGAAAGTCGCAGCAGTTGCTGCCGAGAAGATCGACCAGGCTGTTGAAGAACTCAGCCGCGTTCGCAAACGAAGCCTGAATAGTCGCCATTCTGTATGTAGAAGTGGTTGAAGAGGCTATCTGCAGTGCCGATCATAACCCATTCGCGACCGCAGGCGGGGGCATTCTCGTCGCGGCTTTTCCATGAGAACTCCGCGCGAGGGCGAACCGTCTCGCGTGCCGTAGCGGACGTCGAGAAAGTCCTTGAACGAAGGCAATTTTTACCGTCGGACTTGCCGCCCAAAGTGAGATGGGCGGCCTCTTCAACAAGATCGAGGAAGTCGCTATCCCAGTTGTCATTTGCGACACCCACGTCCACTCCAAAGACCAAATATCCGCCACCATGATGTGCTGCGCGGCAATATGTCGGGCAAGCTTCGCCCGGGTCTCATGGCTCCTCGTGTCCATCCGTGCCTTGAATTCGATGCCAAGGTTTTTATTGGCCCCGGCCAGGAGGTCGATAAGATCAAGAGAAGCCATCATTTACTCACGTTGTGGGTCATTCCGACGGGGGCGAAGGAAATCGGCAGCTCGGGACCACGTCGATGCGCGATACGGGCGTTAGTTATTCCCGTTGTACAATGTCGAGCTCTGCCGTGTCCCCGTATCTCGTGATGAGCTGAAATTCGAGCAAAACCGCGTTATTGGCCGAGATGGGCAGCCCTTCCTGATGTTGGCAGCGGGCGAGCGCAGCCCGATTTCATGCTCCGACACCTGTCTACACGTGGGAGATCGGGAGTGGAGAGCGACAATAGCTACGACGAATTCGCCGCAGCTTACAGCGAGGATAACGAAAGCAACGCGTGGAGCGCATTCTATGAGCGGCCTGCTTCCCTTGCCTTGGCCGGTGATGTCGAGGGTCCGCGGGTGCTCGATGCAGGGTAGCGGCGCCGGCGCCCATGAAGCCGCTCTCATCGCCAAGGGGCGCGGAGGTCACTGGGATCGACAAGAGTGGGGCATTGCTGGCTATCGCCAGGAACCGGCTTGGGCCCGACGTACGACTCGATCAAGCGGAGCTCGGCGCGAGGCTCACGTTTGAAGATGGCTCATTCGAGCTCGTGCTCGCCTCGCTCGTCCTGCATTATCTCCAAGACTGGCGCCCGACCTTGACCGAGTTCCGTAGGATGCTCGTCCCGGGAGGGCGCCTCGTGATGTCGACGCATCACCCAGTCATGGATCACCTCCTGGACCCAGGGTTCGAACTACTTCGACCTACGAATTCGCCGACCAATGGGAGAAGGGGGGCCGCACGATCCGGACGAGATATTGGCATCGGCCCCTACATGCCATGGTCTCCCTGATAGAGGCAGGTTTCGCCATCGAGGCGATCAGCGAGCCTCAGCCTCTTCCGCAGGCCCGCGATCTCTTCCCAGGAGCGTACGAAACGCTCAGGATCAAGCCGCGCTTCATCTCTTTCGCCGCTCGCGCGCCAAAGTCCGGCGCATGAGCATCGCCCGCCGCGCCGAGCCGAACAACACGCTCGGCGCAGCCACAGGTCATCGACGTAACGCCGTTCGTCAGGTTGCAGCCTGACTCGCCGGATGAATGCATTCAATGTCACTGCAGCACGAGCGGCGGCTCCCACAATTCCATGTACACGATCTCAATTGGCTCGCCGCCGAGACCATGAGAGAAAAAGCCTCTGCCTAGGCTTCGAAAGCCATGCCTTTGGTAAAAGCCTTCGGTATTGATCGTCGCCTCGAGCCTTATCGACCCGCTGTGGCCCACGCGCGCTTGGGCTATTCCGATCTCGAGCAACTGCCGCCCAAGTCCTAGCCCGGCGGCTTCAGGGGATATGAACATTCGCGTTACTTCACCCGGTTCGGCATCGACAAATCCGACCACATCGCCATAGTGCAGATACACGGTCATTCGTCCGTTGGCGATGAGTTCCTCGTAAAATGCCGGCGTTCGCTCACCCATCCAATTCTCGATTTGGTTCCGAGAATAGGAAGTTGCTAAGACCGCCAATCGAAGCCTTCGATGTTGAGAACCGCCTCCGCGTCTCCGCCGCAAGCGGCTCTGAAGGAAAAGTCGCGCTCGACCGCCATCGAAATGACCTCCAGATCGTCTCTTATGCGTTATCGCGAGGCCCCAGCGGCCACCCCGGGGTGCTCGGCCGAAGGGCGCTGCCGCAATCAGCGACCTGCAGTGACTGTCGGCATAGCCTGGTCGCGCGGAAACTCCATGAATGGCTTGGATGGATTGCTTGATCTATCAGCGCGCCGGCGGGCGACGTTTCAAAACTTAGCCTGTCATGAAGAGGAAAATCGACCAACTTTTGGCTTGGGCGCGCATACCTAGGCTGATTTTCTTACTTTGGTGCAGGACTTCACCGCAGAAGTCGGTCGCATCGATGCGCGACGTCTGTAGAGTCAGTGTGGCGCGCCGCCGCGCAGCAGATGACGGTAGCCGTGCTCCGTCATCCAGCGGGCGCGCGCGAGGTGGCTCCCCCACGCCCGGCGAGCGCGGCCGGGCTCTCGCGTCGGATCGAGATGCAGCACGATCCGCGCGAACTCTTCCAGTCGGCGCCGTCTTCATCCGCGTCGAGCAGCCGCAGGTAAGTGACGAGGTGTTCTTCATCACGGCCCGTCAGGACCGGCGCGGTCGGCGCCTGATCGGCGACATGGGGATCGAGCGGAGGTTTCGTCATGGCTGACCGTCAAGGATGGTTATGAGGCGCCAAGATAGGTCGCCCGGCAAGACTGAAGGTAGCCCCAAGATGTGCATCACGTGATGCGCCGACGGCATCACGACGACGCTTGGCCGAACGAGCAGGACCGGACATCGCGGTCGAGGGTGGCCCCGCCAGTGTCGCGCGCCATGAAAAAATGCCCCCGCATTGCCTTACTAAAAATGTTACCGGACAACTTCCCTGGGGTGTCTGGGGCGGAGCTGCCGAATCAGTTCGGTGGCAGCTATGGCAGGGAAGATCAGCATGCGCGCAAATCGCGAGATACCAAGTAGCTTGACGGCGGCTGTGACGATATCGAAGATGTTAGCTCCGATATCGCCCGTCGGGCTGCCTCGATGCTCCCAAACAGCCATAGTTCCCGGTTCCAAATGTGAGATAGCACGACGCTCTGCGAACGCGCCGATTGCGGACGTTCAACGGCGAGAAGTTGCAGTTCAATCAGCTGCGCGCGCTGTTCAGTTGAACCCGACATGCCCCCTTAGTCGGCTCTGCAGTGCTCGTCGATCGGCGACCAGGTCGTTCAGGTTCAGGTCTGACCACCCTGCCGCCAATCGCGTGACCAGCGCCCTCGTGCCGTCCACGAGAAAGACGCCGCAATCATAAGAGTTCATCTGCTGGCTGATGGAGGCCTGTTGCAGTCTGGCGTCCAGCCGCATTGCCAGATGCGCCGCAGCTCCATGATTGTGTCCTTGCAAAGAATCGTAGTGGTAGGCAATCGGCCTTGCCCGATCGCGGCGATCAACCAGCAGCAGCGACCAATGGGCACCGCCTTCGCCCGTGGGCCTTGCGTCATTCACGGGCAAGAACAGGAAATCGATTCCTCTATCGTTACCAGAGCGATCGCAGACAATGCGGCGGAGTTCAGTCATCGCCTCGCCGACTGGGGCGTGGTTCATCCGAAAGGCTATCAGGGGATCCACGAACCGCGTTCGGGCGGCGAGATCCGGATTGCTCCGGAGCAACTCCTGCGCCAGCAGTTCGTAGTCCCGCTGGATATGCTCGTCGCTTAGCCATTCCGTAAAGTCCAGCACCCGTCCGCTGCGGTCGCCGGACGAGGAACCGGAAAGCGAAGCGCCGATCTGCGGATCCGTGGAGGGGCGAGCATGATGGATGAAGTACGCTTCGCGGCGTCCTCGTGTCCCCAGTGCGATTGAATAGGTCTCACCATTGATAGAGACCGACTGCGGCACCATCGCCGAGCTCGGCAAAAGCATTCTGTTGTCCAGTACATCGAGCAAAAAGTCCGGCACCGGCTGTGAGCGATGCTGCCAATCTTGACCGACGAGATATCCGATCTCCTCAATCTCTTGAGGCACACCCGATGTCCCGATGAAAAACGGGGGCTGTCCAGCAGAGCTGAGCCCCGACGCTGACTGGGCATCGTCGCGCAGCTCCTGCGGCGTGAATGATGGCAGATCAGTCAAAGACTGAAGACCACTGTAGATACGTGACGAGGGAGTTGCCCCCCCTGATTGTGCGCTGAAGAACGGCGGTCTGGCGGCGGCCCCACCCACGGGCGCGGACTGGGCATCGTCACGCATCTGCTGCGGTGTGGATGGCAGATCAAC
>NZ_LLXZ01000225.1 GCF_001440395.1 Bradyrhizobium jicamae | reverse complement strand
ACCCAGCGCGCCGCCGACGATCGCGCCCGCAGCGCCGCCGAACAGCGCGCCGCCGAGCGTGCTTTCCTGCGCCGCCGCCTCCTGGAGCGGCGCACAAACCGCAAGGGCGACAAGCATCGAGAGCGCGAATTTCGACATCATGTCAGTTCTCCGGCCATTTGGGCGATTCGCGAGGGATTCCGTGCCAAGCTTTGACATAAATCGGCCTCACGACGCAACGGTGAAGCGGGAACAATTGGTCCTGCAACCCGTTGTAAGCCCGGCAGAAATCAGAGGCTGGGTCATGTCGGACACTTACATCATCGAGGTCGGTTCGCAGCCGGCGGGGATTGTCGTGCGCACTCCTGGCGGCTTTTGCTTCTTCGCCGCCTCGCACCGTTTCAACCAGTTGGAAGGGCGGATATTTCGCAACGCGCGGGAGGCCGAGCGAGCCGCGCGAGAGCTCGTCAGCGGTGTGACGCTGGCGGCCTAACCGCCAGCGCCGGTCGTTCGCGGCGGTCAGAGCTTGGTGGCCGCCCGCGACAGCAGTTTCCAGTCGTTGCCCTGCTTCTGCCAGTTCATCAGGATGTGCAGGTTCTGCGGCGTCTTCTTGCCGTCGGTGAACTCCTGCTCGCCGACGAAGTTGAAGCGCACAATGGCGGTCGGGCCGACGACGCGGATCGTGGGATCCTTGTATTCGAGCGACGTCCATTTGTAGTTGGCCTTGGCGATACCGTCGAGAAGCGCCGCCTTGGTGTCGACCTTGGCATTCGAGTGGCTGTAACTAAGGTCATCGGCGCAGAGCGAGGCGATGGCCTCCGCATTGCCGGCGGCCTGTCCCGCACGGAAGGTTTCGACGTTCTTCGCAACGGCATCTTCGTCCGCGCCGGCAAAAGCGGGGACGGCGCTCATGAGCCCAAGTGTCAGCCCAAGCGCGAGCACGGGCAGGGCGAGCTGGCGTCGATCGATATTCATGGTTTCCTCCATTTTTTTGAATTGTGCGGCACTCTTTCAGCCATCTGTCGTTTTGTCGAGCGCCGCGTATTGCTTCGCTTGCCTTAACCAGTTTCCTTGTTTCGGTCCGCTGGCGGCCGGAGCGGCCGATCTCCCTCGTTGACCGCGACGCCAATCAGCCGCACCATGACGGCAACTTTGTGCCCTAAGTCTGTATCTCGAGGGTGCCGCCATGGCCGGACTGTCCCATCGCCAGACTGAAATCCTCAACATCGCCCGCGCCTTTGGCCGGGTGATGGTGGAAGACCTCGCCAAGCGTTTCGAGGTCTCGGCGCAGACCATCCGCAAGGACCTCAACGATCTCTGCGACCAGCGCTCGCTGACCCGTATCCATGGCGGCGCCATCATTGCTTCCGGCGTCGAGAACCTCGCCTACGAGGCGCGGCGTTTCGTGGCCGCAGAGGAGAAGCGGGCGATCGGCATCGCCGCGGCGTCGCGGATTCCGAACGGCTGCTCGCTGTTCATCAACATCGGCACGACGACCGAAGAAGTTGCCAGCGCGCTGACCTCGCATGAGGACCTGCTCGTCATCACCAACAATCTCAACGTCGCGATGCTCTTGTATCGGCACCCGCGCATCGAGGTGATCGTGGCGGGCGGCGCCGTGCGCCGCGCCGACGGCGCCGTGATCGGCTCGACCGCGATCAGCCTGATCGGCCAGTTCAAGGTCGATTACGCCATCATCGGCGCATCCGCGATCGACGAGGAGGGCGCGCTGCTCGACTTCGATTATCGCGAGGTGCAGGCGGCCCAGGCCATCATCGCCAACGCGCGCAGCGTCATGCTGGTCGCGGACTCGACAAAACTCCGCCGCAGCGCGCCGGTGCGCATCGCCCATCTCAGCCAGATCCAGACCTTTGTCACGGACGCGCCACTGCCGGCAGGACTTGCCAATATCTGCCATCACCGCGGCATCGAGGTGGTCGAGGCGATGGACAAGCCGGCGGCCGATATCGATGAGCGGAGCGACACGGGTGAGACCGCTTCACTGGTGCGATTGAAGTAGCGGCCTCGCGGGCTGTCGGCTCCGCCATATGGTTCGAGACGCCGCTGCGCGGCTCCTCACCATGAGGGTCTAAGATTCGCAACGGTGAACAGACTCAGACCTCATTTTGAGGAGGCGTGAAGCGCCGTCTCGAAGGATGACAGCCCGGCTGCTTGAAGGTCGCTGCACGCATTGTCGGCCCCATCACCGGATTTCCCAACGACCGGTTCCACTTTCACTTCGCTTTCGTCTTGATTTCGTTTTTGGTTGTGATTAACTCCCATCCGAAAGTAAAGTCGCCGAAGTGAATGGGCGATCGCCGGGGAAACGTCTGTTGGATCGGATATTCGACCTCGCCATTATCGGAGGCGGTATTAATGGCTGCGGCATCGCGCGCGACGCGGTGGGCCGGGGTAATTCCGTTTTCCTGTGTGAAATGAATGACTTGGCGAGTGGGACGTCATCCTGGTCGACCAAGCTTGTGCATGGCGGGCTGCGCTATCTCGAATATTACGAATTCCGCCTGGTCCGCGAGGCGCTGATCGAGCGCGAAATTCTCTGGCAGATCGCGCCCCACATCATCAGGCCCTTGCGTTTCGTTTTGCCGCACCATTCCGGCTTGCGGCCTGCCTGGCTGCTAAGGCTAGGGTTGTTCCTGTACGACCATATTGGCGGCCGGCACCTGCTGCCGCCGACACGCTCGGTCGATCTCGTCCATGACGAAGTGGGCAAACCCTTGATCGCCAACCGCTACAAGCGCGGTTTCGAATATTCCGACTGCTTCGTCGATGACGCGCGTCTCGTCGTGCTGACTGCGCGGGACGCTGCCGACCGCGGCGCCGAAATCCACACCCGCTCGCGCGCGGTCGAGATCAGGCAGATCGACGGCATCTGGCATCTCACCGTCGAGAACATGGTCAGCGGTGTGCGCACCACCATCCAGGCGCGCGCACTCGTCAATGCCGGCGGCCCGTGGGTCGAGCAGGTGCTGTCGACGGGCTCGGGCGTCAACGCGCGCGCAAAGGTGCGGCTGGTGCAGGGCTCCCACATCGTGGTGCGCAAGCTCTACGATCACGACCGCGCCTACATGTTCCAGAACGCCGACGGTCGCATCATCTTCGTCATTCCCTACCAGGACGACTTTACGCTGATCGGGACCACCGATCGCGATTATGACGGCGATCCGGCCAAGGTGAAGGCCAGCCCCGAGGAGATTCAATATCTCTGTGCGTCGGCCAGCGAATACCTGAAAAAGCCGGTGCTGCCCGCCGATGTCGTCTGGACCTATTCCGGCGTCCGCCCGCTCTACGACGATGGCGCCAGCGAAGCGAAAGCGGCGACCCGCGACTACGTGTTCGAACTGGATACGCCGGGCGGCGCGCCGCTGCTGTCGATCTATGGCGGCAAGATCACGACCTATCGGCGGCTCGCGGAAGAGGCGCTGGAACGGCTCGCGCCCTACCTGCACAGTGCGAAAGACAAGGAAGGCTGGACCGGCAAGGCGCCGCTGCCTGGCGGTGACATGGACGTTTCCGCGGTCGCCGCGCTGACGGCCGAGCTGACGCGGAAATATCCGTTTCTCGAACCGGCGCATGCCAACCGGCTCGCGCACGCCTATGGCACGCGTGCGACAAAATTGCTCGGCAACGCGAAATCATTGGCCGACCTCGGCCAGTCGTTTGGCGGTACGCTGACCGAAAGCGAGGTCCGCTACCTGATTTCGAACGAATGGGCCTGCAGCGCCGAAGACGTGGTGTGGCGAAGGTCCAAGCTTGGCTTGCGGCTGTCATCAGATGAAATCGCTGTGCTCGACGAATGGATGAAGGCCAACAGCGGCTCCGGCGAACGTCCCTTGCGTGAAGCGGGAGGGCGGCCATGAGCGTCACGCTGGAGCATGTCACGCGAACCGTGGATGGCATGGCGACCATTCGCGACGTTTCGCTGACGCTGGAACGCGGCACGCTGAGCGTGCTGCTCGGACCGACATTGTCGGGCAAGACATCGATCATGCGGCTGCTCGCCGGCCTGGATAAGCCTGCAACCGGACGCGTGCTGGTCGACGGCAACGATGTCACCGGCGCCGATGTGCGGCAGCGCTCGGTCGCGATGGTCTATCAGCAGTTCATCAACTATCCCTCGCTGACGGTTTATGAGAACATCGCTTCGCCCCTGCGGGTGCAGGGCCGGCCGCGCGAGGAGATTGACCGGCGGGTTCAGGAGGCCGCGAAACTGCTGCGGCTCGAGCCCTATCTGAAACGCACGCCGTTGCAGCTTTCCGGCGGCCAGCAGCAGCGCACGGCGATCGCGCGCGCACTGGTCAAGGGCGCCGACCTCGTGCTGCTCGACGAGCCGCTTGCCAATCTCGATTACAAGCTGCGCGAGGAATTGCGCGCCGAACTGCCGCGCATCTTCGAAGCGTCGGGCTCGATCTTCGTCTATGCGACGACCGAGCCCTCCGAGGCTCTGCTGCTCGGCGGCAACACCGTCTGCATGTGGGAGGGCAAGGTTCTGCAGGCCGGCGACACTTCAAAAGTCTATCGTCAGCCCGATACGCTGCGGGTGGCGCAGGTGTTCTCCGATCCGCCGCTCAACATCGTCGGCATCGAGAAGAAGAACGGTTCGGTGCAGTACGCCGGCGGCGTCCAGGCGCCGGCCACCGGGCTTTACGCGAGGCTTGCCGATGGCCCGTATCGCGTCGGCTTCCGGGCCCATCAGCTCGAGGTGGCCAACGGCATCGCCGGCCGTCACGCATTTCACGCCACCGTCACGGTGACCGAGATCACCGGTTCGGAAAGCTTCGTGCATCTCAACCGCGATGCCTCCAACTGGGTCGCGGTGCTGCCGGGCGTGCATGAATACGAGCCCGGTCATATGCTCGATGCCGTGCTCGATCCCGACAATGTTTTCGTGTTCGACGCTGCCGACCGTCTGGTCGCCGCGCCGGGCAAAGCGTTTTCAAGCGAAGTGCTTGGCGGTTCGCGTGAAGAAAACGCGTCAAAGAATAGAAGCGCGTGAGGGAGATGCGACATGGCACGCATTGACCTCGTGGATCTCGCGCACTCCTACGGCGGAAATGACGCGCCGGCGGAATCCTTTGCGCTAAAGCCGGTGACGATGACCTGGCGGCAGGGCGGGGCCTATGCGCTGCTCGGCCCGTCCGGCTGCGGCAAGACCACGCTGCTCAACCTGATCTCCGGCATCGTCACGCCCTCGCGCGGAAAAATCCTGTTCGACGGCGCCGATATCACACCGCTGTCAACCCAGAAGCGCAACATCGCGCAGGTGTTCCAGTTTCCGGTGATCTACGACACCATGACGGTCGGGCAGAATCTCGCATTCCCGCTGCAGAATCGTGGCGTGCCGAAGTCCGAGGTCGAGAAGCGGGTGAGGCAGATCGCCGATCTGCTGGATCTCACGTTCTATCTCGACCGTAAGGCGACGCGCCTGACAGCCGACGCCAAGCAGAAGATTTCGCTCGGCCGCGGCCTCGTCCGCTCCGACGTCGCCGCGGTCCTGTTCGACGAGCCGCTGACGGTGATCGATCCCGAGCTGAAATGGCAGCTGCGCTCGAAGCTGAAGGCGCTGCACCGCGAACTCGATCTCACGATGATCTACGTCACCCACGACCAGACCGAAGCGCTGACCTTTGCCGATACGGTGGTCGTCATGCATGACGGCCGCGTGGTGCAGAGCGGGACGCCGGCCGAACTGTTCGACAAGCCCGCGCATACCTTCGTCGGCTATTTTATCGGCTCGCCCGGGATGAACATCGTGCCGGCTGTCGTGAGCGGGCACGAGGCGCGCATCGACGGCCATGTCATCCGCCTGCATCGCAGTTACGGCGTGCTGCCGGCGGGTGCGAAGATCGAGATCGGCGTGCGGCCGGAATTCGTTAACATCGCCGCTCCCGCGCCGGGCCTGCTATCGGCGAATATCGAGCGCATCGACGATCTCGGTCGCGCGCGTTTCGCCCGGGTACGGATCGGCGATGTCAAGTTTGCCGCGCGCGTGCCGCCGGGATTCTCCGTATCCGACAACACGGTCGGGCTCGTGTTCGATCCCGCCCATGTTCACGTCTATGCCGACAGCCGTCTGGTCGAGGGGGTTGCCTGATGGACAAGACCATCAATCAGAAAGCCTGGTTCCTGGTGCTGCCGGTATTTGCGGTGGTCGCGTTCTCCGCGATCCTGCCGCTGATGACGGTCGTGAACTATTCGATGCAGGACACGTTCGGCAACAACCAGTTCTTCTGGAATGGCGTCGGCTGGTTCAAGGAGCTGCTCGATCCCTCGACCGACCTCGGCGGCCGCTTCCTCGCTTCGCTCGGCCGCAACCTGCTGTTCTCCGCCATCATCCTTGCGATCGAGGTGCCGCTCGGCATCGTCGTGGCGCTGTCGATGCCGCGCGAGGGCTGGACTGTCGCCGTCTGCCTCGTGATCCTGGCGCTGCCGTTGCTGATCCCGTGGAACGTGGTCGGTACGATCTGGCAGATTTTCGGCCGCCCCGACATTGGCCTGCTCGGCTATACGCTGAACAGTCTCGGCATCGACTATAATTATGTCTCCAACGAGTTCGATGCCTGGGCCACCGTCATCGTGATGGACGTCTGGCACTGGACCAGCCTAGTCGCGCTGCTCTGCTACGCCGGCCTGAAGTCGATCCCCGACGCCTATTACCAGGCGGCGCAGATCGACGGCGCCTCGCGCTGGGCGGTGTTCAAGGCGATCCAGCTGCCGAAGATGAACCGCGTACTTCTGATTGCCGTGCTGCTGCGCTTCATGGACAGTTTCATGATCTACACCGAGCCGTTCGTCGTCACCGGCGGCGGTCCCGGCAACTCGACCACCTTCGTCTCGATCGAGCTGGTCAAGATCGCGCTCGGGCAGTTCGATCTCGGCAAGGCCGCAGCACTTTCGCTGGTCTACAACCTGATCATCCTGATCGTCTGCTGGGTGTTCTATACCGTGATGACGAATGCCGGGACCGAGCGTCCCGAAAAGAAGGGAGCCGCGTGATGAACTCGATTCCCGGCCGTCGCATCATCATGGTGTCGTTCCTGATCTTTCTGCTGTTGCCGATCTACTGGCTCGTCAACATGAGCTTCAAGACCAATACCGAAATCGTCACGACGATGACGCTGTGGCCGCACCAGCCGACGCTGGAGAACTACAAGCGCATCTTCACCGATGAGAGCTGGTATTCCGGCTACATCAACTCGCTCACCTACGTTCTGATCAACACCGTGATCTCGATTGCGGTGGCCTTGCCGGCGGCCTACGCTTTCTCGCGCTACCGCTTCCTCGGCGACAAACATCTGTTCTTCTGGCTGTTGTCGAACCGCATGGCGCCGGCGGCGGTGTTTGCGTTGCCGTTCTTCAACCTCTATTCGGCGATCAATTTGTTCGATACGCCCTGGGCGGTCGCGCTCGCGCACTGCATCTTCAACGTACCCTTGGCGGTCTGGATTCTCGAAGGCTTCGTCTCGGGCGTGCCGCGCGAGATCGACGAGACTGCGTTCCTCGACGGCTATTCGTTTCCGCGCTTCTTCGCCAAGATCTTGGTGCCCTTGATCGCGAGCGGCATCGGCGTCGCTGCCTTCTTCTGCTTCATGTTCTCCTGGGTCGAGTTGCTGCTGGCGCGAACGCTGACGTCGGTCAACGCCAAGCCGATCTCGGCCATCATGACGCGCACGGTCTCTGCCGCCGGCATGGACTGGGGCCTGCTCGCCGCCGCCGGCGTGCTCACCATCATCCCCGGCGCGCTGGTGATCTGGTTCGTCCGCAACTACATCGCGCGCGGGTTCGCGCTGGGACGGGTGTAGCCATGGAACACATCGCATGGATGGCCTGGACGCTGCCGACCGCGATCTTCTTCGTGATGCTGGCGCTGACGCTCGGTGTCATGACCTGGCTCGCGGCCGTCTATCCCGAAGCCGAGCGCGTCGGGGTTCTGCGCATTCCGACCACGCGCGGCGACCGACTGTTCATTTCGCTGGTGCTTGCTGCCGTCATTCATTTGCTGTGGATCGCCTTTGTCGGCACCGACCCGATCGCCACGTTGCCGATCGGGGAGGGCGTTGAGATTTCGAGCCTGTGGCTCGCAACCCTGATTTCGCTTGTCTCGGCCGTTGCGATTTTCCGCACCGTCTAGCAAGCGAAGAAGAGCAGATCCGGGATCAACCCGGGCCTGAGTTTGTGTTTGTCGCTGCAACCGGAGGATCCAACATGCGACGCTTGAGAGGAAGGAATGGTCCGTTGACCAAGGAGAGCTTTCTGACGATGACCAGCGCGGTTGCGCTGATCGCCGCTTCCGTGACCATTGCCGCACCCGCGCGTGCGGACGACGCCACCAACCAGAGGTGGATCGACAGCGAATTCCAGCCCTCGACGCTGTCGAAGGCCGACCAGCTGAAGGAGTTGCAGTGGTTCGAAAAGGCCGCCGCCCCCTTCAAGGGAATGGAAATCAACGTCGTCTCGGAAACGATCACGACGCATGAGTATGAATCACGCACCCTGGCGAAGGCCTTCACCGAAATCACCGGCATCAAGGTCAAGCACGACCTGATCCAGGAAGGTGACGTCGTTGAAAAGCTGCAGACGCAGATGCAGTCCGGCAAGAACGTCTATGATGGCTGGATCAATGACTCCGATCTGATCGGCACCCACTTCCGCTACGGCCAGACCGTGATCCTGTCGGATTACATGACCGGAGAGGGCAAGGACGTCACCAATCCGCAGCTCGACGTCAACGACTTCATCGGCAAGTCCTTCACCACGGGTCCGGACGGCAAACTCTATCAGCTTCCCGACCAGCAGTTCGCGAACCTCTATTGGTTCCGCTACGACTGGTTCTCCAATCCGGAGTACAAGGCCAAGTTCAAGGCCAAGTATGGCTACGAGCTCGGCGTTCCCGTGAACTGGTCGGCCTATGAAGACATCGCCGAGTTCTTCACCAACGACATCAAGGAGATCAACGGCGTCAAGGTCTATGGCCACATGGACTATGGCAAGAAGGACCCCTCGCTCGGCTGGCGGTTCACCGACGCCTGGCTGTCGATGGCCGGCAACGGCGACAAGGGCATCCCGAACGGCAAGCCGGTCGATGAATGGGGCATCCGCATGGAAGGCTGCCGTCCCGTCGGCTCGTCCGTCGAGCGCGGCGGTGACACCAATGGCCCGGCGGCGGTCTATTCGATCGTCAAATATCTCGAGTGGATGAAGAAGTATGCCCCGCCGCAGGCGCTAGGCATGACCTTCTCCGAATCGGGACCGGTGCCGGCACAAGGTGCGATCGCGCAGCAGATCTTCTGGTACACCGCCTTCACCGCCGACATGGTGAAGCCCGGTATCCCGGTCGTGAACGCGGACGGCACGCCGAAGTGGCGTATGGCGCCGTCGCCGCACGGCTCGTACTGGAAGGAAGGCATGAAGCTCGGCTATCAGGACGCCGGCTCCGCCACGTTGTTGAAGTCGACCCCGCCCGATCGCCGCAAGGCGGCCTGGCTCTATCTGCAGTTCATCAACTCCAAGACGGTCAGCTTGAAGAAGAGCCATGTCGGCCTCACCTTTGTGCGCGAATCCGACATCTGGGATAAGTCCTTTACTGAACGTGCACCGAAGCTCGGCGGCCTGATCGAGTTCTACCGCTCGCCCGCGCGCGTGCAGTGGACCCCGACCGGCAACAACGTGCCTGACTATCCGAAGCTTGCGCAATTGTGGTGGCAGAACATCGGCGACGCGTCGTCCGGTGCCAAGACGCCGCAGCAGGCGATGGACGCACTGGCCGCAGCCCAGGACTCGGTGCTCGAACGTCTTGAGAAGTCCGGCGTGCAGAAGGAGTGCGGGCCGAAGCTGAACAAGAAGGAGACGGCGGAGTTCTGGTTCAAGAAGTCCGAGAAGGACGGCAACGTCGCGCCGCAGCGCAAGCTGGCGAACGAGAAGCCGAAGGGCGAAACCGTCGACTACGACACGCTGGTGAAGTCGTGGCCGGCCACCCCGCCCAAGCGGGCGGAAGCGAAGTGATCCCCCGGCGTCATCGTCCTCGGACGGTCCGGTACGCCGCGGCCTTTCGCTTCTGACGGCCGCGGCGACTGGATGCCCTGCATTCGCGGGGCGTGACGAGCGGAGAAACGGAAGGCCGGGAGCGATCCCGGCCTTTTTCTTTCCGTTGGGCTTGCATCCAAGCGGCCGGCAAATGGGCCCGCCGTCATTGCGAGCGGAGCGAAGCAATCCATCTCGCCACTCGCTGAAGTATTGCTTCGTCGCTGCGCTCCTCGCAATGACGGACGAGGGAGCACCTCTCCTTACGCCCCTCAATCCCGCCGCCGCACCAGATCGTCGATCATCGCCTGCACATGCGCGAGCCAGGCTTTGCGCCGGCCATCCTCGGCAAGGTCGATCTGCATGTAGCTCGACAGCGTGTAGAGGTTGGCGCGATAGAAATAGGTCAGCGACAGGATCGAGAGGTAGATGTGGAAGCTGTCGCAATCCGGCTTGAACAGCCCAAGCCTGGTCCCGCTCTCGATCACCCGGTTGAGCATGCCGAGCTGCGTGTTGGCAAAACTGCGGCGGATGTTGTTCTTGACGTGGCGTCCCTTGAAAAGGTTCTCGGACGCCAGGATGCTCAACAGCTCCGGGTGCTCCCAATAGTAACTCCAGTTGAACGCGACCAGCGCGGCGAGCGCCTCGCGCGGCCGGGCGAAATCGAGATCGAGCGCCTCCTCGCGGGAGACGAGATCGGCATAGGAATGCTCGATCACATGATGGAACAGCTTCTCCTTGCTCTTGAAATAGTAATAGAGCATGCGGTCGTTGCTCTTGGCCGCCTTGCTGATGCGGTCGACGCGGGCGCCGCCATAGCCCTCGCGCGCGAACTCGGCGACTGCCGCGCGCAATAATGCCTCGCGCGTCTGGTCCGGCGCCCTGATGCGCCGACGGGGCGTCGCCTTCTTGCGCGGGGCTGCCGTTCGCGCGCGAGCAGGGCGCTCGCGTCCGGAAGCTTCTGTCTCGTTCGCCATGGCGCACCTTCGCAAATCACCGCCGGCAGGATGGGGCCTGCCCGCTTTTTGGCAAGCCCTGCGGATTTTTGGCCGTTGACAATCCCTCTAAGCGGGTATTCGATATGAAGTAAGTACTACATACATAGACTGGTCTCCAATGGCGGGAGGGTGGCATGCGGTTGTCAGGTGCCTTGCAACTGGTCGTACTTGCTTGGGTAGCAACCGGCGGCGTTGCGCTGGCGGCCGACCCGCCGCCGATCAGGATCGGCGAAATCTCCAGCTATTCGGCGCTACCCATCGGCACCCGCGGCTACCGCCAGGGCTGGGAACTCGCCCGCGACGAGATCAACGGCAAGGGCGGCGTGCTCGGCCGCAAGCTCGAGATCATTTCCCGCGACGATGCCGGCAAGCCCGACGTTGCGATCACCGCGGCAGCGCAACTGGTCGACGCGGAGCGGGTCGATCTCCTGACCGGCACCATCCTCTCCCATGTCGGCCTTGCGGTCGCCGATTTCGCCAAGCAGAAGCAGATCTTCTTCATGGCTTCGCAGCCGCTGACGGATGCGCTGATCTGGGAGAAGGGCAACCGCTATACGTTCCGGCTGCGGCCGAGCACCTACACGCAGGCCTCCATCCTGGCGAAGGAGGCGGCCAAGTTCCCGGCGCGGCGCTGGGCGACGATCGCGCCGAACTACGAGTTCGGACAGGCGGCCGTGGCCAGCTTCAAGCGCGAATTGATGCGGCTGCGGCCGGACGTCGAGTTCGTCTCCGAGCAATGGCCGCCGCTCGGCAAGGTCGATGCCGGGCCGATCGTGCAGGCGATGTCGGCGGCCAATCCGGAAGCGGTGTTCAACGCGACCTTCGGTTCCGATCTCGCCAAGCTCGTGCGTGAGGGCACCACCCGCAACGCCTTTGCCAACCGCGCCGTCGTCAGCCTCCTCGCCGGAGAGCCCGAATATCTGGCGCCGCTCAAGGACGAAGCGCCGGTCGGATGGCTGGTCACCGGCTATCCCCCAGGCGAGATCAAGACACCGGCGCATGACGCATTCCTTAAGGCCTATGTCGGCCGCTTCAAGGAGACGCCGAACATCGGCGCGCTGATCGGCTACATCAACACGATCATGCTGGCGAAGGCGATCGAGAATGCCGGTTCGACCAAAGCCGATGACCTGATCAAGGCCACCGAGCAGCTGAAGGCCGACACGCCCGTCGGCAACATCGCCTTCCGTGCCATCGACCACCAATCGACCATGGGCGTCTATATCGGCAAGCTCGCGGTGCGAGACGGGCAGGGCGTGATGACCGACTGGCGCTATGTCGACGGCGCGGACTTCCAGCCCGCCGATACCGAAGTGCTGGCCAAACTGAAGAATTGACCAACCGGATTTCATGCCATGACTCTGCTCGCTCCCCGCAATACCTGGTATCCGCTCACCTGGTCGCGCAACGTGACGCGCGCCTTGTCGCGCCATCGCATTCTGGGCGCAGATCTCGTCGTTTATCGCAGCGAGGCCGGCGAACCGGTCGCGCTTGATGACATGTGTCCGCATCGGTTCGCGCCGCTGTCGATGGGCAAGCTCAAGGGCGACGCCATCGAGTGCGGCTATCACGGCATGACGTTCGGCCGCGACGGGCGCTGTGTCCGCATTCCCGGGCAGCCGACGATTCCGCCGAATGCGCGCGTGCCGTCCTATCCGCTGCACGAGAAAATGGGGCTGGTGTGGATCTGGCCCGGCGATCCCGCGCTGGCCGATCCGTCGCTGATCTACGATCTCCCGCAATTCGGCCAGGCCGGCTGGCACGCCGCCGAGGGCGACGCGCTGCGGATCGACACCAACTACCTCAACCTCGCCGACAATCTCTGCGATCCTGCCCATGTCAGCTTCGTGCATCTGTCGACGCTGGGCAATGCGGCGAGCGAGGAGATTCCGGTCGAGCATACCTTTGGCGAGCGCGGCGTGCTGGTGTGGCGCTGGATCAGGGACGCGCCGGCGATTCCGCTGTTCGCAAAGTACGGCAATTTCAGCGGCAATGTGGATCGCTGGCATTACTACGACTATGTCGCGCCCTGCATCGCGGTGATCGATTTCGGCAGCGCGGACGCCGGCGCGATTGCGAGGCCGGAGGACCGCGGCGCGGGACTGCGGATCTTTGCCTGCCACTTCATCACGCCGGTGGATGAGCACGTCTGTCTCGACCATTGGCTCCATGTCCGCAATTTCGCGCTCGACGACACCGAGACCGATCAGCGCCTGCATGCCGATTTCCGCATCGCCTTCAACGAGGACAAGGAGATTCTGGAGCGTATCGAAGAGGTCGCGCAGGCGCGGCCGAACGCCAAATCGATCCGGCTCGCGATCGATGCGGCGCCGCAGCGGATGCGGCGTATCGTCGAGCGGATGGTAGCGAGCGAGGCTGATACGCGCGCGTCGGCGTGAGGTTGATGCGAGGAGGGCCAGGAGCGATCTAGCCACCGTCATTGCCTGCGACAAACGCGGAGCGTTTGCGCAAGGGAGCGAAGCGACGAAGCAATCCAAGCTTCGGCAAGCGGAGAGATGGATTGCTTCGCTACGCTCGCAATGACGGGGAGAGAGCGTCGTTCCCGTTACTCCGCCGCTTGCGCTGCTCCTAGCGTCGGATAATCCGTATATCCCTTGGCGCCGCCGCCATAGAACGTATTCTTGTCCCACTCGTTCAGCGGCGCGCCCTTCTTCAGGCGCTCGACCAGATCCGGGTTCGAAATGAACGGTTTGCCAAACGCGATCAGATCGGCGGCGCCGGCTTCGAGCACCTTCGTCGCGAGATCGAAATCATAGCCGTTGTTGGCGACATAGGCTCCGCTGAAGCGCTTGCGCAGTGATGCATAATTGAACGGCGCGATGTCGCGTGGGCCGCCGGTTGCGCCTTCGATGACGTGGATGTAGGTCAGCTTCAGCGCGTTGAGCCCGTCGACGATGTGATCGAACAGCGGCTGCGGATTAGAGTCGGAAACATCATTGGCCGGCGTTACCGGCGAAATGCGGATGCCGGTGCGTTCGGGGCCGGCGACCGTGGCGACCGCCTTCGACACTTCCAGCATCAGTCTGGCGCGGTTCTCGATTGAGCCGCCGTAGGCGTCGGTGCGCTTGTTGGTGCCGTCCTTCGCGAACTGGTCGAGCAGATAGCCGTTGGCGCCGTGGATCTCGATGCCGTCGAAGCCGGCGGCGAGCGCGTTCTCGGTGCCGCGCTTGAAGTCGTCGATGATCCCTGGAATCTCGGAAAACTCCAGCGCGCGCGGCTCGGAGATTTCAGTGAAGGTGCCGTTCACAAAGGTCTTGCCCTTGGCGCGGATCGCTGACGGTCCCACCGGCTTGCCGCCGCCAGGCTGCAGCGTGGTGTGCGAGATGCGGCCGACATGCCAGATCTGGATGAAGATGCGGCCGCCTTTTTCATGCACGCGGTCGGTGACCTTGCGCCAGCCTTCGACCTGCTCCCTGGAATAGATGCCGGGCGTATCCTGATAGCCCTGGCCCTGCTGTGAGACCTGGCTGGCTTCGGTGATCAGGAGCCCGGCCGAGGCGCGCTGGCCGTAATAGTCGACTGCGAGCGGGCTCGGCACCATGCCGGGAGGCACCGCGCGGTTGCGGGTCAGCGGCGCCATCGCGAAACGATTGGGGAGCGTCAGGGGGCCAAGCTTGAAGGGCTCGAACAGTTTGGTCTGGCTCATGTCAGGGATGTCCGTACTGAATGACGATACGGGAAAATTGGGCATTGCCGCCATTTGTGCAATCCCGAAAGCCATTCGGCTTGCGCAGACGAGCTGCGCGGGGCCTCAAGCGTTGTGGGGTATCGCGCTGCGGCCCGGGCGCCAGCGTAGAAAGAATCCATTCGAAATTGGGAGCGGCGCAGCATGGCCGCCTCCTGTCGGGTGCCGTAACGGCCCAACGGTACTCCAGGCGCCCCGGTCCCGGCACGGGCGTGCCCGATCGATCGGCCAACGAGCCCGGCGCGATCACATCGCAGCGAGTGCGCCTTTCTCAGCCACGCCGCCTGAGGCGCGCGCCGCCAGGCCCGTTCGCCTGTTGTCCAGCTCGATGGCCGGCCCGGCGGTTTCGACCTGCATCAGCTCAAAGGTCAGGCATTCGCAACCGATCGAGCGGAACACCTGGTTGGCCGCTTTCTGAACGCTATGGCTGAAGCTCTGGTGGTCAGTCTGAATGTCGAGTCGCGGCTTGCGGCTGCACATCGCCTTCACCACCGATTGCAGGCGCATGCAGATCTCGTCCCGGTAGTTCTGCGTGCTCTCGAACGAGGCCCGGGGATCGACGATCTGGGTCCGCGCGACATAGATGAGGCTGACGGCAAAGCTGTCCGCGGAGACCGCGTTTTGCGTCAACCGAAACACCTCGGTGCGCAGGTCGATCCGCGCCAGTTGGCGGCCGTTGGCGCGGACATTGTGCCGGCCGGGGGTAAGCGCTTTTTCAAAGCGCCCGTTACGATAGAGCAGGACGGTTTCGAACTGCCGGACACAGACCTGCTCGAAGCCGAGCAGCGCCATCGTTCCCTTCCTGAACAGCGTTGAAATCCAGGCCCAGGCGCCGGCGATTACGGCAATGACGATCAACGAGAATGCTATCGAGCCCAGGAGTTCACCCACGTTTTCCCTTCCCGCCACCCTTCTTTGTCTTCTGGCGACTGCGATTCCTGTTCTTCTGTTGGCTTTCCGTACGTCGAAAATAAGTCATCGTCATTTCAATCTCGACGGGTAAACAAAAAATAATCGGAGTGTGGCTTCGCGATTTGATTTTCAAATAGGCGTATGGTTCCGCCCGATGGTGCGCTGAAGCATAGTCATGGGCTATGAGGTCGTGCCGCGACGAATCACCGTCATCCCGGCGCATGCGGGGATCCAGTACGCCGCGGCTCCTCGATTCAACCACCGGTGTCACTGGAATAGTGGGGCGCCACGCCGCGCTCATGATGGTGGGCACGCTTCCGCCTTCGCTCCCCAGGCCACGACGGGACAAGGTCGCTTTGCTCAGCCTTCGCTCTAGTTGTGGGCGGGTATGTCGACCCCATCGTTCCCGTACTGCCGGATCTTGTTGCGCATCGTGCGCACCGAAAGCCCGAGCAGGCGCGCGGCATGGGTGCGGTTGCCGTGGCAGCGCGCCAGCGTCTGCAGCACGAGCTCGCGCTCGATCGCCTCGACTGTCGAGCCGATCAGCATCGGCACGATCTCGTGGGGCGACGGGCTTTGAAAATCCGATAGTGGAACTTCGGTCATCGGAACGCAGTCCGTGCCGAGATAAACGTCAAAATACTCACGGGGCATCAACACCTCCCGATCGACGCTTGCTCCGAAACGCGGAGCAGAAACATCAGGAATCACAAGCCCTCCAGCCGCAGGGAAGGGTGGGCGCGAATGGTTAATGAAAGATTAATAAGCACGGAAAAGTTTTGTCAATTAATCAATACACCCTGAAGTATATGTTCGGTAGCAGGCAGATAATCGCGATTGCTGCTACGCTCGCGGACGCGCGAGCGCCTTTATGAGTTCGGGGAAGGGGGAAAGATCGGAGCAACTTTCCATTCCCATTGCGACCGGTTTGATTTGCCGATCTTCAAATCTGACGACCCAGTTGTCGCGAACGACGATCCCGAACGGATTGTCGCGGAACACGGCAATGCAAACCGCCGTAAATGTTCCGCCCCTAAGCAGACCTCCCCACCGTTCATAGGGTTTGGAAATCTTGGCGTCGCGCACCACGTAGCGATTCCGCGTCCGGATATATTCGGCGATCAACTGCCGGTAATTGGTCGGCAGCGCAGCGGCCGGCGCTGCGCTCTGCTTTAGCGCACCGGCTTTTCCGTTTTGCGCGAGAACGTCGCGAGCACCGAGAAGCGTGGTGAGGCAGAGGGCTAGCGCAGCAAGCGCCGTATTGTTCGCATGATTGATCATTCGTCAGGTTGATCGGAGAGCAAGCATAGCTCGTAGTTAACCGTAGGCGTAATCACCTCGACAGCGAGACGGTCGCCAAATGGTGGATGATGTTTCGCAGATCCTCGCTGCACAGCGTCGAATATTCCTGCACGTCGCTTTCCCTCATCCTGTCCATGCCGCTTCGCTATTGAGTCTTGGCGGAATTGAGTTGCCTGAATTCGGGGCGGCGCGTCGTTCGCTGCAGCGGCCTGTACTGAAAACGTACTGTGAGCGACCGCGGTCCTCTGCGGGACGACGACCGATCCGACCATCGTGTAGCTGTAACCGGCATCTTCGCCCCAGCGCTTGGGCAGCAGGTAGTAGGACTTCCCGGCCTCCACCACGAATTCAGCGGGATGCGGCACTCCCGAGATGACGCGTGTCCAATACTCGTTTGGCGAACCGACGCTGTGCCGGCCGGGTGGCAGTTCGACGGTCGCGTACTGCCCAGGAGGAAGCGACGTCAGCCGCTTGCCATCGACCTCGATCGGAAGCGCAAATACGCTGGTGTGAAAGGTAAAGGGGCGTCCGATGTACACGGTTGCGTAGCCGGCCCTGGGCGTAACAGGGACAAAAGTTGCCGCAGCCCCAACTGTTTGATTGTGCACTGTCGAACAGGCGGTAAGGAGATTGAGCGCCAGCCCGGCCGCAAGCAAACGCGCGGATCGAGCCGACGCGACATTCAAAAATTTCACAACGCCCCTCGTCCCCAGAGCTGAGCGGGAAGTGCAGCTCTGCGAACATTTTGGCCAGGCTCGCGTGCAAGTCAAGGTAATCAATTGGCTTGAGTGCACGCGTTGCGTTGGCGGCAACTATCGGGCGTAGGCCCCCGCGATCGCGGTTGTATCGGTATATTCGCGAAACCGGATGATCTGCCCGTCGCGCACCTCGTGCACCTGCACCCATTCGACCGCCCATTCCCTGCCGGTCGCCTTCACCAGAAAACGCTCGCTGCCGAACACCGCAACCGTATCGCCATCGGCGATCATGCGCGTCACCCTGAATGCCCTGACCTCGACCGTCGAGCGTATCCGCTCGAAGAACTCCCGCGCGCCGCTGCGGCCGAGCCATCGCCCTGCGAACGGAATCGTGTCGGGGCCGGAAAATTCCCACACCGCATCGTCGCCGATGACGTCAAGCGCAGCATCGAGATCGCGCCGCGCCAGCGCGTCGTAGTGCGCCTTCACCGTGTCGATAGCGGGCATCGTCTTTCCTTGGTCGGAGGAGGGGAAGCCGAGGGCCGTAGCCCGCATGAGCGTAGCGATATGCGGGACGACTTAACCCGGATGTCGCTGCGCTCATCCGGGCTACGCCTGCTCGTTACCGCGCCGGCTCCTTCGCCCGCTCTTCCGTTGCAACCGATTCCGCAGGCTTGCTCGAACGCACCATCAAAAACGTCCCGGAGACCGCGGTGCCCGGCAGCTTCCAGCGCCCGTCGATTTCCGTCGCCTCGGCATTGACCGTGCCCTCATAGGAGACGGTGGCGTAGCCGTGGCCCGGCGGCTCGTAGCGTTTGACGAACGAGACGGTGCTGCCGGATCGATGGCCCGCGATCGAGGCGTTGTGGGTGCTGATCGGGCAGCCGGGGACGGTGCAGGGTTCGGTCACGTTTCCTGTGAGCGCGCTACCGGTTTCGATGAGCGTCGCCAGAAACGTGACCATTCCTACCTGCTGCTGAACAAAGGTGCCGTCCCAGACACCGGTCAGACTGTCGGTCATTGCTTTCAGGATGCGTATGCCGTTCTCACAGCACCCGGTTGCTCTCCTTCACCTTGTCCGCATCCAGATACACACTCGATCCCATTTCCTTGAACTTCTGCGACATCGTCGCCATGCCGTCCTCGATCACGCCGGACATCGACATGCCGACGCCGGCGACCGCGCGCTTGTCGGGATCGTTCAGCGTCGCCGCATAGTCCCGCACGTCCTGCGTGATCTTCATCGAGCAGAACTTTGGACCGCACATCGAACAGAAATGCGCGACCTTGTGGGCTTCCTTCGGCAGCGTCTCGTCGTGGAAGTTCTTGGCCGTATCCGGATCGAGGCCGAGGTTGAACTGGTCGGTCCAGCGGAAGTCGAACCGCGCACGCGAGAGGGCGTCGTCGCGCAGTTGCGCGGCGGGGTGGCCCTTGGCGAGATCGGAGGCGTGCGCGGCGATCTTGTAGGTGATGACGCCGACCTTGACGTCGTTGCGGTCGGGGAGACCCAGATGCTCCTTCGGGGTGACGTAGCAGAGCATGGCGCAGCCGAACCAGCCGATCATAGCCGCGCCAATCCCTGAGGTGATGTGGTCGTAGCCCGGCGCGATGTCAGTCGTCAGCGGGCCTAACGTATAGAACGGGGCTTCGCCGCATTCCTTGAGCTGCTTGTCCATGTTGATCTTGATCTTGTGCATCGGCACGTGGCCGGGGCCTTCGATCATCACCTGGCAGCCCTTGTCCCACGCGATCTTGGTCAGCTCGCCGAGCGTCTCCAGTTCGGCGAACTGCGCGCGGTCGTTGGCATCCGCGATCGAGCCGGGGCGCAGGCCGTCGCCGAGCGAGAACGAGACGTCGTACTTGCGCATGAGGTCGCAGATCTCGTCGAAATGGGTGTAGAGGAAGCTCTCCTTGTGATGCGCCAAGCACCACTTCGCCATGATCGAGCCGCCGCGCGAGACGATGCCGGTGACGCGGTTGGCGGTGAGGTGGATATAGGGCAGGCGCACGCCGGCGTGGATGGTAAAGTAGTCGACGCCCTGTTCGCACTGCTCGATCAGCGTGTCCTTGTAGAGCTCCCAGGTCAGTTTGACCGGATCGCCTTCGCACTTCTCCAGCGCCTGGTAGATCGGAACGGTGCCGATCGGAACCGGCGAGTTGCGCAGGATCCATTCGCGGGTGGTGTGGATGTTGCGGCCGGTCGAGAGGTCCATCACGGTGTCGGCGCCCCAGCGGATCGCCCACACCATCTTGTCGACTTCCTCTTCCACCGAGGAGGTGACGGCGGAGTTGCCGATATTGGCGTTGATCTTGGTGAGAAAATTGCGGCCGATGATCATCGGCTCGAGTTCGGCGTGGTTGATGTTGCAGGGGATGATGGCGCGGCCGCGCGCGATCTCGCTGCGCACGAACTCCGGGGTGATGAAGGCGGGCACCGCGGCGCCGAAGCTTTCACCATCAGCCAATGCCGCTTCCGCGCGCTCGAGCTGCTGCTTGCGGCCGAGATTTTCGCGCTCGGCGACGTAGATCATCTCTTTCGTGATGATGCCGGCGCGGGCGAATTCGAGTTGCGTGATCTTGTGACCGTCGAGGCCGCGGATCGGCTTGTGATGCGCGGTGAAGGCCTTTGCGGCATGCGAGGCACCGACATTGCCGTTGTCCTCCGGCTTGATCGCGCGGCCCTCATATTCCTCGACGCCGCCGCGTTCCTTCACCCAGGCGAGACGGTTGCGGGGGAGGCCGGCGTTGACGTCGATGGTGACGGAGGGGTCGGTGTAGGGGCCGGAGGTGTCGTAGACGGGAAGATTGGGCTCGCCCGCGGCTTCCGAGAGGATGATCTCGCGCAAGGGCACGCGCAGGTCGGGCGCGGCGTCGGGGGTGGCGAAGATTTTTCGCGAGGAGGCGAGCGGGCCGGTGGTGACGGCGGGGAGCGTGGTGTCGGGATTGGAGCGGATGTTCATACTGTATCCTCCGTTATGTTCTGTCTGTTTTTTTCGTCATTGCGAGGAGCCAACGGGTCGGCGCGAAGCGCCGCCCGATGACAGGCTCCGCGACGAAGCAATCCATTGTCACCGAGTGTGCGGCGCCAATGGATTGCTTCGCTTTGCTCGCAATGACGGTTGATGGGTTCGTAATCATCTCACGCGGCCTTCGCGCTCTGGCCCAGCCATTGCCGCACCCGTGCGTCCGGATCGGCATTCTGGGTGACGTCGCTGACGACGGCGATCGAGTCGGCGCCGGCCGCAAAAATCTCGACTGCCTGTTCGAACTTGATGCCGCCGATCGCGACCAGCGGGATGTCGCCGATGCGCTTCTTCCACTCGGTGATCTTTGGAATGCCCTGCGGCGCAAACCGCATCGATTTCAGCGTGGTCGGGAAGATCGGACCGAGCGCGATATAATCGGGCTTGGCGGCGAGCGCGGTCGCCAGCTCCTCGTCGTCATGGGTGGAGATGCCGAGCGTCAGTCCGGCTTTTCGGATCTCGTCGAGGTCGGCGTCGACGAGATCTTCCTGACCAAGATGCAGATGCTGGGCGCCGGCGACGATCGCCGCGCGCCAATAATCGTTGACGACGAGTTTGGTGTCGGTGCCCTTGATGGCTTCGAGCGCGTCGGTGACGATCTGCAGCGCCTCCGATTCATTGAGGTCCTTGGCGCGCAGTTGAATCGTGCCGACGCCGAGCCGCGCCAGCCGGGCCACCCAGGCGACGCTGTCGACTACGGGATAAAATCTGTCAGGATACGGCATGCCAGAACGGGGTCCCGATCACAGGGGTTGAGGGGGAGGCGAAGTCGCGGGCTTCCATCAGGCCGGCTTCGTAAGCGGTGCGGCCGGCTTCGACGCCGAGGCGGAACGCATTCGCCATCGCGACCGGATCGGCGGCCTTTGCCACCGCGGTATTGAGCAGCACGGCGTCGTAGCCGAGTTCGAGCGCGTGCGCCGCATGCGAGGGCGCGCCGAGGCCGGCGTCGACCACCAGCGTGATGTCCGGCAGGCGCTCGCGCATCAACCTCAAGGCGTCGCGGTTGGTGATGCCTTTTGCGCTGCCGATCGGCGCGGCCCATGGCATCACCACCTTGCAGCCGGCGTCGACCAGCCGCATCGCGACGGAAAGATCTTCGGTGCAGTAGGGGAACACTTCAAAGCCGTCCTTGATCAGGACGGAGGCCGCTTCGACCAGACCGACGACATCGGGCTGCAGCGTGTCGTTGTCGGCGATCACTTCCAGCTTGATCCAGGGCGTGGAGAACAATTCGCGCGCGAGCTTTGCCGTGGTCACCGCCTCGCGCACGCTGCGGCAGCCGGCGGTGTTCGGCAGTACGGTGACATCGAGCTCGCGGATCAGCGACCAGAACGCATCCCCGCTCTTGCCGCCGGCGGCCTCGCGCCGCAGCGACACGGTGACGATGTTGGCGCCCGATGCGCGGATCGCGTCCTGCATGATAGCGGGCGAAGGATAGAGCGCCGTACCGATCAGGAGGCGGGAGGAAAAGGTTTTGCCGTAGAAGTTCAGCATCAGGATTCTCCGTCATTCCGGACGGTCCGCGCAGCGGACCGATCCGGAATCTCGAAGTGAAGTGCGAGTGTGTATCCTCCAGATTCCGGGTTCGCGCTGACGCGCGCCCCGGAATGACGTGCAAGCCAATCACGCATCATCACCATCACCCTCCCTGCCGCGGCGTGATGATTTCGATCTCGTCGCCGGCTTTCAGCGCAGTCTCAGCCCAGCGGCTTTTCGGCAGCACGTCGTAATTCAGCGCGATGGCGAAATGCGTGCCTTCGTATTCGAGTTCGCTGAGCAGCGCGTCGACGCGCGTCGAGGCGATCTCGCGCGGCTCGCCGTTGACGGTTACACGCATCGCATCACCTCATTGTCGATGGCGCCGCGCTGGACATAGGCGAGCGTTGCTTCCGCGAGCGCGGGCGCCAGCAGGAAACCGTGGCGGTAAAGCCCGTTGACGGCGATCTTGTTCTTGCCGGCCGTGATCCGTGGCAGATTGTCGGGGTAGGCGGGACGGAGGCCCGAGCCGAACTCGACGATGCGGGCTTCGGCGAAGGCCGGGTGCACGGCGTAGGCGGCGCCCAAAAGCTCCAGCGCCGAGCGGACGCTGACGCCGGTGTCCTCGGCCTCGATCGAGGTCGCGCCCAGCATGAACCTGCCGTCGCCGCGAGGGATGACGTAGAGCGGCCAGCGTGGGTGGATCAGCCGCACCGGGCGGGACAGCTCGACCTCTGAGGTTTCGACGACGATCATCTCGCCCTTGACGCCGCGCAGCTCGGGCTGCTCGTCGCGCGCGGAGAGGCCGCGGCAATCGATCACGATGCCGTCGAGATTTTCCGCGCTGGCATCGCTGTCGAACTTGATGGTGCCGCCGGCCGCCTCGATGCGGGCGTGCAGCTCGGGCAGCACGCGGCGCGGCTCGACATGGCCTTCACCGGCGTAGAACAGGCCGCTGCGAAAGCGGCCATCCAGCGACGGTTCGAGCTCGCCCAACGCCTGCGCGTCGAGCCTGACATGGCCGGTGGTGAGTTTGGCAAAGCGTTCGAAATCGGCGCGGTCGCGCGCATGCGCCACGACCAGCGAGCCGTTGAAGGGGGTGTCGGGAAAATGCTCGCGCCACAGGTCGAGCGAGCGGATGCCGAGCCGGCCGATCACGGGCTCAGAGGCCTCGGCCTCGCACCAGGGCGCCAGCATGCCGCCGGCCCAGTGGCTGGTGGAAAGCGTCATATCGGCGTCACTGCGCTCGTACAGGGTGACGGCATGGCCGGCCTGGGCGAACAGCAACGCCTGCCATGCGCCGGCAATGCCCGCGCCGATGATGGAAACGGGGGAATCCCCGCGCAGATCTGACTTCTGGTACATCCCTGTCCCTTCGCCGGCATGACCCGGATCAGGTTCAAAGGGTCACCGCGGTCTTGAGCCAAACTGCCCAAGCTTGCGGTATCTCAGCTCCTCGTCGGAGCACCCCTCGGAACAGGTCTAATGTAGGGCGTTGGACGGAGGTGTCAACAACACCCCTCGTCATGCCCGGGGCCTGGCCCGGGCATCCCTGCTCTTCCGCGCGATGGAAGCAGATGACGACTATTGGGCGGGAACCTGCAGCGCGTTGGCGTCGGCGGGCGTTCTGGCCGCCCGGACCGGTGCGGCGACGATTTTTGGCGCTGCATCGCTCGCCAGCACGGGCGCGATCTGCAGCGGCTTTTCCTGGCGCTGGCGCTTTGCGGCGTAGTAATAGCCGCTCGCATAATAACGCACGGCTCGGTTGTGGTCGCCGCCCGCGGCGCGGTAGGCGCCGGCGAGGTATTTGATGCCCCAGGCGAGGTTGGTAGAGGGATCGCGCAGGCCCGCGGCATCGCCGGTGTAGCCGAGGCCACGCGCGGTCGGCAGCTTGATCTGCATCAACCCGATGGTGCCGCCGCGCCCGACCAGGTTCGGATGATATTTGCTCTCGCGCACGATCACGCGGTGCACCAGCGCTTCCGGAACGTTATTGGCGGCTGCGTGCGAAGCGACCATGCTTTCATATTGCGCGCGGCTCTGCGCGTTTGCACCTGATGAAACGAACAGTGCGGCGGTGGTGGCGAGCCAGACGAATTTCGGAAAACTTTTCATAAAAACGATCTCGGCGATGGAACGATGGCTTGTCTCCGGTTAGTTCCATCTGCGGGCCAAGATGTGGCGAAAAGCGGACGACATCGCGGCGAGATATCTGCGCCGCGCATGTGTTAACGAACGGCGTGCATGACGCCAACGTTGTGCATGCAATGCATTGCGTCGCGCGACGCGAACTGAATCTGCGTCACGCGGACGCGCGAAGAATGTCGTGCAAAAGTCGCAGTCAAGGTGTAAAGAAGACGCCGCGACAAAATCCAAGCCAATTTCATTCCGACAGCAAACCTGTCCCATTCAACGACATTAAAAAGCGAGACGTCATTTACGACGTCCGAAGTCTAGGGAGATGCGCCATGGCTCGACTTGACAGCAGTTATTTGCCTCGCGGAAATCCCTGCGCCCAGTGCGGCAAGCCGATCGCGAGACCCGATTGGGTCGAGAGCAGTCAGGGCCGCACCTCCTTCCTCTGGTTCTGCCGCGCCTGCGACTATCGCTTTGAGGCGATCGCCATCTACGAGGAAGCCGATCCCGACGCGCTCGCAGCCTGACGCGACCATTTAGCCGCGGAGCTGCCGCTGTTCTGATGCGTCGGCAATTGCATGCGCACCACGAGCCCATGCGGCTGCCGGTCGTGCAGCGACAGCGTCCCCCCATGCGCCGTTGCGATCGCGTTCGTAATCGACAGGCCAAGGCCGAAGCCCGCCGCCTCATCCATGTTGCGGGCATGGTCGCCGCGCACGAACGGCTCCAGCATGGTTTGCTTCTGCGCATCTGAAATGCCGGGGCCGTCGTCCTCGACATCGATGGTGAATTGATCCGGCGAGATGCGAAGGCGGATCACGGCCTCGGCGCCGAACCGCACCGCATTCTCCACCAGGTTGGTGACCGCGCGGTGCAGGTCGTCCGGCCGCACGGTCGCCATCGCATGCGCGGGACCGTCATAGGCAACCCTGCGTCCGAGGTCGCTGAACTGGTCGGTGATGAGCTGCAGCGAGCTTGCGATGTCGACCAGCGTCATCGCCTCCAGCCTGCGGTCGTTGCGCAGGAATGACAGCACCGATTCCAGCATCGCGCGCATCTGGTCGAGATCGGCGAGCATGCGGTTGCGATGGGTCTCGTCCTCGATGAATTCCGAGCGCAGCCGCATCCGCGTGATCGGCGTACGCAGATCGTGGCTGATGGCGGCGAGCATCCTGGTGCGGTCGTCGATCAGGCCGGTGATGCGCTCGCGCATCCGGTTGAGCGTTTTGGCAACGGAGCGGATCTCTTCCGGCCCGCGTTCCGGCAGCGGCGCCGTCGCCCCGTCGAGGCTGAAGCTTTCCGCTGCCTTTGCAAACGATGACAGCGGCGCGGTCAAGGCGCGCGCTGCCCACAGGCCGAGCAGGGTGACGCTGATGACGGCGAACAGTAGCGTCATCATCGTGGGGCCGCCCATGAAGGGCGGTCGGCGGTCGACGGGCATGTTGACGGCGATCATCGCGCCATCCGGCAGCGCGATGCCAAGTCGTCTGGTCTCGCCGCTCGGCGGCAGGGTGAACAGGCGATAGGTGTGGCCGAGGCGGCGATGCAGGCCGTGCAGCCCACCGCCCTCCGGCTCGCGCGCCGCCGGCGGAGTATCAGCGGCGAGCAATTCGATGCCGAGCTGCGGAAAGGTTCGCGCGATATCGGCCGACAGCCGCGGCCGTTCGGCGGCCGGCGCCGCGCCGAGCAACTGCACGGCGGTGGCGAGCTGGGCGTGCCCGCGGTCATGCACGGGATCCGGCGGCTCCGGCCGGTTGATCACAAAGCTCGCGGTGATGATCGCATGCAGGGCGACGATCGAGACGATCACGAGTGCTGCGATCTGGCCGCTGATGCGTCGAAGGCTCAGGAAGCCGAACAGCTTCATGATCAGGTGCCGGCGGCGGATGCGATTTCCACCTTTGGGGTGAACATGTAGCCGCCGGAGCGCACCGTCTTGATCATGGTGGCTTCCTGCGGATCGGGCTCGATCTTGCGGCGGATGCGGCTGACCAGCACGTCGATCGAGCGTTCGAACGAGCCGGCGTTGCGCCCTTGCGTGAGGTCGAGCAGGCTGTCGCGCGACAGCACGCGGCCAGGCCGCTCGCAGAAGGTGCGCAGCAGGTCGAACTCGGCGCTGGTCATGGCGACGCGCGCGCCTTCGGGATTGCGCAATTCCCGCATCCGGAAATCGATCCGCCAGCCGGCAAAGGACAGCGCGGTTGCGCCTTCGGTGGCGCTGGCGGTACGCCCCGCCGCCTGCCGGCGCAGCACCGCGTTGATGCGCGCCAGCAATTCGCGCGGATTGAACGGCTTTGCGAGATAGTCGTCGGCGCCCATCTCGAGCCCGAGTATCCGATCGACGTCCTCGCCGCGCGCGGTCAGCATGATGATCGGCGTCTGCGACTCCGCGCGCACCTTGCGGCAGAGGGTGAGGCCGTCCTCGCCGGGCAGCATGACGTCGAGGATCAGAAGATCGACGCGGCGGTCGGTCATGGCGCGCGCCATCTCGCGGCCATCGACGGCCGTCGTGACGTTGCAGGCGTTGTTGCGCAGGTATTTTGCGATCAGCGTCCGCGTTTCGCGGTCGTCCTCGACGACGAGGATGTTGGGGATTGCCTGGGCCATGCCGACCTTTTGTCCGTGATTCGGGCGTGTGGGCGAAGGATTTTTGTTTCCGGATGTTTCTGTATGGCCCCTGGTAACACCGGGCAACAGGCGAGGGGCGCGCTGAAAAGACCTCGTTAAGACCGCCAATCCTACGTTCGCCGCGTCCGATGCGTTCCCGCGAGTAACCGAATCACCCGACCAATCTCTGGAGCTATCATGACCTCGATCTCGGCGGCCTCCATCAATCCCCGTCAGTCGCCTCTGCAGATGCTGCAGAATGAGTTGTTGTCCGAAGTGAAATCAGGCGCCATCAGTTCGTCCGATCAGGATGCGTTGTCGGCGGCGCTCACCGATATCGATTCCGCCATGCAGGCGAGCCGCGCCAGCGACCAGGCCAGCGGCACGCGGCCCTCGCCCGACGAGCTCAAGTCCAAGATCGACGATCTGATTGCAGGCCAGGTCTCCTCGGGCAAGCTGACCAGCGATCAGGCCACCGAGCTGCAGGGCATCTTCAAGGCCGCCTTCGCCAACGGCCCCGGCGGCGCCGGCGGTCCCGGTGGAGCGGGCGGCCCGCCT
>NZ_LLXZ01000224.1 GCF_001440395.1 Bradyrhizobium jicamae | reverse complement strand
CGGCCCTGCTTCTGCCTGCCGCCCGATTTGCTGTCGGTCGCGGCCTGCGCCGGGGCTTGGCCATCGGCAGGCCTGGCCGCCTCGGACGGCGTTTGTGGCCGTGCGGCCCGCTTTGCGTCACGGCCCGAACGCGCGCCCTCGCCTTGCGGCGCGGTTCCGTCGGGCTCCGGCCGGGAAGTCTCCTGAGGCGGCTGCTGCCGGCGGCCAAAGATGAATCGGTCGGGCTGATCCGTCCTGCCGTCCTGTTTGGCGTCCTTCTGCCTGGTGTCTTTCTTCGCCTGATCCTTGCTCTGATACCGGGGGTCGGCAGCGCCGTTGGATATCAGGTAGGAGGACAGCACCGAGGCCATGCTGGTGCCGGTCGTATAATGCTGGCGCAGAAATCCCGGCAACGACGAAGCCGACACGTTCTTCAACAGGCCCCGCGGGCTCTTGTGGCAGGCATTGCAGGTGCTCGAGAAGATCTGTGAAGGGCTCTTGCCGGCGTCGAGATTTTCCGCCCGCGCCACGCCTGCCGTGAAGCAGCCGATCAGGAGCATCACCGTCGCTGAACTGAGCGCTCGGCTCAACATTCCCTGCTTCTCCAGAGGTAGAATCACCCCTGCGACCCACGACGTCGCCAGCGGCGGGGTCACCTTTTAGACGATTATGACGCGAATGGAAGCGCACTCATTGCGCATCTTCGTGAGTGTGGCATTTGGGAATATCCGCTTTGCCTCCAACACACTAGCGCCATGGCATCATCATACTTATCACAATCTTGATCCACCCTTGGAACCAATGTTCCGGGGGTGCGTCGGTTTAACGGGCGTTCGCTCCATTGGTGTAATCGATGGACCGGTTGTTGCGTTATTTTCTGGGCCAGTTCATTCGCCGCGGCAAGATGACCTTCACCTCCGCGACCGGGGCGAGATTTACCTGCGGCGATGGAACCGGCCACCCAGTATCGGCGCGGTTCATGAACGAACGCACGCAACTGCGGATTCTTCTCAATCCCGAACTGGCGCTGGGCGAAGCCTATATGGACGGCACGTTCGTGGTCGAGAACGGCTCGATCGCGGACGCGCTGGAGATCTTGCTCGGCCAGCCCGAAATGGTGCCGCGCTGGGCCAGGCTGCAATGGTGCCTGCGTTATTTCGGGAGGCACATCGGGCAACTCAATTGGCGCGGCCGGGCGAAAAACAACGTCGCCCATCACTACGATCTCGACGGGCGGCTCTATTCCCTCTTCCTGGATGCCGACAGGCAATATAGTTGCGCCTATTTCGAAACGCCGGATACCACGCTCGACGATGCCCAGCTCGCCAAGAAGCGCCATCTCGCCGCCAAGCTCCTGATCGGACGCGGCAATCGCGTGCTCGACGTCGGCTCGGGCTGGGGTGGCCTTGGCCTCTATCTCGCGGAAATGACCGGGGCCAATGTCACCGGCATCACGCTGTCGTCGGAACAGTTGCAGACCTCGAATGCCTGCGCTGCCGAGAGGAACCTGACGAGGTCGGCGAGATTCCTGTTGAGCGACTACCGCGACATTGCCGGGCCGTTCGACCGGATCGTGTCGGTCGGCATGTTCGAGCATGTCGGCATCGATTTCTATGAAACCTTTTTCCGGCGCTGCGCCGAACTTCTCAGCGACGACGGCGTCATGGTGCTGCATTCGATCGGCCGCTCGACAGGGCCCGATGTGTCGAGCCCGTGGATTACGAAATACATCTTTCCCGGCGGCTATATCCCGGCCCTTTCCGAAGTCATCCCCGCGATCGAGAAGGCCGGTCTACTGGTCTGCGACATCGAAATCCTGCGGCTTCACTACGCCGAAACGCTGAAGGCCTGGCGCGACCGCTTCATGGCGCGGCGTGAAGAGGCGGTACGCCTCTACGACGAGCGGTTTGCCCGGATGTGGGAATTTTATCTGGCGGCCTCGGAAATGTCGTTCCGGAAGCAGAACCTGATGAATTTCCAGATCCAGCTCACCAAACGTCAGGGAATCGTTCCGACAACGCGCGGCTACATTACCCGGGAGGAAGCGAGGCTGCGGCGCATGGAACTTGGAAAGAAGCCGCGGTTGCGGCTGGCGGGCGAATAGGCGGACGCAAATGAGGGCGGCGTCAGTTCCGCAGGCTGTAAGCCGAAACGTAAGGCGTGTGAGGAAGGGCCGGACGGGCGAGTTGGGCTCTCAGCGCAGCCTGAAGCTCACCATCGCAGGGCTCGGCACGCCGTTCCGGGCGCGAAGTCTCTTCCATGGCGTCAATCAGCATCGACAGCCACAAGCGCTGGCTGCTTGCCGATCGCCATCCCTGGAGTTGCTGACCCATCGCCTGTCCCTTTGGTTCGTTACTACTGGCAACTCGAAAATCGCCAGCCCGTTCCCGATTTCGCAACCAATCCATTCTGCCGCGAAGAAAATCACATCAGATGTGATCTACTTCACAGAGGCCCTTGGCGGCCCGTCGTACATCTCGCGCCATGGGCCAGAAGACCTACCCAGCTCCGTTCGAGTCCGACATCCGGATCGACTACGCCCTGATCGCAATCGGCGTGGCTGCGGCCCTGTTTGCGTTCCTCTACCTGATGCTGGTTTGATCAACGCTTAAGGTCGCAACTCGAAAACGTCGCCCACGTCGAAATTTGTCTGTCCAGGTGACGGTAAGGTTCAGGCTCTCCTAAGATTTTACCTGGCATTTTCGCGAAAGCGCTGGCGCACCGCCCGATTTTGGCCGAAAGCCCGTCAAGCTTCGCGCCGACCACGCGTCCGATTCATCCACATTTTTGAAGAACGGTGCATAGCGGCGAGCTTTTGCTTCCGCTTTGCCCAGGACGGGCGCTTTATCGCCGCCCCTCTTGCGGAAATGCTGGCAACGCCGGAAACCAACTGCATAACCTGACGCCATGGCTCTGACTGATTCGAACGTTCTCAAGCTTGCTCCCGACGCGGGAACTCCCGCTTTCCGGAGCGCGCCGCACAATATTGAAGCGGAGCAGAGCCTGCTGGGCGCGATTCTGGTCAACAATGACGCGTTCTATCGGGTTTCCGACTTTCTGGAAGCGAAGCACTTCTTCGAGCCGATCCACCAGGCCATTTTCGAGACCGCCGGCAGCCTGATCCGGATGGGCAAGGTCGCGACGCCCGTGACGTTGAAAACCTTCCTGCCGGCCGACACCGACATCGGCGGCATGACGGTTGGCCAATACCTCGCGCGGCTGGCGGCGGAAGCCACCACGATCATCAACGCGCAGGATTACGGCCGCACCGTCTACGACATGTCGCTGCGCCGCGACCTGATCCGAATCGGCGAGGACATGGTCAATGTCGCCTTCGACGCGCCGGTGGATTTTGCCCCGCGCGCGCAGATCGAGGACGCCGAGCGCCAGCTCTACGAACTCGCCGAATCCGGCCGCTATGACGGCGGCTTCCAGCGCTTTGCGCAGGCGCTGACCACCGCCGTCGACATGGCGGCCAAGGCCTTCCAGCGCGACGGAAGCCTGTCGGGCGTCGCCACCGGCTTGCGCGACCTCGACACCAAGATGGGCGGCCTGCAGGCGTCCGACTTGATCATCCTCGCCGGCCGCCCCGGCATGGGCAAAACGTCGCTCGCGACCAACATTGCCTACAACATCGCCAGGGCGCACCGCTCCGAAGTTCAGGCCGACGGCTCGATGAAGACCGTCAATGGCGGCATCGTCGGCTTCTTCTCCTGCGAAATGTCCGGCGAACAGCTCGCCACCCGTATTCTGGCCGAACAGACCAGCATTTCCTCCAGCATGATCCGCCGCGGCGGCATCAGCGAGGCCGACTTCGAGAAGATCCGCGATTACTCGATCGAGCTGCAGGCGTTGCCGCTCTATGTCGACGAAACCGGCGGCCTTTCGATCTCTGCGCTGACCGC
This sequence comes from Bradyrhizobium jicamae, assembly GCF_001440395.1. Taxonomy (GTDB): domain Bacteria; phylum Pseudomonadota; class Alphaproteobacteria; order Rhizobiales; family Xanthobacteraceae; genus Bradyrhizobium; species Bradyrhizobium jicamae. The sequence continues at coordinate 19,222 of NZ_LLXZ01000224.1, read as the reverse complement.
ACGGGCGCGGCGGCTAAAGCGGCAGAAGGGCCTCGACCTCATCGTGATCGACTACATCCAGCTGCTGCAGGGCTCGGGCAAGAAGTCCGACAATCGCGTACAGGAAGTGACTGAAATCACCACCGGTCTGAAGGCACTCGCGAAAGAGCTCAACGTTCCCATCATCGCATTGTCGCAGCTCTCGCGTCAGGTCGAAAACCGCGACGACAAGCGCCCGCAACTGTCCGACCTGCGTGAGTCCGGTTCGATCGAACAGGACGCCGACGTCGTGATCTTCGTGTACCGCGAGGAATACTACCTCCAGAACAAGGAGCCGCGCATCGGCACCCCCGAATACGAGAAATGGCAGCTCGACATGTCGCTGGTGCACGGCAAGGCCGAAATCATCATCGCCAAGCAGCGCCACGGCCCGACCGGAACGGTGGACGTGCAGTTCGAGGGCCAGTTCACCCGGTTCAGCGATCTTGCGCACGACAGCAGTCTGCCCGATCGCAGCTACGAGCACTGAGCGCCACAGTTGAACCGCAGCGTTCCGCCGCGTAAAACCGTGGCATGAACGTCGCTCCTGATCCCAAATCCATTCCACAAGGCGCCCTGCTCTCGCCCGAGGCGAACCAGGCCGCCGCGCTTGCCACCGCAACCGGCGTGCTGACGGTCGATCTCGACGCCATCGTCGCCAATTGGCGCAAGCTCGAGAAGACGGCGGTACCGGCCGAATGCGCCGGTGTCGTCAAGGCGGACGGTTATGGCTGCGGCGCCGAGCAGGTGGCGCGTGCCCTCTCCAACGCCGGCTGCAAGACGTTTTTCGTCGCCACGCTCGACGAGGCCCGCGCAGTCCGCGCCGCGGTACCTGCCACGGCTGCGATCTACGTGCTCGGCGGCTTCTTCCAGAACACCGGTGACGCCTACGCCAAGATCGGCTGCAAGCCTGTGATCGGCGACCTCAACGAGCTCGCTGAATGGGACGTGTTCTGCCGCCGCTCCGGCTGGTCGGGCGGCGCTGCCATCCATATCGACACCGGCATGAACCGGCTCGGCATGACCGTGACCGAGGCACAGGGCATCGTCCCGCGCATCAACGCCGGGGATCACGGCATCACCCTCGTGATGAGCCACCTCGCCTCGGCGGAGCTGCTCAACAATCCCGCCAATGCCAGGCAGCTCACGGCCTTCCGCGAGATCGCGAGCCTTTTCTCGGGCGTCCCGGCGTCGCTGGCCAATTCATCCGGCATCTTCCTCGGCGCCCAGTTCCAGTTCGACATCGTGCGGCCGGGCTGCGCGCTCTATGGCATCAACCCGACGCCGGAAGCCGACAACCCGATGCAGCCGGTCGTCGAGCTGAAGGCGCGCATCGTGCAGATCCGCAACATCGAGCGCGGCGATACCGTCGGCTATGGCGGCACCTGGACGGCGCGGCGGCCGACCCGAATAGCGATCGTTGCCGCCGGCTATGCCGATGGTTATTTCCGCGCGGCCAGCTCCAATGACGGCACCCGCGGCGCCGAGGTGGTGGTCGCCGGCAAACGCTGCCCAATCGCGGGGCGGATTTCGATGGACCTGACGGCAGTCGACATCACCGATCTTGACAAGAATGTGGTGCGGCGCGGCCATTGGGTGACGCTGATCGGTGAAGGTATCACGGTCGACGAGCTCGCCCATCACTTCGGCACCATCGGCTACGAAGTGATGACCAGCCTCGGCAGGCGTTACGCGCGGGTCTACAAGGGCGGCAATGCCACTGCAGCGCCCCCTGCTCCGCCTCCAGCGGAGCCGGCTGCCGCTTCCACCTAGGCGGTACACCGCAAGGCCCGGTTACAAAATCTGGAAAACAACCCCATGCAAAGTAGAATGGTCCCGGCTCGCAGCGCTCAGGCCGCTTGGCTACGGGCCACGAGATGACCCGTCGTCACGGCCCAACCTGAACTCATGCTGCTTTAGTTCGCCGCGCTTATTTCGCCTTCCGGCTGGCCAATACTTTCTTGCAGGCGTCGCTGAGTTGGTTCTGCTGTTTAGTTAGGCATGCGACGACACGGCCGCCGCCAGGCGGCGTACCGGCGCAATATTTGTCATAGTCCGCCTTGCAGGCGCCGCGCCCATCGCCGGTTTGAGCAATCGCGGGTCCGGAGCATCCTATGGCGAGCACGAGAACGACAAAGCCTAGTTTCGGCATGAAATCTCCAGATGTCAGGCGACGCACAGTGACGCCGGCTAGCTCTACATGAAGATCGCGACCTTCAACATCAATAATGTCAACCGCCGCTTGCCGAACCTGTTGCGCTGGCTGCGCGCAGCAAAACCCGAAATCGTCTGTCTGCAGGAACTGAAATCGACCGATGCCGAGTTCCCGATTCAAGCAATCGAGAAAGCCGGCTACGGCGCGGTGTGGCGTGGACAGAAGACCTGGAACGGCGTTGCCATTCTGGCGCGTAACGCAGAGCCGGTATTGACGCGGACGGCCCTGCCTGGCGATCGCAACGACGATGAGGCCCGCTACATCGAGGCCGCGGTCAATGGCATCCTCGTCACCAGCATCTATCTGCCGAACGGCAATCCGCAGCCCGGGCCGAAATTCGACTACAAGCTCGACTGGTTCAAACGGCTGCGGTCGCATGCCGCAAAACTGCTCAAGCAGGATATCCCGGTGGTGCTGGCCGGCGACTACAATGTGGCGCCGACCGCATCGGATATTTATCCGACGAAGTCCTGGGATAAGGACGCGCTGATCCAGCCGAAGAGCCGCGCGGCGTTCAAGGCGCTGGTCGACCAGGGCTGGACGGATGCGATACGAACGCTCCATCCGTCAAAGCCGATGTTCACGTTCTGGGACTACAAGCGCAACCGCTGGCCGCGTGACGCCGGATTGCGGCTTGATCACCTCCTGCTCAGCCCCGCCATCGCGCCGCGCCTGATCAAGGCCGGCGTCGATCGCAAGATACGCGGCGAGGAAGGCGCCAGCGACCACGCGCCGGCGTGGATCGTGCTCGGATAGAGCTGCGGCATCCGCGCAAGGGCGACGGACCGTTTGTTCGCACAAGCAGGCCGGACTTGTTATGCTTTCCGCAAGCTTCGAAAAGAATCAAAAAAAGAGACGGGGGAACGCGCGTGAGAATTTCGAGATCGATCGCAGCAATAGCCGCGCTACTTTGTTTACTCGTCAACGTTGGCGCAGCCGCCGATGACGATTATCCGTCCCGGCCGATCACGCTGACCCATGGCTTCGGCGCCGGCGGCAATGCGGACGCGATCGCCCGTATCGTCGCCGAGGGCCTGTCCCGGCGGCTTGGCAAACCCGTCATCGTCGAAGCCCGCCCGGGCGCCGGCGGCAATATTGCATCGGATCGCGCCGCCAAGGCCGCCCCGGACGGCTACACCCTCATCATGCTGACGGGCGGCCACGCGGTCTCGGCGGCGATGTACAAGACGCTGCCGTTCGAGCCGGTCGAGGATTTCCAGATGATCTCGACGGTGGTGTTCTTTCCCTTCGTCGTCGCCGTCAAATCGAGCCACCGGTTTCAGACGCTGGCGGATCTGATTGCGGAGGCGAAAGCGAAACCGGAGACGCTGACCTACAGTTCGGTCGGCGTCGGGTCGACGCAACATCTGGTCGGTGAATTGCTGTCGTCGATGGCCGGCATCAAGATGATCCACGTGCCCTACAAGGGCGGCGGCGGTCCCATCAACGATCTCCTCGGCGGCCAGATCGACATCCTGATCGACACGCTGACGATCACGGCCCCGCAACTTGCCGCCGGCACGATACGAGGCCTCGGCGTGACCAGTGAACAGCCGTGGTTTTCCATTCCCGCCGTGCCGCCGATCGCAGCGACAGTCCCCGGTTACGCGGTCCGGTCCTGGCTCGGCATCGCCACAGCCAAGAACGTGCCTCAACCCGTCGTCGAGAAACTCAATCGCGAACTGCGCGCCGTGCTCGATATGCCCGACATCAAGGACAAGCTGCAGGCGATGGGCAATGAGGTCCGCAGCGGTTCGCCGGAGGACATGCGCAGCATGGTCGCATCGGAGATATCCCGCTGGAAACGGGTGATCGATACCGCGGCGATTCCCAGACAATGATCCGCGCGCAGCGGATCAGCCCTTGCGCGTGTGCCCCCACGCCGCGTCCCAGTCCTCGCCAGCGGCATCGATGACGCGGCCGTCGGCCTCGAAGAACTTGTTCGGCACCTGGAAGATCGCGAGCATCAGCCCGCCCTGCGGGCACCAGGCGACATGGCGGCTGCCCTCCTCGCGCCAGATGAATTCGCCGGCCTTGCATTCGATACCCTGCGCCGGGCCTTCCTTGTCGACGAGCGAGCCTTCGAGCACGTAGGTCTGCTCGATGTTGACGTGTTCGTGGTCGGGCAGCACCGCACCCGGCGCGAACCGCATCAGCGCCGTCATCAGGCCGGTCTTGCGATCGAACAGCAGCGTCTTGGCCTCGCAACCGGGGAAACGGGTCTTCTGCCATTCCATGCTGTCGGGGCGGACCAGATGGGAATGCGTGTCTGCGGTCTGCGCGCCCTTCGGCGTCACGGCGTCCATGGCGATCCTCCGTTTGCTTGTTTTGACGCGATCCTAGCAGCTTTGCCCATCGCCGCCAGCCGGCAGGTGTGCGCTGCGGCGATGCTGTCTTGCTCGCACCTACCGCCGGTTATAGGATCGCCATACTCTGCCGCGCTCGGGGATCGGGATTGAAAATGGCAGCGCTGCAACAATCGCTCATCTGCAAGGGATGCTGGGAGCAGATGCATGTGCCGGTGCCGCTTCGCGGCGTAGCCTCGGCGCCTTTTCGTGCGTTCGGCATTCGTCCGAGCCGGATGAATCCCAATACCTGCACCATCTGCGAGCTGATGTTCACGAAGGTGATGCGGGCCCGCAAGATCACCATCGACGCGACCATCATGTTTGCCGACCTGCGCGGCTACACCAGCCTGTCGCAGTCGCAATCGGCAGATGCGGTTTCCGGGCTGCTCGACGCATTCTACGATGAATGCGCCAACGCGATCTGGGAGCACGAGGGACTCCTTAACAAGACCATCGGCGACGCCGTGATGGCGGTCTTCAATTTTCCCTTGAAGCGGGAGCAGCATGCCAGAAACGCCGTGCTGGCCGCCCGCGATATCCAGGCCAACTGGCGCGATCGGCGCGAGGGCCTTGTCCAGGCGCACGGCCTCTCCTCCAGCGATCTCGGGATCGGCATCGGCATCCATACGGGCGAACTCAGCTTCGGCGAATTCGGTCGCTCGCATCGCGACCTGACGGCGATCGGCACCGTCGTCAACACCGCTTCCCGGGCCCAGTCGGTCGCCGAAGCCGACCAGATCCTGGTGACGAAGGCCGTATTTGACCGCGCCCAACCGGATTTGAAGGACAGTCATTCGAAGGCATTCCAGCTCAAGGGGTTCGACGCCCCGGTTGAGCTCTACGCTGTCTAGCGCAACCGGTGCGAGGCCGCTCTCACCAAAGATTTTTGCCATCAATCGCCGTCACCGTTACCGCGTCGAGATCGAAATCGTCGAACAGGTGCGAATTGACGGCGACCTTGGGATTGTCGAAGTCCGGCTTGCCGCTCGACCAGTCCGGCGATTCCGAATAGGTGCCGCAGCCGCAACTGGCGCAGAAATGATGATGTTTGACGGTGCGGCTGCCCCACAAATAGGTCGCGACATTTTCCGGCGGCGATGTCAGGCGGAACTGGGCCGGGGTGTAGTAGGCCCACAACGCGCCGCGCTTGGAACACAGCGAGCAGGTGCAGCGTGTCACCTCCGCCGGCGGCTCGTTCACCTCGAATTGCGTCTGGCCGCAATGGCAGCTTCCCTTGATTGGCACGATCGGCTCCTTTCCCTGTATCGCCCAGACGTCGTAACCTGATCCTGCTGCCACCATGATGTCAGCAGCAGAGAAACGTGAAAGACAGCAACCTTGGGCTTCCTTTTTGTCCTTATTGTCGGGCTCATCGCCGGCACCATCTCGGGCATCGTCGGCACCGGCTCGTCGATCATGCTGATGCCGGTACTGGTCTATCAATACGGGCCCAAGGAAGCGGTGCCGATCATGGCGGTGGCGGCGGTGATGGCGAATTTCTCGCGCATCCTCGCCTGGTGGCGCGAGGTCGACTGGCGCGCCTGTCTTGCCTACTCGGTCACGGGGATTCCGGCCGCCGCACTTGGCGCGCGAACGCTGCTCGCGCTGCCCTCGCACGCCGTCGATATCACGATCGGGGTGTTTCTCATCGCGATGGTGCCGGTGCGGCACTGGCTCGCCCGCCATCAGCTTAAAGCACGCCTCTGGCACCTTGCGGTCGGTGGAGCTGTTATCGGCTATCTCACTGGCATCGTGGCATCGACCGGCCCGCTCAGCGTGCCGCTGTTTCTGTTTTACGGACTGACCAAGGGCGCCTTTCTCGCCACCGAAGCCGCCAGTTCGCTCGGCCTTTACCTGAGCAAGTCGGTCACGTTCGAACGCTTCGGCGCGCTGACGCCGGATATCGCGCTGAAAGGTCTGATCGCCGGCTCCTCGCTCATGTTCGGCGCCTTCATTGCCAAGCGCTTCGTGCTGCATCTTCAGCCCGACGTCTTCAGGCTGCTGATGGACGGCATCATGCTGGCCGCCGGTCTCACGCTGCTGTGGACGGCATTTACGTAATTCGGCGCTGACAGCCTGAACCATTCGCTGGGAATGGCCGACCAAGTGACGCGTTCACATCCATTCGGCAAGTGAGCACAGATCAATGCCGGGCATGGGTTCGCATCACCCACGTCTGGAGAAGACCTAGATGCCCAGGGGAATCATCGGCGCCATCGTCGCCCGGGGCGATCTCGGACGCCGCTCATCACGCACCCGATATTCGAGACCGATCATGCGGAAAGCCGTTGTCATCACGCTCATGAGCGTCTTCGCCGCTCTCGCTGTGCAAACGTCCTCGCACGCAGCGCCGGCGTTTGACGGACTCTGGGCAACGAGCAAAAAAGATTGCCGCGACAAGGACGGGCCTGACAGCAAGACGTTCATCGACCTGGAGAACGTGATCAAGGGCAAGCCGGCGCCGCTCGTCGATCAATACGAAAATCATTGCCGGGTCGACCGCAAGACGCCGGCCGGCGACGGGCTGGTGCTGTCGACGACCTGTTTCGAATTCTGGGACGACTACAACAAGGGCGCGAACGGGCGGAAAGTGACGATCAAGCTGTCACCTGGTCCAAACGACACGCTCAAAATCGACGGCAAGCCCTATCTGCTTTGCAAGCGCAAGGGCGACCTTCCCAAGAACCGGTAGTCATCGGGATTCGGTATCGATCCCGGTCTGGACCCTGGCCGCGAGGGCAACTGATGTTCAAATTTGCTCGACGACCTGACTACTGCAACGTTTATCGGATATGACGCCGTGGACCGGTGGCCGCCACTTCTCAGGCGTGCCATCTTGATCGACGAGATCGTGCAGGTTGCACGATCTGATTCTCGACAGGGGAGAATGCGTTTTGAGCGTGATGGCGGAAGCGGCTGATGCCCCCTATCCGGGCGACCAGCGAACCGGACGAAACGAAGCCCGGCAAGACACCCTGAAATTCGCGGAAGCCGCCCTTACCGACAGCAAGCGCGAAGGCCTGCTGCTCGCCGTCCGCGCCCGCTGGGTCGCGCTGGCGGTCACGGCCCTCACCTTGCCGATCATCAACCCGAACTGGGACGTGATCTACTACGTCCTGATGCTGGGAGTCTTTGCCCTGATCGGGTGGGCCCAGCTCAAGGTCGGCGAAGTCGGCCGTTCGCCGCGCGAGGTTTTCCTGATCATTTGCGATCTTGCGCTGCTGACCTTCCTCACCGTCGTACCCAATCCATGGAGCGACCTTAACTGGCCGATCGGAATGCAATTCCGGTTCGACAGCTTCATCTATTTCTTCATCTTCCTTTCGACCGCCACCCTCGCCTATTCGTGGCGGACAGTCGTCGCCATGGGCGGGTGGACCGCTGCCCTGTGGGCTCTTGCCGTCGGCTGGGCTTACCTGCAGCCGGAAAGCCATGCCGCGCTGTCGGCACGCGTCAAGGAAGCGATTGGCGCCGATATTCGCATGTTCGATATCCTCGATCCTTCGTCGATCGGCTTCGGCGCCCGCTTCCAGCAAGTCACCGTGTTCGTCATCGTCGCCGCAATCCTGGCCCTCGCCGTGCGCCGTTCGAATGCGCTGCTGATCAGCCACGCCGGGCTCGAACGCGAGCGCGCCAACCTCGCGCGTTATTTCTCTCCCAACGTCGTCAACGAATTGTCGGGCAATGACGAGCCGCTGACGCGGGTTCGCACCCAGGACGTCGCGGTGTTGTTCGCCGATATCGTGGGGTTCACCGCCTACGCCGATGGACGGGATCCGAAAGACGTCATCGAGACGCTGCGGCAATTCCATGAGCGGATGGAAAGAGAAGTGTTTCAGCACGGCGGAACGCTCGACAAGTATCTCGGCGATGGCCTGATGGCGACGTTCGGCACGCCATTCGCCGGTGATTCCGACGCGCTGAACGCCTTGCGTTGCGCGCGGGGCATGATCGCTTCGATCGCCGAATTGAACGGTGAGCGGAAGGATCGCGGTGAGCCGCCGATCCAGGTCAGCGTCGGATTGCACTACGGACAGGTCGTGCTGGGCGATATCGGCCTCAACCGGCTCGAATTCGCCGTGATCGGCACCACCGTGAATGCCGCGAGCCGGCTCGAGGCGCTGACCCGCGAATTCGGCTGCGCCATCGTCGTCAGCGACGCGCTGGTGCAGCAGGCCCGCACCGAAACGAGCCAGTCGAGCGCCGACTTCGCATTGCTGGTCGAGCAACCGGCACAGAGCATTCGTGGGCTCGAGCAGCCGGTGGGCATCTGGACGTGTGCGGGCGCTGCGTCCTGATGTCCTGCGCGTGCCATGAATGCAAGGGCACATCGCGCCACACGGCGTCTTTCCGTGCTAAGTAATGCCGCCCGTTCCACCGAGTCTGCTATTTCCCATCATGGCCAAATCCACCGTCTCCTTTGTCTGCCAGAACTGCGGCGCGGCGTATAACCGCTGGCAGGGCAAGTGCGAGTCCTGCGGTGAGTGGAACACGCTGGCCGAAGAGGACACGTCCGGTAGCGTGCCGGTGTCGATTCGTTCGAAGCGCAGGGGACGGACGTTTGCGCTGGAATCGCTGACGGGGAAAAGCAATGACGCCCCTCGCCTTTCCTCCGGCATGACCGAGCTCGATCGCGTCACCGGCGGCGGCTTTGTCCGCGGCTCGGTGCTGCTGGTCGGCGGCGATCCCGGCATCGGCAAGTCGACACTGCTGACGCAAGCCACCAGCATGCTGGCGCGCGCCGGCCACCGCGCGGTCTATATTTCAGGCGAAGAGGCCGTGGCGCAGGTGCGGCTGCGCGCGGAACGGCTGGGGCTTGCGGACGCGCCGGTGCAACTCGCCGCCGAGACTTCGGTCGAGGATATCGTCTCGACCCTTTCGGAAGGTGCGGTGCCGCGCCTGATCGTGATCGATTCGATCCAGACCATGTGGACCGACACGGTGGAATCGGCGCCGGGAACGGTGACGCAGGTCCGCGCCTCGGCGCAGGCGCTCATTCGGTTTGCCAAGAAATCCGGCGCAGCGATCATCCTGGTCGGACACGTCACCAAGGACGGCCAGATCGCAGGTCCCCGCGTGGTCGAGCACATGGTCGACGCGGTGCTGTCGTTCGAGGGCGAAGGCTCGCAACATTTCCGCATTTTGCGCGCGATGAAGAATCGTTTCGGGCCGACTGACGAGATCGGGGTGTTCGAGATGACAGGCTTGGGCCTGCGCGAGGTCTCCAACCCCTCCGAATTGTTCCTTTCTGAACGCGATCTGGGCAGCCCGGGCACCGCCGTCTTCGCCGGGATCGAGGGCACCCGCCCCGTTCTGGTGGAATTACAGGCCCTGGTGGCGCCAACCACGTTGGGCACGCCCCGGCGGGCCGTGGTGGGCTGGGATCCGAGCCGGCTATCGATGGTGCTGGCGGTGCTGGAGGCCCATTGCGGGGTCAAATTGTCCGGCTACGACGTCTATCTGAACGTGGCGGGCGGACTGCGGATCCAGGAGCCCGCGGCCGACCTTGCGGCGGCGGCCGCCCTGGTTTCGTCGTTGGTAAACGCACCGTTACCGACAGATGCGGTCTATTTCGGCGAGATTTCGCTCTCGGGCGCGGTCCGGCCGGTGGCGCAGACCTCGGCGCGGCTGAAAGAGGCCGCCAAACTGGGATTTGGACGCGCCGTTCTGCCCGAATCGGCTCGTGGCGAGATCGGCAGCGACGGGGGTCTGGCGCTGAACAGCGTCGGCGGGCTGACCAGCCTGGTTGCGGAAATCGCGGCACGCGGCACGCCGAGAGGCAATAGGGAGACCAATCGCGAGGGTGTGACGGAGAAAAATGCCACACCGTCGCGATTCCGTCGTGAAAACAGCTAAAGCGGCGTGACGTGCCCGGCCCTCGCCGCTATACAACGCGCGCGAAAGGCGGACCGGGATGGAACGATATCCGGCCTTGCGGGATGCACCGTCTGCCCCTCTCTTGGGGGAGTTCTGACCCGCCGATTCGCTGCTTTGAGAACTGACGAGCGGACCCTGACCAGCCGATGCCCGTAACGATACTCGATCTCGTCCTGCTCGGAGTGATGCTGATTTCGGGGCTGCTCGCCATGGTGCGCGGCTTCATGCGCGAAATCCTGTCGATCGCGGCCTGGGGCGCGGCGGCGCTGGTGACGCTGTATGCCTTCTCGAAGCTGATGCCATCGGCCAAGGCCTATTTCGGTAGCGATACGATCGCGGCTGTGGTGGTGGTGGCCGGCACCTTCATCGGCACCCTGATCGTGGTCTCCGTCATCACGGTGCGAATCTCCGACATGATCCTGGATTCCCGGATCGGTGCGCTGGACCGCACGCTCGGCTTCCTGTTCGGCCTCGGCCGCGGCCTCCTGATCGTGGTGGTCGCCTTCCTGTTCTTCAGCTGGCTGGTCCCTGACAAGCAGCGGCCGGACTGGATCACCGGTGCGAAGTCCCGGGTGGTGCTGCAGGGAACCGGGGATTGGTTAATGTCGCTCTTGCCTGACGACCCCGAGAACACCATCTTAAAACGATTCAAGAAGAATAAACCGGAAGACGACCAAACTGACGCCGACCAGGCAGCCCCTGCGTCTGGCGATGGCTACAGTAAACCTGCCCGCGACAGCCTTAAAAAGCTGATCGAGAAACCCGCGGGCCGCTAATTCTGGCCAAGATAGAGAGGCGATGGACGCGATGCAAAACCCTTCCGATCCCGCCGACCAACTCGATCTGAATCCGGGTATCGAGTTGCAGGACGATCTCGAAGGCGACACGCTACGCGAGGAATGCGGCGTGTTCGGCATTTTCGGCCACCCCGAGGCCGCCGCGATCACGGCACTCGGACTGCACGCTCTCCAGCATCGCGGCCAGGAAGCCGCCGGCATCGTCTCCTTCGACGGCAGCCGCTTCCATTCTGAACGCCGGCTCGGTCTCGTCGGCGACACCTTCTCCCGCCGCGAGGTGATCGAGCGCCTGCCCGGCATCATGGCCGTCGGCCATGTCCGCTATTCCACGACCGGCGGGACCATCCTGCGCAACGTCCAGCCGCTGTTTGCCGAGCTCAGCGCCGGCGGCTTCGCGGTCGGCCACAACGGCAACCTCACCAACGGACTGACGCTGCGCCGCGAGCTGGTGAAGGGCGGCGCGATGATGCAGTCGACCACGGACACCGAGGTCATCCTGCATCTGGTCGCGCAATCCAAGCGCAGCCGCTTCATCGACCGATTCATCGAGTCTCTGCGCGCAATCGAAGGCGCTTACGCGCTGGTCGCGCTGACCAACAAGAAGCTGATCGGCGCGCGCGATCCGCTCGGCATTCGGCCGCTGGTGCTCGGCGATCTCGACGGCCGTCCGATCCTGACCTCGGAGACCTGTGCGCTCGACATGATCGGCGCCAAATATGTCCGCGACGTCGAGCCCGGCGAGATCATCGTGTTCGACGAGACCGGCGCGCACAGCCACAAGCCGTTCCCGCCCAAACCGCCGCGGCCCTGCATCTTCGAATACATCTATTTCGCGCGGCCGGATTCCATTGTCGGCGGCCGCTCGGTCTACGACGTCCGAAAAGCTTTCGGAGCGCAGCTCGCACGCGAAAGCCATCCAGATGTCGACGTCGTGGTGCCGGTGCCGGATTCCGGCGTGCCCGCCGCCGTCGGCTACAGCCAGTATTCGGGCGTTCCCTTCGAACTCGGCATTATCAGAAACCACTATGTCGGCCGCACCTTCATCCAGCCGACCCAGAGCGTTCGCGAGCTCGGCGTGCGCATGAAGCATTCCGCCAACCGCGCAGCGATCGAAGGCAAGCGCATCATCCTGATCGACGATTCGCTGGTGCGCGGCACCACGTCGAAGAAGATCGTGCGCATGATGCGCGACGCCGGCGCCCGCGAGGTGCATTTCCGTCTCGCTTCGCCGCCGATCCTCTATCCCGATTATTACGGCATCGACCTGCCGGACCGTGGCGGCCTGCTCGCCGCGACCCATTCGCTGGAGGAGATGCGCGAGATCATCGGCGCGGATTCGCTGGCGTTCCTGTCGATCGACGGCATGTACCGCGCCATGGGCGAACCGGGCCGCGATCCCGCCAACCCGAAATTCTCAGATCACTGCTTCACCGGCACCTACCCGACCCACCTCACCGACCAGACCCAGGTCGAACCGCAGCCCCGGCAATTGTCGCTGCTGGCGGAAGCGAGCTGACGGCGCGTTTGCGGCCAATAATCGAGTAATTTTCCGTCATGGCCGGGCTTGTCCCGGCCATCCACGTCTGTAAAACCCGCCGCAAAGACGTGGACGGAACGACATCATGACCAAACCCCTCGCCTCCCGGATTGCGCTCGTCACGGGCGCCTCACGCGGCATCGGCTATGCCACGGCCCGCGCGCTCGCCCGCGCCGGCGCGCACATCGTTGCCATCGCACGTACGCAAGGCGGGCTTGAGGAACTCGACGACGAGATCCGGAAAGAGGGCGGCAGCGCCACGCTGGTGCCGCTCAACCTCACCGATTTCGACGGCATCGCACGTCTCGGCGCGGCGCTGCATGAGCGTCACGGCAAGCTCGACATTCTCGTCGGCAATGCCGGCATCGCCGGTCCCTCCTCGCCGCTCGGGCATATCGAGCTAAAACCCTGGAACGACGTCATCGCGGTGAACGTCACCGCGAACTTCCAGATGATCCGCTGCATGGACCCGCTGCTCCGGGTCTCGGACGCCGGCCGCGCCGTGTTCGTCACTTCGGGCGCCGCCAGCAAGGCCAACGCGTACCAAGGTCCCTACGCCGCCTCGAAGGCCGCACTGGATACGCTGGTGCGCTCCTGGGCCAACGAGACCGTGAGCACGAAGCTGCGCGTCAACCTGTTCAGCCCCGGCCCGATCCGCACCCGCATGCGCGCCAGCATCTTTCCCGGCGAAGACCCGATGACGCTGGACACGCCGGAACAGGCGGCGGAATTCATCGTGCCGATGTGCGCGCCGGAGTGGGACGAGACCGGCAAGCTCTATGATTACAAGACGCGGACACTGATGAGCTTTCATCCGCCTGCGTGAGCGCTTGCAAGTTTCTCCCCGTCATTGCGAGGAGCGAAAGCGACGAAGCAATCCGTGCATCCGCGTGCGCTGAAAGATGGATTGCTTCGCTGCGCTCGCAATGACGGCGACGATTATTGACACGGTCGCCTCCCCACGATTGACTGCCTTCCCAAGCGGGAGAAACCCGCGAAGAAAAACCATCGGGAGGCACCTATGACGCCGACGCGTAATCGCGCCCGCCAACATCTCTGCAGAGCCGTTGCTGCCTGCTTCTCCGCCGCAATGCTGATCGCAGCGCCCGCACCGTCACACGCCGGCGATATTCCGACCTTCGCGGTCGATGCATCCTGGCCAAAGCCGCTGCCGAACAACTGGATCCTCGGCCAGGTCGGCGGCATCACCGTCGATGCGCAGGGCCACATCTGGGTCATTCATCGTCCGCGTTCGCTGACCGACGACGAAAAGGGCGCGGCGCTGAACCCGCCCCGCTCGAAATGCTGCGTCTCCGCCCCGCCGGTGCTGGAGTTCGATGCCGACGGCAATCTCTTGCGCTCATGGGGCGGCCCCGGAGAGGGTTACGAATGGGTCGGTCGCGAGCATGGCATCGAAGTGGATGAGAAAGGTTTTGTCTGGGTCGGCGGCAATGCCGACAACGACAATGCGATTCTGAAATTCACGGCCGACGGCAAGTTCGTGATGCAGATCGGACAGATCGCGCCGAGCAAGGGCTCAGGCGATACAACGCAACTCGGCAAGCCCGCCGAGACCGCGGTCGACAAGGACGCCAACGAAATCTTCGTCGCCGACGGTTACGGCAATCGCCGCGTCATCGTGTTCGACGCCACGTCAGGCGCCTACAAGCGGCACTGGGGCGCCTACGGCAAACCACCGAGCGACGAGAAGCAGCCGCCCTACGATCCCAACGGACCGGCCCCGCAGCAATTCGCCAACCCCGTGCATTGCGTCAAGCTCGCCAATGACGGGTTGCTCTATGTCTGCGATCGCATGAACAACCGCATCCAGGTTTTCAGGAAAGATGGAACCTTCGTTAAGGAATGGCTTTACGAAAAGAACACGCGCGGCAATGGTGCGGTGTGGGATATCGCAATCTGGCCCGACCCGAAGCAGACCTATCTGCTGAGCGCCGACGGCGAGAACAACGAAATCCGGGTGCTGAAACGGGACGATGGTACCGTAGTCGGCAGTTTTGGCCGCAGCGGCCGCAATGCCGGACAGTTCCACTGGGTTCACGCCATGGCCGTGGATGCCAAGGGTAACGTCTACACGGCCGAGGTCGATACCGGTAAGCGGATCCAGAAGTTCAAGCTGACCTCGGACGCGCTACGATAGGTGCATTGCCGAGGTCAGCGAGAAGGACTATCGCAAGAACGCTGGCAGGTTCCGCAAAGAGAGCCGGCGAACAACCCTTTCTGGAGGAATATCATGACGACTAGAATTGCGCGGCGCTTCGCCGCCTCCGTGGCGCTTGCCGCACTCTGCCTCGCGACGCCAGCACTGGCCCAGGACAAGACCGTCAAGATCGGCGTGTTGAACGACATGGCTGGCCTTTACGCCGACATCGGCGGCCCCAATTCGGTGGTTGCGGTCAAGATGGCGATCGAGGACTCCGGCCTTCTCAAGAAGGGCTGGAAGATCGACGTAGTGAGCGGCGACCACCAGAACAAGCCTGACGTCGGCGTCAACCTCGCTCGGCAGTGGATCGATAACGACAAGGTCGACGCCATCGCCGACACCCCGACTTCCAGTGTCGCCCTTGCGATCAGCAATCTGGTCAAGGAAAAGAACTCGGTGCTGCTCAATTCCGGCGCCGCGACCGCCGACCTCACCGGGAAGGCCTGCACGCCGAACACGGTTTCGTTCACTTACGATACCTACATGCTTGCCAATGGTACCGGCAAGGCGCTGACCAAAGCCGGCGGCAACACCTGGTTCTTTCTGACTGTCGATTATGCCTTCGGTCATGCCCTGGAGCGCGATACCACGGCGGCCGTCACCGCTAACGGCGGCAAGGTGATTGGCGGCGTCAAGCACCCGCTCAACACGTCTGATTTCTCCTCCTTCCTGCTACAGGCGCAGTCCTCGAAGTCAAAGATCATCGGTCTCGCCAACGCCGGCGGCGACACCACCAATTCGATCAAGCAAGCCGCCGAATTCGGCATCATCCAGGGCGGCCAAAAGCTCGCGCCGCTGCTGATGTTTGTTACTGACGTGCATTCGCTGGGCCTGAAGACCGCGCAGGGCCTGACGTTCACGGAATCCTTCTACTGGGACCTGAACGACCAGACGCGTGCCTGGTCGAAGCGGTTCGCCGCACTTGCCAGCAAGAACGCGATGCCCTCGATGACGCAGGCCGGCAACTACGCCATGGTGCTGCATTATCTGAAGGCCATGGAAGCGCTCGGCGGCAACCCACGTGACGGCGCCAAGGTCGTCGCCAAGATGAAGGAATTGCCGACCGACGATCCGCTGTTCGGCAAGGGTCCGCTGCGCGCCGACGGCCGCCGCCTCATTCCGGCCTATCTGTTCGAGGTGAAGAAGCCGGAAGAGTCGAAGGGACCGTGGGACTACTACAAGCAGATCGCCACGATCTCCGCGGAAGACGCCGCCAAGCCACTCGAAGCCAGCGATTGCCCGCTGGTGAAAAAGTAAGAATCGTAGGGTGGGTTAGCGAAGCGTAACCCACCTCTTTTCACGCAAGCGAACGGTGGGTTACGCCTTCGGCTAACCCACCCTACTTTTTCAGCGTCCGCCACGCGATCAGGAGCGCAAGCCCCAGCAGCGCCGCGGCCAGCAGAAACGGCGCGCCCGGCATCTTCACCGGCGCCTGATCGCTGATGAAATAGGCGAAGGTCAGCGTGAACAGAAACGGCCCCACCATCTGGGCGATGCTGTTGACGCTGTTGGTCGCGCCCTGCAACTGGCCCTGCTGATCGGGTGCTACGAGTTGCGTCGTCAGCGCCTGGATCGCCGCGCCTGCCACACCCCACAGCGCCATCACGGGAATGCCGACCCAGAACAACGGCCCGGTCGGCGCCGCGCCATAGATGAAGAATCCCAGCCCGCCGCTGGCAAGCCCGAGCAGCAGCGCCCGGCGCTCGCCAAGGCGCGACACGATCGGCCCTACGCCCGCGCCCTGCACCACCATGGCGCAGACGCCAACCAGCGCCAGCGTGAGACCGACGGTCGTCGTATCCCAGCCATAGCGGTAGGTCGCATAGAGCACGAAGGTGGACGGCAGCACCACATGCGCGACCTGTCCGAAGAAATTGGCCAACGACAGGCCGGCAAGAATCCGGTTCGAGCGCAACAGATGCAGCGCGCCGATCGGGCTGGCGCTCTTCCAGTGAAACGGGGCGCGCCGTTCCGGCGGCAGCGACTCGGGGAGGATCAGCCAGCCGTAAAGCGTGTTCGCAAAGCTCAGACCCGCCGCGATCCAGAACGGCAGGCGCGGATCCATGCCGCCGAGCAGGCCGCCGATGGCAGGGCCCAGAATGAACCCGGCGCCGAAGGCCGCACCGATCTTGCCGAACACCGCGGCGCGACGCTCCGGTGGCGTCACGTCGGCGATATAGGCAAAGGCCGTGGAGATGCTCGCCGAGGTAATGCCCGATATCACCCGGCCGATGAACAGCCACACAAGCGACGGCGCCAGCGCCATCAGCACGTAATCCAGCGCCAGGCCGAAATTCGACAGCAGCACCACCGGCCGCCGGCCGAAGCGGTCCGAGAGCGCGCCGAGGATCGGCGAGAACAGGAATTGCATCAGCGCCCAGGCGGTGCCGAACAGCCCGAAGATCCGCGCCGCGCTCGCGGTATCGTTGTCGACGAAACTTTCCACGAGCTTGGGCAGGATCGGCAGGATCAGGCCGAGCGCAAGCATGTCGAGCAGGATGGTAACGAAGATGAAGGCCGCCGCGCCGCTGCGTACCGGCGGCTTGTCGTCGGCAGCAGCGGTGGACGCCTGTTCGCTCATGACGGCCGCTTGCGCTTGTGGGCGAACGGATTGGCCTTTTCGCGCAGCGTGATCCGGATCGGCGTGCCCGGCAGATCAAAGGCTTCGCGCAGGCTGTTGGTGAGGTAGCGCAAATAGGATTGCGGCACCGCATCCGCGCGCGAGCAGAACAGCACGAAACTCGGCGGGCGTCCCTTGGTCTGGGTGATGTAGTTCAGCTTCAGCCGGCGGCCCGACACCGCCGGCGGCGGGTTGGCGTCGACCGCCTGCTCGAACCAGCGATTGAGCGCGGCCGTCGGCACGCGCTTGTTCCACACGGCATAGGCGTCCTGGATCGCGGTCATCAGACGATCGATGCCCTCGCCCATCAGGCCGGATACCGCAACGATGGGAGCGCCCTTGACCTGCGGGAGCCAGTGATCGGCATCGCTGCGCAGCGCCTGGATGAGATGAGGCTTGCGCTCCATCAGATCCCATTTGTTGACGGCGAGCACGATCGCCCGCCCCTCGCGCTCGATCAAGTCGGCAATGCGCAAATCCTGTTCCTCGAACCGGTTCTGCGCGTCCATCATCATGACGACGACCTCGGCAAAGCGCACCGCGCGCAGCGCGTCCGCCACCGACAGCTTTTCCAGCTTCTCCTCGATCCGCGAGCGCCGCCTGAGGCCTGCAGTATCGAACACGCGGAAATCGCGGCCCTGCCAGGTGATCTCCACGGAGATGGAATCGCGCGTGGTGCCGGCCTCGGCGCTGGTCAGCAGCCTCTCCTCGCCGAGCAGATGGTTGATCAGCGTGGACTTGCCGGCATTGGGGCGGCCGACGATGGCGACGCGAATCGGACGCCGGGCCAGATCCTCATCCGAGATGATGTCGTCGTCGTCGAACTCTTCGGCCTCCTCGACCGGCTCCGGCATCAGGGCTGCGAGCGCATCGTAAAGATCGCTCATGCCTTCGCCATGCTCGGCTGAAATCTGGATGGGATCGCCGAGCCCGAGCGCATAGGATTCCATCGCGCCGAGTTCGCCGTGCTTGCCCTCGCTCTTGTTGGCGACCAGCACCACGGGCTTGCTGGCGCGGCGGGCGAAATCGGCAAAGGCGCGATCGTTCGGCGTCAGCCCGGCGCGGGCGTCGATCACGAACATCAGCGCATCGGCCAGGCCGATCGCGGTTTCGGTCTGCTCCTGCATCCGCGCCGTGAGCGAGCCCTTCGCGCCCTCGTCGAGGCCGGCGGTGTCGATCACGGTGAATTCGAGGTCGCCGAGACGCGCACTGCCCTCGCGGCGGTCACGGGTGACGCCGGGCTCGTCATCCACCAGCGCAAGCTTCTGCCCGACGAGCCGGTTGAACAGCGTCGACTTACCCACATTGGGGCGGCCAATGATGGCGATCGTGAAGGACATAAATGATCCAAACGCCCTTTTTCGAAGGGCGTGTCAATCGAATGAAAACAAGAAATCAGCGCGTGAAACTGCCGCTCGGCATCGGAGCCGGGAATGCCGATTGTTGGGATTGTGCCGGCGCGGCCGATTGATCGGGCGGCGGCGCGGTGGTGCGCTTGCGCACGATCTTGGCCGGCTTGGGCGCCGGCGGCGCGGCGGCGGTGGTGTCCTCCTCGGGCGCGGCGTCGGGGTCCGCAGCGGCGGGGGGGG
>NZ_LLXZ01000223.1 GCF_001440395.1 Bradyrhizobium jicamae | reverse complement strand
AATTTACCCGACGCGCCGGATCAAACACGCGGTTGTGCCTTGGACATTCAAGCGATTGACTACTGATCTGCGATATTCGTATCGTGGCAGTCGTTCATCCCTCACTGAATATCTTGAACGCAATCCGATCACAGGTCTGTTGATCGCGAAAGACGACCAAATACTATTCGAGCACTATCAGTATGGCCGAACCGATACCGACCGGTTCCTATCGCAATCGATGGTCAAGTCGATCACCGGGTTACTGGTTGGAATTGCCGTGTCCGAAGGCGCGATCAAATCAGTTGACGATACACCGCAAACCTATGTGCCGGGGTTCAAGGGTACCGAATACGGCGTAACGCCGATACGTGACCTTTTGCACATGTCGTCGGGTGTCGACTTCGGAGAAGACCGAGACGGCGGCCGCGATCTCGATCGCTTGTGGCGCGACATGGTGCTTGGACTGGGCACGCCCAAGAAAGGGACCGTCAACAGCATCGTACAATTTAATCAACGGATCGCGCCGCCAGGTACGAGATACCACTATGCCAGTATCGAGCCGGACGTACTCGGCGTCGTTCTCCACAGCATTCTGAACAAGTCCGTCTCCGAGTATATGGAGGAAAAGGTCTGGAGCCAGATCGGCACAGAGGCTGATGCTAGTTGGTTTTTGGACGCAGAGGGCTTTGAGTTAGCGCACTTTGGTTTCAATGCGGTGCTGCGCGATTATGCGCGGCTCGGACGCTTGCTTGCGCACGACGGCGCGTGGGACGGCAAGCAGATCATTCCTGCGCAATGGATGATCGATGCGACAACGGTTCGCCCGTCAGACAGCTATTTGCTGCCCGGCAAGGCGATGCCCTACTTCGGTTATGGGTATTTTCTGTGGTTACCGCCCGGCAAGAGACGCCAGTTCGCGTTCTCCGGGGACCTCGGACAACGCGTATGCATCGACCCTGCCTCTAAACTTGTTCTGGTCCAGACCGCCCTAAAAGACAGCCCGGAAGTCTGGCATCTTTGGGCTGAAGTGGTCGCTCAGCTCGGTCGGCAATAGCGCGTACCGTACAGGGCGATGTCTGAGTTGGGTCAAAAGCCGGCGTTGAAGGTCGCGCTGAGCTACGTCCGGTCTACGCCCACGAGCCGGCGTGCCCGACGGCCAGTGTGATCTTCGGCCAAGGGCCAACACCAGACGTGCAGCGCCGCATCGTCGACCGTATCGAGCCGAAGACCTTATTCCTCTTCGGAGCGCCGGGCGAAGGTCCCCGTGCATGCGGCACCATCCGTTGGGCATCGCCAGTGATTGACACCGGCTCCCGCTTCTGGTTATCGCCCCATAGCGTGGACTGAAGTACATGAGAAATCGCGCGGCGTTGATCCTTGGGGCGGTCCAAACGTGTACCGCCGGCCCGGTGCCCTCCGTCGTCAATTATTGGGCCCCTGCCTTTTGTGCTTTCGGCACCGCCTCGAGCATGAGCGCGAGCGCCTTGTCGAAGCCTGAAGTGGCGTAAAGTGCGCCCCGATAGTGCCCGAGACGCACGACGACGAGATCGTGCGAGGGAATGATCAGCGTGGTCTGCCCGCCAGCGCCCGCCATGTAATAGGCATCGCGCGGGACTGGATACTGCCGGTCGCCGTTGAGCCAGAAAAAAGCTCCATAGATCGGCCGATCGTCCGCGGCCCAGGCGGGCGCAAGCGTGCTGACGAATGTCGTGTAGCCCTCCGGGAGAATGCGCTCACCGTTCCAAACGCCCCCCTGAAGAAAGAGATTGCCAAGCCGCGCCCAATCGCGCCCGGAACCCACCTCGTAACCTTGCCCCAGAAAATTTCCGAACGGATCAGTTTCGATCACCATCGTACGGATGCCGAGCTTGTCGAACAGCACCCGCTGGGGAAATGAGAGATATTCCTCGCCGCGTTTTTCGACGCCGAGCCGGATCAGATAGTTGATCAGGACAGGATCGGTGTTGCGATAGCGTCCGACCGTGTTGGGCGGCCATTGCAATGGCCGTGTCGCAGCGTAGTGAAAGGAATTGACGCCGCCGGTATAGAGATAGACGTGATCCGGGTAAGGCCCACTTGGGTCGTAATCTGGGTCTTGGGGCGCCCTGATCCGAAGCCCGCTCGACATGTGAAGGAGATCCGCGATGCGTATCTTGGCGCGCGGGTCGCCGGGCGTTTGCCATTCAGGAATCGGTGCTGGCTGGTCCAGATCATAGACGCCGTCTTTGACCAGAATGCCAAAGAGCGCTGCCGTGACGCTCTTGCCCATGGACCAGCTTTCGAGCGGCGTCTGCGCCGTAACACCTTCCGCATAGCGCTCGGCAATGAGGCGGCCTTTCCACGTCACAACGAACGCCGCGGTCAACCCTTCGGCCGGCTGGAACGCGGCATCCACGGCAGCATTGAGTTTCTCGGCGTCGATCTCTGTCGGCAACGGTTCCTGCGGCAGCATGTCGCCCATGGGCCACAGCTCGGTTCCGGGATCAGGCAATCGGCTCTTGACGGCGACCGGCTTGAAATTCACGGAGATCTCGCCGATGGGGAACGTGACGCACCCCTGGCTCCCGAGATATTTGGCGGTACGGGTCACGCCGTTAGGAAGCGTGACATGGACCGCCTCGTTGGCGCGATCGATGACGGGCTTACCGAGCCTCGCGCGCAGTCCGAAGGGCGCCGTGAAGAACCCAACATTTGCGGCCGCGAAATCGGGCGCCAGTCCGGTCATGAATACTGCGGAACACATGACCTTCGCATATCCGGCGGCATGATGCGCCAAGGGGTCGCCTGGTGGCGGCACGTAGGGCGTATCGAGTTCGAAAGATTTCGCGCGGGCGATGAGCGCGTCGTTGGCCAGAGCCTGCGGAGCCACCGCTGTACCGGTGAGAGCCGCAAGAATCGTCACCAGAAGACACCTATTCATGATCGTTCCCGCGATAACGAACGATAATCGTGTGGTTCAAGTGCTGCTCGCGCAGCACATCATTATGCGCCAACCCGGATCTAATGAGAGTATGAACCAGCTGTCGGGCGCAGGATATCAGATTGGCGGCACAACCGCTCGGTCGCCGGCTATAGTCGGCGACTTCCGTTTCGGGTCATTAGCCGCTATGCAAGGCACTGACACCGAGGTCTGATTCAACTTGCAAAGCGGACCTCACCGCTCTTCATCCGGATGCACCCACTTATACGGCGTGATCTCCCGCTGCTCGGTCAACTTGATCATGCGGACAGGCGGCTTGTAACGGCGCGTCCCGCAAGACCGGCATCGGAACGACGCCTCTAGCTTCCAGATCGGCGTGTCACGCGCCCTGCGGACGCATCCAACGGCAAGCTCGCCCGTGTCTAGCACCGGCAGCATTAGATCTCCAGCCAGCCGTAACCGCCGTTCAGGCATTGACCTATCGTTGGGCTCGGCTGCGCGGGCCCGCCATAGCCTTCCATGCGGATTGACCATGCTTCCGCCTCAGCTCGATCCGCCGCACGGGCAGCCTTCCTCGCCTGTTGGCGGGCCGTTTCGGCGCGCATCTTCGCGCCCATGATCCGGCCGCCCCATATGACCTCACGTGCCTTGGTGCTCATGCTGATATTACAGCGGCAGCGATGCTGTTGCGCAATCCACGACACCTAGCTGCTCATCGGACCTTCATCGCTTTAGCTTGGTCAAGCGTGCCGGTGCGCTCCCAGCGAGCGGTAAATTAGGAGGGCGCACAACAACGGTCGGTGTTGCCTTTGGGCAACCCATGCCCCGCTCCCGCTCACTGAAGATAAGGTCGGCCGTTTTTAAGGAGTCAGCATTATGGATGTGTATTTGAACACCAGACGCCATTTGCTCGTTGTGAAGAGCGGATGTCCGATCCCTGTCGTTGCTCCGGGAGGCTGGCGCAAGACTAAGAAGCGGGTCGCCAAAGTCAGCGAGGAGATTAGTTCAGCGATTCAGACGCACGGCTACTACATGCGCAAGCTGAGGGACCGAAATCATACAAAAGGCGGGATGGGTATCGCGGCGGTTTCGGCAAATGTGCAATCTTTACAGCATCACGACTAACCAAGAGGCCATCGGCGCACTGTTCCGCGTGGTGAACCGATATGTCGGCAACCTCGCGCCGATGCCGGGCGTGTTTCCCGATTACCCCGCACCGGTAATTCGCAATGCGGGCACCGAACGGGAGTTGGTCCTGATGCGCTGGGGCATGCCGCCACCGCCGCGCACGGGCGGACCGCCGGTTACTAACATTCGCAACACCTCCTCGCCGCACTGGCGCGGCTGGCTGAAGCCGGAGAACCGCTGCCTCGTGCCGTTCAGCTGCTTCGCCGAGTACGCACTAGAGCCCAACCCGGCGCCGTGAGATCCGCAATTTGAGGACTTGCCCTAGTGTCGGAACGCTTCGGCCGGTTCGAGCGCGGCGGCACGCGAGGCAGGATAAACCCCCGACAGCAAACCGATCACGCCGCCGACGGCTGGCGCAAGCAAGGGAGCGAGCGGGTCGAGCACCGGGGTCCAGACCTGATACGCCGAGACACCCACCACGATCAGCACGCCGACGCTGGATCCGAGCAGTCCCCCCACGACACCCATGGACGCACTCTCGATAAGGAACTGTGAAGCGATGTGGCGACGAGTAGCGCCAATGGCACGGCGCAGTCCAATCTCCGCTGTTCGCTCCATTACCCCCACCAGGGTGATATTTGCGATCCCGAGCGCGCCGACCACGAGCGACAGACCACCCAGCAGCAGGAACATCATATTGAGATCGGTTTGTACGTCGTCGCGCACGCGCCGCGGCTCCTGCGGCAGTTGCACGCGAAGCGTGCGCGGGTCGTCGGGCCGCAGCGCCGCCCGCGCCTGCAGCGCGATCAGGGAAGCGGCGCCGATCTTGGTCTCCACGACCACCATGCCGGGTCCGAACAGACTGAAATGCCGTCGCGCCGTGCCCTCGGGAATGATGACCGAACCGAGTAGTTCCGGCTTTCGCACCACATCGCGGAGGATCCCGATCACGAGATAGAGCTCGTCGCCGACATAGATCGCGGGCAACCGCTCGACTCCAGTGATGCCAAGGCGCCGCGCGGCATCGGGGCCGAGGATCGCAACTCGCTCGGCGCGGGCAGAATGCCCCCCGTCGATAAATCGTCCCGAGGCGAGCTCGGCGCGCACCGCGCGGAACAGATCCGGCGAGGCGGCGCGCACCGCCAGTTTGAATGCGGTCTGATTGGCAGGATCCACCACCGGCGAGGCGCTGACGAGCATGTCGTGGACATTGACGTCGCTGAGCAGGCCTGCGGCCACGACACCGTTCAGCCGGACCAGCCGTTCCGGCGCGTCCCATGGAATGGCACGCGGATCAATCGTGCCGGTGGCCATTCCCGGCCGCGCCGTGATGAACAATTCCGTGGCGGCGAGTTGATCGAACTGACTGATGATGCGATTACCGGCGGTTCGCGTGAGACCGACGGTGGCTACCAGCGCCGACATACCGATCACGATGCCAAGCACCGTCAGCGCCATGCGCGCCGGCCGCGCGATCGCCCCGGCGATGGCCTCGGATACGAGGTCGCGCGTCGTGATCCCCGAAGGCGCAATACGCGCCCTGGATGGAGGCGGTAATGCCGTCTCGCTTCCGCCAAAGAGCTGGCCGTCCTTCATGCTGACCCGGCGTGAACCCCGGCGCGCAACGTTTTCGTCGTGGGTGACGACAACAATCGTCATGCCCTCCTTGTTGAGCTCGGTGAAGAAATCCAGAATCGACTCGGTGTTCTTGGAATCAAGATTGCCGGTCGGCTCGTCGCACAAGAGCAAGCTCGGTGAACCCATCAGGGCGCGGGCGATCGCCACCCGCTGACATTCGCCGCCGGACAATTTGGAAGGCAGGAAATTCGCGCGATGCGCGAGGCCGACGCGGCGAATTTCCTCCATCGCCCGTTCGCGCCGCCCGCGTCCGGTACGCTGGCGGTACACTTCCGCTAACATGACGTTCTCGAGGACGGTGCGATAAGGCAGCAAGTGGAATGACTGAAAGATGAATCCAACGCGGCGGCTGCGCAGCCCGGCCCGCTCATTCTCGGTCAGCTTTGTCGTTTCGATACCATCAAAAACGTACTGTCCGCTGGTTGGCCGGTCGAGGCAACCGAGGAGATTCAACAGCGTGGATTTCCCCGAGCCGGATGGACCGGTTATCGACAGCCATTCGCCGCGCCGCAACACGAGATCCACATCAACCAATGCGTCGACCGCAGGATCGGTCCCGAACCGCTTGCACACCTTACGCAGGTCGAGCACATGGTCGGCATCGGCAGCAACCGCCTTGGTCGGCAATGCCTCCCGTATATTTTCCATGAGCTTCATTTCACTGCTGCTGGCTCCGCTGTCTTATACCCGACCACCACGAGTTGGCCGGGGACCAATCGCGCGTCGGAGGCGTCCACTTCGACATAGCCGCCCGTCGAAAGCCCCGGCTGCACGGTGACGTATTCCTGCTTGCCGCCGCGATCGACCAGCACGCGCGACGTGCCGTCGGCGGCAAGCGATACCGCGCTGGTCGGCACCGCGGTGACCGAGCCCTTCGACGTTTCGATCGGGATAGTCAGACGGACAGAAAACCCTGCCAGCGGCACAGGCGTGGTCTCTACCCTGACCCCGAGATAGAAGTGATAGCCGTCCACGCCGCGCGTGCCGGGTGTGTTCGCCACCGTCTCGACGACGCCAGTCGCTTTGATCCCAAGCGCCTGCTCGTCGATCGCAACTTTCATCCCAGGCTTTACTAACGGCGCGGCTTCAAGTGGCAGCTGCGAGTCGATACTGAGCTGGTTGTCGGTTACACTCATGACCGGCCCGGAAGCATTGGCTGCAACCGCAGCGGTCACCTCGTGGACGCGGATCGGAAGCGACGGGATGAATACGACCTCGTCCGCGGGCACCTGCACTCCGAGTTTCGCACGCGCCGTCGCGAGTTCGCGTTCGAGCCGCCCTGCTCGCTCGCTTGCGACCTGGACGTCGAATTCGGCGAGCGTCTGCTGTTCCTGCGCGGCGCGCACGTTGCGCTCCCCTTCCAGGCGGGCCGCCTTCACGGCTCCCTCGGCAACCCGGATCCGTTCGTCGGCCAGGCCGGCCTCGCGCGCCGCGGTCTGTATCGCCAGATCGGCTTCCAGCTTCGCCTTGCGCTGCGCAGCACGCGCCACTTTGAGCTTGGCCTCAGCCGCGGCACGCGCCGTTTCGGTCTGGCGCGGATCGAGAACGATCAGGGCGCGATCGGCGACTTGGGTGGCAACGTCGGCACTGGCCGCGGTCGCGGAATGCGCGGCCCGAGCGCGTTCGGCTTCAAGCGCGAGCGATTTTCCGGCGCGCGCGTCGGCCAACTGGCGGCTATCGCCAATACGCGCCGCGCTGTCGAGGGCGGCCTGTCGCGTGTTCTGCTCCGCGGTAGCCCGCGCGGCGGCGACGGCTTTCACCGCGGTCTCGCGCGTGGCCTCGGCTGCAAGCTGGGCCCGCGCGGCATCCGACCACTCTCGCTCGAACGCGGCAACGGCCGCGCGTTGTTCGCGCGTCGGTGCAAACGGATCCCACCCGACCTTTCTATACATGCGCTCGACGGCGCCGGATGTCTTTTGATCGTAATTGCCATCGACTGTGCCCGGATCGAAGCCGAGACGAGCCAAGGCCTCTTCGAGCTGGCGGACGTCGCCGCCGCTGGTTCCGGGCGCCATGTCGCGAAAAGCCGGTGCGGCGCCGCTGAGGACAAAGACCGGACGGCCGGATGCGGATAGAATCACCTCGCCTTCCCCAAAGTTCGTATTTGGTCGAGGCAGCGACGAGATCAGCCCGACAGCGCCCTTGACCGTCGAAGGCGCGATCGAAATCGGCTGCGGCAGCCCGAAGCGGACCGTGCCCCGGGTGACGACATCTGAACTCAATACACGCGCCTCCACCGGCACGAGGATCGGGGATGCCTCGGGGGCCGCCGTGCGCGCCGCCATTTCTGCCGGCGACTGGATCCTGGAGCCCATGTACCAGGCGCCAAGCGCCATGCCTCCAACCGCGCCCAGGATAGCCCAGAGAACGTTTACGCGCTTTGCGACCATGCCGTAGTCCCTCCCACCATCGACAGCGTGCGTGCCATCTTCGCAGGAAGCGTTGCGTCGGCCTTCATCATGCGATGCGCTGCCAGCAAAGAAGATTACTCATTGCCGCCGATCCGGGGAAGTACGGGCGCTTACATC
This sequence comes from Bradyrhizobium jicamae, assembly GCF_001440395.1. Classification (GTDB taxonomy): domain Bacteria; phylum Pseudomonadota; class Alphaproteobacteria; order Rhizobiales; family Xanthobacteraceae; genus Bradyrhizobium; species Bradyrhizobium jicamae. The sequence continues at coordinate 21,812 of NZ_LLXZ01000223.1, read as the reverse complement.
CTAATTGGTCTATTGCACTTTCCGGGAGAATAGCTCCTGCTGGATGCGCTCCTCGACCGGAGCCAACACCTCCTCCTGCATTTTGAAGCTCTTGGCCGCGACCAGGCGCTCGAAATCCTGCAGTTTCCGTAGGGCAGTCTTCTGGTCCGCCGACATTTTGGAAACCAACAACTTGCCGCCATCGGTCAACGTGGCGAGCCGGTTCCGCAGGTCGGGTTCGATTTCGTCCGGGTGGCCGTATTCGAAACCGGCCTTCTTCATCTCGCGCTGCCAGAACCCAAGCGCGGCCTTCATGCGCGGGTCCTTGTTGATGAGGGCGTCCTGGGGATTGTAGTGGGTAGCCTTCAACTGATCGGGTTTGAACGTTTCAGTGAGGGCCTTTCGCGTGCAACCACCGGTCCGCGACAAATCTTCGATCTCTAAAGCGACCGCCAAGGTGCTGCTGGTGTCATCTCCGAGCAAGGCGCGATTGTAAGCAACCTGATCCGCGGGAGATAGTTTGCGGAATATTTGCACATTGCGTTCCCCGAGACCGACGCGGGCGGGGCTGTAGCCGGTGGCGAGCTGAGGCGGTAAACCGGTGTAGAAGGTAGACACGCCAAAACCATGACGACTGACGAACTCCTCCTCACTGAGGCCCGGAAGATTTTTGTCCGCCGACATGCCTGCCCGCACCGTCTTGTGGTCGGCCGCAATGTACTGGAAGCCCTGTTCACGCATGCAGCGCGCGATCAGTTCCTCGGTCTTCTCGATTGCCTGAACCAGTTCGCGCGGCGACATGCCGAATTCCTCGGTGCCGAGGCCTTTCGGTGCCTGCGCCTGTGCTGCGGCTATCGCCGGCGCGAGCAGGACGGCGAACGCGCCCATGTAAATTGGCCTCTTCATGGAGCTATCCTTTCCAGTAACGAAACTCGTATGCAGTCGGTACATGCCGGTACATGTCAGTCCGTCCCGACAATCTTTCCGGTTTCGACGTCGACGAAGACGTCCTTCTCGCCCTGCTCCGGTGATTGAATCTCGATCACGTAGACATTCTTGCCGCGCTTTTTCTCGATCGCCACGTCGGTGACTTCGCCGGGGATGCGTTCAAGCGCAATCTTCTTCGCCTGTTCTTCCGTGATCTTTGCCGCAGGCTGCGCACGCTCTTTCTTCGGGCTCGGTTGATGCGCCTGCACGACGGCCACGGCTGGCGCATCAAGAAAAAGGCTGGCAAGCAGGACCCAGTGGATCGTCGTCTTCATGGAGGTACCCTTTCCCATCAAGAGCCACATGAAATTCGTGTTCCGTTGTCAGAATGCCCACGGACGCGCGTCTTTCTCGCCGTATTCGCTGGACATTGCCTCCATCGCCATCTGTTGGCCGTTCGCTGAAGGCAGCTGCAACTCGGTGGAGCTGGTCTCGTCGCCGGTCGATCACCCAGCAACGAGGGGCGCAGCTTTCTTATGGTCAGCACTCCACGGCCGTGGATGACGCGAACAACGGGCTACTTATCCGTGCCCACCACCTTTCCTGATTCGATGTCAACGAAGACATCGGTTTCCACTCCGTCCTTTGCGGCAATGATCTCCACGGCGTAGACATTGTGTTTGCCGTATCTCTCGATCTTCGTCGACGTGACCTTGCCCGGGACTTCCTTGAGTGCGATTTTCGTCGCCTCCGACGTGCTGACTTTTGCAACCGGTGGCACCGTCTGCTTCCGAGGCTCCCGATGGTGTTTTCCAAAGCTTGCGATGTCGGTGCCGGGCAATGCGTCGGAGGCAACCAGTTCGCCATCCGAGGTGTCCTTGACGAGTCCCACTCCAGGGCACCACCACTTGTCCGTGATATCGGATGGGTTGGTGAGGCTATTCTCGCGTGTTCTCACACAATCCTTAAAGGTCCCGGCTGGAACGGTTATTGTGATGCCGCTTTCCATGTTTTCTGTATAGCCATAGGCCTCGGCCTCGTGCCCGTCGAAGATGTATTTGTCTCCGACGGTAAAGGTCCCAGGCATCAGCAGGCCGGGCTCGGCGACACCGTTGCCATCGGGGTCGCCGACGCGCCAGGTCCCGGCAAAGACCTTGCGTCCTATTTGGTCTATCTCCCAGCTCACTTCGCCAAACGTGTACATAGCGTTTGTTGCCTTATCCATGCAGAACCAGTTTTCCGCCCGCTGGTCCAATACGCCGTCGTAGAATTCCTCTTCCTGGACGACGCCACATTCGAACTTGCCAATACCCGGAACATCAAATGGTTCGGTCTTGTCGAGAACCTGGACTTCTATCCGCAAGAGTCCGTGTGGATGGTTTCGATGCTCCATGATGTATCGAAAGCCTGGCTTGAGTGGAAAATAGAGCGGGTTGTGTCCACTTGGGACCATGTTCTCCGCCTTCAAGTTCCAGTCTTTGAGCGAGGAAAAATCGACCCGGGCGCCGCTCTGGGTGCGCCCTGGCTGATCCTTGAATTCCCGCGCCATGGCGCTGTCGCCATGCACACAGAACCAAGTGCCGCCAGCGAGCACGAACCCGGCCGCGGTCAGAACCGTGGCCGTCATGAGGGCAGCACGCCAGTGGGCGAGCGGGCCAGATCGCCAGCTCATCAGCTTCATCTGTTTGTCCAACGTCTGCTTGTCCAACATTGCGACCTCCCTAGAACTTTGGGCGGTGGGTCCGACCCAAGGCCGCCCGGGGTTGGTTGACGAACGGAAAGAAGCACCGACGCTTCGGGTGGAGCTGACTCATCGCGCCCTCGCTGTGGTGAAGCCGGCTTCGATGAAGGACCGATTGCCGTCCTTGGCGATGGTCCCGATCGCAAATTTGTAGGCCTTGCCAGCGCGCAAGAACCCGTCAGGTACGGTGAAGGATTTTGCCGATCCGGGCAGCAGCGCCCGGATTTCGTAGGCCGAGCCGGTTTGCTCGATCACGATGGCGCAGGCCTCGATCCCCTCCGGCACGGACCAGCGCAGGGTCAGCGCGGTGGCGCGCACGTCTTTCTGATCAGGCCGCGGATATTCGAATGCGGCAGGTTTCGGGAACACGTGACTCAGCTGCGCTTCGCCGCGCAGACTTTCCCCTTTGGTCGTCGTTCCCTCAAAGCGATATGCGCCCGCCGGGAAATCAGCGCGTACGATCCTATTGTCCTCGGGCTCCGGCGATTCGAGCGTGAGGCTCCGGAATCCCAGTTTCGAGTCCGGCGTTTTCAGCTCGATCATCGTACGCGCGCCCGGCGCCAATACCTTCAGCGCAGCCAGGCCATCGTCCCCGCCAGTAGCCTCGAACCGGATCTCGGCATCGTGATCCTGAATATTACGTTCGAGATAGACGGAGAGCTTTTCAAAGCGGCCATCCTCGGCCGTGGCTCCCGTGACCGGGCACGCAAGTGCGGACAGAGCCGCAGCGGCGGCGACAATCCAACCATTGGGGCGATGTGCGGTCTTCATGTCACACGCTCCCAGATAGCTGTGCTGCTCCCGGATCGGTCACACGATCCGTCGACAAGCCGGCACCGCGGCCGAAGCGGAGATAGAACGCGGGCAAGATAAACAGGTTGAGCAGCGTTGACGTCACGAGGCCGCCCAGGATCACGACCGCCATCGGATATTCGATCTCGTGGCCCGGCAGGTCGCCGAAAATCACCAGCGGCAGAATCGCCAGCCCGGCGGCACCGGTCGTCATCAGGATCGGCCGCAACCGCTCGCTCGCGCCGCGAAGCACGAGGTTCATGCCGAACGCCTCTCCCTCATGGCGTTCTAGATGCTGGAAGTGGTTGATCATGATGATCCCGTTACGGGCGGCGATGCCAAGCACGGTCAGGAAACCGATCAACGAGCCAAGAGAAATTACGCCGCCCGCGAGCCACGCCGCGAGGACGCCGCCCACCAGCGCTGAAGGAAGGGTGAGGAAACTGAGCGCGGCCAGACGCCAGCTATCGAAAGACTGTCGGAGAAGTATGAATATGCCGGCCAGCGCCAGCACGGCGAACAGTTGCAGCCGCTCGCGGGTGGCGCGCAGTTCCGCATACTCGCCTTGCAGGACCGCGTAATAGCCAAGTGGAAACGCCATCTTCTGCAGGCGCGACTGCACCTCCACGGCGACGGCGGCGAGATCGTGGCCCCGGACATTCGCCTGCACGTCGATCCGACGGGAGCTTGCCTCGCGCTTGATGGCATTTGGCGTCGGCCCAATGCTGACATCGGCTACTTCAGCGAGCCGAACGCGCTGCCCCGTCGGCGTGTTAATCAGCATCTCGCGGACCGAGTCCACGCTGTGGCGGGACGCCGGATCGGTCCATACCTGCACGTCGTACGTGCGGCCGTCGATGAAAATATCGCCGACCTCCTCTCCGGCCATCAAGGTCGCAGAGGCGCGCCGGACATCACCCGGCTTCAGACCGTGGCGTTGTGCCTCGTCCAGCTTCACCGTCACCTGAATGTGCGGCACTTCGACCATCAACTCCTTGTGCAGGTTGACGAGGCCCGGAGTGTCCGCGAGTGCAGCGCGAACCTCCTCCGCCTTGTCCCTCAGTACCTCCAGATCCGGGCCGAAGATGCGGACGACGATCGCCTCGCCAGCCCCGGTCAGGACCTCGCGAATGCGTTCCTTCAGATAGGTCTGCACATCGCGGTAGAGGCCGGGATAGCCGTCCACCATTTCCTCGACCTTGGCATAGGTCGTGTCGTAGTCGGCGTCTTTGCTGATGCTGATCCAGTTCTCCCCGAAATGGACGCCGTAGACCTCATCGGCGGCGAAGGCCTGGCCAATATGGGCGCCGAAATTGCGTACACCCGGAATGGCGCGCAGTTCCCTGCTCGCGCGGGTCGTGATGCGCAGCATCTCGGGCAGCGACGTGTCGGGGGTGGTGACCCAGTGCATCAGGAAGTCGCGCTCCTTGAACGAAGGCAGCAGCGAGTGCCCGAGCAGTGGCCAAACGCAGATCCCCACGAGCGTCACGACACCGACGGCGACATAGGCCGCGCGCGGCGTTCGAGTGGCCCGTTCCAGCAAGGGCGCGTAGCGGCGCTGCAGCCAGACGATGACAGGCGATTCGCGCCCTTCGAGCCGCGCATTACGCAGTAGGACGAGACAGAGCGCCGGCGTCACCGTCATCGCCACGACGAGCGAGGCTGCAATCGCGAGCACATAGGCCGTAATCAGCGGCTTGAAGAAGGATCCAGTCAGGCCTTCCATGAACAGCACGGGCACGACCGCGACGACCACGATGAGCGTAGCGTAGACGATCGGCGCCCGCACCTCGAGCGAAGCGTCCAGAATGATGCGCGCGGTGCTCCGCGCATCGCCCGCCCGCCGCGCGAGACGCAGGCGCCGCATGATGTTCTCGACGTCGATGATCGCGTCGTCGACGACGATCCCCAACGCGATCACGAAGCCCGCCAGCATCATCGTGTTGACGGTGGCGCCGGCCTGGAACAGGACGAGGCCCGCCGCGAGCAGCGACAGCGGAATGGCGACGATGCAGACGATCGCGGTGCGCAATTCGTAAAGGAAGATGAATATGATTCCCACGACCAGCACGCAGCCCAGCAATAACGCCCACGATAGATTGGCGATCGAGTCCTCGACGAAAGTCGCTGGCCGGAAGATTGTCGTGTCGATCTCGACCCCAGGAAGACCGGGCTTCATTCGCTCCAGCGCCTCCTCCACCCCGCGGGTGACGGCGAGCGTGTTGCCCCAGGGAAATTTTTCGACGATCAGCATGAGGCCTGGGCCGTCGTTGATAACGGCATCGCCAATCATGCCCTGCGGCGCATAGACGAGATCGGCCACGTCGCTCAGCAACAGCGGCGGCTTGCCGGCCGATTTGGTCACCGGCACCTTGGCCAGCGTCTCGGGTGTAACGCCGCCCCCGACGAAACGAAGCTGGAAGCGCTGATTGGGTGTTTCGACGAAGCCGCCGGTGCCGATATGCGCGCCACGGGCATAGCGCAACAAGCCAACGTCGAGGGCATCGGAAACCGCCTCCTGCACCTGGTCGAGCGTGACATCCGCGGCGGTCATCCGCTTCGGGTCAACCATGACCTGGAGCATCTTGAGCTGCTCTCCCCAGATCGCGATGTTCGCAACGCCGGGAACCCCGAGCAGCCGTTGCCGGATCGTCCAATAGGCCAGCATCGACAGGTCCATCACGGACTTGTCCTTCGAGGCAATGCCGATCTTCATGATCCGGCTGGTGGAGGACAATGGCGGCATCATGAACGGCGGAGCTGCCCACGTCGGCAGGGCCTTGGACGCGAGCGCCATCCGCTCGCTGACCAGTTGCCGCGCACGGATTTCGTCGGCACCCTGCTTGAAGATCAGCAGGATCGACGACAGTTGCGGCACCGACTTCGACCGCATCACGTCGACGCCGGGGACGCCGTTGAGCGCGTTTTCCAGCGGCACCGAGACAAGTTGCTCAACTTCGGCGGATGATAGTCCGAGACAGATGGTCTGGATCTCGACCCGCGGCGGCGCGAATTCCGGGAATACATCCACAGGCACATCGCGCAGGCGCGCCAGGCCAAACCAGATCAGCACCACGCCAAGGGCGAGGACGAGATAACGAAAGCGCAGACTAGAGCCAATAATCAGCCTCATCGGAAAACATCCCCACTCGGGCCGAAGCCGCTGTGGAAAAACTATTTCGACGCGCAGCTAGTGACCTACCTTCACTTCTGTGCCGAAGACCTCCGGCACTCCCGCCGCAAGCACCTTTGTGCCGGTGGGCGGCCCGTCAGCCAGGTACGCGTTGTCGCCCTTGATGGTATCGATCACCACCGCGCCGCGAACGAAGGTCAACGGATCGGCGCTGATATAGACCCACGTCTTTCCGGTCAGATCGTAGAGAACAGCTGCGTATGGCACGATCCGGCGGCCCGATGGATCGGCGCGCACCTCGTCAATGAGGATGCCGAGCCGTTCCGCCGCTTTTGGCGTGAGCGTGATCTTTTTGATCTTTGCGTCATTCGTGGCCTCGACCCGCGCGGGCGCGCTCTTCTTGACGTCCGACTCCGCGGCCGCGGCTGAGACACACGACGCGGCGAGGCAGGCGGTGGACGCCGCGACCATCAATACGCTGAAGCGCGCCATGAGATGTTTCTCCTTTTCACAACGTTCGAAGTGAAGCGCGCGGCGGTCATGACGCGGTCTCCATTTCAAGATCGAGCCGGTCGGCGGTCCAGCCGGCGCCGAACCGCAGGTAAAGCGCCGGCAGCACGAACAATGTTCCCAGCGTCATGGTACCGACGCCGCCCAAGACCGAGAGCGCGAGCGGGTGCGCGATTTCGAGTCCGGCCACATCACCCATGATCGCGGACGGAAGCACCAGCGCGAACGTCGTCACCGATGACGCGATGATGCTCGGGAACTGTTCCTGAACGCCGCGACGTACCAGCGTTTCGCCGAACGGCTCACCCTCGTTCAATTGCAGATGCTGGAAATGGGCGACCAGACCGATGCCCTGCCGCACCATCAGTGCGAGCACCGCTGCCAGACCCAGCAGAGACCCAAGCGAGAAGTCACCGTCATTGATTGCGGTGGTAGCGAGACCGCCGAGTACAGCGACCGGTATACCGAGCAGCGACAGGACGCTGAGTGTCCAGCTGCGGAGTACCGCCTGCGTCAGCAGGAACATCAATACCGCCGCCGCCGCCATGTAGCTGTATATCGACCGCAGGGCGGCTCGCTGTTCCTTGTATTCGCCGAGCACCTCGGCACGGTGCTCGAACGGGAATGCGATCTGTTTGACATTCCTGGCGACATCATCCGCCACATCACCGAGCGCCCGCTCGTCCACTTTTGCGGAAACATCGATGCGACGCGAGGACCCCTGTCGCTGGATGATGCTGGTGGCCGGCGCGATGCGGACGTCTGCAACCTCAGCCAGGCGAACCTGGGACCCGCCCTCGCTGTTGATCATCAGATTGCGCACGTCATCGATGTTGTCGCGCAACTCCGGTCGCCCCCAGACAACCACGTCGAAAACTTTCTGCTCCTCGAAAAGCGCACCGACGGTGATGCCGCCGACCATCGCGGAGGTCGCCCTGCGGACATCGCCCGGCTTCAGGCCGTAGCCAGCCGCGCGATCGACATCCACCTTGACTTCGATCGAGGGTTCTTCGACCTGTAATTCGACCCGAGGATTTTCAATGCCGGGGATCTTCGCCATCGCTGCGCGGATCTCCTCCGCCTTGGCGCGAAGGATTTCAAGGCTGTTGCCATAGACACGGACGGTGAGGCTATCCGGGTCACCGGTGAGTGCCTCGCGCAGCTTCGTGGACAGGTATGTCCCAAGCTTGCTACGCATCCCGGGATAGGCGGTGATGGCAGCTTCGACGGCATCCACCGTTGTTTCGCGATCGGCCTTCGGATCGATGTTGACCCACACATGCCCGGCATTCACGTCCGTAGCGCGCTCGCAGTTGCAAAGCACGGCCCGTCCGAGATTGGCGAAGGCATTCTGCACTCCGGGAATCTCCCGCAGGTCTCGGATCAAGTTCTCGGTCGATCGGGTCATTGCCTGCAGCGAGGTGCCGGGCGGCCCCTGCCATTCGATCAGCAGATCCGTCTCTCTGAAGCTGGGCACCATGTTGCGTTCGAGCGGGCTCCAGAGCGCGAAGCACGCGATCGCCGCCACGACGCAGGCGCCGATACAGGCGAGCGGCGCGTGGAGGACGCGGCCGACGATCCGATCGAAAGGCCTGGCCAACCTATTGATGACCCAACCGCCCGTCGGGGTCAGTGGCGCATTGGCGAGCAGCACCGCGGCCAGCGCTGGGGTCACAATCAACGCCACAAGCATCGAGATGGACACGGCAGCGATATAGGCCCAGGCCATCGGCGCGAAGAACGCAGCGGACCGACTCTGCATGAACAGAACGGGCAGCACGGCGAGCACGACGATCAGCGACGCGTACAGCATCGGCCGACGCGTTTCCAGCATCGCACGGACGACAACCATGAAGCCGGACCGACCGTCGCGTTGCGGTGCCCGCAAGCGGCGCAGCACATTTTCGACGTCGAGAATGCCATCATGCACGATCACGCCGGATGCCATCAGCAGACCGCCGACGACCACCATGTTGAGCGGGATTCCGGCGGCCTTTAACAGCAGTTCAGCGCAAACGAACGACAATGAGATCGCAACCAGGGCGATAACCGCGGTCCTCCAGCTGCCCATCAGAAGGCCAAGCACGATGGCGACCAGGATGATCGAAATGATCATGGCCTTGCCCAGATTGCTGGTCGCGCGTTCGATGAAGCTCGCGGGATGGTAGATGGTCGTATTGATCTCGATGCCGGGGAGCCCGGGTTTCAGTTCGTTGAGCGCGCGCTCAACGCCGCGCGTCACGTCCAACGTGTTGAAGCCAGGGAATTTCTCGATCGCTACCATCAGGCCTGGGTTTTCGCCGACGATGGCGTCTCCGATCAGCGCCTGATGCCCCTCCACGAGATAGGCGACGTCGCCGACGCTCGTGGTCGTGCCGGTGAGCGGCACCTTGGCGAAGGTACCCACGGTGGAGATCGGCAGTTGGTGACGGATGCTGAGCCGCTGGTTCGGCGTTTCGATGAAGCCGCCGGTGCCGGGCGTGGATGAGTTCAGGTAGGTGAGCGGCGAGGACCACACCGCCTCACCTGTCGTCTTGATCACCTGATCGAGCTTGACACCCTTCTTGTTCAGGTTCCGGGCATCGACAAGCACCTGCACCTGCCGCTCGCGCTGACCCCATATCGAGACATTCGCCACACCCGAAACTCCGGCGAGGCGCGGTGCGATGTTCCAGCGCGCCTGAACGGACATGTCGATCAGTGATACGGATTTCGAACTCAGGCCGATGTTCATCACTCGACTGGCCGAGGAAACCGGTTGAAGCATGGTTGGCGGGCTGGAGACATTCGGCAGCGCGTGTGCCTGCGTCAGCCGTTCCTGCACCATCTGCCGCGCTTTCATCAGATCCGTGCCGGGCGCGAAGATCATTTCGATCGTCGAAAGTCCCGCCATTGATTCCGACTGGATAACCTGAAGCCACGGCACACCGTTGAGCAGGTCCGCCTCCAGCGGCACGGTAATCAACGATTCGACCTCGGCGCTGGAGAGGCCAAGCGATTCCGTCTTCACGGTGAGCGAGGGCAGCGCCAGTTCGGGGATGACGTCGAGTGGCTTGTTCCTGACATCGACGGCACCGAGGATCAGAAGGCCAGCAGCGACAACCACAACGAGGGTGCGCAAACGCACGCTAGAGGAAATGAGCCACGCCAACATCTCGACGCTCCTCCTTGACCTCTGGTTGTCTTCGATCTCTGGCTGTAGTTCGTACTCCGTTTGAGAGGGCCCGTTGAACGCGGGATCTTCTGACCGCTGTGTCGCTCGTGGAGGCAACACAATTATTCACCCAGTATTATTCCCCACGAGTCCGAATTTTTTCGGCCTTGCGCCGGCTCTATTTCGGTCGTGCTAACGCCACTGAGGCTTCGCCGTAATCAAAATTCCGCAATGCAGATTGAGGACGGGGTTAGAGCGAGTAGAATTTTTAAGTTGATATTCCTGTTGGCGCAATCCACCTATTTGGATTACGCGTGCTGGTTCCAATTGGGTCACGGGTGTTTACGCAATTTTGCGTGCTTAGGTGGCAAAAACTCTGCCGCCACCTGAAGTTGCCTGCCAGCCGACGAGGCTGTTCGCGGCTCCTCCTGTAATCTCGATACATCATTTTGGATATATTACTTCGTGGCGCTTGAGTATTTCGTCATTCGCGTCACAGTTGTGCCAGCATTGCTGGGGGCTCCGGCAATCGTTTGCTCCATGTTGTTGAATGGAGCTCTTGTCTGTAATCGGCCTGACGGAAGAAACGCTGGCTGAGACAGTCCTGATTGCCAGAGCGGAATTGCTGAAAGCGGGTTAGTTCGACGCTGTGAGTGACGTCGAACTGCGGTAGTTATGGGGCCGCGCATGATCTGGGGTAAGCGGGATGAGCGCGTCGCCGGATGCGGGCGGCGTTGGTACGCTGCTGAAACTGGCGCCTTAAAGTCAACTACGAGCGGCTGGTACCGCGTTTGCTCCGTGTATTCGTTTGCCTTTCGCGCTGCGCCCGCATTGTTTAGCCTCGTCCTGCTCATCCCTTCTCATGCCGCCGCCGCGGAGAACGAGGACATCGCAGATCTCAAGCGCATGCTCCAGGAGTTGAAGGCAGAGAACCGCAGACTTTCCCAGCGCCTCAGTACTCTGGAGCGCGCGCCGGCGGCACGACGGACCAACCCCGCAACGACGCATGAGCGTCCGACAGCCGTCGCCACTGCGGCGGCACCCGCACCGGCGGTTGCGGCGCCGCCCGCCGCTCCGCCCACTCTGCCCGCTCCAGATTTGTCCGAAGCCGCAGCGAAGAGGCCGCTCGGCGTTCGCGTAAAAGACCTGGAGGTCGTCTGGGCTGCGCAAGAGAACGCGACGCGCCAGATCATCCGCGACTCGCTTTCAAAGACGGGACCGAAGATCAATAGCTTCCTCTCTCTGAGCGGCGTGGTTGAAGGCGTTGCCTCGCGGACCGGCTCATTCACCGGCCCAACCCAGGAAAACCTCGCGCTGGGTACGGCGGAGCTCGACTTCGATATCAAGCTGAGCGACTGGTTGACCGGCGCCGTGGTGCTCCACTTCGACAACGGCACTGGCGCGATATTCCCGACCGGGAATCAACCAGTGGTGCCGACCAACATCGCTGGCGTAGGCGTGGATCGCTTCACGCTTGATCGGACTCACATTTCAGTCGGCGATCTGATGCAATTCCCGATCGCGGCCCGCTTCGGCGTGGAGGTTTTGCATTTCGGGACGTCCACGGGCGTGGCACGCCTGGATACGCTATCGATCGGCACTCCGCTGACAACCGAGGTGTTTGAAAACCGTCAGACGGCGGGAGGCCTGGAATTCGCATGGCCAACCCCACCGCGGCAGCCGCCGCCGGCGCCTGTCGTTGTTCCACGCGTTAGTCCGTTGGTCGTCGCACCGGCGGTGAGACAGTTGATGGGTTGGCTCGGCTACACCCCGCTGCCCGAGCGACCGTTCCAGCCTACGCCAGTCACATTCCCGTTCGACCCCGCGCCCTTCTACGGCTCAGTCGTGACCTACAAAGGCAGCGACAGCATCATCCCCGGCCGGACGAAAATCGACGACTACAATGCCAGTCTCGGTTTCCGGACGAGGGGTCATTGCGGCGTACCCTATGACCAGTTGAAGGACTCGCTGATTTGTCCATGGACCCTTGACTTCCATGTCGACTATAGCTCCTCCGTTTTCGAAAGTAGATTTTTGCGTACGTCCTACCTGCCGTTCCTGAATCAGATCGGACAGATCCCCGGAGTGGCCGCGAGCCTCAAAACCAGTTTCGGCCCGTTCGCCTTCGTGGGTGAGGTAAATACAGCAATTCAGGATGCCAGGTTTATCGATGGGCTCGGCATCGCGCGGAGCATGATGCCGATGACCTGGCAGGCGTCGATTGCCTACCAGTTCGACTGGAATCCGTGGATACAGGAGATCGGCGCGCAGGGCGATTACATCTCGTTGGGATATTCCGGTAGCAAAGACATGGCCGGTGTATCGATCCTGCAGAACGGGATACCAACCCGGATCGGATTCGTCCCGCAACACCGGCTTTTCCTGACCGGAGGCGAGTGGGTGATGGATGGGCTGAAGGTGGCCGTGGAATATTCAGCCAACTGGGATTATCCGGTGAGCGCCGGCGGCACGGGCAAAGTCGCGCATGGCTGGTTCGGATTGATCCAGCTCAATTTTTGATCTGTACGATAAGGACGTGCGTGCCGAAATCCTGGAAGCGATTGAGAATATCCCCGGGGAGGAGCAAGCTGCGTTTGGCGGGCCTGCGCGCCGGCAACACCGATCTCATCGCCCAGATATGAGACTGAGAGCGTTTCGGAGCACCAGAACCCGGTCGTCAGTGGCGGCGTTCCAACGCCAATTGATGCTTTCCCCGGGCGCACGCTGCTTGCAAGCCCACAGAAGGGAGAACTCCATGAAGGCCATCGCACTGGGCGTACTCGGTGCCGCGCTGCTCGCGTCCGCCGCTTTGGCCGCGCCCATCAACGCGACGACGATCAGCTCCGTCGAAGTCTCCAACGTCGATCAGGTCGGTCTGATCTGCAACGAGTATTATGGGCGCTGCTGGCGGACCCGAGGACCGCGCTATGTCCTGCGCTATTACTACGACCCCAGCTACTTGCCCGGCCGGGGCTACAACTACTACGCTGGCCCCGGCTACTACGATCGCTCCGGCTACGGCGGACCAAGGTTCATCATTCGCGGCTGGTAGCCGGGAAGCATAGGGCCGCTCTCTGACCCAGACCCCTTCCCTTTGTGGAGCCACCGTTCATGGCTGCCTACGAGGCTTTTGAAAAGGCCGCATACGGCAACGCCTAGGACGCACCAATTACTGGCGGGCGGCGATGAATGTCTCGAGCCGCCCGACCAGCCTAACCGAACAGTTCCCATTGCGCCGAGCACCGCGCTGATCAAGTTTCCCCATCCGGTCCCAACAGGTGCGAGCCTCCGCTGATCGGAGGGCGGGAAATCGGCGTGACGATGGACGACATACCATTCGCCGTCGGATGCGGCGATAGATGTGCGTCACGCGGATGGTCATCGAGATGGGAGCTTGGCTATTGAGCAGCGCGTCTCAAGGGCGGCGCACTGGAATCCACCGCTTAACCCCGCGCTGGCACCAACCTGCATCCTCCAGCGCGGAAATATGGGGCAGTAACCGGTACCGATACTTGATGCGATTCAATCCCGCATCACCGCGCCCGGGTCTCGCCCCCCTTGCCGCGCGCCCTCATGAACATCGCGATGCGCCTGCGGCTGATATCGCGCGGCACGTTTGTCGCGCAGTGCGTTCTCCATGGCCGCAGGACGTCCGACTGCAGCGTTAGCAAAGCTTCGGCAATCCGTCGGTGGGGCCGTGGTTCGTCCTAGGTCAGAACGACTCACTTTTACGGAGCCGGTCTCAGAGTCATTGTCTGCGGGCCGACCGCGCATAGATGCCGCGTTCGCGGCGTCGGAGATCTCCGGTTAGCGGCGGCCGCTGACTGACGGCCTGTCCGCGGTGAGCGGGAGACGGCTCCACTCACGCGGGGCCGTCTCCATTCGCGGGCTGTCCCTGCTGCCTACGGTACGACCAGCGGCCCGATTGCCTGAGCCACAAGAGCCTTGATCATGCGGCGATAGAACGGCCGGATGGCACCCGGCGTCTGCGCCATGTAAACAACGGTGAGTTGCTCCTTAGGATCGATCCAGAAAAAAGTGCCACCATAGCCGGCCCACATATACTCGCCTTCGGAGCCGGGCACGCCCGCTAGCCCCGGCCCTTGCCGAACCATGAAGCCCAATCCGAATGTGTAGCCCTCTACGCCCATCAACAGGCCACCAGGTGTGAGTGGTGATGCAGGGCGATTGCCTAGGTGATCTGAAGTCATGAGTTTCACGGTGGTTGGGCTCAGATACCTGTGGCCATCTAGCATGCCGCCATTCAGCATCATTTGACAGAAGCGCAAGTAGTCGGCCGCCGTCGATACGCTTCCCGCGCCGCCGAGGTCGTTCGACGGATCGATCTTCACGTCCAGCAGTTGCTCGGTAGGCTCACCTGTGAGCGGGTTTTTGGAAAGCGGCTCGGCAATCCGGTTCCAGCTTGCCTCAGGAACTTTGAACCCCGTGTCAGGCATCTTGAGAGGCTGGAATAGTCGTTCATTAAGAAAAACCGATAGGCGCTGGCCCGATACTGCCTCGACGACCCGCCCTAGCACATCGACAGCGAGGCTGTACTCAAAAGCCGTGCCCGGCTCACGCACCAGCGGCGCTTTGGCGATACCCGCTGTGAATTGTTCGGGCGTGATTAAGCGCGACGGCTGCGTGAGAATGTTTGCTTCAGCATAGGCCGCTTTGATCTCCGGAATGGCGGAGAACTCTCCGTACGTGAGGCCAGCTGTATGTCGGAAGAGGTCGTGAATGGTGATCTGTCGCTTGGCAGGTTCACGGCCAGTTTTGCCATCTTTGTCGGTGACCAGGACTTCCATCTTGGCCAGCTCTGGCAAGAACTTGGAGACTGGATCGTTGAGCTGGATCTTGCCTTCCTCGACCAGCATCATCGCTCCAACTGAAGCGAATGGCTTCGTCATAGAGTAGATGCGGAAGATCGCATCCTTGGTCATTGGCTTCCCCGCCGCTTTGTCTTGGAAACCAATCGCGTCGGAGTAGATCAGTTGGCCTCGCCGGGCGATCATTACGACGGCGCCCGGCATACGGTCGGCATCAACCTCCTTTTGGAGCACCGCCCGAATGCGAGAGAGCCGCTCAGGCGAGACATCGACGGTCTCGGGCTGAGCGGTTGGTAGACCTTGCGCGAAGGCTCGGCCCACGAGCATCAAGGCGGTCGCAATAATAATCGCTTTCGACACATTTTTCATGGTTTCCTCCCTTCGTCCGCTCTAGGGGCGTACGGCAATTGCAGAAATCTCGACCTTCAAATCGCGAGGCAAGCGCGCCGCCTCTACTGTAGCGCGTGCGGGCGGTGCGTCCTTGAAGTATGTGGCGTAGACTTCGTTCATCTTTCCGAAGTCATTGAGGTCTTTGAGGAACACGGTTGTGGAAACGATATGGTCCATCGTCATCCCGTCTGCCTCAAGCACAGCCTTCAGGTTGTCGAGTGTGCGCCGCGTCTGATCCTCAATCGACGCATTAACCATCGGTTGATTGCTCTTTGGATCTATCGCGGCTTGTCCAGCGAGATAAACTGTCTTGCCGACTTGGATCGCTTGTGAGTAAGGACCAATCGGGTTAGGCGCGTTCGGCGACAAAATTACCTTCTTGCCAGTGTCCTGCGCGTTCGCGATGCCGAGCGGTAAAGCACTGAATGCGATGCTGGTGAATAATCCGGCAACGATGAGAGAACCAGCTAGGTTCATTTTGTCTCTCCTCGTTTCAGGTTTTCCGCCCCGCCAGCGTGCGCTCGCCCTGCATCGGTCGCAAGCCCTATCTTGAGGCCTCGCTCACGTTGACGTCGCACAGCACCCGCCGTAGTGACGACCTTTCAGCTATTAGCGTGGCTTCTACAGGGAATACGCAGGGGTGATGGGGCCGTTCCCGAGGCGTCTTTCCGCATTGGTTCGTGGCCTGCGCCGGAATATCAAATCGCCGAAACACTCGGACAGAGCTCTTAGTTTGCTTTTGGCCCCTTCGGACCTGGCGACGGCCGCTCCAACGTCTGCTGGTCGGGGTAGACCGGAAATAAAGGGGACAGCCGTCAAATCGGCGCTTTTAACCCTAAGCCGTCATTCAGAGGCGCAGTACTACACGCCACTACTGAATGAAAAACCGGCGAGATCTCGTCCAGGCGACTTGGCCAAGTGACCTGCCATGCTCGTATGCAGCATCCACTACTGGTATTTGGGATCCATCTTCGGCTCGGAGCTGGCAGTGATCTCTCGAAGTATTGCACCAGCAGCCTGCAGATCCGGTGTCCCAAAGCCCTCAGTGAACTGGCTATACAGCGGGGTGATCAGGTCGCGAGCCTCGCCGCGCCGCCCCTGTTCTCTCCACAATCGTGCAAGGCTTGTCGCCGTGCGCAACTCCCACAGCTTAGCGCCTTGCTGGCGCGCGGTTGCCGCCGAATGCCCGAACCGTGCTTCCGCGGCGATCGGATCGGGCTTCGGCAACCGCAGCATCAGCTCGCCCATGATCCGATGGAGTTCGCTCGCGAACCACCCCTCGCCGGTTTCTTCCACGCGCTCAAGCGCCTTTGCGACCAGATCCAAACCTTCCTCCGCTGCGCCGGAACGGCCGAGCACCTCGGCTTGGAGACCGAGGAAATACGGCTCATAGAGCCCAGCTCCGGTCGCGCGCCACGCCGGAAGGCCCTGCCGAAGCTGCGCGAGCCCTGTCTCCAGCTCACCCGACTGAGTCAGCACCCATCCCCGGAACACCGTGGCCGCCGCGAGAAAATGCGGAAAGTTCTGCTCGGTCGCGAGCTCAGCAAGTTTCTCGGCCCGGTCCTTTGCCTCGCGCCACGCGCGGCGGAACTGATCGAAGGTACACGCGAACATCAGGGCGTACGCCCGCGTGTTGAGGTGAGCGAGCTCGCGGGCGGAGTCGAGTGCCTCGCGGCTCCGCGCCCGGGCCTGCTCCGGATAGCCCAGCGCAAACAACGTCCATGAGAGCCCCGACAGCGCCGCCACGCGCGGATCCTGCACATAGAGGAAGGCGAGCGAGCGATGCCGCTCCCGGTCATAGAGAGCGAGCGCCCGCTCCAGATGGGTGCGGGCAGCAATCATCTCACCGCGCCAGAAGGCACCGGTCCCACTGATGCGGTGAGCCACCATGGTTGCGGAAGCCTCCTGATGGTCGTGCACCCGACGCAGAAACTCGTCTGACACTTCGCGCGCCGCGTTGTGCTCGGCTCGCACGCCGTGGAATACCCATTGCCCGTAGAGCACGGGCCAGAGCTGGGTAGTGGCCCCAATCTGCTCGCAAAGCTCGCGGGCGCGGGCGTTGGCCCGCCCGGCTTCCGGCGCCGCCCAGCCTTGCCTGGCCATTAGGGCCACGCCAAGCGCCACCTGGAGGTCGAGTTCTCGCCGCCCCCGATCTATCTCCGGCAGACCCGCGAGCAGATCCAACCCGTTCCGCAACTGCGTGAGCGCTTCGGCCATCGCCGAGCGGATGATGGCTCGCCGTCCCGCCCTCAGCCAATAATCGATCGCTGGTTCGGCCAGCCCCGCCTTCATGTAATGGTGGGCCAGAAGTTCGGGCTGTACCTGCACCGTCTCCGGGAATTGCTGCTCGATCGCGGCGGCGATCCGACCGTGCAAGCGCTGCCGCTTCGCGCGAACCAGGGTCGCATAGGCGGCGTCCTGCACGAGCGCATGCTTGAAGCTGTACGTCGCTTGAGGCGGGGTCCCGCGCCGGAACACCAGGCCCGAGCCGACGAGGTCGTCCAACGCCGCCTGCAGGTCGCTCTCCGGCAGCGCCGCCGTCATCGCGAGCAGTTCGTGAGAGAATTCCCGGCCAATCGCGGCCGCGACCTGGGCTACCTCACGGGCGGGGGCCAGCCGGTCGAGCCGGGCCAGCAGCGACTCCTGGAGCGTAGTCGGGATGGCCATGGGCGGCAGCGGCCCTGCGAGCGCGTAGTGGTCGCCCTCATCCCGGAGCAGATTGGTCTCCAGCACGGCGCGCGTCAGCTCCTCGACGAACAGGGGTACGCCGTCCGTCTTGGCCACGATCTGGTCGAGCACCACAGGAGGTAGCGCCTTGCCGCCGCTCAGCCGCGCGACCATGGCCGCCCCCTGCCGACGGCTCAGCCGGCTGAGGGTCAGCGCGGTGACATGGGCATAGCGCGTCCACAATGGCTCGAACTCGGGCCGGAACGTGATGAGGACGAGTACGGGGGCGCCTTGCACCCGGTTGATCATGAGATCGAGCAACTCGAGCGAAGTCGGATCGGCCCAGTGCAAGTCCTCGTACAGGGCGAGGACGGGCCGGCGCGTTGCGAGGCCCAGAACCTGATCGACCAGCACGTCGAGCGTCCGCTCCTTCTGCCGATGCGGGCTCAGGTCGAGCGGCGGATAGCGCGGCTCCGTCTCCAGCGACAGCAATGCCGCGAGCAGCGGGGCCACCGCAGTGACATCATCGCTCGATAGCGCAAGCAGCGCCTCGAGCTTGTCGAGCTTCGTTGCGGCGGGATCGTCCGCGGTGAAACCCGCCGCCCGCTCCAAAAGGCCGATCACGGGATGCAGCGGGCTGGTCTGATGGTGCGGTGAGCAGTAGTGGCTCAGCACGGTAAGCGGCTCATTTTCCAGTCGTCCGCGCAGCGCCCGCACGAGGCGCGACTTGCCGATGCCCGGCTCGCCAACCAGCAGCACCACTTGGCCCTCACCCTCCTTGGTTCGCTCCCAGTGCTCGAGCAGCAGGCCGATCTCATTCTCGCGACCGACAAGTGGTGTCATGCCGGCCCCGTGCAACGCCTCGAAGCGGCTTTCGGCGGCGCCTTCCCCGATCACACGCCACGCGCGGACCGGAACGGGAAACCCCTTCAAGATCTGCACGCCGAGTTCGGCGAGTTCGAACAGCCCGCCAATGAGCTCGCGAGTGCGCGCGGAGATTACCAGGGTGCTCGGCTCGGCCAGGGTTTGCAGTCGCGCCGCGAGATTCGGCGTATCGCCCACCACCGTCTGCTCGCGCGCCGCGCCCTCGCCAATCAGCTCGCCGACAACAACCGGGCCGGTCGCGATGCCGACGCGCGCCGCTAGCGTCTCGCCCTGCCCCGATCCCAGGCCGTGCACCGCCGCTACCGCAGCGAGGCCGGCCCGCACCGCGCGTTCGGCTTCATCCTCATGGGCGCGCGGATAGCCGAAATAAGCCAGTACACCATCCCCCATGTACTTCGCCACGTGCCCTTCGAACCGCACGATCGCGCTGACCACCGCGCTCTGATAGGTCCGTAGCACATTGGCCATTTCCTCTGGATCGAGCCGCGCCGCCAGCGCGGTCGAGTCGACCAGATCGACGAACATCACGGTGAGCTGGCGACGTTCGGCCTCAGATGCAGGCGAAGCCTTCGCGGAGATGCCGGCGGGTGCGGCCGCAGCAGGGGTGGTCGCCGCAATTGAGCCGACGCGGAGGGCGGCAATGGCGGCGAGCAGCTTGCGGCGATGACCGATCGAGGCGACGCCGAGCCCGATCAAATCCTCGGCCGTGAGGTCCAGGAGAACCTCGGCATCGATGTCGTTCTCCCGGAACGACTGTTGGTACTGTCCCAACCCCAGACCACACAGCCAGGCCGTGACGTCCATGGGCTCCTCCCGGCTCTCGTCTTCAGAGCACCAGGCGCTCGAGCCTACTGCAAAATGGCTGGGAGAGCACGGGAAACACAACGAGCTTGATGCAAGGCAAGGGCAGCTTCTGGCCCAAAACAGCGGTCCAGGATTGTCCGCTTTCGGACCGCTACTGAGGGCTAAGCGGACGTTTCTCTCCAGTCTAACGAAACGGGCATTGCGGCTCGCCAAAAATATGGCGGAGTAACGGGTACAGGAGTCCCGAGCGACTGCGATCCCGACATACCGCCCCGGGGATCCCCTACCCCTTCCAGCGACAGGCACATGCTTCCCTAAACCGCGATAGGAGCTCTGTGGAGCGTCCCCGTATTCAGCTGGCTCAGCCGTTTAGTACGGAAGGATTACCCCTTGTTCGCCTAGCTCAATGTCAGGTTGCGAACAGATTCGGGGTCTCAATTCCGTTTATGATACGGCCGTTGTCTGTCAGTACCATTCCGTTCGATGCGGGCTGCGGGCGTTACCAATCAAGGAAATTGTCAGTTGAAAGTAGCCCGGCTTTTGTTGCCGGGCTTTTTCTTTTCGGCGTGTTTGGCGGGCGAGTGTTGTTTCCGGTTACGGTTGGCTTAGCAGTTTGGTCCCCGTAGGTGGCCCCAACGCCGCTCGCCGCAGATTGGGTGTGGAGAATGACCGGTAGCGGTACCTGATTGATTGCGATCCCGGGAAACCGGGGTGGGGGTCTGCCCCCTTACCCCTTACCGATCGGCGGTGTCGAGGGGGAGATTTCAATGATTAGCAGAACGGAATCCGCGCTTCCGCTGCAAAGCCCGTGCCGCAAGCCTCGTCGTGCGCGATCAGTAGCGGATCATTTCCTCTCCGAACCGCCGATGATTTGATGCCCGGTTGAAAAATATCTGACTGCGCTCTTCAGCTTCTCCAGAAATCCTTGAACCTTGTCGACGATAGCTCCGTGTACCTCACGGTGTGTTGGATGTTCCTGTGGCCGAGATAGGCCTGCAAGGCTCGCGTATCGTGGCCCTTGTTGGCCAAGGCAAACCCACAAGCATGACGCAGCATGTGCGGGTGGACCTTGAACGACAACTTCGCTTCGACGCCAGCCCGCTCCATCATCCGGGCGAACCCGGCTGTCGTGAACGGTCCAGCCCGCTCGCTGGTAAACACAAACGGCGATTTCGGCTCCTGCTCTCGCTGCAACCTGCGCAGTGCTCTTAGCTCGTCTCCCATAATCGGGTGCGTGGCCGGAGTGCCCCGCTTGACCCTGCGGACATGCAGCGTCGCGCTGACAAAATCGATTTGGTCCCAACGCAGGTCGACCAGTTCAGACACCCGCAGGCCATGCCGCCACGCCACAAGGATCATCGTGCTGTCGCGGTGTCCCCGCCGATTGCCCTTCGTGGCCTGGACCAGCCGCTCCACTTCGGTCTCGGTCAGATGCTCGCGACTGCGCAGCTCGGCATTGGGGCGGCGCTTCGGGGTGACTGTTCGTTTTTTGGTGGTTGGTGCGACCGGTTGGAGATGAGATTTCGCCATGTCTATCGGCCCCTGCGCAGGATGACTGTTCGTATAATGGCTCTTTTACGAACAGTGCTAAACCCAGTAGAGCGGCAGACACACAACTATTCTAGCCCTCATCAGCCCCAGCACTGTGTAACTCGAAGATTACGACGTCCGCCCCCGATCCTCGGGATGGACCCCGTAGTGATCTCGTTCGGCATCCCACGCGCTTTCCATCTATCGGGGCTGACAGGTTAGCTCGCCACCGTCTTTACGCCGTGGGAGCTTTCATTGTTTGCCACTGTCCTCGATGATTTGCCGGATGGTGACATGAATGTCCCCGCCAGCCTCGCCGACGTGAGACTGCGGTGGCTTGCCCCAGCCGCGATCCAGCAGGACGTTGGCGGCCTGCACCCGCGCGGCCGGCGGGTACTCTGGCTGGCGCATGATTGCGGCGAGGTGACGAATACTCTCCTCGGTATATGCCCGGCACAATGAGCGTATGTC
>NZ_LLXZ01000222.1 GCF_001440395.1 Bradyrhizobium jicamae | reverse complement strand
CTCTCGTGCCCGTGGAGGAGCCGTCCACAGCATCACGAGCGGGAGTTCGCGAACAACCGCCTATCCGATCCAGCAAACTACCCTTGCTTCTCGATCTCGCCCGGCCGCCAGGTAAGGGCCATAACCGGTCATGGCTCATAACTTCGCCAGCCGCGCGCGGCTGCTGCGACGACAGCAAGGGTTGCCTTGGCGCCGTCAGCCTCACCCTTCTCAAAATCGCCCTCCGTTTGCGCCATCGAATTTGTGACATGCGCAAAGCAGACGAGGGAATGGCCACTCGTAGCGCTAAAGGCATAAAGAGCGGCGGCTTCCATCTCGACCGCAAGCGTTCCTAGATCGCGCGCCCGCACGATCGCCGCTTCGGTTTCCCGATAGGGGGCATCCGTTGTCCAGGTCGAACCGCGATGCAACTTCTCCGGCAGCGATCGGCCCGCCCGCTCGACGCGATCGAGAAGCGACATGTCGGGTGCTGCAGCGAAAGTCGAGCCAGGAAGGTAGTGATAACTCGTCCCCTCGTCGCGCAGCGCGCGGTCGATCAGGACGAAATAGGGTGTCGGTCCGATGGGATTGATCTGACCCGCCGAGGTGATGCTGACGAGCAACCGGCAGCCCGACGCGAAGAGCTGCTCGGCGACCAGGACGGCGAAGGGTGCCCCGACCGCGCAGCCGACGATGCCGATCTCGCCGATGCCGTCGAGATCGAAGGCAAGGAGCTCGGTGTGATAGCAGGCCCAACCTTCATGGATGCGGCCGGCGCCGGTCCGCTTGAGGTGGCGGACGACGTCACCGTCCGGATCGAGCACGCAGATTTCGGGCACAGCGACGAGCGGCAACCGCCTCTGCCGGCGTGCCTCCCTCAACAGGGATTCAGGTCGGAAAACCGAGGGCGCCTTGTGATCCTTGACGCCAACGATCGGCCACGCGGGATCCGCGCGATGAGGCTTATCATCCATGATGCACCTGATCGACCTGTCTCAAGCCACGGATTCGACCGGCAGGCCGGCGGCTTTCCATTCCGGGTAACCGTCCTCAAGCCGGCGAACGCGATAACCGCGCGCCCTCAGTGCCGACACGGCTTCGAACGAAAGAACGCAATAGGGCCCGCGGCAGTACGCAATCACTTCACGGCCTTTTGACAGTTCGCCCAAACGTCTTTCCAGTTCGGCCAGCGGAATGTTGAGCGCTCCCGGGAGATGGCCAAGCGCGAACTCATCCTCGGGGCGCACGTCGAGCAACGTAACCAGGTCGTCCCGCAATCGCGCGACCAGATCGTCACGCGAGACGGGCTCAAGCGCATCACGGGCCTGGAAGTAATCGGACACAACACGACCGATCTCGGCGACATTCCGTTCACCCACGCGCCCCAGCGCTTTGATCAGCGTGACCACTTCGGCGTCGCCGGCGAGACGATAGAGGATGTGTTTGCCGCGACGCTCGGTCTCGACGAGACGCGCGCGCCTCAGGATCTGCAGGTGCCGCGACGTATTGGCGAAGGTCAGATGTGCCCGAGCCGACAGCTCCTCGACGGTGCGGATCCCCTGCGCAAGGTGCTCCAGGAGTTCAAGCCGGTGAGCATGGCCGAGCGCCTGCGCCACCTGGGCAAGGTTTTCATAGATCGCCTGTTTCGGTCCCGAGCTTGACACGGCGCTCCTTCAATATATCATTCAGCAGATCGATTGAATGTATCTAGCGTTTCTCATGAGGGAGTGCAAGTCCATGATTCTCCGCCAGTTCTTGCATAGCGATCCAGTCGGTATCTCCTACCTTTTCGGCTGCGGCGGCAAGGCCACCGGGGCGGTCGTTGACCCGGTCGGCGATATTCAGCCCTACCTACAGGCCGCCGACAATGCCGGGATGCGGATACACTACGTCATCGACACCCATGTCCATGCCGATCACCTGTCGGCGGGCCGCGCGCTCGCGGCCGCAGCGGGAGCCGAATACGTGCTCTCCACGAAGGCTGGCGTATCGTTTCCGTACAAGGCGGTGAGCGACGGGGAGGTTCTTCCGCTAGGCAACGTCTCCGCCACCGTGATGCACACCCCGGGTCACACGCCCGAGCACATCTGCATCCTTGTGACGGACCGAACCCGCGCCAACGAGCCCTGGTTCGTCTTCACCGGACACACGCTCATGGTCGGCGATCTCGGCCGCACCGAACTTGCGGCGAGCGCGGAGGAAGGCGCGAGGCAATTGTTCAAGAGCGTGCGAAGGCTGAAGGAGCTTCCTGACTACGTTGAGGTGCTGCCGGGCGCCTATGCGGGCTCGGTCTGCGGTCGCCGCCTGAGCGGCAAGCCATCCTCCGCGATCGGCTTCGAGAAGCGGCACAATCAGGCGTTCACGATCGAGGACGAAGCCGAGTTTGTCCGGTTCATGGTCGCCGAGATTCCGCCGGCACCACCGGAAGCCGCGAAGATCAGGGCGGCAAATTCAGGCACGGCGGCAGCAGCGGTCTGATCTCATGACCGAGGCCGTAAGCGGTCCACAGACTGCCTCGTCCGTCCGACTGGGGCTGAAAGAGAACTGGCCGCAGTTCGCCTTACTCGTCCTGATCAACGCCTTCGTCGGCGGGATGGTCGGAATCGAGCGGACGGTCGTGCCCCTGATTGGCTCCGAGGAGTTCAAGATCAGTTCGACGACGCTCGTCGTTTCCTTCATCGTCAGCTTCGGCGTCGTGAAAGCGTGCGCCAACCTGGTCTCGGGCCAGCTCGCCGACGCCTGGGGACGCAAACGTGTTCTGATCCTCGGCTGGCTGATCGGCCTGCCGGTGCCGTTCATGATCATGTGGGCGCCGAGCTGGGGATGGGTCATCGCAGCAAATGCTCTCCTCGGCATCAACCAGGGTCTTGCCTGGTCGATGACGGTGATCATGAAAATCGATCTGGTCGGGCCAAAGTCACGGGGACTTGCCGTCGGTCTGAACGAATTCGCAGGCTACCTTGCGGTGGGTGTGACCGCTTTCCTCACTGGGTATCTGGCCTCGAAATACGGCCTGCGGCCGGCGCCGATATATCTTGGTGTTGCCTATGCGGTTCTTGGCACGGCGCTCTCGATCTTGCTGGTGAACGATACGCGCGAGCATGTTCGACTGGAAACGGCGGCCCATACGCAGCAATCAGTTCCGATCAGCTTCCGCGAGATATTTCTTCTCACCTCGATCAGGGATCGCAATCTGTTTGCAGCGTCACAGGCCGGACTCGTCAACAATCTCAACGACGGAATGAGCTGGGGAATCTTCCCGCTGTTCTTTGCCTCGTTCGGGCTCCACGTCGATCGGATCGGCATATTGAAGGCCGTCTATCCGGCCACGTGGGGCATCCTGCAGATCGCTACGGGCCCTCTTTCCGATCGCTGGGGCCGCAAAGGGCTGATCGTTGCCGGCATGTGGGTGCAGGCCGCGGGTCTATTCCTGACCGCTGCAACAAGCCATTTCGAATGGTGGCTGGCCGGCAGCCTGCTTCTCGGACTTGGCACGGCCATGGTGTACCCGAGCCTGATCGCTGCGGTCTCCGACGCTTCGCATCCAAGCTGGCGCGCACGCTCGCTCAGCGTCTACCGCTTCTGGCGTGATCTCGGTTACGCGATCGGTGCGCTTGCGGCCGGCCTGATCGCCGACCTGCTCGGCATGGCATGGGCGATCGGAATGATCGGCGCGCTGACCTTTCTGTCCGGGGTGGTCGTCGCCGTCGCCATGGAGGGCAGACCGGGAGCACGAACGTGAGCGAAACCTATTCAGGACGTTGCCTCTGCGGCGCGGTGCGTTTCGAAGCACGTGGCCAGCCAAAGGGGGTCTTCTGGTGTCACTGCAGTAGCTGTCGTCGCCATTCCGGAGCCCCAGTCAGCGTATTCGTTGGGTTCGAGAACGACTCCGTCACAGTGATCGAAGGCGTCATCACGACGTTCAAATCATCGCCGGGAACGACGCGCGGCTTCTGTGCCCGCTGCGGCTCGACGCTGACCTGCGCTACCGTGCATTTTCCGGCGGAGACGCACTATCACGTTGGTGCCTTCGACCGGGCGGCAGACCTCCAACCGGGGAGACATTTCTTCGCTAACGAGCAATTGCCCTGGCTGCGGCTTGACCACAACGAGCAAGGCAAATGACGGCGACGATGCGGCCGATCTATCTCGATTACAACGCGAGCACACCGGTTGATCCAGCCGTGGCGGAGGCGATGCGGCCATTTCTGGACGACGCGTTCGGCAATCCGTCCAGCGGCCATTGGGCCAGCGCGCCGGCGAAGGCCGCGCTGGATCGGGCTCGCAGCCAGGTCGCCACACTCCTCGGGGCTGCACCTGACGAGATCGTATTCACCAGCGGTGGCAGCGAAGCAAACAACCTGGCAATCGAGGGCACGTTCTTCGAGCTGAACCGCCCAGGGACGCACATCATCACCTCGGCCATTGAGCATCCCGCCGTTCTTGCGCCCTGCCGGTTTCTCGAACGGTTTGGCGGCTCGGTCACGTACATACCGGCGGACGGGACAGGCTTGATCGATCCAGAGGACGTGCGGCGCGCCATCACTCCGCAGACGCTGCTGATCAGCATCATGCATGCCAACAACGAAGTCGGTACCATACAGCCGATCGCGGAAATCGGCGCGATCGCTCGTCAGCATGGAATCCGTTTTCATACCGATGCAGCCCAATCGGTCGGAAAAATCCCGACCAAGGTGAACGAGCTCGGTGTCGATATGCTGACAATCGCCGGTCATAAGCTCTACGCTCCAAAGGGCGTCGGCGCGCTGTATATCAGGCGAGGCCTTGAGCTTGAGCCGTTGATCCACGGCGCGGGTCATGAATCGGGCCGACGCGCCGGGACCGAGAGCGCCCTGCTGGCAGTCGGGCTTGGGACTGCCTGTGCACTAGCGGCTGACCTTGCCCCTATGAGGCACGTAGAGGCCCTGCGTGATCGCCTGTGGAGGGCGCTGCAAGACAGGTTCAACGAAGGCGTCGCGCTCAACGGCCATCCCACGCATCGTTTGCCGAACACTCTCAACGTGTCATTCGTCGGCAGGATCGGTGCGGACATTCTGGGCCAGTTGCGCAATGTGGCGGCATCGACGGGTTCGGCGTGCCATTCGGGGCAGATCGAGCTCTCGCCCGTTCTCGCGGCGATGCGCGTGCCAGAACGGATCGGAATGGGAGCGATCCGCTTCAGCCTGGGAAAGCACACCACAGCTGACGAGATCGACGCCGTCGTGGCGCGTCTGGGCACGATTGCGTTGTCCTGATTGCGACCGGCCGCCAGTCAGGCAGATCGTTTCGTCGCCAACAGAAGGGCAGGCTCGTTCGCGCCATCCCCTGCAACATGGACCTCCATGCCCGCTCGCTCGAGCACTGTCCGTACGTCGGCCAGTCTCGGAAAGCTGTAGATTTCTGCCGGAAAAGACGCGATGGCCTTCTGGTCGGCGTTCGTGCGGAACAACAATGCAAGGCGGCCACCCGGCTTCAGCACGCGCTCGATCTCGCGTAGCGACATTTCGACGTCCTTCCAAAAATAAAGCACGTGGACGCATAGCGCCTTGTCGAACATGTCATCGGGGAAAGGCAACGATTCCACACTCGAAAGAACCACATCGATGCGACCGGCTTCGATGAGCGTTCGGTTTCGTTTGGCCGCGATCTCCACCATCAACTCGGAGGGGTCTATGCCGACACTCCGCCCCCGAGGGGCTCGCGCAGCTATTTCCATCAGACTGCGCCCATGACCGCATCCAACGTCGAGGACCTGGTCGGTCTGTCCTATGCCGAGCGCTTCCATGGCGCGCATGTTCTCGCTCCAGGTTTCCCGAGCCATGATGAACGCGATCAGCCGGCCCAAGATGCCCCGCGCGTTACGAGCATGTTCTGCAATGAATTGAGGACGACGCATTCCTACTCCTGAGGCTCGCAGGCCCGCAGCAGGGTGCTGCAATTCATCAGAAATTGCTCGCCGAAAATGAAACGTGGCTGGCCATTTTCGAAAACGTCAACACACATCAAAGGGTTGGACCAGGGCGGCGCGCATCAAGCCGGCAGCCTTCACGTTCTATTTGAAACGGCCCTTCTGCGTCGCAGCCATTCCGGTTGGGGCCAAAAGCTACTATCCGGCGCGACCGCCTTTCGGGTCCGCTAAGGGCGAAAGGCCGAAATTATCGCGGTCGTCAGCGGCCCAATGATACGTTTTAGATGGCCGCCACGGTGGTCACTACAATGAGAATGATGGTTACGAGCGCCCCTGAAACATAGAGAATGGTTCTGATGCTGCCACCTTTGGCGGCGTTGCCGCCGCGCAAATAGACCGCAATGTGGATTAGGCGAATTGCGATATAGACCCATACGAACGTTGCAAGCGTCGCGGGTCTTACCCCCACCATCATAGCCAGCACAGCCGGGACGACAAAAGGCGTCAGCGCCTCCACCGCGTTCATGTGAACGCGATCGATCCGGTACAGCAGATTGTCGTCATCCGCTGGAAGGACAGGTCCGGAGAGCGCCCCGGCCCTGCCTTTGGACGATCCTGAATAGATCGCCAGCAAAATTGACAGGAGGCAAAGGACAAGCACTCCGACGACGCTAAGCGAGTAGGCTGCCATACGGACCTCCGCAATCACGTCGCATGGGATACGCGAGCATCATGTCTCGCGGGCAATCCGCTCGGCGAACCGTTTCAGATAGAGCGGCCAACCCTGATCGCCCGCGACGCCATCGCGCACGCCTTCCCAACCTTGGCCATGACGTTCGAGGTGGCGGTGCTCAAGCTCCAATCGGGTCCGGCTTGGCGTCTCGGCGATGAACCGCACCTCCCATTCACTGGTCTTGTGGGGATCGGCTTCGATTTGCCAGCGCGGGCTGATGTCCCAGCTTAGAAGTACGCGATTGGGCGGCTCAAAAGCCAACACACGCGCCCAGCGGCACTCGCTTCCGTCGACACCCCGATCATAAACGTGACCGCCGACCCGAGGCTCGAACACGGTCTCGGCGATGGGGACGGAGAGCAGATTGTGCTCGCGTGGCTTGAAGCTGCCGAAGTCTTCGGTAAAGACCTTGAACGCACGCTCGATAGGCGCCTCAACCACGATGGATTGTTTGATGGGCGCGGCCGATACACGCATGCTCATTGCTGGTCCTCCACTGATTTTTCGACGGCCACTTTGTAAGCGGCAAGTGTGCTGCTCCAGAACCGGTCAAGCCAGGCACGCATCTGGCCGAGCCCCGCTGGATCGATGTGATAAATGTTGCTGGCCCCCTTTGGCTCGGCACGAACCAAACGAGATTCGCGCAGCACCTTCAGATGCTGGGAGACGGCTGACTGGGAGACCGTCAGTTCTCGGGTGATTTCAACGACAGTGCGAGGCCGCGCGCCCACCAGTTCGAATAT
This sequence comes from Bradyrhizobium jicamae, assembly GCF_001440395.1. Taxonomy (GTDB): domain Bacteria; phylum Pseudomonadota; class Alphaproteobacteria; order Rhizobiales; family Xanthobacteraceae; genus Bradyrhizobium; species Bradyrhizobium jicamae. The sequence continues at coordinate 38,974 of NZ_LLXZ01000222.1, read as the reverse complement.
TCGTCTGCGAGTCGGATCGCCCAGAGCGGCCAGTTGCACGTTGTCTTTAGCCATGGCTGGCCGACGTCCGAAGCCGGCAGTGCCAACGGGACCTTTCAATTCGGTCACGACATCGGGTTCTCAGGGTGTCATTAGTCATTACTAATGATTAGCACGCGCTAATGGTTGCGTCAAGTCGCAGCATGCCCGATACGTCGGCGTGGACCGAGCGTCGGCTACTGTGCATGGGGTTGTTTTCAATATTTTGGTTGGGAGCGCCGAGACGACGGCGCGGGGCCAGGAACCGTCGCCCTACCTATCCAGCGGCCCCAATATCCTCACCAGCTCCCCGTGCACGAATTCATTTCCGCACACGACATGTCCGGTCTTCAGCGCATCGTCCTTGCCGCCGATGTCTGAAATCGTGCCACCGGCTTCCCGCACCATGATCTGTCCCGCGGCGATATCCCACGGCGACAAATTCCGTTCCCAGTAGCCGTCGAGGCGGCCGGCGGCGACGAAGGCGAGGTCGAGGGAGGCGGCGCCGAAGCGGCGGAAGCCGGCGACCTTGTTTTGCAGCACGGCCATTTCCTTCAGCGCCAGTTGATGGTCGCCGCGGCCGATATGCGGCAGCCCGCAGGCGATCACGCATTCGTCGAGCTGGCGGCGGCCGGCGACGCGCAGCCGCTGGTCGTTGAGGAACGCGCCCTTGCCACGCTCGGCGATGTAAAGCTCGTCATTGGCGGGGTTGTAGATCACGCCCGCAATGATCGTGCCCTCGCGGGCGAGGCCGATCGAGATCGCGAATTGCGGAATGCCGTGCAGGAAGTTGGTGGTGCCGTCGAGCGGGTCGACGATCCAGGTGTGGGTCTTGTCGGCGCCCTCGCGCTTGCCGCCTTCCTCGCCGATGAAGCCATAGCCCGGCCGCGCCTTGGCGAGATCCTCGTACAGCATTTCCTCGGCGCGCTTGTCGGCCTTGGTGACGAAGTTGGCCGGCCCCTTCAGCGACACCTGCAGATGCTCGATCTCGCCGAGGTCGCGCTTGAGGCTGCGGCCGGCGCGGCGCGCGGCTTTCACCATGACGTTGATAAGGGCTGAATAGAGCATGATGCGCGCTTATGGAGTGAGAGGGAACGGGCCAATGCCGTCAGGGGTTGGGGGACTGGGTGCCCTGCAGATGTGCCGCCGTCAAGGCGTCATTTGCCGGCGGTGCCGGTCCATTTGCGCGCCGCAGCCTCGGCCTTGGCACGTTCCTCGGGGCTGAGTTCGGAAAGCAATTCGTCCAGCTTGGGATCACCCTTGCCGGCCGTCTTGGCGACGAGATGCCATTTGAAGCCCTCGACCTTGTCCAGGGGCGCGCCCACGCCATAGATCAGCAGCCAGGCCAGCCGGTTTTGTGCGACCGGGCTGTTTTGCCGGGCGGCCTTGCGCAAGAGCGCGACCGCGGCCGGCTGGTTCTTCGGCGTGCCGGTGCCGTTGAACAGCGCGATCGCGTACTCGACCTCGGCGTCGACATTGTCGGCAAGCGAAGCCGCTTGCAGCAGCCGCACTGCTTTCTCGATGTCCTTCGGCACGCCGTTACCTTCCTTGTAGAAGGTCGCGAGCGCGTATTGCGCCTCCGGGTTGCCGGCGTCGGCCGCGGCGCGCAGCAACTCGGCGGCGCGCCGCACATCCTGCGGCAGCGTGTTGCCGTCGAGATAGAGCAGCGCCAGATTGTAGGCCGCCTTGGAGTTGCCGAGCTTGGCGGAGGAGGCCAGCAGCTTCACCGCCTGCTCGCGATTGGTGTTACCGCCGCGGCCGGACAGCCGCATCATGGCGAGCGCGAACATCGCCTCGCGGTCGCCGGCGTCCACCGCGCGCTGGTACCAATCGGCTGCCTTGGCATAGTCGCGCTTGACGCCGAGCCCGTTGGCATAGAGCTCGCCCAGCATCGTCATCGCCTTGGGGTCGCCGTTGTATTGCGCGCGCGTCGTCGCGAGATCGAACGCGGTCTTGTAGAGGCCGCGCTGATAGGCGCCATAGACGAGGTCGGCGTTCGGGTCCTCGAAGGTGGCCGCCGGCGAGGGGAAGGGCGTCGGCGTGGCCGCCGGTTTGGGCGATGCGGCCGGCTTCGGCGACGCGGTAGGCTGCTTCGCGGCCGGCGGGGCCTTTTGCTTGGGCGTCGCTTCTTGCCTGGGTGCTGTTTCCTTTTTCGCCGCACCCGGCGGGCTCGCCGGCGGCTGCGCCGCAGGCGGCGTCAGCGAGACCTGCGCGGAGGCACCGACCATCGTCATCGCGAGGCCGGCAAGCAGCAATATGGGACGCAGCAGTTTCATATCCGGTGTTATCCGTGCCCGGCCTGATCGGCGTCGGGTTTGGCCTCTCCGAATGTTGCTTCGTAGCCTTCCGCGATCGCTTGCGCGGCATCGATCAGCGCCGCCTTGGCGCCGCGCGGGTCGGCCCAGATGAAATCGCCGACCAGCACGAAGTCCGCCCCGGCGCTCGCGAATTCGAACGCCTCCTCGCGCGAGGCGGCAAAGCCGACGCAGGGCGGTTCGAACAATTCGTCCCACCATTGCAGCCGTTCGGCAATCGCTTCCATCGAGGGCCGCTGTCCCCCGGCATCGGGCTCGCCGAACAGCACGTAATCGGCGCCCGCTTCGCCTGCGGCCATCGAATCGTGCCGCGTGGCGAGGCCGCCGACGCCGGCAATGCGATCCGGCTTCAGCGACGGGAAAGCATCATCCAGCGCGGCAATGCCGTTCAGGTGCGCGCCATCGGCGCCCGCGCGCGCCACCAGTTCGACATGGCCGTCGAGCAGGAGCGCCGCGCCGGCATTCTGGATCGCCGGCGCCAGTGTCTTCACGCGAGAGGTCATGGTCTTTTGATCGGTCTGCTTCAGCCGCAGCAGCACCGCCGCGACATCGGTCGCGGCCAGCAGCTCGGGGAGCTGACTTGCGAGATGTGACGGATCGTCCACTTCAGGCGTCGCGAGATAGAGTCGCGGCGCCGGGCGCGACGGAAGAGGTTTAGTGGCCAAGTCTAGGCGACCTTCTTTTCCAGACCGGTTTCCCACTCGCCCTTGCTTGCCAGCGCATTCATCTTCGCGCGGTGCGTGAACGCGCGCTGGCCTGCGGCGACGTTCTCGGCCTTGCCGGACCACGCCTTCTGCGGCGCCGCCTGCAGCGCCCGGCCATAGGAGAAGGTGAGTTTCCAGGGCAGGCCGCCGATCCGGTTCATGGCGTCGAGATGCGCGGTTGCTTCCTCGTCGGATTGTCCGCCGGAAAGGAAGGCGATGCCCGGCACGGCCGCGGGAACGCAGGCCTTCAAGAGGCGTACGGTCTTCTCCGCGACTTCGTCGACGGAAGCCTGCTTCGCGCACTTCTTGCCCGAGATAGCCATGTTGGGCTTCAGCACCATGCCTTCGAGCTCGACGCGCTGAACGCGCAATTCCTGGAACGTCTTGTTCAGCACGCGCTGGGTCACGTCATAGCAGCGGTCGATATCGTGATCGCCGTCCATCAAAACTTCCGGCTCGACGATCGGCACGATCTGCGCCGCCTGGCACAGCGCCGCGTAGCGCGCCAGCGCATGGGCGTTGACGCTGATCGCGGTCATGCTGGGAATGCCCGAACCGATATCGATTACCGCGCGCCATTTGGCGAAGCGCGCGCCGCGCTCGTAATATTTCTTCAAGCGCTCGGCGAGCTTGTCGAGGCCGACGGTGACGAGTTCACCCGGGCACTGCGGCAGCGCCTGCGTGCCTTCGTCGACCTTGATGCCGGGGATGGCGCCGGACTGTTCGATCAGCTTGACCAGCGGCGTGCCGTCCTTGGCATTCTGCCAGATGGTCTCGTCATAGAGGATCACACCCGAGACATACTTGCTCATCGCCTCGGTGGAGCGGAACAGCATCTCGCGATAGTCGCGGCGGTTCTCCTCGGTGGATTCGACCTTGATGGCGTCGAAACGCTTCTTGATCGTCCCTGAGGATTCGTCAGCGGCGAGAATGCCCTTGCCTGGGGTGACCATGGCGAGGGCAACCTTGTTGAGGTCAGCAAGATTCATGGGAACGTTCTCCGGAAACATCATGCCCTTGCTGGCCAAAATAGGCGGTTCTCGGGCAAATGCCTAGAAATCGTTCGTCGCACCCTGGGTGTTTGCGGGGCGCGCGCGGCTGCCGGCTCAGGCGACCTTGTCAGGCGACTCGCGGATCCAGCTCACCCTTGGTGTAACGCTTGGCCATTTCGGCCGTCGTCAGCACCTTCTTGATCTTGCTGGCTTGGCCCGCGGTATTGAACTCCTGCAGCCGCTGCTTGCACAGCTTGGCCATGGCCTCCATCGCCGGCTTCAAATATTTGCGCGGATCGAACTCTTCCGGATTGTCCTTCAGGACCTTGCGGATCTGGCCGGTCATCGCCATGCGGTTGTCGGTATCGATGTTGATCTTGCGCACGCCGTTCTTGATGCCGCGCTGGATTTCGGAAACCGGCACGCCCCAGGTCGGCTTCATCTTGCCGCCATTGGCGTTGATGATTTCCTGCAGGTCCTGCGGCACCGAGGACGAACCATGCATCACCAGATGCGTGTTCGGCAGCTTGCGATGAATCTCCTCGATGACGTTCATGGCGAGGATGTCACCATCAGGCTTGCGGGTGAACTTGTAGGCGCCGTGCGAGGTGCCCATCGCGATCGCCAGCGCGTCGACTTTTGTTTCCTTCACGAACTTCACGGCTTCATCGGGATTGGTCAGCAACTGGTCGTGCGAGAGCTTGCCTTCGGCGCCGTGGCCGTCTTCCTTGTCGCCCATGCCGGTCTCAAGCGAGCCGAGCACGCCGAGTTCGCCTTCCACCGAGATACCGCCGAGATGGGCCATGTCGGTGACGGTCTTGGTCACGCCGACATTGTAGTCCCAGTCGCCGGGGGTCTTGCCGTCGGCCTTCAGCGAGCCGTCCATCATCACGGAGGTAAAGCCGGCCTGGATCGCGGTCATGCAGGTGGCGGGTTCGTTGCCGTGATCGAGGTGCACGCAGACCGGGATCTGCGGATAGATCTCGGTGACGGCGTCCATCATGTGCTTGAGCATGACGTCATTGGCATAGGAGCGTGCGCCGCGCGAGGCCTGGATGATGACGGGAGCATCGAGCGAGGAGGCGGCCTCCATGATGGCGAGCGCCTGCTCCATGTTGTTGATGTTGAACGCCGGCACACCGTAATCGTGCTCTGCCGCATGATCGAGCAGTTGACGCAGGGTAATGCGAGCCATTCAAATTCTCCTGTATTTGCCGCGCCTGTGGCGCCCCATGAAGTCTGGATTCAACGCTGTTTCAAAACTTCGACGCCGGGCAGCGGTTTGCCTTCCATCCATTCGAGAAACGCGCCGCCTGCTGTCGATACATAGGAAAAATCATCGGCTACGCCGGCCTGGTTCAGCGCCGCGACCGTGTCGCCGCCGCCGGCCACCGAAATCAGCTTCTTCGCCTTGGTGCGCTCGGCCGCATGCTTGGCCGCAACCATGGTGCCGCGGTCGAACGGCGTCATCTCGAACGCGCCGAGCGGACCGTTCCAGACCAGCGTCTTGGCGTCGTCGATCGCGGCGTGAATCCTCGCGGTCGATTGCGGGCCGACGTCGAGGATCATGCCGTCAGCCGGGATCGCGTCGAGCCCATAGGCGTGCGACGGCGAATTGGCCGCGAAGTGATAGGCGACCACGGCATCGACGGGGAGAATGATGGCGCAGTTCGCGACGCTGGCTTTTTCCATGATGCGCAGCGCGGTCGCCGCGAGATCCTTCTCCGCCAGCGATTTGCCGACACTGACGCCCTGCGCGTGCAGGAAAGTGTTGGCCATGCCGCCGCCGATCACCAGCGCGTCGACCTTCGACACGAGGTTTTCGAGCAGGTCGATCTTGGTCGAGACTTTTGCACCGCCGATGATCGCGATCACCGGCTTGGTCGGCGCTTCCAGCGCCTTGCCGAGCGCGTCGAGCTCGGCCTGCATGGTGCGGCCGGCATAGGCTGGTAATTTGTGGCCGAGGCCTTCGGTGGAAGCGTGCGCACGGTGCGCGGCGGAGAATGCGTCGTTGACCCAGATGTCGCCGAGCTTGGCGAGCTCCGCGACAAAAGCCGGATCATTCTTCTCTTCCTCTTTGTGGAAGCGGGTGTTTTCCAGGCAGAGGATATCGCCGTCCTTCATCGCCGCCACGGCCTTGGCCGCGGCTTCGCCGATGCAGTCGTCGGCAAACGCCACCGGCTTCTTGATGACCTGGCCCAGCGCCGCCGCGACGGGCTTCAGCGAATCCTTGGCATCGCGCCCCTTCGGGCGGCCGAAATGGGCGAGCAGGATGACCTTGCCGCCCTTGTCGGAAATTTCGGTGATGGTCGGCGCGACGCGCTCGAGCCTTGTCGCGTCGGTGACGCGACCGTTCTCCATGGGCACGTTGAGGTCGACGCGCAGCAGCACGCGCTTGCCCTTCACGTCGGCGTCATCGAGGGTGCGGAATGATTTTGTCATGGGATAGTTTCCTCCGTCATGGCCGGGCATAGCCGTCCGAAGGACGGCGTCGCTTCCGCTCGCCTATGTCCCGGCCATCCACGTCTTTCGCTCCACGGAAAGAAGGGCAAGACGTGGATGCCCGGCACATGGCCGGGCATGACGACTTACTAGAATCTTACAGCAGCTTCCCCATCGCAACCGCGGTGTCGGCCATGCGATTGGAGAAGCCCCATTCATTGTCGTACCAGGACATCACGCGCACCAGCGTGCCGTTCTGCACCTTGGTCTGGTCCTCGTGGAACGTGGACGAGTGCGGATCGTGGTTGAAGTCGATCGAGACGTTCGGCGCCGTGGTGTAGCCGAGGATGCCCTTGAGCTGCTGCTCGGAGGCGCGCTTCATCGCCGCATTGATTTCCTTGGCATCGGTGGCGCGCTTGGCGACGATCTTGAGATCGACCACCGAGACGTTCGGGGTCGGCACGCGGATCGCGACGCCGTCGAGCTTGCCCTTCAGTTCGGGCAGCACGAGGCCGATTGCCTTCGCAGCACCTGTGGAGGTCGGGATCATCGACATCGCCGCGGCGCGGCCGCGATAGAGATCCTTGTGCAGGGTGTCGAGCGTCGGCTGATCGCCGGTGTAGGCGTGGATCGTGGTCATGAAGCCGGTCTCGATGCCGACCGTGTCGTTCAGGACCTTGGCGACCGGCGCCAGGCAGTTGGTGGTGCAGGAGCCGTTGGAGACGACCAGGTGATCCTTGGTCAGGGTGTCGTGGTTGACACCGAAGACGATGGTGGCGTCGGCATTGTCGGCGGGGGCCGAGACCAGCACGCGCTTGGCGCCGGCGGTCAGGTGCGCGGAGGCCTTGTCCTTGGCGGTGAAGATGCCGGTGCATTCCAGCGCGATGTCGACACCGAGCGCCTTCCACGGCAGCTTCGACGGATCGCGCTCGGAGGAAACCTTGATCTTGCCATTGCCGAGGCTGAGCGAGTCGCCGTCGACGGTCACGGTGCCAGGGAAGCGCCCATGCACGGAGTCGAAACGCAGCAGGTGGGCGTTGGTCTCGACCGGGCCGAGATCGTTGATGCCGACCACCTCGATATCCTTGCGGCCAGATTCCGCAATCGCCCGCAACACGTTGCGGCCAATGCGGCCAAATCCGTTGATCGCGACGCGGATTGCCATGCTGGTATCTCCTCTAATAGCCGCTGCCGGCCCCGCGGAGATGGTCCGCGGAGGTGCTTACGGCGGAACGCCCGGTTCGGCCGGGCGGGAACGGTCAAGATGGGGGTCTAGGTAGACCTTTTTCCCCCGGACCTCAACCGTCAGCCCAGGCGCTTCACGGCAGCGTTAACGACGGCCTCGGCGGTAATGCCGAAGTGCTTGAAAAGGTCCTTGGCGGGCGCGCTGGCGCCGAAACCGTGCATGCCCACGAATTCGCCGTCATGGCCGATGATGGCATCCCAGCCCCAGCGTACCGCTGCCTCGATGGCGACCTTGACCGGCGCATTGCCGATGATGGCTTGCTGGCGGTCCTCGGGCTGCGCCAGCAACAGCTCCAGCGAGGGCACGGAAACCACCCGCGACGGGATGCCGCGTTCCGCCAGTTGCTTCTGGGCGGCCACCGCGATCTCGACCTCGGAGCCCGAGGCGAACAGCGACACCTTGGCTTCGCCCTGGGCTGCGACCAGTTCATAGGCGCCATGCGCGCAAGGATTATCGTTAGGCGCATTGGTGCGCAGTTGCGGCAGGTTCTGGCGGGTCAGCGCCAGCACCGTCGGGCCGTCGATACGATTGAGCGCCAGCTCCCAGCATTCGGTGACCTCGACGGCGTCGCAGGGCCGGAACACGCGCATATTGGGAATGGCGCGAAGTGCTGCGAGATGCTCGACCGGCTGGTGCGTCGGTCCGTCCTCGCCGAGCCCGATCGAATCATGGGTCATCACATAGACGACGCCCGCACCCATCAGCGCGGCAAGCCGCATCGCGGGCCGCGCATAGTCCGTGAATACCAGGAAGGTCGCACCGTTCGGCGCGAAGCCGCCATGTAGGAAGATGCCGTTCATCGCCGCGGCCATGCCGTGCTCGCGGATGCCGTAATGGATGAAGCGGCCCTTCGGCGTCTTGGCCGAGAACGCCACCGCCGATTTCGCCTTGTTGTTGTTGGAGCCGGTGAGGTCGGCGGATCCGGCAAGGAATTCCATCGGCATCGCAGCCGCAATCGCCTCGATCGCGGATTCGGAGGATTTCCGCGTGGCCACATTCTGCGGCGATTCCAAGAGTGCCTTCTTGTGCGCGCGCAGCGCCTTCGACAGCGCAGCCGGCCGCTCGTGTCGCAACCGCCGCTCGAACTCGGCGCGCTTGCGGGGGCCGAGCTCGGCGAAAACGCTTTCCCATTCCTGACGCGCGGCAGCGCCGCGGCTGCCGGCGTCGCGCCACGCTTTCAGCACATCGTCGGGCACCGAGAAGGCTTCGAGCGAGATGCCGAGCTTTTCCTTGGCGCCCTTGAGTTCGTCGGCACCGAGCGCTTCGCCATGGGCTTTCGCCGTGCCGGCGCGCGTCGGCGCGCCATAGCCAATGGTAGTCTTGCAGGCGATCAGCGACGGCTTGTTGGATTTTTGCGCGCGGGTGATCGCGGCCGCAATCGCCGCCTGATCCTGGCCGTCGATCAGCTCGGCGGCCCAGCCGGCGGACTTGAAGCGCTTCACCTGGTCGACCGAATCGGCCAGCGAGGTCGGGCCGTCGATCGAGATGCCGTTGTCGTCATACAGCACGATCATCTTGTTCAGCTTCCAGTGCCCGGCCATCGCGATCGCTTCCTGCGACACGCCTTCCATCAGGTCGCCGTCGGAGGCGAGCACGTAGGTGTGATGGCTGACCACCTTCTTGCCGAACTCGGCAGCCAGCATCTTTTCCGCCAGCGCCATGCCGACCGCAGTGGCGATGCCTTGGCCGAGCGGGCCGGTGGTGGTCTCGACGCCGCTGGTCTCGAAGTTTTCAGGGTGACCCGGCGTCTTGGAGCCGAGCTGGCGGAAATTCCTGATCTGGTCGAGCGTCATGTCCTTGTTGCCGGTGAGGTACAGCAAGGCATAGAGCAGCATCGAGCCGTGTCCGGCCGACAGCACGAAGCGGTCGCGGTCCGGCCAGTTCGGATCAGTTGCGTCAAATTTGAGGAACTGCGTGAACAGCACGGTCGCAATGTCGGCTGCGCCCATCGGCAGGCCAGGATGGCCGGATTTCGCCTTTTCGACGGCATCCATGGCAAGCCCGCGAATCGCATTGGCCATACGGGTATGATCGACCTGCGTCATGATGAAAATCCGCCTGAAATGAGGTGCTTGGTTAGGGGTACGTACCGGGCGAAGGCCGGAATACGGGCGTGCTTAGGGGGAAGTGCGGGCTGGATAGCACCTCAATCCCCCCGAGTCCAAGGCGGGGAAACGCGCTTCCGGTCCAAAAAGTTGCTTAGCAGTGCATAGCTTCGCGTCGGCGTTGCGCTTCCCTCGCTTGCCACGTAAATTTCGTGCTCTAACCGCTTGCCGAACCGCGGATTTTGCTGCCGTCCGGCGGGCTCAGGCGAAGGTGCGCGCTGTCTCCCATGAGCGATCGTCACACTAACGGTGTCGGCAATGCCGAGTCGGTCCAAGTCGACATCGACGTCGCAACGCGGCGCCTGATGCTGGCGCTCGACGCGCTCGAGGCTGCCGCCGAGCGGCGGCGCGACGCCGACCGCGACGAGAACGAACTGGCGAGCCGGATCCAGGCGCTCGGCGCCGATCGCTCGCGTCTTGCCGACGAACTCGACGGTTCGCTGGTGAAGACGCGGCGGCTGGAGCGCGCCAATCGCGAGATATCGGAAAAACTGGATGCCGCGATCGGCACCATCCGCGCGGTGCTCGACGCCGGAGAGGATGAATGAGCCACATCAACGTCACCATCAACGGCCGGCAGTACCGCATGGCCTGCGAGGAAGGGCAGGAGGTGCGGCTCCTCAAACTCGCCGAGAGCCTGGAATCGCGGGTCGGTGAGTTGCGCGGCAAGTTCGGCGAGATCGGCGATGCGCGGCTGACGGTGATGGCGGCGCTCACCGTGTGCGACGAGCTGGTCGATGCCAACGCGCGCATCCGCGCGCTGGAGGGCGAACTCGAAACCCTGCGCAACGTCCGCACCGCCGCCGCCGACCGCGCCAGGGCCACCCAGGTTGCCGTCGCCAACGCGCTGAACGCCGCCGCCGACCGCATCGAAAAAACCACGCAGGTGATCAACCGCACCATCGGCAACGGCGTCGCCATCGGGTGATTTTTTCTTCACCCGCCCCTTGAGGGGGCTGGTCGCCGCGCAGCGGCGGGGCGGGGTGAAAATCTATCGTCGTCGGAGGTGTTTGAGTGGTAACGGTTCGGCATCCCGCGAACCATGCACTTCAAGATAAATCTGCTCCAGCACCGCGTTGAGATCGCCAGCAACATCCGAATTCCAAAAGCGGATGACCCGATAGCCTTCCTGTTCCAGCCACGCCTGCCTTTCGCTATCGTGCGCGGCTATCGCATCATCATTGTGATGCCCGCCATCGAGCTCGATGATTAAACGTTTAGCCGGACAGAAGAAGTCTACGACATAGGGACCGACCGGGGCCTGACGCCGAAAGTGCGTGCCTTCGATTGGCAGCTCTTTCAGCGCACGCCAGAGAATGCGCTGATGCGGCGTGGTGTTTGCCCGCAGTTTCTTTGCCGCGGCGCGTCGGATAGCTGTTGAAACCATGACCAGTGTGCTCGCTGAGAGATCACCCCACCCCGCGTAAAGTCGGCAAAGCCGACTTTACGCGACCCTCCCCCTCCAGTGGAGGGTGAGGTTGAGCGCAATTTAAGAGCGAGTACAAGTGGCCGTCTCGGAAGCTGTTTAGCAATCGCAAGTCCGTAACCCGCTGGCGCATTCGGCCCGTAACGCTTACATTGGTTCCTGCGAAGCTGCGTCGTGCGTCAGGAGCCATATATCCCCGGGGCCTTATCGATCCTTTAGGGAACTGTCCCTGGCCGGGTCCGTGGATCCGGACATATGGTGCCCACCTACTTTCGTAGGGAACTCCGGGATCGAGTGCTTCAACGGCGATCGCGGCCTCGCGCTCTTGTTTGTTCTTGCTTGTGACTTGTCCTACCCGCGCACGTCCCGTCATACCCCGCGCATGCGGGGTATCCAGTACGCCGCGGCGTCTCGGTTGAATCACTAAAGTCTCTGGAATACTGGATCACCCGCATTCGCGGGTGATGACGGCGAAGAGCAGCATGGCATGACGACAACCCTCTCCAAATCCGACCTCCGTACGGCCGCGCTCGCCAAGCGCGATGCATTGAGCGATGAGCAGCGCGCGGCCGCGGCGCAGGCGATGGCCAAGCGCGGCCTGCCGTTCGGGATCGAGCCGGGCCTCGTCGTATCAGGATACTCGCCGATCCGCAGCGAGATCGATCCGGCCCCCTTGATGCGCAAGCTCGCGGAGCAGGGCGCCAAGCTCGCACTGCCGGCGGTTCTGTCTCGCGGAAAATCGCTGGCGTTTCGCGCGTGGTCGCCCGACGACCGTCTGATGCTGGGCCCGCTCGGCATCCTCGAACCGTCGCCGGCGGCGGCAGAACTCATTCCCGACATCATGCTGGTGCCGCTGGCGGCGTTCGACCGCGAGGGGCACCGCATCGGCTACGGCGCGGGACATTACGACTTCACGCTGGCGCATTTGCGAAAAGCCAAGGCGATCACGGCGATCGGCACCGCCTTTTCCGTGCAGGAAATAAAAACCGTTCCCGCGCTGCCGCACGACGTGGCGCTGGATTATGTGCTAACGGAAAAGAAAGTGTTCGATTTCCGGAGCTGAACTTTGCGTATTCTTTTTGTAGGCGACGTGGTCGGTCGCGCTGGCCGCACTGCGATCGCGGAACATCTTCCCGGCATGATCAGGGACTGGGCGCTCGATCTCGTCGTCGTCAATGGCGAGAATTCGGCCGGCGGCTTCGGCATCACCGAGGCGATCTATCAGGAACTGCTCGATGCCGGCGCCGACGCCATCACGCTCGGCAATCACGCCTGGGATCAGCGCGAGGCGCTGGTGTTCATCGAGCGCGCGCCAAAACTGGTCCGCCCCGCAAACTTTCCAAAGGGCACGCCGGGCCGCGGCGCGGCGCTGGTCGATACCAAGAACGGCAAGCGGGCGCTCGTCGTCAACGCCATCGGCCGCGTCTTCATGACGCCGTTCGACGATCCGTTTCAGATCCTCAATCGTGAGCTCGAGGCCTGTCCGCTCGGTGAGGCGGCGGACGCGGTCGTGGTCGATTTCCACGGCGAGGCGACCAGCGAGAAGCAGGGCATCGGCTATTTCTGCGACGGCCGCGCCAGCCTCGTCGTCGGCACGCACACCCATGTGCCGACCGCCGATCACCAGATCCTCACCGGCGGCACCGCCTATATGAGCGACGCCGGCATGACCGGCGACTATGACTCGGTCATCGGCATGCAGAAGGAGGAGCCGCTGCGGCGTTTCACGACGGGCATTCCGTCGGCCCGCTTCGAACCGGCCGCCGGTGTTGCGACACTCAGTGGCGTTGCGGTCGAGACCGATGATGCCACCGGGCTCGCGCTGCGCGTCGCGCCGGTGCGGGCCGGCGGCAGGCTTGAGCCGGCGGTGCCGGCGTTCTGGGTCTGACAGGATTCAAACGCCGGAGAAGGTTGATGCCAGGGCTGCTACCAAGGCTGCTGCTGGTTGCGCTGACGCTATTTCTTAGCCTTGCAGCCGAGGCCCAAACGCTGACCCAGCGTCCGGTATCGCAAGGCGCGGTGACGCCTGCCAAGATGACGGAGCGGCTGGAGAAGGCTGCGTTGCGAACCAAGGAGCAGGCGCCGAAGGGCGCGGCGCGCGGATCGTCGGTCGATTTCTGCTGGCCGGCGAGCGCCGAGGAATATCGGGCGATTGGCAAATATGTGCTGGTACTGATCAGCGTGGTCACCCAGGACGCGGCCGAACTGCCGTTGCGCCGCGTCTACGTCACCGTCAATGGCGAGCAGACCGAGCTGGTAAAGCTCTCGAGCCAGCGTAGCGATGTCAGCAGGAAGTCAACGACCTATTCGATCCTTGGCCCGTTTCGCGAGGATGGGTTCTACGTTGCGCCGGCCGGCCTGATGGTGAGCGACGGCTATCTGCAGGCCGACTTCGCCGTCCGCCGCACCGGTTTCAATCTCTACAAGCTGCCCGGCACGCCGCCCGATTTCGTCAAGGCGGACAACAACCCGATGCCGGCCAGGGACGCGACGCCGGACATGCCGGCGCTGAAGGCGTTGCTGAAGCGCGAATACCAGGGTTTTGAGCTGCCGGCGAGCCTGCGCTAGCGCGAGAACTTCTCGCCAGCGTAAGCGCCCGGGCTGTCATACAAATTCGATCACCTTGTCCAGCGTGATCGGCAGGTCGCGCACGCGCTTTCCCGTCGCATGATAGACCGCGTTGGCGATTGCGGCTGCGACGCCGACGATGCCGATCTCGCCGAGGCCCTTGATGCCGAGCGGGTTGACCATCTCGTCCGGCTCGTCGACGAAGATGACCTTGATGTCGTGGATGTCGGCATTCACGGGCACATGGTATTCTGCGATATTGGCGTTCATCACCCGTCCGAAGCGATGGTCGTAGAGCGTTTCCTCGTGCAGGGCCATGCCGATGCCCCAGACCACGCCGCCCATGACCTGGCTGTGCGCCGTCTTGGGGTTGAGGATGCGGCCCGCGGCCACGGCCTTGACCACGCGCATGACGCGGATGATGCCGATCTCTTCGTCCACCTTGACTTCGGCAAAGATCGCCGAGTGCACATTGCGCGCGTGAGACTTGTCTTCGGAAGGCTGGTTGATCTCCTCGCGCGTGATGCGCTCGGCCTTGCCCGATTGCATCGCGCTGGCGATCGGGACCGCGCGGCCTGCATCCTGCTTGCTGACGATCTTGCCGTCGATCAGCGCAACATCATCGACGCCGGCGCCTGCGAGCGGCGAATCCTTCGTCGCCTTCGCAAGTTCCAGCAGGTCGCCGCGGACCGCGCGCGCCGTATTCGCGATGGCGTTGCACACGGATGATGCGATCCACGAGCCGCCTTCCACCGGACACTGCGGCAGGGTCGAATCGCCGAGCTTGACGCTGATATTGTCGATGGGAAGGCCGAGCATGTCGGCCGCCACCTGCGCCATGATCGTGTAGGTGCCGGTGCCGATATCGGACGCGGCGGTCGCCACTTCGGCGTGGCCGTTCGCGGTCAGCACGATGCGGACCGTGGCCGGCACCTGCAGCGCTTCCCAGACGCCTGATGCCATGCCCCAGCCGACCAGCTCGCTGCCGTCGCGCATCGAGCGCGGCTCCGCGTTGCGCTTGTCCCAACCAAAAGCCTCCGCGCCCTGCCGGTAGCACTCGCGCAGTTGCTTGCTGGTATAGGGAAGGTCCTCGCCCTGATGGCGGTCGGAGTAGCATTGCAGCCGCAACTGCACCGGGTCGGTCTTGAGCGCGATGGCAAGTTCGTCCATCGCGCATTCCAGCGCATAGACGCCGGTCGCAGCGCCCGGCGCCCGCATGTCGCTGGACGTCGGCAGGTCGAGCTTGACGAGTTTGTGCCCGAACTTCGCGTTGGGACTCTTGTAGAGCAGGTTGCCCCAGCCGGTGTCGTTGCGCGCGAACTCCTCGAACTGCGAGGTCACGGCGATGGCTTCATGTTGCATCGATTCGAGCAGGCCGTCGCTGCTCGCGCCGAGCGCCAGCCGTTCGATGCTCGCCGGCCGGTAGCCCAGCGCGTACATCTGCGCCCGCGTCAGCACGACGCGAACCGGGCGCTTGAGCGCGTTCGCTCCCAGCACGGCCAGCACGACCTGATACTGCGGACGCAGGCCCGCGCCGAAACCGCCACCCATATAGGGCGACATGACACGAACCGCATTGGGCTGCAGCTTGAAAACCTTGCAAAGATACTGCTGGACGTTCTGCACGCCTTGCGTCTTGTCGTAGACGGTGAGCTGGCCGTTCTCCCAGATCGCCGTCGAGGCAAACAATTCCATCGGATTGTGGTGCTCGGTCGGAATGGAGTATTCGGCCGCGTGGCTGATAGCGGCGGACGCAAATGCCTTTTCGGCATCGCCGCGCGGCTTCTCCGGCACGTCGATGGCATACGCCCTGGCGCGCTCTGCCTGCAGGTCGGTGACGTGCGGCTCCTTCTGGTATTCGATCTTCACCAGCGACGCGGCGACGCGCGCCGTTTCCCAATCTTCCGCCAGCACCAGCGCGACCGGCTGCCCGGTGAACTGGATTCTGTCGTCGTAGAGCGGGCGGTAGGGCGAACCCTTCTCGGGCGCGACCTCGTCCTTGTAGGCGTCATCCTTGTCGGCCATTGTCGGCCGATTGCTGTGGGTGAGCACGTCGATCACGCCGGCAACGCCGAGCGCGCCACTGGTGTCGATGCGCACGATCCGCCCCTTCGGGATCGGCGAGTCGACGACATAGCCGTGGACGAGGCCGGAAACGTTGAACTCGCCGGCATATTTGGCTTCGCCGGTAACCTTGGCTCGGCCGTCGACGCGGGACGTCGCGCTTCCGATATAGCTTGCCATTGCACTCACCGTATTTTCTTGTCGGAGATCGACTGCGGCGTGCCTCGCGCAGCCTGACTGAGCGTTCGCACGATGGCGCGCCGCGCCAGGCCGATCTTGAAGTCGTTGTGTCCGAAACCCCTGGCACCGCGCAGCAGGATGTCTGCGGCGTTCGCAAATGTGCTCGCATCAGCCCGCTGGCCGCGCAGGACGACTTCGGCTGCTGGACTGCGCCATGGCTTATGCGCCACGCCGCCGAGCGCCACGCGCGCCTCCTTGATCGTGTCGCCGTCAAGCTCGAGCGCTGCCGCCACCGATACCAGTGCGAACGCATAGGAGAGGCGATCGCGGATCTTCAGGTAGGAGTAGTTCGTGCTGAAACCTTTTGCCGGCAGCTCGATTGCCGTGATGATCTCGTCGGGCTCCAGATTGGTGTCGATCTGCGGCGTGTTATCGGGCAGGCGGTGGAAATCCGCCAATGCGATGGTGCGCGCCCCGGCCGGACCTGTGACATGCACGATCGCTTCGAGCACGGCGAGCGCCACGCACATGTCGGACGGATGGGTCGCGATGCAGGATTGGCTCGTGCCGAGGATTGCATTGATGCGGTTGATGCCGTCGATGGCCGAACAGCCGCTGCCCGGTTCGCGCTTGTTGCACGGCGTCGTCGCGTCGTAGAAATAGAAGCAGCGCGTCCGCTGTACGAGATTGCCGCCGGTCGACGCCATGTTGCGCAACTGCTGCGACGCGCCGGCCAGAATCGATCGTGACAGCAGCGGATAGCGCGCTTCGATCAGCGGATGGTAGGCGAGGTCGGTATTCGGCACTAGCGCCCCGATTAGAACGCCGCCGTTCGCGGTCTCCTCCACGTTCCCGAGTGGCAGGCGTGAGATGTCGATCAGCCGGGTGGGCGTTGCGACATCGTATTTGATCAGGTCGAGCAGGTTGGTGCCACCAGCGATGAATTTTGCGGATGGGTCTGCGGCGATCTGCTTGATGGCGTCGGCGACGTCGCTGGCGCGCGTGTATTGAAAAGGTATCATGATCGCCCCATCGCCTGCTGGATTGCCGCCACGATGTTCGGATAGGCGCCGCAGCGGCAGATGTTGCCGCTCATCAGTTCGCGGATCTCGTCGGCCGTCTTCGCCTTGCCCTCGGCGATCAGGCCGGCGGCCGAACAGATCTGTCCCGAGGTGCAATAGCCGCATTGAAACGCGTCGTGATCGATGAAGGCCTGTTGCAACGGATGCAGCTCACCATTGCGTGCGAGGCCCTCGACGGTCGTTACCTCGGCGCCTTCCTTCATCACTGCCAGCGTCAGGCAGGAATTGATCCGCCGCCCGTCGACCAGCACGGTGCAGGCGCCGCACTGGCCGTGATCGCAGCCCTTCTTGGTGCCGGTCAGGTCGAGATAGTCGCGCAGCGCATCGAGCAGCGTCGTCCATGGCGCGACCGAAAGTTTTGCCTCTGCGCCATTGACGATCAGTGTGATCGGAATTTTCTCCGGGGCTGCGGCGATCGGCCCTTTGGGCTTCGTTGTCCCAGAATGCGTCATTTTCATCTCCGCCTGCTTCGGTGCTAGGGGATGTCATATCCGCGCGTCAGTACGATGACTTTCACCGGCATGTTTGTCGTACGCAAAAGACGGCCTGAATTTCGAGCCTACCTACAATCGGCTCAGGCGAAGAAGGTTCAAAACGACGGATGTGATATGCTGATTTGCGGATCGGGCTCACGCCACGATGCGCGCCTGCAATGGCGGCGAGATTGGATGGTACGGTAGCGCCGTCGCGCTGCGCATTTTGCAGGCAGCCTGCGGCAATTCGCGCGAACCGACGCGCGCAATTTAGATGAAATGTGCGATTACAGTTTGTAGGCCATGGCGCCGCCGCCTCAGTGGCAGCGCCCGCATGTCGAGGCCAAGTCACGACGACCGATCATGAGTTAGCTCTGCCGAAAGCCCATCCGGAATGCGCCCCAGTGGCGACCGCGGACGAAGATCGGTGACGACAGGTCTTTCATCAACACGAAATTGCCGCCGCCCATGTCGCGCCGATAGGTCTGCAGCAGGAACGGTTTGGTGTTCGCCGCCACCTTCTTCACCGCGCGGTCGTTGAACAGGCGGCGGTTGCGGCAATTGGCGTTGTTCCAGACCGGATCGGGCCCCTGCGGCAGGCGGTAGTTCGGATTGTGGGTCGGCAGATAGCCGCCCTTGGCCCAGGCGACGCAGAACACGATGCGCGGATCGCTCTTCTGGATCGGGTCCTGAATGGAGGGGAGAATGCGGTCGGTGAAGGCGACATAGTCGGTCAGATATTGCTTCGGATCGGTGCCGGATATTTCGCGGTACTTCTCGTTCATCAACTGCTCGACCGTGATCTCGCCGCGAGCGATCGCGCTTTCAAAGGCGTCGGAAATCTGCCTCGCGGTGTCGACGACGATGCGGATCAGGGGTGCATCCGAGGTCTCGACGCCGCTGTCGGCGATCAGCGCGATCAGGCCTTCGGAGGTCTCGAGCAGCTTTGCCACCCGCTCGTCCGCGTGCTTGAGATCGCGCGAGGAGAGGTCGACGCCCCTGGCGAGCTCATTGAGCTCGGTGATGACAGTGTCGCAATGGCCGAGATTGGACGTCGCGGCCCTGGCGACGCCGTCGATCTCCTGGCCCACGGACGCGATGCCCTGGTGCACGCGCGCGATGATGCCGCTGATCTCTCGTGCACCTTCACCGGCGCTCTTGGCGCGAAGTGAGGCGTCGCTGCTCTCGCCGATCAGGCTGCCGATCTGGCCGTCGAGATCGCGCACGGTGTCGGAAATCTGCTGCGTGGCCTGGCGCGTTCCCTCGGCCAGGCTCTTCACTTCGCTCGCGACCACGGCAAAGCCGCGGCCGGCGGTCCCGGCGCGCGCCGCTTCGATGGTGGCATTGAGCGCCAACAGGTTGGTCTGCTTCGCAATCGCCTCGATCGAGCCGGAAACTTTCGCAACCTGCGACAGGGCCGAGCCGACGGCGCTGAGCCGGGCCTCGATGCGGCCGACCGCTTCGACGAGTTCGGCGATGTGCTGGACGGCCGAATCCACCGCGCTGCGCGACTGAACGATTTCCACGACGGCTGCGGACGTGGTCGATTGCACCGCCTGCGATGCGTTGGCGATGTCGCGGTTGGCCGAGACCATCGTCTCCGCCGTCTTCTGCAGGTGGTGGAATCGCTCCGACTGGTTCGCGACGCGGTTCGCGACCTCCTGGACGTTGCCGGCGATATCCGCAAGTTCCACGCCGAGCCCGCCGATGCGGTCGGCAAGCTGGTCAATAAGTCGTTCGGCCAGTGTCTGGTTGGACAGAGTGTCCAGGACTGCACGCTGCACAACGGACATATCAGAGCATTCTCCAGTCAGAGCCGATGATCGGCCCACTGTGACGATCGCATTCTAATTTCAAGTTTAGAGCGTGATTCGCGCCTTGGCGTCTTGCCTGAGAGCGCACTAGAGCTTGTAAGCCGTGCGGAACCCGCCCCAGTGGCGGCCGTTGACGCGGACAGGCACGTCGATCTCGCGCATCATCACCGTGTTACCGTTGCCCATGTCGCGGGCGTAGCTCTGGATCAGATAGGCGCGCTGGTTGCGCCCGGCGGCAAGTCCGGCCGGATCGTTGAAGATGCGGCGATTGCGGCAGTTGGCGGTATTCCAGGTGACGTCGCCCGGGCGCTGCGGGTGCGAATAGATCTTGTTGTGCACCGGCAGATAGCCGTTGGTGTCGATCATGGCGCAGAACGCCATCCGCTTGTCCTTGGCGAGGAACGCTTCCTGGAACGGCAGCAGCGCGCGGTCGGCCCAGTCCAGCATTCTGGTGCGGTATTGCACCGGGTTGCTGCCTGCGATCTCGACATAATTGGTGTCGAACAGGTCTTCCATCGAGATGGCGCCGCTGTTGACGGCGTTCTCGAAGATCTTCTTCAGCGCCGCGCCGGCTTCCATCGCGCGGGTAACGGCCTCGGTGTTGTCGTCCTGAATCGAAAACAGCTTGTCTTCGATCTTCTCGGTCAGCGCCGCATTGCTGCGCTCGAACCGCGCCTGCGTGCCGGCCTTGGCGTGCTCGCCGATGCGAATGCGGCAGGGGCCGACATCCTGCAGCGTCGCATCGAAACTCTGGCCCTGCGCCAGCCTGTTGGCGTCGGGCCCGCTGACCAGGATGCCATCCATCGATATCTCGTAGACCGGCGCCGACATCACGCCGCGCGGCGTCTGGATTTCGATCTTGAGGCTGCAGGGCAGCTTCTGCGGCTCGCGGCGCTCGGTATGGCCGCCCTGTCGCAGCAGCACGGCGCAGCGCGATTTGAGCTTCTGCGCAAACGCGGTGACGGCCCGTCCGGCCTTGGCGACGCTTTCGCCATGGGCCTCGGCTTCCTTGGTCGCATTGTCGATTTCGCCGGCGCTGTCGCCGACCGAGGCGATGAAGGAGGAAGCGGAGGCCGCATTGTCGGCCATCTCGCCGGTGGTGGCGTTCTGCTCGGCGACCGCGCCGTTGACATTCTCGAATACCGGGCGGATCGCCTCGATCGACTGGGTGATGCGATGCACGGCATCGACCGAGCCCGCGGCATCCCGCTGCAGGGCCTCGATCTTCTTGGTGATTTCCTCGGTGGCGTTCTGGGTCTGCACCGCGAGCGCCTTCACCTCGGTGGCGACCACGGCAAAGCCGCGCCCGGCTTCGCCCGCACGTGCGGCCTCGATAGTGGAATTGAGCGCCAAAAGGGTGGTCTGCCGCGCGATCTGGGCGATCAGATTGACGACATTGCCGATCGCGGCCGACGATTCTCTCAGACGGTCGACATTGACGCTGGCTTCGCGGGCGGCCTCGCTGGCCTGGTCGGCGAGTTTGCCGGCGTCGCGGACCTGGGAGCCGATCCCCTGTGCCGACTGGGTGAACTTGTCGGCGGCGTGCGAAAAGGTCGTCGCCGTGCCCTGCGCGGCGCTGGTGCGGTTGGTCAGGGCGTCGGTGCGCCGGCGGATGGTGGAGAGGGTCGCAGCCGTCGCCTCGGCCCCGCCGGCGACCGAATTGGCCGCGCGCTCGAGCTGGCGGATCATGGCGCCGAGTTCGAGGTCCAGAAGTTCGAGGATTGCCCTGGCCGAATCCTCGGCGCCGACGGCCTCAGCCACGGCCGGATCCCGCGGAACCTTGGCTTCAGCGGCAGTCGCTGCCGCTTCCGGCGCCTGCTTTTTGAACAAACCGAAGGGCATGGAGTCTCTTAAAAGTTGAGGACGCGTGCGAAATCCTCTCATCCGAGCATGAAGTCATGGTTAACAACTGCCTGATTTTCCGGCTGACGGGCGCTACTTTAGTAGCCGAATCGGCCGCAAATCTTTGATTTTGCCTGATTGCCGGCCTATAAGGCCGCGCTTTCACCCCAACGTCCCTCCGGACGAACCAAGAGACCTCGCATGGCCGGCCATTCCCAATTCAAGAACATCATGCACCGCAAGGGCCGGCAGGATGCCCAGAAGTCAAAACTGTTCGGCAAGCTGGCGCGCGAAATCACGGTCGCGGCCAAGCTGGGGACCCCGGACCCGGCCATGAATCCTCGGCTGCGCGCGGCCGTCATCGCGGCGCGCCAGGAGAACATGCCGAAGGACAATATCGAGCGCGCCATCAAGAAGGCGACCGGCGGCGAAAGCGAGAACTACGACGAAATCCGCTACGAGGGTTATGGCCCCGGCGGCGTCGCCGTCATCGTCGAGGCGCTGACCGACAACCGCAACCGCGCTGCGTCCGACATTCGCTCCTACTTCACCAAATCAGGCGGCAATCTCGGCGAAACCGGCTCGGTCGCCTTCATGTTCGATCGCACCGGCATCATCGAATATGATGCGAGCAAAGCCTCCGACGACGCGATGCTGGAAGCTGCGATCGAAGCCGGTGCCGATGATGTCGTTTCAAGCGAAAGCGGCCACGAGATCTATGCCTCGCAGGAAACCTTTCGCGAGGTGGCGAAAGCGCTGGAAACGAAGTTCGGCGAAGCCCGCAAGGCGGCGCTGACCTGGAAGCCGCAGAACACGGTTTCGGTCGACGACGAGACCGGCGAGAAGCTGTTGAAGCTGATGGATCTCCTCAACGAGCACGACGACGTCCAGAACGTCTACGCCAATTTCGAGGTCTCCGACGCGCTGGTCGCCAAGATGGGCGGCTGATCTGTCGTCCCTGCGAAAGCAGGGACCCATACCGCGTGATTTATCGATTATGGCAGGGTGGCAGATGCCTTTCGCCCAATAGCTGCCGGTGGCTATGGGTCCCTGCTTTCGCAGGGACGACGATGGTTCGGTGATCGCGGCTTGCCAGCGATTGGGAGGCCAGCCCGCTTTGGCTGGGATTTCCGTTCTCTTTATGTTTCGTTCACCCGGCTCTGGCGTTATCACTACGCCATGACATCCCCACCGATTCGCCACCCCGTCCGGATCATCGGCATCGACCCCGGCCTGCGCCGCACCGGCTGGGGCGTGATCGAGACCGAGGGCAACCGCCTCGTCTTCATCGGCTGCGGCTCGGTCGAGCCGCCGGACGATCAGCCCTTGGCCAGCCGCCTGCTCGCGATCCATGAGGGGCTCGCCACCGTCCTCGGCGATTTCCGCCCCGCGGAGGCCGCCGTCGAACAGACATTTGTGAACAAGGACGGCGTCGCCACGCTGAAACTCGGGCAGGCCCGTGGCGTCGCCATGTTGGCGCCCGCGATGTTCGGTATTGCCGTTGCGGAATACGCGCCCAATCAGGTGAAGAAGACCGTGGTCGGCGCCGGACACGCCGACAAGAACCAGATCGCCGTGATGCTGAAAATCCTGCTGAAGGCCGAGCCGAAATCCGCCGACGCCGCCGACGCGCTGGCGATTGCGATCACCCACGCGCATCACCGCCAGGGCGCCGCGCTGCGGATGAGGGTGGCGAGCCTATGATCGGTAAACTCAAGGGCCTGATCGATTCCTACGGCGAGGATTTTGTCATCCTCGACGTCGGCGGCGTCGGCTATCAGGTGCATTGCTCCTCGCGCACGCTGCAGGCACTGCCGTCGCCCGGCGAGGCCGCGGTGCTGTCGATCGAGACCTATGTCCGCGAGGACCAGATCAAGCTTTTCGGTTTCCGCACCGACACCGAGCGCGAATGGTTTCGCCTGCTGCAGACCGTGCAGGGCGTCGGCGCCAAGGTCGCGCTTGCGGTGCTCGGCACCTTGCCGCCGGCCGAACTCGCCAACGCGATTGCGCTGCGCGACAAGGCCGCCGTATCGCGCACGCCGGGCGTCGGCCCGAAAGTCGCCGAGCGCATCGTCTCCGAGTTGAAGGACAAGGCGCCGGCATTCGCCAATGTCGATCCCGCCGTGGTGCATCTCGCCGGCGCCATCGACAACGATCGCGCGCCGCGCCCGGTCACGGATGCGATCTCCGCGCTGGTCAATCTCGGCTACGGCCAGCCGCAGGCCGCCGCCGCGATTGCCACGGCGTCGCGCAGCGCGGGCGAGAATGCCGAGACCGCGCAGCTTATCCGGCTGGGATTGAAGGAATTGGCGAAGTGAGCGGTGAGGCCGTAGGGTGGGCAAAGCGAAGCGTGCCCACCATTTAATGTATTAACCCAGACGGTGGGCACGGCGGGAGATGCGCCTTTGCCCACCCTACACGTCCGCCATTGACCGACGAAGGAATGTATTTCCGTCATGCTGAGCGAAAAGGACAAGGAGCTGATCGCCGCCGCGACTGATGCGATCAGCCGGCGTTATCGCAATGACTGGCAGGAGGTCGGCGCTGCGTTGCGTACCCGCGACGGCCGCATCGTTACCGGCGTCAATATCGACGCCTATATCGGCCGCATCGCCGTCTGCGCCGAAGCCATTGCGATCGGCCGCGCCATTACCGAAACCGGCGATCATGGTATCGAGACCATTGTCGCGGTGCGTCATCCCAAGCCGGACGAGCCCGGCAGTATTGCCGTGGTGTCGCCCTGCGGCATCTGCCGCGAGCTGATCCACGATTACGACACCAAGGCGCAGGTCATCGTTCCCGACAGTGGCCGCGAGCCGAAGGTCGTGACCATCGACGAGCTGCTGCCCAACAAGTACCGCAGGGGCAACGAGTGAACACCCCCTCCCGCATCGTCACGCCCGAGCGCCGCTCCGACGATGTCGGCGACACCGCGCTGCGCCCGCAACTGCTGTCGGAATTCGTCGGCCAGGCGCAGGCGCGAAAAAATCTGTCGATCTTCATCGAGGCGGCGCGCAAGCGGGGCGAGGCGCTGGATCACGTGCTGTTCGTCGGGCCACCCGGCCTCGGCAAGACCACGCTGGCGCAGATCGTGGCGCGCGAACTCGGCGTCGGCTTTCGCGCCACCTCCGGACCCGTCATCGCAAAGGCCGGAGATCTTGCCGCGCTGCTGACCAATCTCGAAGAGCGCGACGTTCTCTTCATCGACGAAATTCATCGCCTCAGCCCGGCGGTCGAGGAAGTGCTCTATCCCGCGATGGAGGATTTTCAACTCGACCTCATCATCGGCGAAGGCCCGGCCGCGCGCTCGGTGAAGATCGATCTCGCAAAGTTCACCCTCGTCGGCGCGACGACCCGCGCCGGACTGTTGACCAATCCACTGCGCGACCGCTTCGGCATTCCGGTACGGCTGAATTTCTACACCGAGGAAGAGCTGGAGAAGATCGTCAGCCGCGGCGCCCGCGTGCTCAACATCGGCATGACGCCTGATGGCGCCAACGAGATCGCGCGCCGCGCCCGCGGCACGCCGCGCATTGCCGGCCGGCTGCTGCGCCGCGTCCGCGATTTCGCTTCGGCCGCGGATGCAAGCTCCGTCGACCGCGCCATCGCCGACCACGCACTGAGCGCGCTGGAAGTCGATGCCGCCGGCCTCGACGCCATGGACCGGCGCTATCTCACGACCATCGCGCTGAACTACGGCGGCGGCCCGGTCGGCGTCGAGACCATGGCCGCGGCGCTATCGGAACCGCGCGATGCGATCGAGGACATCATCGAGCCGTTCCTGATCCAGTGCGGCTATCTGCAACGCACCCCGCGCGGAAGGCTTTTGACATCGCACGCCTTCCGCCATCTCGGCCTCGCGGAACCCGCGCGCGATCCCGCGCAGTTCGGCCTGTTCGGCAACGGCGACAGCGACGATTGAGCGCTTCGAACCCGATCATTCCAGGGATGCACTAAGGGCAAAATACCTGGCGCGCTTGAGCGCTTGGCTCGCCTGCCCTGGAGTGCAGATACCGATGGCTTCGACCGAAGACGCAGACATGCTCGCCCTGATCGCGGCGGCGCCGGAACTGGCGACACCTGATGATACCGAGAGCTTTCTCGACGGCATGCCGATACCGGAACTGGCCTCGATGTGGGGCGCGCTGCAGCGCCTGAGCCGGCGCGACCAGACGGGCGCCGCCTGGGCGGTGATCCTCTATTTCGATCATCTGCCGCACAAGCGGCCGGAGCGCGCGCTCGACCTTGCGCTCGAAGTGCTGCGCGCGGAGACCGACAAGCCCACCATCATGCAGCTCAACGACAAGTTCATACTGTCGCTGCTCTATGCGCATGGCGCTGCCGTGATCGAGCGGATCGAGGCCGAGGCGAAACACAATGCCGCGCTACGCTGGCTGCTCGGCGGAATGCACTTCGGGCCTGATGAACCGTTCAAGCGCCGTATCGAGGCGATTGCCGACGGCAAGGGCTGGCGCGCCGACGATCGCGCGCGCCGCACGCCAAAACGTCCGCTCGATTGCGAGGCGATGTCGGTGGCCGAGCTGGCGCGCGCCTGGGTCGAGCAATATTCGAAATCCGAGCGCGACCGCGACGACAACTTCTTCGCGACCATGGACTGTGAGCGCGATCTGCGGGAGGAGTACCCCGATCAGGCGATAGACCTCATCGTCGAGATCCTTAAGATCGAGACCAATCCGGTGCTGCTGTCGCTGCTCGCCGCTGGCCCGCTTGAGGACGTCATCAGCATGGAGACCATCGACCGCATCGAGCGCGAAGCTTCCGTCAACAAGCGTTTTCACGATCTGCTCGGTGGCGTCTGGTATTACCGGGCGCCGGATGAATTGAAGGCACGGCTGGATGCCCTGGTCGGGCAGAACCGCTGGTGAGAAGCTGCTGGAGCTCTGCTGACGTTCTGCACAAACGGACCCCAATTCGGGCTCAATCCGCCACCATGTTGGCGGTGCATCACGATTGGATCACATGTTAACACGCCGTCATTTTTTAAGAGGCATGGGTGGATTGGGCGCACTGGGCGTCTCCACCACCGCTTACGGATTCAGCGCGCCGATTATCCGGCTTCGCGTCACCAGGTACAACATCTCGCCGCCGCAATGGCCGGCCGGGCTCAAGCTCAAGATCGCCGCCATCGCCGACCTCCATGCCTGCGATCCCTGGATGTCGGTCGATCATATCGAGGAGATCGTCGAACGCACCAATGGGCTCAAGCCTGACATGGTCGTCATGCTCGGCGACTACGTGACCGGACATCGCAAGGTGACGCGCATCATTCCCGACGCTGAATGGGCGGCGGTGCTGGGTGGATTGAAGGCGCCGCTCGGTGTGCATGCGGTGCTCGGCAATCACGACTGGTGGGAAGACAAGACCGTGCAGCGCGAAGGGCAGGGGCTGCCGAGCGCGGGCCGTGCGTTGGAGAACGTCGGCATTCCCGTTTACGAAAACGAGGCGAAGAAGCTCAGCAAGAACGGTCAATCGTTCTGGCTGGCCGGCCTCGGCGACCAGCTCGCTTACATGCCGGCGCGCCGCTTCCGGCCGCTCAAGCGGATCGGCGTCGACGATCTCGGCGCGACGCTGGCGAAGATCACCGACGATGCGCCCGTGGTTCTGATGGCGCACGAGCCCGACATCGCCCGGCGCGTGCCCTCGCGCGTCGCGCTGCAGCTCTCCGGCCATACCCATGGCGGCCAGGTGCGCATGCTCGGCTGGTCGCCGATTTCGCCGTCCGGACAGCAGCTCGCCTATGGCCACATCAAGATGAACTGCGACGTCGTCGTCTCCGGCGGCCTCGGCTGCAGCATCATGCCGTTCCGCCTCGGCGTGCCGCCGGAAATCGTGCTGGTGACGCTGGGTGCGGCACGGCCGGCAGTGGCGTAGCGGCCGGCGCTTGCGTGCGGCTCCGATTTGCGCAAAAGCAGGGCTTTCCAGCGCGATCAGGAACCGCAAGTGACATCACCCATTCTCGACGGCGAGATCCGTGACGGCCGCCATCACATGCAGGTCCGCGTTTACTACGAGGACACCGATTTTTCGGGCATCGTCTATCACGCCAATTACCTGCGCTTCATGGAGCGCGGGCGCACCAATCATCTGCGGCTGATGGGCGCCTCGCAGCACGCGCTGTTCGAACAGGCCGAGGTGGAGACGCCAGGCTTCGCCTTCGTGGTGCGCTCGATGGAGCTCGATTTTCTGCGCCCCGCGCGCATGGACGACGTGCTCGACGTCGTGACATGGCCGGTCGCGGTGAAGGGCGCTTCCATCACGCTGGCGCAGGAGGTGCGGCGCGGCGATGAGGTGCTGGTCAAGGCCGAGGTGCGCGTCGCCTTCATCAGCGAGGGCCGGGCGAAGCCGATCCCGAAATCGCTGCGGCTGCTGTTGAAGGCCGATGTGGCGGAATAATTCTCCCGGTTGACTCTCTGTACCGATCGGTACAATCTCTCCGCATCGCCAATCCGGAGAAATGTCATGTTGCGTCCGCCGCTGCCGCCCTTCACCCGCGAAACCGCCGCGCAGAAGGCGCGCATGGCCGAGGACGCCTGGAATTCACGCGACCCCGTGCGCGTGTCGCTGGCCTATACCGAGGATAGCCGCTGGCGTAACCGTTCCGAATTCTTTCAGGGACGCGAGGCGATCGTCGAATTCCTCACCCGCAAATGGGCCAAGGAGCACGATTATCGCCTGATCAAGGATCTCTGGGCGTTCGACCAGAACCGCATCGCGGTGCGCTTCCAGTATGAATGGCACGACGATGCGGGGCAGTGGCATCGCTCCTATGGCAATGAGCAGTGGGAGTTCGACGAGCACGGCCTGATGCGGCGGCGCGAGGCCAGCATCAACGACCTCACGATCAAGGAGAGCGAGCGCCGCTTCCACTGGCCGGCCCCGGGCCCGCGCCCGGCCGATGTCGCAGGCCTGAGCGAGAACCCGCTATGACCGGATGTTGAAGAAAGGCGGCGAGCGAAAGGAAGTATTGCGCGCCCTCGGCGAGGTGTTTCGTGCGCACGGCTATGAGGGCGCTTCGCTGACGCTGATCACCGAGGCGACCGGGCTCGGCAAGGGCAGCCTCTATCACCTGTTCCCCGGCGGCAAGGAGCAGATGGCGGGCGAGGTGCTGGCTGAAATCGACGGCTGGTTCGAAGTCAATATCTATGCGCCCTTGCGGGAGGCCGACGATCCCGCGCGCGCGATCGCCGCGATGATCGCGGGGGTCGACCAGTATTTTCATTCCGGCGATCGCATCTGTCTGGTTGGCCTAGTCGCGCTCGGCGCCGCGCGCGATACGTTTGCGGAAAGCGTCGACAGCTATTTCGCGCGCTGGCAGCACGCGCTGGCGCAGCTCCTGAGGAGATCGGGATTGAGCAAGAGCCAGGCGCAGCGGCGCGCGGAGGATGCGCTGCTCACCATTCAGGGCGCGCTGGTGCTGGCGCGGGCGCGCAACGATGCCGGGATATTTCGGCGAGCGTTGACGGAACTGACCAAGCGGCTGCTGGCGCCGTCGGACTGACGGCTGAATGCGATTCTCTATCCACGTCGTCCCTGCGAAAGCAGGGACCCATGCGCCGCGGCCGTTCGAGTTGTTCGCTGCGAGCGACGACTGCCTCAACTAACGAGCGCCGGTGGTTATGGGTCCCCGCGCCAAGTGCGCAATTGCGCACAAGGCGGGGACGACGTGTGGAGAGACTAACGCCTTACGCCGCAGCCTTATGCCGCGCGAGTTCGGCCTTGTACAATTCGAACTCCTCGGCGGTTGCCTTGGCGATGCTTGGGCGGGTGCGCAGTCGCTCGTAATAGGCCTTCACGTTAGGCCATTTCGCCAGCTCGACCGGCGGCGTTGCCATCGTCCAGTTGATGATGGTGACGAGATAGGCGTCGGCCACGCTGAAGTGATCCAGCAGGAACTCGCGGTCCTTCAAATAGTTCTCGAGATAGTCGAGCCGCGACAGGTTCTTGGTGAGCGCATAGGTCTTCGCGTCCTGCGGCGCGGTCTTGTCGAGCAGCGGCACGAACAGCGCCTTGTGCAGCTCAGTGCCGATGAAGCAGAGCCATTGATGCAGGCGGCTACGCTCCTCGGCGGAGTTGGCTGAGATGCCGGCAGTTGGAAAACGATCGGCGACATATTGCAGAATCGCCGCGTTCTCCGTCAGCACCGTCCCGTCGTCGGTGCGCAGCGTCGGCACCAGCCCGAGCGGATTGACGGTGCGGAAGTCCGAGCCGTCCTTCTGAACGACTTTGCTCTTGGGATCGACCTCGAGATAGTTGGCCTCGGCGCCGGCTTCATACAGCGCGATCCTGGTCGCCAGCGAGCAGGCGAGCGGCGAGAAATAGAGATCCATGGGTTTGCCTCCTTGGCGGTTGATCAATCGGGCCGCGACCTGAGGGGCAGGCGGGATTGATTTTTATACTGTTCCGCATAATATAAAGCCGGTCAAGGAATTTCTTGCGAAATGGTACAAAAAAGTAAGCCCCCGGTCCCCCGGATCGACGCCCCCATGCCGCCCAAGCGCCGCGGCCGCCCGCGCGCCTACGAGCCGGACGTGGCGCTCGGCAAGGCGCTAGACCTGTTTCGCAAGGACGGCTTTGCGGCGACGTCGCTCGACGATCTCTCTGCCGCCACCGGCATGAACCGGCCGAGCCTCTACGGCGCGTTCGGCGACAAGCGCGAGCTCTTCATCAAGAGCTACCGGCGCTATCGCGAAGATGCGCGGGCCGCGATGGGCAGTGTTTTCAGGGATGAGCTGCCGATCCGAAAGCGCCTCGAACGCATCTATGCGGTGGCGCTCGACATCTATCTGTCAGGCGAATCCGGTCCGCGCGGCTGCTTCACGGTGATGACGGCGGCGTCAGAAGCGGTGCACGACCCCGATATCCGCGCCATGGTGCTGGAAGGCTTTACCGAACTCGACAAGGCTTTTGCGGCCTGCTTCCGGCACGCCAGGGAGAAGGGCGAATTGCCCGAGGGCGCCGATCCCGCGGTGCTTGCGCAGCTAGCTTCCTCCACCATCCACACCATCGCCATCCGCGCCCGCGCGCGAACCCCGCGCAAGGAGTTGGAAGCGCTCGTCAACGGCGCGATTGGCGTGATGGTCGGGGCGGCGAAATAAATTTCTCCGTCGTCCCTGCGAAAGCAGGGACCCATACGCCGCGGCTTCTCGTTTTGGCGCTGGGGGCCATTGCCTTCGCAACAACAAGGGCCGGTGGTTATGGGTCCCCGCGTTCGCGGGGACGACGATAGAGTTTCAATACCCCCGTCCGCGATCCACCACATTCTCCAGCGCGCCGCCCGCCTCAAACCGCGCGATCTGCTCGGCGACATATTTCGATATCTCGTCGGGATCGGTGTCGGCGGCGTTGTGCGGGGTCAGCACCACTTTGGGATGGGTCCAGAACCGGCTGTCGGCGGGCAGCGGCTCGGTCGCGTAGACGTCGAGCGAGGCGCCACCGAGGGTGCCGTCGTCGAGGCATTGCAGGATGTCGTCCTCGTTCTGCAGGCCGCCCCGGCCGGCGTTGATCAAGACCGGCGCGCCGAGCGGGCTCGTCCGGTTCAGCTTCCTGAAAGCGTCGCGGTTGAGAATGTGCCGCGTCTCCGGCGTCAGCGGCAGCAGGCAGACCAGGATGTCGGTCCGCCGCAGGAACGCGTCGATCTGCGCTTCGCCATGAAAGCAATCGACGCCGTCGATGACCTTGGGGCTCCGGCTCCAGCCGGCGACACGAAAGCCGAGGCGCTTGAGCACGCCGGCGGCGTCAGCCCCGAGCGTGCCGAGCCCCATGATGCCGACGGTAACCGCGCCCGCCGCCCATTGCGATTTCGGCGCCCAGCGTTTTTCGCGCTGCGACTCCCGCAAATAGAGTTCCTGCCGGTGGTGCATCAGCACATGCAGCACGACGTATTCGGTCATCCGCGCGGTGAGGTCGGTGACGGCCACGCGCACCAGCGGCACGTCGGGCAGCGAACTATCAGCCATCAGCGCATCGACGCCCGCACCGAGATTGAAGATGACGCGCAGATTGGGGAAAGCGGCAAGCTCGCCCGGCTGCGGCTTCCACACCGCGGCGTAATGCACATCGGCCGGATCGAATGACGTATTCGGCAGCAGCAGCACGGGCCGCCCCGCGCAGACATCGTCGAACCGGTCCTTCCAGCGCCGCGGCGACCAGTTTTCGGTCCCGCCATGCACCAGCAGCGCGAGCGCACCCTTCGTCATTGCCATTCCTTTCGCCTCGCCATCCGGCGTGACCCGTCTCACATCGCGGATCGAACCGCTTCTCTAGCCTCCTTTGATCCGATGCGGGAGGCTTCAGTTGCGCCAATTGATCCGGATCGCCGCCCAAAATGGTCTCTCCCGATGACACAGGGCTGCATCATCGCGGTGGTGGTGGCCGCGCTGGCCCTTTGCCGGCGGAACCATCAGCGCGGCGTCGCCGTCACCCGGTTTGAAGCCTTCAGAACGAAGATGAAGGTTCTGTTTCTGGTTCTCGCCGTGTGCAGCCTTTGTTCCAAGGCGATCGTCCACGCTTGCCGGCACTTCAACCCGCCACAGCCTCCGATCATCGGTCCCTGAAACATCTCAAAATTTCTTCGACGCTCCTGTCGGCTCCGGGCATAATCGTTCGTCATCATGACGAACGGAGATGCTTTTCCGCCATGCTTTACGCCATCCTTTGCTATCACGACGAGGACCATGTCGGTTCCTGGACCAAGGAACAGGACGCTGCGGTCATGACCAAGCTTGCCGTTGTGCAGGACAAGCTGACCAAGCAAGGCCGGCTCGGCCCGGTCGCGCGGCTGCTGCCGACCACCGCGGCGACCACGCTGCGCAAGGACGATCCGCCGCTGGTGCTCGACGGGCCGTACGCCGAAACCAAGGAGCAGTTGCTCGGCTTCTATGTCGTCGACTGCAAGAACCTCGACGAGGCGCTCGATGTCGCCCGCGATCTCGGCGCGGCCAATCCGGGCGGCGCCTATGAGATCCGGCCCGTCGGCCTGTTTCGGCCGGGGAGCGTGCAGTCGTGACCGATACCGCCTGGATCGATGCCGCGCTGACTTCGGCTCGCCCCCAGGCGGTCGGTGCGTTGCTGCGCTATTTCCGCAATCTCGATACCGCCGAGGAAGCCTTCCAGAATGCCTGCCTGCGGGCGCTGAAGAGCTGGCCGCAGAACGGCCCGCCGCGCGATCCCGCGGCGTGGCTGATCATGGTCGGCCGCAATGTCGCGATCGACGACATCAGGCGAACCAGCAAGCAGCAGGCGCTGCCGGAGGACGAGGCGATCTCCGATCTCGACGACGCCGAGGAACAGCTCGCCGAGCGGCTCGACGGCTCGCACTACCGCGACGACATTCTGCGGCTCCTGTTCATCTGCTGCCATCCGGACCTGCCGGCGACGCAGCAGATTGCGCTCGCGCTGCGGATCGTCTCAGGGCTCACGGTCAAGCAGATCGCGCGCGCCTTCCTGGTTTCGGAAGCCGCCATGGAGCAGCGCATCACCCGGGCAAAGGCGCGCGTCGCCGACGCAGATGTGCCGTTCGAAACGCCGGGCGCGGTGGAGCGCTCCGAACGTCTCGTCTCCGTCGCCGCCATGATCTATCTGATCTTCAATGAGGGCTACTCGGCCTCCGGCGACACTGCGGAGATTCGCTCGCCCCTGTGCGAGGAAGCCATTCGCCTGGCGCGGCTGTTGCTGCGGCTGTTTCAGAGCGAGCCCGAAATCATGGGGCTCACCGCGCTATTGCTGCTGCAGCATGCGCGCGCCGCGGCGCGGTTCGACGCCGATGGCGCGGTGATCCTGCTCGACGATCAGGATCGCTCGCTCTGGAACAAGTCTCTCATCGCCGAGGGGCTGGCGCTGATCGACAAGGCGATGCGCCATCGCCGCAGCGGGCCCTACCAGGTGCAGGCGGCGATCGCGGCGCTGCATGCCCGAGCCGAGAAGCCCGAGGATACCGACTGGACCCAGATCGATCTGCTCTATGGCGCGCTCGAGATCATGCAGCCGTCGCCGGTGGTGACGCTGAACCGCGCGGTCGCCGTATCCAAGGTGAAAGGGCCGGAGGCCGCGCTCGACATGATCGAGCCGTTGGCGCAGCGCCTGTCGAACTATTTTCATTACTTCGGCGTGCGCGGCGCCTTCCTGATGCAGCTCGGCCGCAACGACGAAGCCCGCATAGCCTTCGACCGAGCCATCGCGCTCGCCAACACCTCGGCCGAAGCCGCCCATATCCGCATGCACCTCGACCGCCTCCAGCGCGACAGCCAGCCCCGCGGCAAGAAGGCGGGGAAGTAGGATTGCAGTCGCGCCGGGAGCGGTAACGGGCTCCGTCAACGTCTTATGGGGTTGCGGAGCACGATCAGTTTCGTTTGGCCACCGCCGTTGCAAGTGTAGCAGCAGCCCGTGCAGCCCCCACGATCGTTGGGACCGCTGCCCCAGGTGTGCTGTTGGTTGGGCGTGGTCCAGGCGCCATAACAGATCTTCTCGTTGGTGATGCAGGACAATGGGAATGACTTTTCGTCGTAGTCATTGAGGCTGTAGGCCCGCCCGGGGCCGGGCCAGCGGATCCGGCGGTCTTGCGAGTAGAACACGATTTGAGCTTTCTGACTCGCCATGCTCTGAACCCGAAAAGTAATACTGTCCGCGAGGGCGCCTGTGGTCGCGGTCGGAATCGCGAATAGACTGCACGCAATAGAAATCCAAATTGCCCTTACCCTGTTCATGATTAGCTCCATTAAACAATGAATGAAGATAAAGATCACGCACAGGTAGTAGTAGTTCCCGCCTGCTCGCTTCATCTATGAAGCAGCCCACACGACCCGTCTTGTGCGCTACCGTGCCGCAGCCCAGCTCGTTTCCCGGCTGCGATGGGCCACGTCCAAGAACTTGCTTGCTTCAATGGTTTCGAATGCGAGCCGGACGCTACAGAAAAAATGCAAGCCCCCTGTCGGTTTTCGCCGGCCTCGCTCGTCTTGAATCCGAACCGCCATTCAAGACGACACGGAGCACATCATGACCGTCATCACCGAGAACGCGTCCGCCTCAAATCCCGCGCGCTGGGTTGGCCGCATCCTGTCCGGCCTCGTCATTCTGTTCCTCATGGTCGACGGCGCCATCAAGCTGGTGCCGTGGCCGATCGTCACGGAAACCATGGACCGCATGGGCTATGGCTCAAGTGACACGCTGATGCGCGGCCTCGGCCTCATCACGATCGTCTGCACCGTGCTCTACGCCATTCCGCCGACCTCTATCCTCGGCGCGATTCTGCTCACCGGCTATCTCGGCGGCGCGATCGCCTCGCATGTGCGCATCGACAGCCCCTTGTTCTCGCATACGCTGTTCGGGCTCTATCTCGGCCTGATGATATGGGGCGGGCTGTGGCTGCGCGATCCGAACTTGCGTCGCCTGATTCCCTTCCGCCGCTGAGTTGCTTCAACGATAATCTTCCGCCATGGAGCCGATCATGTTTGAAGTCATTGCCGTCATCGCCGTCGTACTGGCCGTCGCCATCGCAGCCATTTTCGTGATCGCCGCGACCAAGCCGGGCACGCTCCGCGTTCAGCGCGCGATCCGCATCAAGGCGCCGCCGGACGTGATCTTCCCGCTGATCTCTGATTTTCACCAATGGCTGAAATGGTCGCCCTATGAAAACAAGGACCCCGCGATGAAGCGCAGCTATGACGGCGCCGAGCGCGGCAAGGGTGCCGTCTACGCCTGGGACGGCGACAAGAATGTCGGCTCCGGCCGCATGGAGATCCTCGAAAGCACGACGCCGTCGAAGATCGTCATCAAGCTCGATTTCTTCACGCCGTTCGAGGGCCACAACACCGCCGAGTTCACAATGCTGCCGCAGGGCGATGCCACTCATGTCACGTGGCTGATGCATGGTCCGGCCAACTTCATGTCCAGGCTGATACAGGTGTTCATGAATCTGGACCGCATGATCGGCCGGGATTTCGAAGCCGGTCTTGCCAATCTGAAAACGCTCACCGAGAAATGAACGCAACCATCGTGTCCCGGACGCGTCGCAGCGATACGCTGCGCCGCAGAGCCGGAACGCCACCGACACCACTGCCAAACCCAAGGAGCCAGCGATGCAGGTCAATCCCTATCTCTTCTTCAACGGCAATTGCGAGGAAGCGCTGAACTACTATCAAAAGGCGCTCGGCGCCCGGATCGAGGCGAAGATGCCATACGGCGATGGCCCCGCCGAGATGCCGATGCCGGCGGACTGGAAAACCAAGATCATGCATGCCCGCATCACCATCGACGGTGAGGTGCTGATGGCGTCAGATGCGACGCCGGGCGATTACAAGGCGCCGCAGGGCATTTCGGTGGCGCTCGCGGTCGAGGACCCCGCGGATGCCGAGCGCCGGTTCAAGGCGCTGGCCGAAGGCGGCACGGTGCGGATGCCGTTCGGCCCGACCTTCTTCTCCAACGGCTTTGGCATGTGCGTCGACAAGTTCGGCATTCCCTGGATGGTGAACAG
Organism: Bradyrhizobium jicamae; assembly: GCF_001440395.1. Taxonomy (GTDB): domain Bacteria; phylum Pseudomonadota; class Alphaproteobacteria; order Rhizobiales; family Xanthobacteraceae; genus Bradyrhizobium; species Bradyrhizobium jicamae. Next base: position 3,215 of record NZ_LLXZ01000222.1, on the reverse strand, counting down.
TCCGAAGGAAGGGATGTGAGTTCATAAGGCGTAGGGTGGGCAAAGCGAAGCGTGCCCACCATTCGTGCCACGAGGAAGGTGGTGGGCACGGCGCAAGGGCGCCTTTGCCCACCCTACGCAGCGGCGCAGTCTCATCATCTGCACCTTGGATAGATCGCCGCGAGCTCGCGCCCGCGTAACAGCAGCAACCGCGACGTCAATCCGCCGCGTCGCGCGATCCAGTCCCGCACTAGCGGCGGATAGGCTGCCTGCACCGCGCGAGAGGCTTCCGGTTCCGCATAGACGCGGCCGCGGCCGTCGATCGAGCGCGCGGCGTGAAATCCCAGCACCGCGCGGCGGGTCACGCAGATCCGTTCCTCCGGGATCGTCATCAGCACCAGTGTGCACGCCGACAGGCACGGGCCGTCGATCACCACCCGTTCGCCGGATTGGCGCACGCGATCGAACAGTTCGAGAAACGGGCCGACCTCGCCGCCGGGGCTGGAGAGAATGCGGATCTCGGCCCGCACAGGCCCGATCGCCGCAACCAGCGCGGCGGCGACAACAACTAGCTTTATGACCGCCCTTCGCATGTGCGGCTCCCTCGTCAGCACTGCCCTCCCGGCCAAATACGCCGAGATATGTGGCAAGGTTTCGTCAAACATCCGCACTGGAGACGCCGGCCCCCACCTTTGATCCACAAACCATCGGGCATCGCTGCTCCGCCGGCGTTCGCTGGCCGATGCCAGCCTTCGAAGCTCGTCTCACCGGGGCTCGTCGATCCTAATCCAAAATAGTGGAAACGACTAACCTTGCGTCGCCGGGTTACGAGCCTGCCACCCGAACAGGTTATGAATTATTCCGAGCGCAATTTCCCGCTCGCCCATGATGATGAGATCGGCGCCGAGCGACCTCAGGTGATCGACTTCGGCATCTGAATGGGCACGTGCGATGATCCGGATGCCCGGATTGGCCACGCGAGCCTGTTGCACGATCTGCCCCGCCTCGAATGCTTCCGGTATCGCAATCAGCAGATATCGCGCGCCGCCAAGATTGGCGGATGTCAGGACATCGGAACGTGCGGCATTTCCAACGATGGTCTCGAAGTTACTCTCGCGCAGCTTCGCAACGACATCGTCTGCATCCTCGATGATGAGGAACGGTTGGCCGGTCTTCTTCAAGGCATCGGCAACAATGCTGCCGACGCGACCATGACCGACGAGTATCGTATGATCTTTCAACTGCGTAGCCTCGGGTGCTGCGGATGATTTCGCCGATGCGGCGACCTGTCCTGCCCTTGCGTCGGATCCGACAACATCAACACCGCTGTGACCGGGAGGTCGCTCAAGGCGTCGGGACAACCAATCCACCGCCGCAAAGACCACGGGATTGAGCATGATGGTGAGGATGGCGCCAGCCAGGATCAGGTCGCGTCCTGCCGTCGGCAGCAGGTTCAGCTTCACGCCAAGTTCAGCCAGAATGAACGAGAATTCCCCGATCTGGGCGAGACTGGCCGAGATTGTCAGTGCCGTTCCGACCGGATGACGAAACGCAAGCACAATCAGGAACGCGGCTACCGATTTTCCAACGATGATGATGAAGAGCGTGGCGACCAATGGCCAGGGCTCGCGCAGCAGGCTCGCCGGATTGAACAACATGCCGACGGAGACAAAGAACAGTACGGCAAAGGCATCGCGCAATGGCAATGTTTCCTGGGCCGCACGCTGGCTGAGTGCGCTTTCGCTGAGGATCATTCCGGCGAAAAACGCGCCGAGTGCAAGAGAAACGCCGAACAGCTTCGCTGATCCGAATGCGACCGTGAGGGCGATTGCCAGAACGGCGAGGCGGAACAATTCCCGCGAGCCGGTGTGCGCGATGTAGTGAAGGATCCAGGGAATAACGCGCCGTCCTACGATCAGCATGATGGCGACGAAGACCACGACCTTTGCAACGGTGAGTAACAGAACTCCGCCAAACCCCATCCCGAGCCAGGACGCCAGCCAGTCCGCCGGGATCGTGTTGCTGTTCGCGCCCTGCAGGCCGGCCAGAGCCGGAAGCAGGACGAGCGCGAGCACCATTGCGAGGTCTTCCACGATCAACCAGCCGACCGCTATGCGGCCTCGCTCCGTGTCCATCAGCCGGCGCTCCTGCATGGCCCGCAGCAACACCACGGTGCTTGCGACCGACAGAGCAAGTCCAAAGACGAGACCGGCGCCGATCGTCCATCCCATGAACAGCGCGAGACCCAGTCCCATCAGGCTGGCGACAACGATTTGAACGACGGCGCCGGGCAGTGCTATCGCGCGCACGGACAGAAGGTCGTTGAGCGAAAAATGAAGTCCAACGCCAAACATCAACAGGATGACGCCGATCTCGGCCAACTCGGTCGCCAGTGCCTGGTCTGCGACGTAGCCCGGCGTAAAGGGACCGGCTGCGACGCCTGCCAGGAGGTAGCCGACGAGTGGTGGAATTCGAAGGCGCTGGGCGATTGCGCCGAGCACGAAGGCCAGTCCCAGGCCGGCGACGATGGTGGCGATGAGAGGCGTATCGTGCGGCATTCCTGATCCTGCGTGGTTCCAATTTCCGCACTTTGCCATGGCCGCGCTTGCAAAGCCTGCGACCAAGTGAGGCGGGACGATGCTCAACGATTAAGCGGCAGTATTTTTGCACGCAAACTGCCTCGCATTCGTTGCGTCATCAGGCTGTGGTTCCGCGATGATGAGTCCACGCTCTGGTTGGATTTCGTCAATCGTGGGTGCTGGAGACACCGGCTTCGGTGAAGGTCGCCATCCCCGCATGGCAGGCGAGCGCGGCGCGCGCCAGCAGGATCGCGACCCCTGCACCTGATGCCTCGCCGAGCCGCATGTTCAGATCAAGCAGCGGATCTAGCCTTAGTTCCCGCAGGAGCTCGCGGTGGCCGGATTCGGCCGAGACGTGCCCCGCGCGACAATGATCGAGGCCGCGTGCATCGAGACGCGCGAGCGGCAGCACGGCTGACGTCGCCACGAAGCCGTCGAGCAGTACCGGAACCTTATGCTGCCGCGCGGCGAGCACGGCGCCGGCAATCGCAGCAAGCTCGCGGCCGCCAAGCGCTGCCGCCACCGCCAGCGGATCACCCAAAATGCCGCGATGGAAATTCAGCGCCGCCTCGATCGCGGCGCGCTTGCGCGCCAGCCCGTCATCATCGACGCCTGTGCCGCGGCCGGCCCAGCGCGCCGCGCCGCCGCCGAGCAGGG
>NZ_LLXZ01000221.1:5698-5990 GCF_001440395.1 Bradyrhizobium jicamae | reverse complement strand
TCGGCGCTGGAAGGCTTAGTTTCCGGGTTCGGAATGTAACCGGGCGTTTCCCTCACGCTATGACCACCGAAACACTATGAAACTGACAACCAGACCATGCAACACCTGCATGAGGCTGTTCGTGGTTTCAGAACCAACACAGTGGACGCGAGCAACTGAGGACAAGCCCTCGGCCTATTAGTACCGGTCACCTCCACACGTTACCGTGCTTCCAGATCCGGCCTATCAACCCAGTCGTCTACTGGGAGCCTTACCCCATCAAGTGGGTGGGAGCCCTCATCTCGAAGCAGGC
>NZ_LLXZ01000221.1:4631-5638 GCF_001440395.1 Bradyrhizobium jicamae | reverse complement strand
CGCTTAGATGCTTTCAGCGGTTATCCCTCCCGAACGTAGCCAACCAGCCATGCCCTTGGCAGAACAACTGGCACACCAGAGGTTCGTCCGTCCCGGTCCTCTCGTACTAGGGACAGCCCTTCTCAAGACTCCTACGCGCACAGCGGATAGGGACCGAACTGTCTCACGACGTTCTAAACCCAGCTCGCGTACCGCTTTAATGGGCGAACAGCCCAACCCTTGGGACCGACTCCAGCCCCAGGATGCGACGAGCCGACATCGAGGTGCCAAACCATCCCGTCGATATGGACTCTTGGGGAAGATCAGCCTGTTATCCCCGGGGTACCTTTTATCCGTTGAGCGACGGCGCTTCCACAAGCCACCGCCGGATCACTAGTCCCGACTTTCGTCCCTGCTCGACCCGTCGGTCTCACAGTCAAGCTCCCTTGTGCACTTACACTCAACACCTGATTGCCAACCAGGCTGAGGGAACCTTTGGGCGCCTCCGTTACCCTTTAGGAGGCAACCGCCCCAGTTAAACTACCCATCAGACACTGTCCCTGATCCGGATCACGGACCCAGGTTAGACATCCAGCACGACCAGACTGGTATTTCAACGACGACTCCACCCGAACTGGCGTCCAGGCTTCACAGTCTCCCAGCTATCCTACACAAGCCGAACCGAACACCAATATCAAACTGTAGTAAAGGTCCCGGGGTCTTTCCGTCCTGCTGCGCGAAACGAGCATCTTTACTCGTAGTGCAATTTCACCGGGCCTATGGTTGAGACAGTCGAGAAGTCGTTACGCCATTCGTGCAGGTCGGAACTTACCCGACAAGGAATTTCGCTACCTTAGGATGGTTATAGTTACCACCGCCGTTTACTGGCGCTTAAGTTCTCAGCTTCGCCCCACCGAAATGGAGCTAACCGGTCCCCTTAACGTTCCAGCACCGGGCAGGCGTCAGTCCGTATACATCGCCTTACGGCTTCGCACGGACCTGTGTTTTTAGTAAACAGTCGCTTCTCG
>NZ_LLXZ01000221.1:4361-4568 GCF_001440395.1 Bradyrhizobium jicamae | reverse complement strand
TGGTCTCTGCGGCCACCCCCAGCTCAGAGCGCAAAGCTCATCACCAGGACTGGCCCCCCTTCTCCCGAAGTTACGGGGGCATTTTGCCGAGTTCCTTAACCATAGTTCACCCGAACGCCTCGGTATTCTCTACCTGACCACCTGAGTCGGTTTAGGGTACGGGCCGCCATGAAACTCGCTAGAGGCTTTTCTCGACAGCATAGGATC
>NZ_LLXZ01000221.1:3438-4178 GCF_001440395.1 Bradyrhizobium jicamae | reverse complement strand
CCCATCACTCACCTACTACCAGCTCGGGCCAGCGGCTCCACCACTCCGAGACACGTCAAAGACGGGCCCCGGCGGCTTCACGGGCTTAGCATCACTGGATTCGATGTTTGACGCTTCACAGCGGGTACCGGAATATCAACCGGTTATCCATCGACTACGCCTGTCGGCCTCGCCTTAGGTCCCGACTTACCCTGGGCAGATCAGCTTGACCCAGGAACCCTTAGTCAATCGGCGCACACGTTTCTCACGTGTGAATCGCTACTCATGCCTGCATTCTCACTCGTCAACCGTCCACAACTACCTTCCGGTGCTGCTTCACCCGGCAGACGACGCTCCCCTACCCATCACAGCCGGCGTTAGCCGTCATGCTGCAATGACACGACTTCGGCGGTACGCTTGAGCCCCGCTACATTGTCGGCGCGGAATCACTAGACCAGTGAGCTATTACGCACTCTTTCAAGGGTGGCTGCTTCTAAGCCAACCTCCTGGTTGTCTCTGCGACTCCACATCCTTTCCCACTTAGCGTACGCTTAGGGGCCTTAGTCGATGCTCTGGGCTGTTTCCCTCTCGACCATGGAGCTTATCCCCCACAGTCTCACTGCCGCGCTCTCACTTACCGGCATTCGGAGTTTGGCTAAGGTCAGTAACCCGGTAGGGCCCATCGCCTATCCAGTGCTCTACCTCCGGCAAGAAACACACGACGCTGCACCTAAATGCATTTCGGGGAGAACCAGCTATCA
>NZ_LLXZ01000221.1:3169-3380 GCF_001440395.1 Bradyrhizobium jicamae | reverse complement strand
CACGGAGTCTGATTGGCCTTTCACCCCTAACCACAGGTCATCCCCCAGGTTTTCAACCCTGGTGGGTTCGGTCCTCCACGAAGTCTTACCTCCGCTTCAACCTGCCCATGGCTAGATCACTCCGCTTCGGGTCTTGAGCGTGCTACTCAAACGCCCTGTTCGGACTCGCTTTCGCTACGGCTACCCCACCCGGGTTAACCTCGCAACACAC
>NZ_LLXZ01000221.1:2695-2984 GCF_001440395.1 Bradyrhizobium jicamae | reverse complement strand
GGGTACTTTTCACCATTCCCTCACGGTACTATCCGCTATCGGTCACCAGGGAATATTTAGGCTTAGCGGGTGGTCCCGCCAGATTCACACGGGATTTCTCGGGCCCCGTGCTACTTGGGTGTCTCTCAAACGAGCCGCTGACGTTTCGACTACGGGGGTCTTACCCTCTACGCCGGACCTTTCGCATGTCCTTCGCCTACATCAACGGTTTCTGACTCGTCCCACGGCCGGCAGACCGTGAAAGAGAGATCCCACAACCCCGCATACGCAACCCCTGCCGGGTCTCACA
>NZ_LLXZ01000221.1:2311-2612 GCF_001440395.1 Bradyrhizobium jicamae | reverse complement strand
TTCGCTCGCCACTACTCCCGGAATCACGGTTGTTTTCTCTTCCTGCGGGTACTGAGATGTTTCACTTCCCCGCGTTCCCTCCACACTGCCTATGTGTTCAGCAGTGGGTGACAGCCCATGACGACTGCCGGGTTTCCCCATTCGGAAACCCCCGGATCAAAGCCTGGTTGACGACTCCCCGGGGACTATCGCGGCCTCCCACGTCCTTCATCGGTTCCTGGTGCCAAGGCATCCACCGTGCGCCCTTAAAAACTTGGCCACAGATGCTCGCGTCCACTGTGCAGTTCTCAAACAACGACCA
>NZ_LLXZ01000221.1:706-1072 GCF_001440395.1 Bradyrhizobium jicamae | reverse complement strand
CAGGAATTCCGATCTCCCCTACCGAACTCTAGCCTGCCCGTATCGACTGCAGACCCGGGGTTAAGCCCCGGGCTTTCACAACCGACGCGACAAGCCGCCTACGAGCTCTTTACGCCCAATAATTCCGGACAACGCTTGCGCCCTACGTATTACCGCGGCTGCTGGCACGTAGTTAGCCGGCGCTTCTTCTGCAGGTACCGTCACTTTCGCTTCTTCCCTGCTGAAAGAGGTTTACAACCCGAAGGCCGTCATCCCTCACGCGGCGTCGCTGCATCAGGCTTGCGCCCATTGTGCAATATTCCCCACTGCTGCCTCCCGTAGGAGTCTGGGCCGTGTCTCAGTCCCAGTGTGGCCGGTCGCCCTCTC
>NZ_LLXZ01000221.1:328-638 GCF_001440395.1 Bradyrhizobium jicamae | reverse complement strand
CGTCGTCGCCTTGGTGAGCCGTTACCTCACCAACAAGCTGATAGGCCGCGGGCTCATCCTGCACCGCCGGAGCTTTCCACCCAGAGACCATGCGGTCCTGAGTCATATCCGGTATTAGACCCCGTTTCCAGGGCTTGTCCCAGAGTGCAGGGCAGATTGCCCACGTGTTACTCACCCGTTCGCCACTAATCCCCTCCCGAAGGAGGTTCATCGTTCGACTTGCATGTGTTAAGCACGCCGCCAGCGTTCGTCCTGAGCCAGGATCAAACTCTCCGTGAATGCTTCCCCGTGATCGGGGCGAACACCACGA
>NZ_LLXZ01000221.1:0-202 GCF_001440395.1 Bradyrhizobium jicamae | reverse complement strand
ACCTCGCCCCAGCCATCCGGCCGGAGACGGGGTATCAACATATCTGGCGTTGACTTTTGGCACGCTGTTGAGTTCTCAAGGAACGGTCGCTTCCTTCGTACTCACCCTCTCGGGCTTTCCTCCGGGCGCTTCCCTTCGGTGTTTCCGACTCTATCAGATCTTTTCTCGATCCGATTTCCTCGGTGCTTTCCAGGTTCCCGCT
>NZ_LLXZ01000220.1 GCF_001440395.1 Bradyrhizobium jicamae | reverse complement strand
ACGGCGCCCATGTCTTGGCACTCTCGTGCCCGTGGAGGAGCCGTCCACAGCATCAATAGCAAACATAGCTGCCGGGATTGGACGTTATGGCCGCCCCAGATGGAAATCCGCTTCACCAACACCCTGCACCAGGATGAGCCGACACTTTTTTCCGTTTAGCGGCGCAACCTGATGCGGAACTCCCGGGGGGACGTCATAGCGGTCACCCACCTTGACGAGCACAGAGTTGCCTGGATTGTGAGTTTCGACAATAGCCGCACCTTCGAGACAAAAGAAAATATCGCTTATGTGGCTATGCCAGTGCCAGGCGACGCACTCATCGCCCTTAAGGCTCAAAACTGACACTCGCACGTCTGCTCCAACTGCTACATGTTCTAACCCGTAAGTGCGCTCGCTGGGTGGACGAAGATTTGTCACGGGATCCATTGCCGTTCTCCCACAGGTGTTTTGCTTACTAACTTCAGGCTAACTCGCCAAGTCGACCGCTCTCGCGCTTGCGCGGACCACTGCAGGTAGCAGGTATCCAGCTGACCGATAAAATGCTTCGCAGGTCTAATCTCGGTGCCACGCAACGCAATCGATCTCACCGCGCGTGATACCGATGTCCGCAAGCTCTTTGTCCGTGAGGTGACACAATTGGGCACGAAGCCTATCACGCTGGCGCCACTCCAGAAATGCATTCCAATACTTCTCGAACGAACTGTAAAACTGAGGCTTTGCCGTTGCCGGTCCTACCTCGGTAATCGCGTTGATCGTGGTCATGGGATGCCCTCGATGGACTGTCTCGCCTGCAAAAGGTGTCGCAAGTCGCGCCAGCACGCTTAACTGGAGGCTTACATTTTTGTTACCGAAACCTTATTCTTGCCGGGCGACTGCTCCCGCGCTCTCGGGCATCGAGGGAGCGAGCCCTGGGGAATGGTGACTTGCGCTATTTCTTCGAGGAATATGCGTTGGACACAGACCGCCGCGAGCTTCATCGCGGAGCGAAGCTCGTTCCCATTACACCGCAGGTCTTCGATCTCCTCCACTATTTGATAAAGCACAGGGGTCGCGTCGTCAGCAAAGACGATCTCATCAGCGCGGTTTGGAATGGGCGCATCGTATCAGATGCGGCGCTGACAACCCGGCTAAATGCCGTTAGGGTCGCCATCGGCGACTCTGGTGACGAGCAGCGCTTCATAAAGACGATGCCCCGCAAAGGCTTTCGCTTCGTCGGCGCAGCGCAGGAGGTCAATACATCCACAGATGAGCCGGTTGGCTGGGTGGTGCATGACGAAGACATGACGCCAAGGTCGTCGTCACCACGTCTATCCATTGTGGTGTTGCCGTTCGCCAACCTAAGCAGCGATTCCGAGCAAGACTACTTCGTCGATGGTGTAACGGAGAGCTTGACCACCGACTTGTCGCGCATCAGTGGTTCATTCGTTATCGGTCGACACACCGCATTCACCTACAGGGGCAAGGCAGCCAATCTGAAGCAGGTTGGTCGAGAGCTAAACGTCAGGTATGTGCTTGAAGGCTCAGTGCAGCGCCGTGACAGCAGACTCCGAGTCAACGTGCAGCTAATCGACGCAGAATCCGGTACGCATCTATGGGCTGACCGCTTTGATAAACCCGTCTCCAACTTGTTCGACCTGCAAGACGAGATCGTTGCGCAGCTCGCGAACGCGCTGACAGCCAAGCTCATAGCTGTGGAAGCGCGTCGGGCAGAGAGGTCGATGCGTCCCGACGCCACGGATCTATGTTTTCAGGGCCGAGCATGTCTGAATGAGGCGACTACCGCCAATCAGCTGATCCAGGCGCGCAGCTTTTTCGAACGTGCGTTACTCATCGATCCCCGGAGTGTCGGAGCGCTACTCGGCATTGCGGTAAGCGACTTTCAAATGGCTTCCAATCTGCTGGCCGATGATCGCATCGCGTGCTTTTCGTCTGCTGAAAAAAGGGTGATCGAGGCGTTGTCGATAGCGCCCGATAGCTCATCCGCTCACATGATCTTAGGTGGCGTCTGCATTTATACCAACCGCGCCGTCCAGGGGATCGCGGAGTGCGAACAGGCATTGCGACTTAACCGCAATGACGCCTACGCGCACAGTTCAATCGGGCTAGCGAAGTACTACTTGGGTCGGCCTGCGGAAACCGAAGGCCATATACTCAATGCTCTCCGTCTGTCTCCCCGTGACAGCGGCGCTGCCGCGTGGCTGTCCGTCGTGGGGGTCGCCAAACTTCAGCTCTGCGCAGATGCCGAAGCCGCCGATTGGCTACGGCGAAGCATTGAAGCGAACCGTAACCGCGCCTTCGGCCATTTTGCACTATCTGCTGCCCTTGGTCTGCTCGGTGCTCTCGATGAAGCGCGGGCCGCAGCGAAGGCAGGCCTTGCGCTCGACCCGAAATTTACTCTCCGGCGCGTGCTTGCAACACGACTGAGCGACAATCCAGCTTACCTGGCCGGACGGAAGCGCATCTGTGAGGGCATGCGCTTGGCAGGGGTGCCCGACAGCTAATGACCGCTTCACAAGCAAGCATGCGGCGCCATCCGATCCGAGGTCCGCTTGGCCTCCAAAGCTTATATCCGAATGGCCGTTCCCACGTCAGCTAGGGGTCAAAAGGCGAAGTAGCAGCCGGTCTGCGCCACTTCCGTTCTACCCACGAGAACGGACATTACCCATCGGTTCGTCCTGCCTGAAAAGGGCCACCGCCGGACCTTCGGCACAGCCGTGACGATGTTGCCTGCTGGCAATTCGACCGCCATCATCATGAATCCATCTGCATTGCTGGCGGTCGCCGATGTGCAATCGCTGGCTCCAGCAGAACGAGATTTCGGCGCGCCTTTCGCGTATCAAGCGCGACAATGGCACGACCTTGAGCAGTGAACGCCAGGCCTTCCGGCTTTCCTTCCAGATCGCCCAGTCGCCAACAATCAAGCAACGCAGCGGTGCCGCCGCCCGCCGGAAGATCATCGAGCCGCACAATTGTAGAGGATTTGTCACTGAGCAGGTAAACGCAGCCGTCCGGACCTATTTCGAGGTCACTGAAGTCGGCGCAAGTTTTTGCTAACTTCTTGTCTGGAAGCCATACTGCGAGAGCGACGAACCGGTGATGGCCCTTTCTGACCGGCCACGACCGACCTTCGGCCAATGCTCCGCCGCGAACCAAGCCCCTCGACCGCGAATGTGGCGGGCCAAACTCAATGAAAGCCGCCGGCTTCTTTTCCTTGACGACAAGCAAATTCCCGCTGGGCAAAAACACGACTCCTTCACCTCGCGATCCCTTCGGGTCGGACCACGCTCGTGCAATCTTGCTACGCCCTTCCACGACAAGATCGAATGACGCAACGACCTTCGATGCCTTGGTGTCGACGAGTTCCGCACGCGGTGGCGTTTCTTGAAGCAGCAGCATGCGCCCGAGGCCGTCAGCGCAGACAGCTTCGATCTGGGCATCATGTTTGGGAAGCATCGAACCTCGAAGGTTCGCGATGCTCTGCTTGCGCCAACGGATTGGGCGGCTATCGTCACGCGACAAGGCAAACCACGCGACCTTCGAGACGCTGTCGCCAACCGCGACCAGAGATCTTCGACCGTTCCGGCTGCGAAGGACGCAAATACCGGAAGTCTCCCGAAGAGGCACGTCCACGACGCGGCACACTTCAAGTCGGTTATCGTGCGACTTACCGTTTCTTGCCATGGGCCTGAAATCTCTGTCGACACGACAGATCGTATCACCTTCTGAGAGAGGCGATACGCAAGACGTCGCTACGTCGGCTTCGGGTCATTCGCGTCATTTCGACTATAGGTCAGCAGCCACGACAGATGCCGCGAATTTTAGCGTCCACCTTGGCCTGGTCCTCGACCCACTCTGCTGGCCATTGTCCGCCAGCCCAAGGTAGCTGTTTCCTGACGGCAAAGAAAACAGGCACCGTAAAGCTGATTTCCTCGTCCTTCACCTCCGCGGGCGGCTCCGGAAATGGCTCGGCTCGCTCAACCATCGTGAGCGCCGCCGCATCCAGCAACTCGGAGCCGCTGCTTTCCACTAGCGCTCTGGAAATCAGCTTACCCTGCCGATCAATGGCAAACTTGACCTTGGCCGTACCGCTTTGACCGATCGCCCCGGGCGGAAACGCTCTCTTGCTCGCCAGCTGGCTTGCAATCTTCTTCTTCCAGACTTCGACGGCGTTCGTCTGGCCGTCAGGACCATTCGTCTGCGCATATGAGGGGCTCTCCGAGGCCAATAGCAATCCGAACAGGCCCGCCAACAAAGGAATTTATTGCATCTTAGGCGACATCGCTCGCGAAACGGTTGAACTCGGTTATAACTACCCGTTACTCCGTTCCGGAACAAACATCGATGCCTGGCGCGGAGCTATCCGGGGTGACATCCTCCGGGCCGGCGGAATGTTTCGCCCTGCGGAAACAAGTCTCCGCTTTTGCATGCTGGCGTTGCCTTGGCCATCGCCCGTCCCCGTAGACTTTTGCGGGAGGTGGCGGCATCCTGACCATCGACATCTCACAACATGACGTCCGCGGGCGCTTGCGGCCGGGCCGAGGAAACAGAGGGCAGACATGATCAAGACGCGATTCACCGAGCTCGTCGGCGTCGAGCACCCGATCGTTCAGGGCGGCATGCAGTGGGTCGGCCGCGCCGAGCTGGTCGCCGCCGTCGCCAATGCCGGCGCGCTCGGGCTGATCACCGCGCTGACGCAGCCGACGCCGGAAGACCTGACACGCGAAATCGCGCGCTGCCGTGACCTGACCGACAAGCCGTTCGGCGTCAACCTCACCATCCTCCCCGCGATCAAGCCGCCGCCTTACGCCGAATACCGCCAGGCCATCATCGAGGCCGGCATCAAGATCGTGGAAACCGCCGGCAACAAGCCGCAGGACCACGTCACCGAATTCAAGAAGCACGGCATCAAGGTGATCCACAAATGCACCAGCGTCCGCCACGCGCTGTCGGCGGAACGGATGGGCGTCGATGCGATCTCGATCGACGGCTTCGAGTGCGCCGGCCATCCCGGCGAGGACGACACGCCCGGCCTGATCCTGATCCCGGCCGCCGCCGACAAGGTCAAGATCCCGATGATCGCCTCCGGCGGCTTCGGCGACGGCCGCGGCCTGGTCGCTGCCCTGGCGCTCGGCGCCGAGGGCATCAACATGGGCACGCGCTTCATGTGCACCAGGGAGAGCCCGATCCATCAGCTCGTGAAGGAGCGCATCGTCGCAAATGACGAGCGCGAGACCGAGCTGATTTTCCGCACCATGCGCAATACCTCCCGCGTCGCCAAGAACACGATCTCGACCAAGGTGGTGGCGATGGAGAAGGAAGGCGCCAAGTTCGAGGACGTCCGCGAGCTCGTCGCCGGCGCCCGCGGCAAGATGGTCTATGCGACCGGCGATGCCGATGAAGGCATCTGGTCGGCCGGCCAGGTCCAGGGCCTGATCCACGATATCCCAACCTGCGCCGAACTGGTGTCGCGCATCATGCGCGATGCAGAAGCGATCATCCGCAGCCGGTTCGAAGGCATGCTTTCGGGCGCGCAGCGGCAGGCCGCCGAATAGGCGGCGTTTGCGAGAAGAGAGACCGCCGAATAGCCGGTCTGTTCGCTCAACAACAGAGAAGAGCCCATGAAAGCCTATATCTACGGCGCCAACGGCGCCGAAATCACTGACGTCGCAAAACCCACGCCGAAGGGCACGCAGGTGTTGGTCAAGGTCCAGGCCTGCGGCCTCAACCGCGCCGACCTCGGCATGACCAAGGGCCACGTACATGGCGCGGCCGGCGGCGTCGGCACCGTGCTCGGCATGGAATGGGCGGGCGAAGTCGCCGAGCTTGGTCCTGACGCGAAGGGCGTCAAGGTCGGCGACAAGATCATGGGCTCGGGCGCAGCCGCGTTTGCCGAGTATACGCTGGCCGACCACCGCCGGCTGTTCCGCGCACCCTCGAACATGAATTTCGAGGAGGCCTGCACCCTCCCCGTCGCAATCACCACCATGCACAATGCGGTCGTCACCAACGGCGCGCTGCAGGCGGGCCAGAGCGTGCTGATCCAGGGCGCCAGCTCCGGCGTTGGCCTGATGGCGATGCAGATCGCAAAATTCAAAGGCGCAAAACTCGTGATCGGCTCCTCGACGGACGCGATGCGCCGCGGCCGCCTGACGGAATTCGGCGCCGACCTCGCCGTGGATTCCAAGGATCCCGGCTGGGTCGATCAGGTGTTGCAAGCCACCGGCGGTGAAGGCGTCGACCTGATCGTCGATCAGGTCTCAGGTCCGGTCGCGAACCAGAATCTGAAGGCCACCAGGGTCAAGGGCCGCATCGTCAATGTCGGCCGGCTCGGCGGCACCCACGCCGATTTCAATTTCGACCTCCACGCCGCCCGCCGCATCAACTATATCGGCGTCACCTTCCGCACCCGCACCATCGAGGAAATCCGCGAGATTTTTGACGAGGTCCGGAAAGACATCTGGCCGGCTGTGGAGTCGCGAAAACTGCAACTGCCGATCGACAAGGTCTACCCCTTCGCCGAGATCGGCAAGGCGTTCGAGCACATGGAAGCCAACAAGCACCTCGGCAAGATCGTGGTGACGCTGTAGCAATGACGCTGCGCTGCGTGCTCGACGGCGGCCGTTACTACGAAGGCCCGCGCTGGCATCAAGACCGGCTCTGGTTCGTCGACTGCATGGAGCGGACGCTGCTCAGCCTCTCGCTGTCAGGCGAGTGCGAGCAGCACGCGAAACTCGACGACGACACGCCCTGCGGCCTCGGCGTGCTGCCGGATGGCACGGTGATCGTGCTGACGATGTTCCGCAAGCGCCTCCTGGCCTATCGCAACGGCACGCTGTCGCTTTACGCCGACCTGTCAGGGATCGCGACCGGCACCATCGACGACATGATCGTCGATGGGCTGGGGCGCGCCTATGTCGGCGATCTCGGCTTCGATCTGCCGCCGCCACCCGACCGCGGCGCTCCCGGCCGCATCCTTCTGGTGATGCCCGACGGCGCGACCCGTGTCGTCGCCGAAGGCTTGCGGTTTCCCAACGGCATCGCGGTCTCGGCCGATCACAGCCGCCTCGTCGTCGCCGAGATGGACGGCGGCTGCCTTGCCGATTACGACATTGCGCCGAACGGCGACCTGAAGTTTCGTGCCCGCTTCGGCAGCATGAAATCTCCCGACGGCATCTGCCTCGACCACGACGGCGCGGTCTGGGTCGCAGCATTCGAAGAAGACGCCTTCATTCGCCTCGACGCCGAGGGGTGCGAATTGCAGCGCATCGAAGTCCCCGGCCGCCGCGCGCTTGCCTGCGTCCTCGGCGGCCCTGAGCGGAAGACGCTGTTCTGCCTAAGTGCAGCCACCTCCTACGAAGAACTTCGGCAACGCAAATCGTCCGCGCGGATCGACGTGGTCGATGTCGACGTTGCGGGCGCCGGTTATCCCTGATGCGGTGCCAATGTCCGAGTCGGTCGGGATCGTGACAGCAACGCCGCCATGACTGAAATGGGCGCCTGCTGCGTCAACACTGTCATTGCGAGCTTAGCGAAGCAATCCATCTATCGGCGAGTGCGGAGAGATAGATTGCTTCATCGCTTTCGCTCCTCGCAATGACGGTCGTCCGACTTTCCCTGTACTGGAACAACGACGCGCAGTCGTAAAGCGACACCCATCATTCGCAGTTATGATGCTGATGGGTTTCGAAGGGCCCAACCCATCCCAAGCATCGACGACGTGCCGCTGATCGTGGGGCGGAAGAAAATCGTTCCAACGTCGCCTCTCAGTCGTCTCTCGCGCAAGCAGTATTTTTACGGAACGCGTTATGCTTGCCCTCACCCTTCGGCTGCGCTTGAGTGCATGCCGGTCAGGGGGACTCAGAAATGCGAAAATTGGGAATCGTGGCACTTGGTGCCGCGCTGGCTGGATGCGCGTCAAGCTCGGCAGAAATAGCGCCAGCTTACGTTTCACCTGTCGCGTATCAGCAGTACACATGTCAGCAGCTCGCCCTTGAGGCTCAGGGCGTTTCACAGCGCGCCGCCACGCTATCCGGCGCTCAAGATCAGCAACGCAGCAAAGATGGTCTCGCGACCGCGGCGGCCGTCGTAATTTTTTGGCCGGCTGCTTTTTTCGTTGGCGGAGATAAGCAAACCGCGGCGGAACTCGCCCAGATGAAGGGGCAAATGGTCGCTATAGAGCAAGCAAGCATCCAAAAGAAGTGCGGAATTCAGTTTCAAGGACCGCGACCGCCTGGAACGTGATCCTTCTCGAACTCGACATTCCGATCATGGATGGATTAGCGAGAAGCGTAATCCGCCATCTCGTTTGACGTGATAGGCGTAACTCGCCCATCATCGCACCTCGCCCGAAAACGCCTGCCGCAGCTCGGTCAGCCGATCGAGCGCCGCTTGCGCCAATGGGCCTTTTTCCGCCGCGGCAAGCGCGTCCTCGAATTGTTGCGGCGTCGCCATGCCGACGAGGATCGTGCCCATCGCCGGGTGCGACAGCGCAAAGCGCGTCGCGGCTTCGGTGAGGCTGGCGGCGAAGCCCTCCTCGAGCAGCGGCAGCAGCCGGCGCGCGCGATCGATATCGGCATCGTAGCTCAACGCAGAGCCGATCGGCTCCGGCGCGGCGCCCGCGATCGGGTGACGCTCGGCCGAGCCCGACAGCGCGCCGCCGGCCAGCACGCGGATGCCGACGACGCCGACGCCTGCGGCCTTTGTGTGGTCGAACAACCGTCCATAATCCTGCGCCGGATAGTTTTGCGGCAATTCGTCCGCGGCCGATGGGTTGAGCATGTTGTAGACGACCTGCGCGCTGTCGAATACGCGGGCATCGATTACCTGATGCAGCGCTGCGGTATCGCCGAGCGCCGTGATGCCGAGAAACCGGATCTTGCCTTGCTGCCGCAGTCGCTCGAACGCCGGCACGACGTCGTCGAGCACCTGCCGCACGCTCAACGCCGGCCCGCCGCCCTGCATGGTGATCGGATTATGCAGATGAAGGATGTCGACCCGTTCGAGCCGCAGCCGCGAAAGGCTGCCTTCGAGCGATGCGCTCACCGCCTCATCGATGCGGCCACGATCGCCGGGCGGCAGCCGCACCTTGGTGCCGACGACCACACCAGCCGGCTTCAGCCTCTGCAAAATGCGACCAAGGTTCTTTTCGGATTCGCCATCACCATATAGCACTGCGGTGTCGAAGTAATTGACGCCGGCGGCAATCGCTCGCGCAACGGTCCGCTCCTGATCGGCCGCATCGCCGCGCACCATCAATCCCCCCACCGCACCGCAGCCGAAGCCGAGCACCGAGAGCTGCATTCCCGTCCGCCCAAAGGTCCGCATTTGCATTGGTGTTTCCTCCGGCTGAGCGGGAGATTATGCAGGGATGAGCGGCCGTTGCTCAACCCCGGATGTTCAGGACGTAGCGCGGACCAACGAAAGCTGATCCGCCCTACGCCGCAGGCGCTGGGCCTGTGCCCACTCTCCCATCGAAAGCGGAAAACGCGATGGGCACATGCCGTCGTCGCGCCAGCAACGCGAGACTCGATCAAGGACAAATGCTAGCGTCCCGCCGCGACAGGCCGATGCGGCGCCGCATCCCTGTCGCCGTTATTGTATTGCGCCGGCGTCGAACAAGAAAAATCAGCCTCGGGAGAGCTGCACGGGCGAGACCCGGGCTTAAGCGCAACAGGGAGGCTTTTATGAATCGAAAGGCCGTTGGAATGATCTTGAGCATTGGCGCTGCGGCGTTGAACGGCGCGGCGAGCGCGCAGAATTCGGCAGGGAGCGCGGCCCTCGACGCCGGCCTGCACGCCGCGGTCGAACGCAAGGACGTGCCGGGCGTGGTGGCGCTGATCACGGACCGCGAGCGCGTGCTTTATCGCAGCGCCTTCGGCGTCGCCGATGTCGAGACCGGGCGCCCGCTCGCGTCAGACGCGATCTTTCGTATCGCCTCGATGACCAAGCCGGTGACGTCGGTCGCCTTGATGCAACTCGTCGAGCAAGGCCGCATCGGTCTCGATGACCCGGCGGAAAAATACCTGCCGGAGCTTGCGGGACTGAAAGTCTTTGCCTCGTTCGACGCCGCGACCGGCGCCTACCAGCTCCGCCCGGCATCGAAACCGCCGACCGTCCGGCAGTTCCTGACGCACACGTCTGGCCTCGCCTATCCCTTCACCAGCACGATCTGGCGCGATTTCAAGCCGAGCGCCGGCGAAACCTATCCGTTCGGCGGACCGCTGCTGTTCGATCCGGGCGACCGCTGGCACTACAGCACCTCGACCGACGTCGTCGGCAAGCTGGTCGAGGTGGTATCCGGCCAGAAACTCGAAAACTACTTCCGTCAGCACATCTTCGCCCCGCTCAAGATGGATGACACCTCCTACAACGTGCCGGAGGCCAGGGGGCCGCGCCTCGTCGCGCAACAGCAGCGCGCCGGCGAACGCATGGACGGCGCCATCAAGCTGCAGAAACCGCAGCTCGGACTTACCATTGCTTCCCCGATCGGCGGCGGCGGCCTCGCCTCCACCGCCGAGGATTACGGGCGCTTCGTCCGCATGCTGCTCAATGGTGGCGAGCTTGACGGCGCGCGCGTGCTCAAGGCCGAGACGGTGGCGCTGATGGGCCAGAACCACATCGGCGCGGTCTCGGTCCCCGCGCTGAAATCCGCACTGCCGCGCAGCGCCGACTTCACCTTCATCGCCGACGGCCGCGACAAATGGGGGCTCGGCTTCCTCATCACATCAGACCAGGTGCAAGGCAAGCGCTCGCCCGGCAGCCTGAGCTGGGGCGGCATCAACAACACCTTCTTCTGGATCGACCCCGCGCGCGGCATCGCCGGCGTGATCATGATGCAGTATTTGCCGTTCGCCGACGCCAGGGCGCTGGCCGTCTACGACACCTTCGAGCGCGGCGCGTATCAGCTCGTGAACGCTGAGCGGTAGAAGGCTTGCCCATGTCTGGCTGGGGTCATACCGGCCGGACAGGAGCGCATCATGGCTGGCGCGGCGATACCGCGCCTTACTGCGGAGGTCGCAGCGCGATGCCGTAGCGCGCATAGATCCGTGCGATGGTGCCATCTGCCAGCAACGCCTCGATCGCCGCATCGACCCGCGCTCGCAGTCTGTCGTCGGGACGAAGCAGCCCGGCCGCAATATTCCAGTTCAGATCCTGATCGTTGTCGAACGCCGGGATCAGGCGCAACGGCTTGTCGGCATGCTGCAGGTTGAACCAGCCGACCGTCATCGGTGTGACGGCGGCCGCCTCGATCTCGCGATTGGCCAATGCTACGACAATATCGTCCTCGTACACGAACGGCGACGTGGTGGCGCCGCCCTTGGCCAACGTCATGGAGACCAGCGAGCCGACCGGCACCCCGACCCGCTGATCGGAACCGAGACTTGCCAGCGACGACGCCGGTGAATCGCTGCGCACCGCGAGCACGACGCCGCTGCGATGATAGGGACGCGACACCTGCACACCGCCCGCGGGCGGCGTGTCCTTGCGGGCGATGACGTCGAGCACGAGGTCGCAATCGGCGCGGCGATACTGGACTGCACTGACCACCCACTCCCGGGTCAGCTTGACGCCGAGCTGCTCCGCAATCTTCTCACCGAGTTCGACCTGAAATCCAGGGACCGGTCCGGACTTGCTTGCAAACGGCAGCGCGTTGGGACTGGCGCAGAGTGTCAACGCGCCGCGCTCGATGACGGCTTCCAGCGAGCGGGCATCGGCCGATGCGTTCCAGAATATCAGCAGCAACAGGCTTGCCGCGCATCTGATGAGGCGAATTCGCACCTTCCATGCAGCAGAAAGCACCCTAGTCATCCAGCCCTCGAATGTAGGCCAGGAGTGCACCTATCTGGGCCTCATTGAACACCGCACCATACGCAGGCATGGACCCCGTTTTTCCCTTCCTGATACGCTCGACAATGTATTCATCGCTTTTCTCGGACTTCGACAGCTTCGGACCCCGGCCGGCATGGCGGCCGCCATCCTGGTGACAAAAGCCGCAGGTGCTTGAGAACATTTTCCGGCCATCGATTCCGTTCGGTGAGGCCTCGGCTTGCGCCGGCGGACTCGTCGAGCCAGCCGGGGTGGACTGTTGGGCAAACGCGGCGGTCGACAGCCATGGCCAGATGATGGCCAGGGAAGCCACAGTTACAAGCGATATTCGCATTCAAGCATCCGTATCAGCCGACAAGGGCGGCAGGGAGAAACCAATCCCTGCCGCCCTCGCCATCGTCATTGTCTGAGCGCGAAGACGACCAACGCCCCGGTATTCTTCGACATGCTCTTGAAGGGCTCGCCATAGAGGGCGACAAACTCGTCGGCCACCAGGCTGCCCCAGCCTGCGGGTACGGCGATGTACTGCTTGCCACCGGCCATGTAGCTGATGATGCCGGCGTTATGTCCCATGCCGTTGTTGCGAGACCAAAGCTCTTCGCCGGTTTCCGCATTGTAGGCGCGCACGATACCTTCGGCGTCGGGCACGAATACCAGATTGCCCGCGGTGGCGAGAACGCTGGCGAGCGGCGGGTACTTGTAGGTCACCTCCCACTTCTTGGCGCCGGTGACAGGATCGCGGCCGCTGAGATGGCCACGGGCCGGTCCGTCCGGAGGCGGGATAAACTTGAACGTGGCGCCGATGTTGAGCTGTGCCATCGGCTCCAGGACCGGCGTGCTCTTCTCGACGGTCAGCTCCATGCACCACTCCTGCCCGATCCGGTAGAACAGCCCGGTCTTGGGGCTATAGGCGCCGGAGTTCCAGCTGATGCCCCCGGCAATCGCCGGGCACAGCGGCGGATCGACCTTGCCTTCCGAAAGGTCGCGGCGACCAATAAGTTCGCCGGTCTTCGGATCGATGCTCTTGACGAAGTTGATGTTCTTTACCAACTGCCAGACGTTCTCGATCTTGGCGTTGGCACGATCGTAGACGAAGATGTGTCCGCCCTTGTTGGCATGCACCACGAGCTTCTTGCCGCCACGGTCGATCATGACGAATTCGCCGACGGAAGAGTCGAAGTCCCAGGCATCGTGCGGCAGCTCCTGATGGTAGAACTTGAGCTTGCCGGTATCGGGATCGAGCGCGATGACCGATGTCGTGTACAGATTCTCACCCGGCCGCGGTCCGCTCTTCTTCCAGTCCGAGCCAGCCCAGTCGTAGAGCGGCGCCGGGTTGGCAGTGCCCCACCACACCGCATTGTTTTCGGGGTCATAGGTTCCGGGCATCCAGCCGCCGCCGCCACCGGTCCGCCAGGAGTCGCCACCCCAGGTCTTCATCGCCTCTTCGGTACCGGCGACCGTGAAGAATTCCCATTTCTTCGCTCCGGTCTTGCCCTCCACGCCGAAGATCGGTCCGCGATGGGGCCATTCACCGCCCTGGGCGCCGATGATCACCTTGTCCTTCACAACCAGCGGCGCGCCGGTGAAGCCGACGGTCATCTTCTTGGAATCCAGCAGCTTGGTGTCCCATACCGGCTTGCCGGTCTTCAGATCGAGCGCGATCAGACGGCCATCGACCGTGCCGACATAGAGATTGCCGTGCCCGATGGCGATGCCCCGGTTGTACGGCGAGTGCGTCTGCTTGGAGACCAGCTCCTCGTCGAGCTCCGGTGCGTAGGACCAGATGGTCTTGCCGGTGGCGCCGTCCAGCGCCCAGATGCGGCTGTAGGAGCCCGAATAGTACAGCACGCCGTCGAGGGCCAGCGGCGTTGACTGAATGCCGCGGGTGGCGCGCTCCGGAAAATGCATCCAGGCAACTTCGAGATTCTTGACGTTGCCGGCGTTGATCTGGTCAAGGCCGCTGTAATGGTAGGACTTGTAGGTGCCGTGATAGGTCGGCCAATCGTTCTGGGCCGCCTCGGCATTCAGGGCCGCGTCTTGAGGCTGCGTCGGCGCCTGAGCGTGCGCCGGCGGGACAGTGACCAGAGCTGCCACCGCCAGCGCGGCGCAGCCAACGAGATATCGTTCATGGAAAGTCATCTGCATCCTCCCCTTGGTTTGCTTGGTGGGCCGAATTTTTCGTCACGACCCTTGCAGGATGTTCTTGCGTCAATTCCTCATAGGGTCAGGCGTTTCGAGGTAGATGGCGTGGACCGGCGGAACGACCGTCGTGCGGAGACGGCGGCGCTTCGTCACTGGGTGAGAGGCCGGCGGAGGTTCGGGCGAAGGAGTGTTTTCGAGGAGCGCGCGGCGCAAGCGATGATCGCCGGAGCTGGCCTGCCCCAAGCTGCCCTTGGCGATGTCGGTGCGGTGCACCATGACACGTTCCTCAATGCCGACGCCATTAGTTGACCGGATTGTTGTTTTTTTGTGGAGCGTCCGTTCGGTTGCGGCAACCTTCAGCGCAGGATGGGTTGGCGTCTGGTCCGCCGGCGCGAAGGGGAAACGTAGTCCGCCCTCTTTATTCGAGATGCAACGGCGGAATTGCGCCGGAGCCCTGTCATCACTGCGCGAGTGCAATTGCGCTCATCGGGGCCGCGCCTTGCGGGAGCCCGGCGCACCGGCGTGGGCGGTCCATCCGCCCACGCCAATGCGACTTCGTCAAGTGATCGCGATCGGGCAGCCGTTGCTTCCCGTGGCGCCCTTGATGGGAGCCGGCGTGAAGCAATAGACGAACTGGTACTTCCTGTCGGCGATCAGCTCGTCGAAGATCAGGTTCTCGTGGTTGAGGATACCGTGCTTGGTCTGCAGCTCGGAATGGACCGCAAAGGCGAGCGACTTGTCGGGATTGGGGACCACTTCGACCGCCCAGGTGTCCGCCGCGGTCAGCGCGAGATCCTTCTCGATCACCCATTTGGCGGCGTCGAGGCCGATGCCCGGCTCTCCGCTGTTGTAGCGGTCATTGTTCTTCATCCACAGCGAGCCCCAGCCGGTATGGAACATGATCGCGTCGCCCGGCTTGACGTCACTCTCGGCGATGTTCTGCTTCTGCAGCGCCGCCTTGATATCGGCTGAGGTGATCTCCTGACCGGCGTCCATCATCCCGCCCTTGAGCCCGACCATGTCAATCAGATGCGCGCGGGTGAAGAGTGGCTTGAGCTTCTCGGTGCCGAGCTTCTTCAGACCGTAGGCGTCGCTGATCTCCTGGGAGGTGAAGCCGTTGTAGAACCGCATCTCGCTCTTGTCGCCATCCTTGCCCATCTGGATGCCGATGTGGCCGAGACCATCGAACTGCGTGCCGGTCTGGCCGATCTCGGTGGCGAGAAACTCGTCATGATACACGAGCTTGTTGTCGCCGAACGGGCCGCCGGTCGGACCACCGGGAATGCGCAGCGAGAACGCCCGCGCGCCGAACAGCGGCATGCCCTGCTCGTAGACGCGGCCGATCTTGTAGATCTTGCCGTCCTTGATCCATTTCGCGGCGTCGAGCACCTTCGCTGGCGTAATGTGGTTGGATGCGCCGGCCTCGTCGTCCTTGCCCCATTTTGAGGGCCACCATGCCTTATCGACTCCCTTGGGCATGGAGGTAGCGGTCTGTGCCTGCGCTGCGGTGACCGGCGCGAGTGAAAACTTGCCATGCATCGCACCCGCGAACGCCGCTCCCGCAGCGCCGGCCAGGCCGGCTGTGCGTAGCAAGGTGCGGCGATCGGTTTCTACCATCCCGCCTTTCTGCTCCTGCTGCTGCTCTTGGCCCCTGACGTCATCGTCCATCGTTGCCTCCCAGGTTGTGCCCAGAAGCTGGGCTTAAAAATTTATTTTCGGCATGCTCCTCCTCCGCTAGGCTGCTGTCCAGCGACAAAAATAAGACGATTGAAACGAGGGCGCCGATGAGCCTGTTCGAGAACGACAAGTCAGCCGAGCGGCTGCCGGTATCGCTGATCACGGGCTTTCTCGGCAGCGGCAAGACCACCCTTCTCAATCGCTTGCTGCGCCACGATGCCGTGAAGGACAGCGCCGTCGTTATCAATGAATACGGGGAAGTCAGTCTCGACCATCTCCTCGTCGAGCGCGTCGATGGCGAGGTGGCCGTGCTCGCGAGCGGTTGTATTTGCTGCACAATCCGCAGCGACCTCGAGGAGACGCTGCGCGCACTCCTGGTGAAACGCGATCGCGGCGAGGTGCCGCCATTTCGCCGTATTCTCGTCGAGACCACGGGTCTGGCAGACCCTGCCCCGATCGTACAGCTCCTGCTGAACAACCCATTGGTCTCGCATTTCCTGCGGCTCGATACCGTCTTGACGACGGTGGATGCCGCCAATGCCGTTCATCAGCTCGACCATCAATACGAAGCCGTGAAGCAGGTGGCGCTTGCCGACCGGCTGCTGATTACCAAATCTGATTTGGTCAGCAACACTGCCGCATTGTATCAGCGTCTGCGTCGGCTGAACCCCGGCGCCAGGATCGACAGCGTCATGCACGGCGAGATCGATCCGGCGGGGCTATTCGGTGCCGGCCTGGTCGATCCCGAGAAGAAAGCGGTCGACGTCGGGCGCTGGCTCAACGAGCAGGCGTTCGCAGGATCTGGCGAGCCGGCGCACGAGCACCACGATCATGCCCATCACAGCCACGATACATCGATCACCAGCTTCATGCTCGAGTTCGACGAACCGCTCGACTGGATGGCCGTTTCGCAATGGCTCGCTTATCTTCGCAGCGCGCGCGGAGAAGACCTGCTGCGGGTCAAAGGCATTCTCAATCTCCGCGGGGAACAGTCGCCGATCGTCATCCACGGCGTCCACCATGTCTTCCACCCACCGGTGGCGCTCGCCGAATGGCCCGACGCCGACCGCCGCTCGCGCATCGTGTTCATTACCCGCGGCATCGCGCGCGAAGAGGTGCTCGCGCTGTGGCAGGCAGGCCGCGAAGCCGCGTGATTCCATGGCCGTCCCAGCCCTCGCGTTGACGTTGCCCAAGTATTGGTCCGATCGCCATCAACGATCTTGCGCTCGACATGCTGCGAGTGGTCAACTCGCTGATCGGAATACGCGTGTACTGTTGGGGAGAAGATGATGCTCAGGAAGATTGCGATCGTGGCTGGTTTGGGACTGGCACTCTCCGTCACGGCGGAGGCCCAGACCCCGCGCAAGGGCGGAACCATTCGCATGACGGCGCCCTATGGCTCGAGTTTCACCAGCATGGACATTCATACGACACAGCGCGCCCAGGATGAGATCGTCGCCAAGGGTCTGCATCGGTCGCTCTACATTTGGGACTCCGCGGAGGGCAAGCCAGTTCCGGAGCTTGCCAAGGAGGTCACAGTCTCAGGTGGCGGTCTTGTTCATACCTTCAAGCTGCGCGACGATGCTTATTTCCACCACGGCCGCAAGATGACGGCTGACGACGTCATCTGGAGCTTCAACCGCATCATGGACGGCACCAAGGCCTTTCCCGGCACGCGTTTTGTCCGCGTGATCGAGGGCGCGGCCGAGGTCGAGAAGGGTCAGGCCAAGGAAATCTCTGGCTTGAAGAAGATCGACGACTTCACGCTCGAAATGAAACTGACCGAGAAAGTCGATCCAGGTTTCTATTTCTTCACCGCGCTGACCTCGGTCTATCCCGCCGATGAGGGCGCCAAGGAAGGCTTCATCCAGAAACCGATCGGCCTCGGTCCCTTCAAGTTTGTCGAGCATGTGCCGGGATCGCGCGTCGTCATGGAGCGGTGGGACAGGTTCTACAAGCCAGGCAAGCCGTATGCCGACAAGATCGTCGTCTCGATCATGGGCGAAGCCGCGGCGCGCGACGTCGCCTTCCGCAACAAGGAAATCGACACTTCGGTGCTCGGGCCGGCGCAGTATGTCGCCTATCAGGCCGACCCTAACCTCAAGGGCACCATCGCTGAAGTCGCGGAGGTCTTCACCCGTCACATGGGGATGAACCCGGCATTCAAGCCGTTCGCCGACAAGCGGGTCCGGCAGGCGATTAACCACGCGATCGATACCGACCTGATCATCAGCAAGCTGGTCAAGAACAAGGCCTATCGCGCCACGAGCTGGCTGCCTCTGACCACGACTTCGCCACTCCACGACAAGACGATGAAGCCCTACGCCTTCGATCCTGCGAAAGCAAAGCAGTTGCTTAGCGACGCCGGCTATCCCACCGGCTTTGAATTCGAATGGACGACCAGTCAGAATGAAAGCTGGGGCCTGCCGATCGTCGAGGCCATTATCCCGATGCTGGACCGCGTGGGCATCAAGGTGAAGGTCAAGCAGGTCGAGACCGCGGTGCTGGCGGACGCAATCAAGAAGGGCGACTTCCAGGCCTATGTCTATTCCATGGCGACAGGCCCGGATCCCGCGGCGGCGCTGAAATGCTTCTACTCATCGACACCGCAATCGGCCTGCAACTACACGACCTTCAAGAACGCGGGCTTCGACAAGTTGATCGATGAGGCCGGGCAGACCGACGACGCCACCAAGCGTAACCAGCTGCTGCAAAAAGCCAATGCCCTGCTCTATGACGAAGCGCCGGTCTGGTTCTTCAACTACAACAAGGCGGTCATGGCGGTGCAGCCGTGGCTCAAGGGGATTCAGTTGAACGCGACGGAACTGACCCATCAAAACGTCGAAGATCTCTGGGTCGATGAAACCTCGCCCGCGAAGTGACATGCGCGCTCACCCTCCCGCCATCGCAAACAACGATGGCGGGAGGGAGGAACAGTTCCCATGCTCGCCTTCCTGATCCGTCGAACCCTGCAAACCATTCCGACCGTACTGGCCGTCGTGCTGATGATCTTTGTGCTGTTCAGCGTCGTTCCGGGCAGCATCGTATCGAGCATGAACGATGACGGCCGGGGTCCGGCGGACCCGCAGGTCGTGGAGCGCATGAAAAAACAGCTCGGCCTCGACGATCCCGTCTACGTCCGCTTCGGCGCCTACATTGCCAAGCTCGCGACAGGCGATCTGGGGACGTCGTTCCGTACGCGCGAGCCGGTCACGACCATGCTCGCCAAACGGATGTGGCCAACGCTGCAATTGATATTTGCCGCCATGACGTTTGCGATTGTGATCGGCGTCCCGCTCGGCTTCGTCGCAGCGCTGAAACCGGGCAGCATCGTCGACACGATCTCGATGGTCCTGGCGGTGTCCGGCCTTTCGATGGCCAAATTCTGGCTGGGGCTGCTGCTGATGTACCTGTTTGCGTTGAAACTCGGCTGGCTGCCGAGTTTTGGCTATGGCGACGGGGGGCTCAAATATCTGATCCTGCCCGCCGTCACACTCGGTGTCTCGCCGATGGCGCTGCTGGCACGGACGACGCGCGCCGCGGTTCTCGAGATCATGACCGCGGATTTCGTCCGGACGGCGCGATCGAAGGGCATGAGCGAGACCCGGGTCGTGAAGTGGCATATCATGCGCAATGCCCTCGTCATCATTCTCACGACGATCGGCCTGCAATTCGGCGCCTTGATGGGACAGGCGGTCGTGGTCGAGAAATTGTTCTCCTGGCCGGGCATCGGTTCGCTGCTCGTCGACAGCGTGCTGCAACGCGACATTCCTGCCGTCCAGGGCTCCATTTTCGTCGTGGTGCTGTTCTTTCTCGCGATCAACATGTTGATTGACGTGCTCTATGGCGTGATCGATCCCAGGATCAGATACGCATGAGCGGTGGTCGGCGTTATCATGCCTGCGCGCGATTGACTGAACCGCCAGCCGCGGCGGGGCGGCCGCGATGAAGCTCGGAGCCAGTCTCATCATCGGCGGGGCGTTGTTCGCGCTTGCGATCTTCGTCGGCCTGTTCGCGCCCTGGCTGGCGCATACGGATCCCGTCATGGACGCCAATCTCATAAATGCGGAAGAGCCGCCGAGCTGGACCTGGTGGTTCGGCACCGATGCGCAGGGCCGCGACATCTACTCCCGCGTTGTGCACGGCGCACGCATCTCGCTGACGGTCGGCATCGTCTCGCAGTTGGTCAACAGCGTCATCGGCGTGACGCTGGGCCTGACCGCGGGCTACTGGGGCGGCTGGTGGGACGACTTCGTCAACGGGCTGACCAATCTCATGCTCGCGATCCCCTCGCTGATCTTCGCGCTTGCCATCATGGCGGTGCTGGGACCCGGCCTGACCAGCCTGCTGATCGCGCTCGGGCTGACCAACTGGTCCTTCACGTGCCGGATCGCACGGGCCTCGACGCTGTCGCTCAAGAGCCAGGGCTATGTGCAGGCGGCACGGGTGCTCGGCTACGGCGATTTGCGCATCATGATCACGCAACTGCTGCCGAACATGCTCGGACCCATCATCGTGATCGGCACGCTGGGCATGGGCGGCGCGGTATTGGCCGAAGCCGCGCTTTCGTTCCTTGGCCTCGGAATCCGCCCGCCCTATCCGAGCTGGGGCAGCATGCTGTCAGAGGCCCGCGACCAGATCACAACGGCGCCGTGGCTCTCGATTTTCCCGGGCCTCGCCATATTCCTGACGGTGCTCGGTCTCAACCTGCTCGGCGATGGCTTGCGTGACATTCTCGATCCACAGTCGCGGAGCCGGCGCACATGACGGGCCCTCCCCTGATCGAAGTCGAGGATCTGCGCATCGATCTCACTGTCGGACCGAGCCGTGTCGCGGCGGTCGAGGGGATTTCGTTCCGCATCGATCGTGGCGAGACATTCGGCCTTGTCGGCGAATCCGGCAGCGGCAAGAGTATCACGGCGCTCGCGCTGATCGGCCTGTTGCGCCAGCCGCTTTCGATCGGTGCCGGCGCCATACGATTTGAGGGTCGGGAGATCCAGGGACTGCCGGCGGCCGAGCAACGTACGCTGCGCGGCAATCGCATCGCCATGATCTTCCAGGAGCCGATGACGGCGCTTAATCCGGTCTCGCCGGTCGGCCGGCAGATCGCCGAGATGTTCGTGCTGCACAAGGGCAAGAACTGGCGGGAAGCAAACCGGCTGGCCGTCGAGGCGCTCGCGAGCGTCCGCGTCCCCGCCCCCGAGCGACGGGTGAACGACTACCCGCACCAGCTTTCGGGCGGCATGCGTCAACGCGTGATGATCGCCATCGCGCTCGCATGCGGGCCGGATCTTCTGATCGCCGACGAGCCGACAACCGCACTCGACGTAACGGTGCAGGCGGAGATCATCGAGCTGATGCGGAATTTATGCGCCGAAAGAGGTACGGCCATCTTGATGATCAGCCACGATCTGGGCCTGGTTGCCAATGTCTGCCGCCGCGTCGCCGTCATGTATGCCGGTCGCATTGTCGAGGAGCGCGGCTCGGCCGACATTTTCCGCGCATGCGCGCATCCCTATACGCAAGGCCTCGTCGACTCGCTGCCCCGGCTGGGGAGTCGCGCAGCACTCGGCCGCACGCGGCTCAGGGAGATCGCGGGCGTCGTTCCGGCGATCACGAATTTCCCGGAGGGTTGCCGCTTCAATCCGCGTTGCGCGCGGGCGACCGACATTTGCCGCACCACCGCACCGGAGACGACGTTGCTCGGTGCAGGCGGGCTCGTCAGGTGCCATCACCATGCATGAGCCTGCTGGGAGACCTCGTGACGACGTCATCCTCAGCGTGGAGGATCTCGCGGTCCATTTTCCGGTTGGTGGCGGCTTGCTGGGCGGTGGCCGGCGGCTGTTGCGTGCGGTCGACGGCATCGACCTCGAACTGAAGCGCGGTGAATGCCTCGGTCTCGTCGGCGAATCCGGTTGCGGCAAGTCGACTGTCGCGCTTTCAATACTCGGCCTGCAGATGCCGACGCGAGGCCGCATCGTGCTCGACGGGCAGGTCGTAACGGGCCAGCAATCGCTCGATCGCAAAGCACTGGCCCGCATCGTCCAAATCGTGTTTCAGGATCCCTACGCGTCCCTCAATCCACGCCAGACCGTCCGTCGCACGCTGGAAGCCCCGCTGCGCCTGCATGGCGTGACGACCCAAAGCGAGATCGAGGAACGCGTTGCGACGATGCTCAGGCATGTGGGCCTCCGGCCCGAACAGGCTGACCGCTACCCGCATGAATTCTCGGGCGGCCAGCGTCAACGCATCGGCATCGCCCGCGCACTAATCCTCAATCCCAAAATTGTCATCTGCGACGAACCTGTATCGGCGCTGGATGTTTCCATCCGCGCCCAGATCATCAATCTGCTGCTGGAATTGAAGGAAACGCTCGGCCTCTCCTACATCATGATCAGCCACGACTTAGGCGTGGTCGAGCACATGAGCGACAGGGTCGCCGTCATGTATCTCGGCCGCATTGTCGAGACCGGCCACTGGCGCGAAATCTTCGAGCGGCCGGCGCACCCGTATACCCGAACCCTCATCGCCGCCATTCCCGATCCGCTACGCCGCGTACCGCTCGCGACGACGAAGGGCGAGCTTCCCAATCCGCTAAGTCCGCCGGACGGATGCGCGTTCAGCCCGCGCTGTCGTTACGCCGAAAACGTGTGTCATCGCGAGCCTATGCCGCCGCTTGAAACGCGTCCTGACGGACACGCGGTCCGCTGCTGGCGAGCCAACGAGATCGCCGGTCAGCCGGCGTTACCCTCAAACTAACCCTTCTTCGGCGACCAGCCGTAAGCCTTGGCGCAGGCGCCGCCCATCAGCATGGCCCGCTCGGTGTCGCTCAATCGGGTAGTCTTGAGGAAAGGCTCGACGGCTTGCTCGTAATTGACGACGGCGAACGCGCGCGTCCAGTCCGTGCCCCACAGGCAGCGGTCGAAACCCCAGGCGTCGAACACGCGAGCCAACGGGTCCCAAATATCGGGAAAAGGATACGGCTCGCGCGACAGCGTGCAGGCACCGCTCACCTTGATCACGGCGTTCGGCCGCCTGGCGAGCTCCAGCACCTTCGGAAGATCGGCCCAGGGTTCAGGCGGCGCCGGCGGCACGCGCGGCTGCAAAATGCCGAGGTGGTCGATGATGAAGCGCGTGTCGGGATGGCGATCGATCAGCACCCTGCCCGCATCCAGATTGTCCCAGCACAGCAGGTTGACCGGAAAATCATGGCGAACCGCCGCGCGCGCAATTCGGTCGAGGCCGGGATCGTCAGGCGCGCGCGCCGCCTCCTTCCGCAGCATGATGCGGATTCCGACCGCGCCCGGCGTCTTCTTCCACTCCGCAACGACATCGGCGACGCCGGCGTCATCAGGATCGACCGGCTTGACGATGGCGAGGCGTCCGGGATGCGCCCGCTGCACCTCCATGGCATAGCTGGCGTCGTAGCGGTACATCGAAAACGCCGAGATGAAGATCGCGCCGTCGACGCCAACCTTGTCCATCGCCGCGACCATCTCGTCCCCCGTGACGTGATCGGGCCAGTTCGGCACGGTGTGCCACGGCCGCTTCGGACTGTTCGCCTCATAGGCATGAACCTGGGAATCGATAATCGACATCGGGGGCGCTCCTCTGTACCGAGCGATTTTGGACAATGCGGAAGGCCCGTGTCCAGACGCCAAGGACGCGGCACTGCAATGCGTCCGGCGACGCGCCGGCAGACTACGAGAGAGCCGGTCATCGGGTCGCGCAATGCGCAGACCGTTTAGCGCGCGCTGGCGTCGGAAACAGGTTTGCTTCTACTCAAGGCATCAATGCGCTTGGCTTCGGCCACGTCGGAAAATGCACCCTTTTGATCGCCCATGCGGTGCAGGACAATCCCGCGATCAACATAGCAGTCCGAACAAGCGGGATCCTGCTGGATCGCCAGATCGAAATTGGCCAGGGCGATGAACAGATCCCCGCTGCGATAGGCCGAGCTGCCCCGTTCTCGATAATATTTGACGTCTTTGGGCCTCGGCTCGGTAGTCGGGACAACATCTCTTGCAGCAGGAGCAATGCCCGTCGTCACCGCAGGTGCAACGCTGGCCAACTTGGTCGGCTCTTTGAGGTCCTGCGGTTTCGGGGTTCGGTCCTGTGAAGACAGTTCGGTCGATCTGCCGGCAACCGTCTGCGCTGGTTCGCGCCTGGATATCTCAGCCACCTCTGCGGAAGCGAGCGGCAGCCTGTCCACCGGCTTGAGCAGCAGGTAGCCCCCGATAAACACCGTCGCCGCAACCGCGCTCGCCATGGCGTCAACGCCGAGCCTGCGGATGGCGACGGAGAACGCACTGCGGTTTGGCTTCTGCTGCTGCCGGCGCGCGGCCTCGAGCAGCCGATCATAGGCCTCTCGTTGCCGTTGATCGCTCAGAATGGCGTTGGCGCGAACGATCCGCCTGAACGTGTGCGCAGCTTCCGGATTACCGGGATTGAGGTCAGGATGGTTGGCCTTAACGGCCCTGCGAAATGCAACTCGCAAATCTTCCGCGTCGTCATCCGGAAGTGCGCCAACAATATCGTAAAGAGTTTTCATAGTTACTCTCAAAAAAAATTAATACTCTTCAACTCCTCCCCAGCCAAAGCACAGCAAAATCGAATCCCACCGGCAAAACGTGAAGCGGCGGCATGGCAAAAGAACGACGAAATTAAGGGCGGCTGCCCTGCCATTGTCATCTGGAAGACACAGGGCTTACCGCGTCGATGGTGGATGCTGAATACAATTTAGAAGTGCGCGCTGCGCCAGTACACGGTTCATGCGAAGCGCAGAAACAAGCGTGCCGCTGGCTATCCTGGGTTGCTACCGGATTGGCGTTCGCTGTCGAGTCGGCTCGATTTCGCACGTAGCGGACGCCTGCAGCAAGATCAGGCGGTCGCGCGCAGCCTTCTCTGCATCCTGATAGCACTGTCGCTCGTATTCGACCTTCAAGCGGGCCCACCGATCCGGATCCACGGTCTTCAGGTCGGATACTCTGAACTCGCAATCGGGCGCAGGCTGCGGGGAAAGCAGCGCCGGGTCCGGCCGCCGAATTCTTGGCTCCGAATATCGACGCTGTTCAGAGGGTCGGCGGGCGCGCACGACCGCACGGGTGGGAGGCGCTTTGACTTCGCGTTGGGCTGAATTGAATTCACCCTGCGCGGGATTGCGCGCGCAACCGGCAACCGAGATCGAGAACAGGACAGCGCAGGCGGCCAACAACTTTGGGGCGTGCGATTTCAAGCCGGCGGCATGCAGCCGCTCGGTTACAAGCCCGCCAAAACCCTGAGCACGAAACACTGCACCAGCGATCGCCATGATAATGCTTCCGTAGCAACGCGAGCCGTGTTGGAGCTGCCGATCAAAAATGAAATGCCGCGAGAAACGCGGCGATCATGATCGGAAAATTTGAATTGAACTCTAATAATTACGATGAATGAAACCTAAATCATCCGCGCCGGCGACCGACTCGTTGATGACCGAAGGCGCCTTCAACTGATCTCGGCGAGCAAGGCCTTGGCCTTTCGCAGATCGCTCGTGTCAAATCCTTCGGTGAACCAGTCGTAGATCGGCGCGAGAAGCTCACGCGCCATTTTTCGTTTGCCCTGACAGTTCAAGAGCCGCGCCGAGCTGGTGGCCGCGCGCAGTTCCCACGACTTTGCATGCTGCGCGCGCGCGATGGTCAGGGCATGCTCGAAATACGCTTTCGCCTTCGCCTCGTCCCGCTGCGGCCACCTGAGCGCGATTTCGCCGGCAACGCGATGCGCCTCAGCCTCGCACCATCTTTCCTTGGTTTCCCGCATTGCCGTCATGGCGCTGCCGATACAGCGCCATGCATCGTCGAACTGGCCGGCATCCGCGTGCGCGATGGCCAGCATGAACTCCTGCTCCGGCGTAAATATCGTCGATCCGGCCGACCGCCATAGATCAATACCTGCCGTGACGGTCTCGACCGCTTTCGCCGCTCCCGTAAGGGTCAGGATATAGCCCCGCCGCAACACGCCTTCCGCTTTCCGGAACGGGGCGCTCTTCTCCTCCGCCAGTGTGACAAGCTCTTTGAGATGCGTATTCGCCGCGTGGTAATTCCCGCAATAGGTATTAACAAGGATCGGGAAATTCAGCGTGAACATCAACGTGGCCGCATGCTCGATCTGGCGCGCTTCGCTTAGCGCCAAGTCTGCGTCGTTCAGCGCGGCCAAGGGATAACCGAGCAGCCATGAAGCCATCGAACGGAAGGCCAGGCATGTGACCCGGAGGTCCTGGCCAAATCGCGTCATCAATCGGCGGTGCTCGGCGGGACGATAGAGCGCGAGGGCTTCGTTGTAGTGCGCCCTGGCCTCAACGAGGTCCCCCCGCAACGCGAGCGTACTTGCCATGGTGCGGTGTCCGATCATGCGCGGCACGGCCGCGCCCTCGTTCTCGCCCAGCGCCAGAAACCGTGCCGCGAGCTCGCGCGCAACGTCGCCATTGAAGTTGATGAAATTGACGATCCACTGGCCAAACAGGGTCGAGAGCAGCAGCGAGGGGTCATCGGGCGACTCTCCAAGCTGTCCCGCCTGCTCGATAAACGCCCTCGCTTGCGCCACCGCAGTCTTGGTTTCGGGAGCGCCATATCCCTTGACATGCATCAGCGTGTTCAACAGCGCGACTTGCAGGATGATCTGCTCGCGCCGAAGGTCGGGCGTGCTGGGCAAGGTCGCTATTTGCGCCAGTGCCTGATCGAGCTGTTCTGCTGCTTCGATCAGCGCCGAACGCTCCTGCGACCGCTGTCCCGCCTTGCCCCACAGACGGGCTGACTTCTCGATCAGATCGGCCTTTGTGTAGTGACGGGCGAGCAGCTCGGGCTGGCTATCGGCTATTTCCGGGAATTGGTTTTCAAGGACTTCGGCGATGCGCGCATGCAGCGCGCGCCTCGGCTCGCGCAGCAGCGTACCGTAGGCCGCGTCCTGCACCAGCGCGTGCTTGAACAGATAGCTCGCATGTGGCGGCGCGCCCTGTCGAAACAACAACCCCGCCGCGATGAGCCGGTTGAGGTCGGCATCCAGTTCCGCTTCCGGCTTTCGCGCGACCGCGGCAAGCAGCATGTGAGGAAATGCCCGGCCGATCGCCGCGCCGACCTGCGCGACGTCTTTCGCCGGGCCGAGCCGGTCGAGCCGCGACATCAGCGAAGCCTGCAGGCTTGCCGGAACCGCCACAACAGGCGTCGGCGCCCCTGCGAAGGTCCGCTGCACCTCACTCTCGCCCTCCGCATCCAGCACCGCCTTGGTCATTTCCTCGGCGAACAGCGGAATGCCGTCGGTGCGCTCGATGATGTCCTGGCGGATGCCCGCCGGCAGCGACCGGTCGCCGACGACTTCCTCGATGAGGGAATGGATGTCGCGCGGCGCCAGCCGGTTGAGGGTCAGCTCATTCACCTGCGGCCGTCCGATCCAGGGCGGGCTGAATTCCGGCCTGAAGGTCGCAAGTATCAACAGCCGGTGATGCACGGCCAGGTCCACCGCCCCCATGAAGAATTCGAGGCTGGTGGGATCGGTCCAATGCGCATCTTCGAAAATCATCAGCACGGGATGGATCCGCGCCAGCGCCTCGATGTGCGAAGCAAGCGCTTTCAGTGTTTTTTGACGGCGGAGCTGCGGCTCAACTTCAACCGGGGGGTAGCGCCCATCGCCGGGCAGCGACAGCATTTCGGCAAACAGCGCCGCATCCTCCGCTGGCGTCGCGCTTTGAGTCAGCAGCGCGTCGAGCTTGTCCGCTTTCGCTTGCTGGCCGTCATCGTGAGCGAAGCCGGCGGCGCGCCACATCTCGCCGATGACAGGATAGAGCGTGCTGTCGGTATGCTGCGGCGAACAGAAGTACTGCAGGCGAATGTGCGGCTCGCGCGCAAGCTGTTCCAGAAGCGCGACGGTGAGCCGTGATTTGCCGATGCCAGCTTCGCCAGAAAGCAGGACCACCTGACCTTCGCCGCTCCTGGCTCGCTTCCATCGGCTCAGAATCAACTCCATTTCTTCATCGCGACCGATCAGCGGAAGCACATCGCCGCTTTGGAGAGCATGCGATCGGCTGCTCACCATTGTCCTGCCGGCAACCTGCCAGGCAGCGACCGGTTTTGCCAAACCCTTGATCTCGACCTTGCCGAGATCGAGATACTCGAACTGCGGTCCCGCGATCGTCTTTGTGCGGCCCGAAATGACAACGCTGCCGGGCTCTGCGAGCGATTGCAGCCGGGCGGCAAGATTCGGGGTGTCACCGAGGATGCCATGCTCCTCGGAGATCGCGCTATCAGACATGTCGCCGACAATCGCAACGCCCGTCGCAACGCCGATCCGCGCGCTCAACTTCTCTTTTGCCGGCAAGGCGGCGATCGCCTGCACCAGTGCGAGGCTGGCCTGAACGGCACGCTCCGCGTCGTCCTCGTGCGCGTGAGGGTAGCCAAAACATACGACGGCGCCGTCCCCATGATGTCGCGCGACAAAGCCGTCGAAGCGGGCAATGGTTTCAACAATGCAGCGCCGGTAGCCGGCAATGATTGCGCTGAAGTCTTCGGGATCGAGTCCCGCGGAGAGTTCAGTCGATCCGACCAGATCGCAAAACAGGACGGTAAGCTGCCGGCGTTCGACCGGCCGCGAGTCACGCACCGTCGTTGCCGCCGCGCGCGACTCCACGCGCAACCTGGTCCCGCAGTCGCCGCAAAACTTGTTAAGTGCCGGATTGGCAACGCCGCAGGCCGGACAGCGTCGCACGACCGCTGCTCCGCACTGGCTACAGAACGCTCTTTGCTCCGGGACTTCGGCTGCGCAATTCGTGCAGTGCATCCGGACCTCAGGGGATATCAATGGCGGCGGCACAATGCGCCGGAACTCGAGGGAGCATTATGATCTCCGTCACACCTCCAGCCGTCCGCCCCTGGGTTCCATAGTGATTCTAAAGCGCTGACGTTCGAGGTGGATCATGTCGGGCCCGCCTCCGAACCGTGGATGGTACCACGAGATCGCAGCGCGCATTTTCGTAGGAAGGGTAGAGCCAACGGGTCGCGCGAACGCGCGCCCGATGACAGGCTCCGCGAAACCCATCGCCGGTGTGAACGGACACATTGATGGGTATCGCTTCGCTCCACCCATCCTACGCAGGTGCCTCGTCGCGTTCTCTGCACGCGATGGTGCGGTCACGGTACCGAAACGCAACAGCCGATTACAATCAGATCTCAAGATCGGAGTTGTAATGAAGAAACCAACCAGACTCAGGTTAGATTCACTGCGATTGAAACTTGGCTGGGGGCTGCAATGCCATACTTCAATTTTGATCTCGTCATCGGCGCGGAATTCAAATGCCAGGGCGGCATGATCCTCGAAGACATGGAAAACGCGATCGATAAAGCGGAAAGTCTCGCGAGCGAGCTTCGCATCGTTCGACCCGAGCTGTGTTCCACCGGATGCGCCGTACGCATCACCGACGATGAAAGTAACGAGCTCTACCGTACTCCGGTCGAGCTTCTCGGCCGCAGATGAAATCTGCCCCGTCACGCAAGCCGTAAGCGCACGAGACGAGTTGGTCCGTGGATTTACGGCAATGGCGCCAGCTGAGTTGGCAGCGATCTCTTGCCCACGGGGCAGCCCGTTGATCCCTTGCGGGACTGAGCCTGCACCGGAGACTCGCTGGAATGGTTCGGATCAGATGCCGATGACTCGGTCGCGCTCATGAACTCGGCAACGGCAACTTTCGATGACCATTCCACGTAACTGACAGCCGCCAACGCAAGTGCGAGCAGGATGATAAGCTCGACTACCACGGTAGTGCTTATTCCCCGCCACTGGATCTGGCCATTCAACAACAGCATCGCACACCTCCCGAAACCGGGCATGCGACGGCCTTAAATCAACACGCTATTTCCAGATGTGAACTACCTCACGTCTCACGCGCAGTTGATGTTGCGACGGAACATTGGGACGTCTTTTTTCTGGGCGCCATCGCCCCATGAGCATCGTTGGAGGCAGAGAAAGGTCAGGTGGTACCGGTAAAAATACGGGTCCGCGTGTGCGGTAGAACACCAACAGGAAAACAACAGTCGTGCTCAAATGAGAAAAGTCGCTCAGAAATGCGATTCCATTTTCCTCTGAATGTGGCCTGATGGGTTGCCGGAGAGCTCGTGTGATTCGCGTTTGGTGACAGTCCACAATGGAGGCTGCCATGAAAGCGTTTGGTCGCGTACTGACGGCATTCGGTCTTCTTGTCTTGTTTTCCTTTCGGGCAGACGGGCACGATCCGTCGATGGCGAACCACGAATGGTTCAACAAGCAGGAAATGAACGCCGCCGCCCGGAAGCGTCTCGGTGTTCCCTGGAAATCCTGCTGCGACAATGGCGACGTATTCAAGACCCGCTTCAGGGTTGGCGAAGATCGCTCGGACCAGTGGCAATACCTGAAAGACGGTGAGTGGAAAACCATCCCGCCCGACATCATCAAGGAAGAGGACACGCCTGATCGCACTCCCGTGCTGTTCATCAATCGGCCCACGGGAGTCGAGCTTTGCTTCTTCCTGCCGCGGGGAGGTCTTTGATCTGTGCATCTGAAGAGGTGCGCAGATGCCGTAGCCCGTGGGGCGGATTAGCGAAGGCTGATCCGCCCCACGTATGTGCGTTGATTTCCGTCACCGAATACCGGCGCACGGGCGCACACACGAAACTTCTCTGGTTCCCTTGATTTGAATCAACGGGACATCGCGATGCGCGATCTCTTTTGCGCGGTGCCTGGGGGCGATTTACCTAGGAGATCGCGATGATCAAAATAGTAGTGGTTGGAGCAACTGCACTCTTCCTTACTGCATCGCCGATTGCCCACGCGCAAACTCCCTCTCCCGCGACTCCGGAACGGCTGAATATAGCGGACCGGAATTCGCTGACGGACTTGCGGATTGAACTGGTGAAGGCCGCGTTGCAGCTCACACCTGACCAGGAAAAACTATGGCCGGCTGTCGAGAGCGCCATTCGTGGCAGGGCGGAGGATCGGAAAGCCCGCGTTGCAAAAATCTCGGAAACAGTGGGCAGGCGGGCCGATCAAAGCACGATCGAGGTCATGCGCAATCGTGATCCCATCGCATTCATGCAACGACGCTCGGAAGCATTGGCTCAACGATCAGCCGATCTGGATAAGCTCGCCGAAGCGTGGCAGCCACTTTATAAGACGTTTAGTCCCGAACAGCGGCGACACATGGCAGCGCTTGCGCTCTTTGTGCTCCACGATATGAGCGAGGCCGTAGAACGGCGGCGCGCGCTGGCTGACGAAGACGATTGAAGCAAGGCAATTCGATTTGTGAACTGCCGCGTCATGGTCGGAGCATATGCGGCTGACTGACTTCAAGCCTGGGCGAAGTCGGCTTTGGTCAAGGCGGACTTCCCCCAGGTCGCTCAGGGTCATTCTCTTCGCAGAATTTTATCCATTGTTTTTCCCCGCGCCAGCTCATCGATCAATTTATCCAAATAGCGAATTTCTCGCATAGTTGGTTCTTTGATATCTTCCACCCGGACATCGCAAATCACGCCTTTGATCAAGGCTCGCGAGGGATTGATTTTAGGGGCCTCGGCAAAGAATGATTCGAAGTCAGTCTGTTTCTCCAGTTGAGCTTCCAGCTCCTTCTGACCATAACCCGTCAACCAGGTGATGACCCGATCGACCTCTGCTTTTGTACGTCCTTTTTTCTCTGCTTTCGCGACGTAAAGTGGGTAAACGCTTGCGAAGCTCGTCGTGTAGATCCGGTGTTTTGCCATGAGTGCTCCAGGAGAATCTTATTAAGGCATGTAAGACCTGAGATCATCTGGGTGCCCGGCCGCTACTAGCCATGAAGAAGCTGTGCGTTACTAATCCCGGGCTTAGCGGCGCCTTCCCACCCGGTGTTTACCCAAGGCAAAATCAGGCATTCGCCAGAGTTCAAGATATATGCCTGAGTTTATTCACACGCTACCGCCTATGAAGATGGGCACACTATTGTATCGCACGGCTCCATATCGTCGCAGCCCCTCACGCGCTCCGGTAAATCCGCGCGGCGTACTGGATTCCCCGTGTGCGCAAGGGATGACAATCGAGTGCTACATCGCTATCCCTACGTCATGGCGAGCGTAGCGAAGCAATCCATCCCTCCGCATGCGTGGTGACAATGGATTGCTTCGCTGCGCTCGCAATGACGGCATCAAACCCCGCGAACAATTCGCAACAAATGCTCCTGCAAACGAGTTGCGGTTGCGCATCAAACCCCCGCCTTTCATGTTAACTGCCCCCCTGCTAAACCGCCGGCCATGACCAGTTCCCCTACCCTCAAGACCAATGTCGCGGCGATCTCGATCTTCGCCAGCGCCGGCATGGCGGCGGCGAAGTTTGCCGTCGGCATTGCGATCGGCTCGCTGGCACTGATCTCGGAGGCGCTGCACTCTTCCGTCGACGT
The DNA here is from genome assembly GCF_001440395.1 of Bradyrhizobium jicamae. Classification (GTDB taxonomy): domain Bacteria; phylum Pseudomonadota; class Alphaproteobacteria; order Rhizobiales; family Xanthobacteraceae; genus Bradyrhizobium; species Bradyrhizobium jicamae. Next base: position 49,002 of record NZ_LLXZ01000220.1, on the reverse strand, counting down.
GATCGCGACCGTCATCACCTGGCTGGTGGTGCGGGTGTCCGACCAGCCGGCGGACGCGGAACATCATTACGGCCACGGCAAGTTCGAGAGCCTGTCGGCGCTCTTTGTCATCGCGCTGCTCTATGTGCTGGCCGGCGGCATCCTGGTCGAATCCTGGAGCCGGCTGAGCGAGGGCGCGCCGCCGCCGACGCTCTCCGCCATTCCCTTCGTGGTGCTGGTGATCGACATCGCCGTCAATTTCTGGCGCGCGCGGGCGCTGCATCGCGCGGCGCGGGCGACGCGGAGCCAGGCGCTGGCGGCGGATGCGCTGCATTTTGCCTCCGACGTGCTCGGCTCCACTGCCGTGATCATCGGCCTCGTGCTGACCGGCATGGGCTTTGCCTGGGGCGACTCGGTCGCCGCGATCGCGGTCGCCGTGATGATCTCGATCATCGGCCTGCGGCTGGGACGCTCCACCATCGAAACCCTGCTCGACCGCGCGCCGGAGGGCGCGTTCGAAAAGGCGACCGCCGCGATCCGCGCGGTGCCGGGCGTAGTCGGCGTCGAACGCGTGCGCGTGCGCATGGTCGGGCCGACGCATTTCATCGACGCCATCGCAAAAGTGCCGCGCACCTATCCGATCGACCGCGTCGAAGCGATCAAGAAATCCGCGCAAGTGGCCGTCAGCAAGGCGCTCGGCGACGCCGACCTCACCTTCACCGCGGTGCCGGTTGCGCGCGACAATGAGAGCGTGCGCGAGCGCGTCATGGTGATCGCCCGCAATTCCGGCCTCGCCGTCCACCACGTCACCGTACACGACCTCGGCGAGAAGCTGATCGTCAGCCTCGACCTCGAAGTCGACGGCGACATGGAACTCTTGGCCGCGCACGACATCGCCCACGACCTGGAGCACAGCATCCGCGAGGACTTTGGCGAGGACGTCGAGGTCGACACCCACATCGAGCCGCTCGAGCCGGAACTGCCGCACGGCACCGAAGCCGCGCCCGAGCGCGTCGAAGTGATCAAGGCGGCGCTGATGCGCTTTGCCGGCAACGGCGCGATCCATGACATTCATAATGTGCGCGTGCGCGACACCGACGCGGGCGAAATCGTTAATTTCCATTGCCGCGCCGCGCGGTCGCTGAGCGTCATCAAGGTACATGAGAGCGTCGACGAGATCGAACGCGCGCTGCGTCGCGCGTTCCCCTCGATCAAGCGCGTGATCAGCCATGCCGAGCCGCCGCGTGCGTAGTTTTTCGGAGCGTTCCCGTTTCGGACTCGCCTCGGCGATGCCTTAATTTGCGTTGGACAAGATTTATTTCGAATTAACGAATCGTTGACTCTCGACAGCCCCAAAAAAGTGGATTCAAATCGCTGTGATTCGGAAGGTGTGCGGGGCGCTTCCGGTCAGTGTGCAAATGGGCTTTCGGCGGGGGTCTACGGCATGGCGCGAGCGCACGCGGCGAACGCGTACGTTCAATCCGATTCGATTAAAGGATTGGCGCAATCGATCGCGAAACCTGCCTATCACCGGCTGCTGACGGCAGAGCCGGCGCTTCGTCGCGCCGTGCCGACGCTCATCATCGCGTTCCTCATCACCATTTGCCTCGGCGCCTTCGTGCAGGTGATCGACCAGAGCCGGCAGAAGCGCGCCGCGATGAAGCGCGACCTCTCCGCACTCACCGATCTCCTGGCCGAGCGCCTCGACCGTGTTGCCTCGGTCCGGCAGGACCGCGCCCTCAATCTCGAGCGGCTGCAGAGCCTGCTGCCTGACCTGATCCCGGCCTGGGGCCTTGCCAACGGCCGCCATGTCATCATCACCGGCGCCGATCACCGCATCATGGCCCGCGTCCCGGGCGAGGGCAGCCTCGGCGGCGGCGACCACATCCTCGATGTCATCAGCACGGCGCAACTTCTCGCTACGCCCGGCCAGCAGGGCGTCATCAACGACATGACGCTGCCGAACGGCAACGGCGCCATGGCAATCTCGAAGCTGATCAAGTCGCTGCCGGGCCAGGTCATCGTCATCCAGGAAAAGAACGAGCCGCTGTGGGGTTCGGATGCCGCGCTGTCGGTGACGCTGTCGGCCACCACCGGCTTCGTCGTGCTGATCCTCGGCTTCGCCTTCCACTGGCAGTCGACCCGCGCCCGCGAGGGCGATCTCATCAACGACGCGGTGCGCGGCCGGATCGACACCGCGCTCAATCGAGGCCGCTGCGGCTTGTGGGACTGGGACCTGTCGCGCGGCCGGATCTTCTGGTCGGCATCGATGTTCACGATGCTCGGCCTCGATTCCCGCAACGACCTCCTCACCTTCGGCGAAGTCAACGCGCTGGTGAAATCCGACGACATCGACCTGTTCGAGATTGCCGACCAGATGATCGCCGGCAAGCTCGACCACATCGACCAGACCTTCCGCATGCAGCATACCGGCGGCCACTGGATCTGGCTGCGGGTGCGTTGCGAGCTCAGCCAGACCCTGGCCGACGGCGGGCTGCATCTGATCGGTATCGCGGTCGACATCACCGAGCAGAAGAGCCTCGCCGAAAAGACCGTGGAAGCCGACCTGCGGCTGCGCGACGCGATCGAGACCATCCCGGAAGCCTTCGTGCTGTGGGATGCGGAAGACCGCCTCGTGCTCTGCAACTCGCACTTCCAGCGCCTGCACAAACTGCCCGATACGGCGGTAACCCCCGGCACGTCGTATGAGACCGTGATCGAGGTCGGCAGCATGCCGGAAGTGCGCACCAGACTGCAGGAGACCGGCGCGCAAGCGCCGGGAGCGCGCACGTTCGAGGCGCAGCTCGACGATGGAAGCTGGCTGCACATCTCCGAGCGCCGCACCAAGGACGGCGGCTACGTCTCGGTCGGCACCGATATCACCCGCATCAAGGAGCACGAGCAGAAGCTGATCGAGAACGACGCTCGCCTCCGCGCCAACGTCATCGATCTGAAGCGCTCGCAGGCGGAGCTGGCCGACCTCGCCGAAAAATATTCGCGGGAGAAGAACCGCGCCGAGGAAGCCAACCAGGCCAAGTCGAAATTCCTCGCCAATATGAGCCACGAGCTGCGCACGCCGCTCAACGCCATCATCGGCTTCTCCGAGATCATGGGCAGCGGCATGTTCGGTGTGCTCGGCTCCGACAAGTATCAGGAGTACTGCCATGACATCCTGACATCAGGCAAATACCTGCTCGAAGTCATCAACGACATCCTCGACATGTCGAAGATCGAGGCTGGCCGCATGAAGCTCGACATGGAGCCGCTCGACCTGTCGAAGATTCTGGCGGAGTCGCTGCGCGTGGTTTCGGGCCGCGCCGAGGACAAGAACCTGACGCTGGACGCCGATATCGAACGCACCATTTCCGTCGTGGCCGATCGCCGCGCGGTCAAGCAGATCTTCGTCAACCTGCTCTCCAATGCCGTCAAGTTCACCCCCGACGACGGCAGGGTCACCGTGCGCAGCCACGTCCTCCCCAACTCGATCGTGCTGATGATCGCCGATACCGGCATCGGCATCGCACCGGCCTCGCTGCAGCGGCTGGGCAAGCCGTTCGAGCAGGTCGAGAGCCAGCTCACCAAGACCTACCAGGGTTCGGGGCTTGGGCTGGCCATCGCCCGCTCGCTGACCAGCCTGCATGGCGGAACGATGCGGCTGCGCTCCAAGCTCGGCACCGGCACCGTGGTCCGCATCGTGCTGCCGCGCGAACCGGAGCGGACGAAGGCGATGGCAAAGATCGAGGCCGCCGCCTGACGGCTCACGCGCCCTTCTTCGACCGGCTGGTTGCAATCAGCACCAGCATGAACGACACCGCGGTCATCAGCGTGCTGATGGCCGCAATCGTCGGGTCGATCTCGTCACGGAGCGCGGTGAACATCCGCTTGGTCAGCGGCTGATACTGGCCGCCGGAAATGAACAGGGCGACGATGGTCTCGTCCATCGCGGAGATGAAGGCGAAGATGCCGCCTGCGATGACGCTGGCCTTGATCTGCGGCAGCGTCACTACGAAGAAGCTGCGCAGCCTGTTCATGCCGAGGCTGCGCGCCACCATCTCCTGCGTCGAGTCGAAGCTCTGCAATCCCGCCGCGACCGAGATGACGACATAGGGCAAGCCGAGCATGACGTTGGCAAGCACGAGGCCGGTCATGGACGCGACCAGGCCGGCCTTGGCGAAGACGAAGTAGATGCCGACCGCGGTGATGATGATCGGCACCACCAGCGGCAGCAGCAGGGTCATGTGGATCAGCCGCATGATCCGCCATTTCGACTGGCTGATCGCATATGCCGCGGCCACGCCGAGCGGGGTTGCAATGACGACGGTGAGCACCGCCACTGTCAGCGTCACGCGGGTCGCCTGCATCCAGGCCGGATTGCCGACATATTCCTGATACCAGCGCAGCGATAGCGACGGCGGCGGGAAGGTCAGGAAACGCGCGGCCGAGAACGACATCGGCGCGATGATCAGGATCGGCAGGATCAGATAGAGCAGCACCAGCGCGCAGATGACAATCAGGGCGATGCGGTATGGGCGGGACATCGTCATTTTTGCCCCAACACGCGATCGAGCGGAATGAATCGGCTGACGGCGAAAAAGATCAGCCCGACCGCGATCAGCAGCACCACGCCGACGGCGCTGGCGGCCCCCCACTGATCGTAGAGTTCGACATTGCGGCTCACCAGCATCGATATCATGATGGTACGACCGCCTCCGAGCAATTCGGGCGTGATGTAGAAACCGAGGGTGAGCACGAAGACCAGCGTGCTTCCCGCGAGCACCCCGGGCAGCGAGAGCGGCAGAAATATCCGCCAGAAGGTGAGCATGGGACCGGCGCCGAGACTGGCGCCGGCCTGCATCAGATCGCGCGGGATCTGCTGCATCGTGGCGTAGAGCGGCAGCACCATGAAGGGCAGCAGAATGTGCAGGGTCGCAACGACGGTGCCGAAAGTGTTGTGCACCAGCGCCAGCGGTTCGTCGATCACACCGATCTGGCGCAGCACCTGGTTGACGACGCCGGTCCGTTGCAACAATGCGAGCCAGGCATAGGCACGGACCAGCACGCTGGTCCAGAACGGCAGCACCACCAGCGCCAGGATGACGATGCTCCAGCGCTTTGGCGCGACGCTCGCCGCATAGGCAATGGGATAGCCGAGCAGCAGCGCCAGCAGCGTCACCAGCAGGCTGATCTGGAACGTCAAAGCGAAGCTGCGCCAGTAGATGTCTTCGCTCCAGATCCGGCGGTAATTCTCGAGCGTAAAGCCGTCGTGATAGACCGACTGCCAGGCGAGCCAGCCGACCGGCAGCACGATCAGCAGCAGGATCACGAGCAGTGCGGGCAGCGCCAGCGCCAGCATCAGGCGCTGCTCGCGACGCTGGTGCCGGAGCGAGATGTCTGGCGCTGGGCTGTGCACGGCCATAGTCCCCGCTATTTCTGCATGAACGAGACCCAGCGCTTTTCTGCCGCCTCGCCCGCGGGCGACGACCACCAGGCATACGACATCAGAGCTTGCTTCGATGCGTTGTCGGGCGCGCTCGGCAGTTGCGCGACGCGTTCCGGCTTGATCACGCCGGTGTCGAACGCCTTGGGATTGGCCGGGCCATAGTCGATATGCAGCGGCAGGTTGGCCTGGTGGACGGGATCGACAGCTTCGTTCACGAAACGCACCGCGGTGGCGAGATTGGGCGCCCCCTTCAGGATGCAGAGCGACGTGCTCTGCAGGATACCCTGGTTGTAGGTGAAGGCGACCTTGGCGCCCTCGCCCATCAGCGCGCTGACGCGGCCGTTCCAGGCCATCACCATGTCGACCTCGCCGTCGTTGAGGAGCTGCGCCGACTGCGCACCCGAGGTCCACCACACCGTGATGCTGGGCTTGATCTCCTCGAGCTTTTTGAACGCGCGGTCGACGTCGAGCGGATACAGCTTGTCGGGCGCCACGCCGTCGGCCATCAGGGCCGCCTCCAGCGTCGCGAACGGGTGGTTGCGCAGAGCGCGGCGGCCAGGGAATTTCTTCACATCCCAGAAATCGGCCCAGCTCGACGGCGCGGCATCCGGAAATTTTTTCCGGCTAAAGGCGAGCACGCTCGAATAGAATTCGTAGGTCACCGAATAGGCAGAGCGATAGGCCTCCGGCATCGCCGCCGCGTTCGGCAATTTGGCGAAATCCAGCTTCTCGACGAGGCCCTGCTCGCCGCCGCGCAGACAGTTGCCGGTCGGCACGTCGACGACGTCCCAGGTCGGCTTGCCGCTCGCCACCTGCGATTTGATTGCCGGCCAGGCGTCGGGAATGCTGTCCTGGTTGATGGTGATGCCAAGCTTCTTGGCCGAGGGATCGAGGATCGCGACGGTCTGCGCCTTCTGGTAGGCGCCGCCTTGTGAGACGAAGGTGATCTGGTCCGCGCTGGCCGGCAGACTCGATAAAGTAGCCAGGGCGCCAAGGGAGACTCCAAGCAGTGCACGTCGACACAGAGATGCAATCATCATGTTCAACCCCTCTTGTTATGATCGGGCGTAGCTAACGCCCGACCGCATCCAAAAACTGGTACCAGCCGGCCACCACGCGGACGGCCGGTTCACGCAGCGAATAGAATGGAATGGTCCTGATGCGGCGCGCGTCGAGCAAGCCAAGGTCGACTGCCTCCCCGCGCACAAGCGACGCGAGATAGCGGCCCATCAGGCTCGACATTGCGACGCCGGCGCCATTGTAGCCGACTGAATAGAGGGTACGGTCATCAATGCGGCCGACATGCGGTACGGAATCGAGCGTCATGCCGACAAGGCCGGACCAGCGAAACTCCAACGGAACATCCGCAAGCTCTGGGAAGATACCCGTCATGGCGCGGCGTAGCGCCTCAAACGCGCTTTCCGAATCCTGCTTGCCGAAGGCGCCGCGACCACCGAAGACGACACGGTCGTCGACCTTGCGGAACCAACGCATCATCCGCTTGGTCTCTGTGTAAGTTCGCCCAGTCGGCATCAGGCTGCCGGCGAGATTCGGTGACAGCTTTTCGGTAGCGATAAGAGCGCTGCGAAACGGCACCAATGTGCGCTGCAGCCGCACCGTTGCCGATGTCAGGTCGGAATAGGAGTTGGTGGCGATGATCGCCTGACGCGCGCGCACGCTGCCGCCGGGCGTCTCAGCGACGACACCATCGCCATCGCGACGGAGCGCCAGCACAGGGCTCTCCTGGAATATCGGCACGCCGCGCTGCGCAACACCTTTGGCGAGCCCGCGCAGGTAATTCAGCGGATGAATGCCGCCGGACCCTGGATTGAGCACCCCGCCGACAAACCCCCGCGATCCCGTCTCTTCGCGCACCTGGTGGGCATCGAGGATACGAACCTCGGTATCGCCCATCTGTCGCTTCATCCATTCGGCTTCGTCGATCGCGGACCTGAGCGTTGCCTGATTATGCGCGGCCTTGACTTGCCCGTTGCGCATCAGCCGGGCACTGGTGATGCCGAATTCAGACACCAGCTCATCGACCATCTCGACGGACTCGTGCGCGATCTCGTACATGCGTCGGGCCATGGCACGGCCATGAACAGTATCGACGTCGCGGAACGAGAGACGAAATTTGGCGGTGATGACGCCGCCATTGCGGCCGCTCGCGCCCCAGCCGGGATGATTGGCTTCGAGCACAATCGGAGCAAAACCGCTCTTCGCGACGTGATGCGCCGCAGACAGCCCGGTGTAACCCGCGCCGATGATGACGACATCGGCCTTCACCTCGCCGGCAAGCTTCGGAAAGGCAGGCAACGGCTCCGCCGTTGCCGCCCAGAGCGAGGCGGCCGGTGCCATTGGGGTCCAGACCTCTGCCATCTCCGCCGCCCTGCCCTTATTCAGTTTCCAAGCGCCGCGTCGGCGAACGCCTTCATTGTGGCGAAATGGAAATCGGGCTTTGTGAGCTCCGGCACCTCGGGCGTACCGCCAAAACCTTTCATGCCCTGGCGACGCTCGATCCAGCAGACCTTGTAGCCAAGCTTGCGGGCGATACCGATGTCGTGATGCTGGCTCTGCGCCACATGCAGGATTTCGGACTGCTTGTAGCCGAACGCGGACTGCCGCCCCTTGTTGTAGGCGAAGAACTCCGGATCGGGTTTGGCAACCCCGGTGTCATCGGCGCAGACGGTGTCGTGGAAAGGATTATCGAGCGCGTGGGAATAGCACGACAGCGCGACGCGATCCGCATTGGTCATGGCGACCAACCGGAACCTGGTACGCAGGCGCTTCAGCGCTTCGACCGAATCCGAAAACGGCTGCCAGCGCAGCACGGCGAGCTGGAAGGCGTCGCAGGCGGCATCGTCGGCCGCTAGTCCCAATTCCCTGGCGAGGTGCCGGTAGACATGGAACATCACTTCGCTCGACCGCTCCGGATGCGCATCACGGCCGCGCTTGTAGGACACGAAGATCTGATCGTCGCTGAGCTCGGCCGCTTTTCGACCGGAGATCCGGCGCACGGCATCGAGCACGCCGGCCTCGAAATCGATCAAGGTGCCGACGACATCGAAAGTGAGAACCTTGAAGCTATCGTAGGACATTTTCATCTCTTGTTCTGGTTGGTCTGTGGTTGCACTTGCATTTGAATGTCGGCACTCATTCCCGCGCTTTCTCCTGCGCCTTGGGTACGACAATGGTGTCTTCGGGATGGAGCGTAACGGTGAGTTCGCCGCCTATCGGAGGTAACAGGCGCGAGGCCTGGTAATGGCTGGGCTGGCGCAGGCTCAGACGGATGCCGTCGGGCAGTTGCAGGAACACGCGAAGGCTCTCACCCTGATAGACGATGTCGGTGACCCTGCCTGTCAGGCGATTGAGCGCGGCATCCGCCACGCCGTTCGCGATCAAGAGCTTCTCGCTGTGCACCGCGAGCATCAGCTCCTCGCCGCCGGGAAGCGCGCGCGCGCTTTTCAGGACAGCCGATCCGAGCGCCACGCTAGAAGCGTCGATGCGCCGGACCGGCAGCAGACTCGCCTCGCCGATGAAACTCGCCACGAAAGAGTCCGCCGGATAATCGTGCAGCCGCTCGGGGCGATCGATCTGGACCAGCCGTCCGTCCTTGAGGATCGCGACGCGGTCACTCATTGTCAGCGCCTCGCGCTGGTCGTGGGTGACATAGATGATGGTGGCGCCAATCCGCTTGTGCAGTTCGCGCAATTCGATCTGCATCGCTTCCCGCAACTGCTTGTCGAGCGCCGACAGCGGCTCGTCCATCAGGATCAGGCGCGGCTCGAAGATCATGGCGCGCGCCAGCGCCACGCGCTGGCGCTGGCCGCCGGAGAGCTGGGCGATGCCGCGCGCCTCGTAACCCGACAGCCCGACCATCGCCAGCGCGGCGCGCACTCTCGCAGCCCAATCCGCCTTTGGAATCCGTCGGGCCCGCAGCGGAAAGGCGACGTTCTCACCAACGCTCATGTGCGGGAACAGCGCGTAGTTCTGGAACACCACGCCGATGTCGCGCTTGTGCGGCGGCAGGAACGTCACGTCGCGGCCGCCAAAATGGATCGAGCCGGACGAAGGCTGAACGAAACCGCCGAGAATGCCGAGCAGCGTGGTCTTGCCGGACCCGGACGGCCCGAGCAGGGAGACGAACTCGCGCGGCGCAACGTTCAGGGTGACGTCATCCAGCGCCAGGACCGCGCCATAGCTCTTGCTCGCAGCCTTGATATCGACGCTCTCTCCGCCCTGGCCCAATGATCGACCCCGTTGCGTTGCCGAGGGCGTGCACCGATGCGCGCCATCCACGTCGCCTGCGATGGCGCAAGCGACGGTTGAAACCGGCATGATCTCGTCTTATAGATCGGCCACTTCAGGCCAGCCCCCGAGGCTGTCCCTGCTGCGCCGGATTTTCAATCCCGCCCGTCCTGGCAGGCTATCGCGCAAGCCAACCAGAGTTGGCCGGCAGGGGCAATTGCCAAATTCTCACCGGCGGCATAACATCAGGTTATGCCTGACCTTCGGCGGAAGCTGCCCTCTAGCCACGCGCTGTTCGTCTTCGACGCCGCCGCGCGCAACGGCAGCTTCACGGCAGCGGCGGCCGAACTGAACGTCACCCAGCCCGCGGTAAGCCGGATGCTCGGACAGTTCGAGGACTATCTCGGCGTTCGTCTGTTCGATCGCACCAATGGCCGCGCAACCCTGACGGAAGAAGGCGAGATCCTCTATCGCCACGTATCGGATGGATTCCGCAGCATCGAAGGCGGCCTGATCGAGATCGACCGCCGCCGCAAGGGCACCGAAACCGTCACGCTCTCGGTCTCCTCGGCGTTCACCACCCATTGGCTGATGCCCCGCATCGACAAGCTGCAGCGCCAGTTTCCCACCGTCGATCTCCGCTTCCAGCTTATCTCCGGTCCGCTGCGCGGGCCGGTCGACAATGTCGATCTCGGCATGCGGTTTCGCGACCGATACGATCCCGAGCGGAACGGTGCGCTGGTCATGAAGGAAGTCATGCTGCCGATCTGCAGTCCCGCCTATCGCGACGCTGATAGCGCTGACGGGCCGATCGAGGCCAACACCATCATCCGCCTCGCCGATACGCCGGGCGATTGGGCTGCGGAATATCCGACCTTTCTCACCAGACGATCGGGGCCCGCCAAGTCGCTGAGTTTTTCCGACTATGCTGTCGTGGTGCAGGCGGCGTTGCTCGGCCAGGGCATTGCGCTCGGCTGGCTTACCGTCGCGGCGCACTGGCTGCTCACCGGCGCGCTGGTGCCGGCCTCGGAAACGCTCACCACGACACGGCGGCTTTGCGAACTGGTGCACCCGCATGACCGATCGATCCGACCGGTCGTCAGCGAGATCAGGGACTGGATCATCGAGCAGATGCACACCGACATGGCCGCCATCGACCGACTCTACCCGCGTTTGCAGCTGATGCCGACGAGCTATTAGGCGCTGGCGTGATCTGTTTCCAGCGTCGGCGCGACCTCGCGCGCGACCTGCACCAATGCGGCAATCAGCGGCGTCATCGGGTCGCGCTGCGGGATTACCAATCCGACGCTGTAGTCGACAACGGGATCGACGATCGGAATGCTGCGGATGGTGTCCGCCAATCCCAGCGTCTCCGCGAGTTTTGCCGGCATCACGCTGGCCCAACGGCCCGTCTTGACATGCGTATAGAGGACGACAAGCGAGTTCGACGTCAGCGTCGGCGTGGCCTCAACCCCGACCGACGCCAGCGCGCGATCGATGATGCGCCGGTTCTGCATGTCCGGCGTCAAGAGGCACAGCGGCACCTGCCCGACTTCCTTCCAGGTCACCTGCTTGCGATCACCGAACATGGCGTCCGGTGACGTCAGCAGCCGATAGCTCTCGTTGTAGAGCGGAAAGGTGCGAACCTTGCCGATCGGCTCGTTCTCGATATAGGTCAGCCCGGCATCGACCTCGAGGTTTTCCAAAAGCCCGAGCACGTCGGCCGAGGTGCAGGAATGGATGCGAAAGCGCACGTCGGGATAGCGCGCGCGGAACGGCGTCGTCAGCGACGCCACCATGCCGAGCACGGTCGGGATCGCGGCGATCCGGATCTCGCCGGAGAGCTTGTCCTTGAGGCTGTTGATCTCCTGCCGCATCGCCCGGGCATCGCCGACAATGCGCCGCGCCCAATCGAGCGTGCGCTCGCCCTCCGGCGTAAAGCCCTGGAAGCGCGAGCCGCGCTGCACCAGCATGACGCCGAGGATCTCCTCGAGCTGCTTCAGGCTGGTCGACATGGTCGGCTGGGTGACGCCACAGGCTTCCGCAGCCCGTCCGAAATGCCGCTCCTTGGCGAGCGCGAGCAGAAGTTCAAGCTTGTCGATCAAGGCGTCATTCCCAGGAAGTTAGCGGTCGATCCGGTGGCAAGGCCCCCGCCCGGCTCGCCACAGATAGCACGGGCGGGCAGCCGCCAATACTTCAAAAGCGGCGTCGGATGAGCATCTTGCGGGATCGATTGGATTGTCAAATTGGACGATTTTTCGCCGTTATCGCGTATGCCAGCCCGGTAGGATGGGTGGAGCCAACAGGTCGCGCGAACGCGCGCGCCCGATGACAGGCTCCGCGATACCCATCGCCATGCCGACGGGCGTTGAAGCCGTTAGCTGACGAGATCCAACTCAGGCGATGTGCGACGCACCGGCGCGCCGGTGCGGGCCACGGCGAAAACCTCGAGAGCATGATCGTAGCCCTTGATGGTCCTCTCGCCGATGGATGCAAGCCCGATGCTGCCCTTGACATGACCGGTAACGACCGGGTCCACCAGGATCTGCGTGTCCTCGGCCAGACCGCAAAGCCGCGACGCCAGATTGACCACGCTTCCGATCGCCGTGTAGTCGAGGCGTCCGTGCCAGCCGAGCGTTCCAACGGTCGCAGGTCCCATCGCGATACCGACGCCGAAACCAATGGCCCAGCCGCGGGCGTTCCAGGAATCGGCGAGCGATTGCACGGCGGCCTGCATGTCGATCGCAAGCCGCACACCGCGCTCCGCAGGGTCGTCGCAGGCGACCGGCGCGTTGACGAGAACCATCACACCGTCACCGGCGAAGCGGATCAAGGTCGCCGAGTGGCGCTCCGTCACGGCGCCAATCGCTTCATAATACTCCCGCAGCACCGCGATGATGACATCGGGCTCGGCGCGCGCGGAAAACGCAGTGAAGCCGCGCAGATCGCCGAAGATCGCGACCACCTCCCGGCGATGTCCGTCGAGCAGCCGCTGATCGGAGTGTTCGACCAGTTCGGCCACCTGCGGCGCCAGGAACTGCTTCAGGCGATTGATGCGCTCGGACTTGTGCTGCGAGACCGCGAGTTCCTCCGCCATCTGGTTGAACCTGACAGCCAGTTGCTCCAGCTCGTCGCGGCTCTGGATCGTGATGCGATGGTCGAGTTGCCCCATCCCGATCCGTTCGACGCCGGCTTCCAGTTGCCGGATTGGTCCCCACATGCGGCATGCCCGCCAATAGGCCAGGACCAGCGCGAAAACTATGCCGAGGCCGATGAGTATCAGGGAACGCCACAGCGCGGCGCGGATGGATTCGAACGCCTCCAAAGCCGGCTGCTGGGCGATCACCGTCCAGCCCACATTGGGAGCAGGTACCGAAAGCGCAACGACGGGCTTGCCGTCCTCACCGGTCGTGGTGACCGCCGCTCCATCCGCAGCGCTGACTTCGGACTTCAGCCGGTTGAAGTCGCCTGCTCCGACACCGCTGCGCAGCACCAGGCTGATGTCGGGGTGGGCGATCAGCCGTCCGGAATCGTCGACGACAAGGGCGTGGCCGGTGTCGCCGATCTTGATTGACGCGATGATGTCCCAGATCAGTTTCAGGTTGATGTCGGCAACGACGATCCCGGCGGCCGCACGGTTTCCCGCCACCGCGATCCGCATGTAAGGCTCGGAATCGCGCCGGTAATGCACCGGGCCATACCAGACCCGGTTGGCGCGCGCGCCGATGACCGCAGGATCCTCCGACATATCAGCGCCGGCGCCGGTCCTGTTCATGCTGACGCGGGATACGAAAACGCGTTCGGTGCCGGTCGGATCGACCATCGAGAGCGAAACGATCGCCGGTACCTGCTGCAACAGGCGCAGTCCGTCGATCCTGCGCCGGTCGTCCTCGCCCTGGGTCCAAGGAAACTGCACGACCCAGCCGAGCTGATCGCGGATGCCGTCCGTGAATGCCTGTATCCGATCGGCTGCCGAACGGGCTTCGACCCGGAGAAGTTCATCCAGATCGTACCGGTTGTCGCGAAAGGCAAACCAGGCTTCGGTTGCCGAGCCAAGCAGCAGCGGCACCACCACTGCGACAAACAGCGTAGTGAAATACTTGACGAACAGGGAGCGGCGCGGACGGATCACCGAAAGAATATCCAAACAAAAGGGTTTCAAACCAATATGAGATACGCCTAATTCATTCGATCACCCTGTTGGCGCGAAACAGGATGGACGATTTGTCGAGGTCGATGCCGAGTTGTTCGGCTGTCCTGATATTGACGACCAGTTCGAACTTCGTGGGTTGCATGACAGGAAGATTGGCTGGCTTCTCACCGCGCAAGATCCGGTCGGCGTAGGTCGCGAGCCAGAAATACGTCGCGCGCTGATTGGCCCCGTAGCTCATTAATCCGCCAGCCTCGCAATATTCGCTCCAGCCGAACATCGACGGTAACCGGTGCGCGGTCGCAAATTGGGCGATCTTGTTCCGATGCACCATCGTGAGAACGTCCGGGAACACCAGCAAGGCGTCCGCATGGGCCTCCCCCACCGCGACAAGTCCGGCGTCCAGCTCGTTCGGGCCGGCGAAGGGAACATAGACCGGTTCAATGCCGAGCTTGGTCGCGGCCTCCCTGGTCGCGCGCCACTCCGATTGTTCTCCCGGATGGTTGCTGTTCGAAAACACGGCCAGCCTGCGCAGGCTCGGCACCACCTCCTTGAGCAACTCAACCCGCTTCCCCGCCAGTTCAAGCGACAGGAACGTCGAGCCGGTGAAATTGCCGCCGGGTTGACCGAGACTCTCGACGACGCCCAACGCCACCGGGTCGCCGCTGAGAGCAAACAGGACGGGGATGTCCTTGACCTCCGTCAGCGCCCGCGTCGCAGGACCGCTCGATACGGCAAGATCGATATTGCCGCGCCTCAGTTCGGCCACCACCTCGCGCAGCGCATGGGGATTGCCGAAGTGAAGTTCGAGGGCGAGGTTCTTGCCCTCGATGTAACCGCGCGCCCGCAATCCCTCCCTGAAGCCGTCCAGAAACGGATCGGGCTGGGATTGGATGGAAACCCAGAAAATACGATAGGCTTTTGCCGAATCCTGCGCGAATGCGGTGGCCGGCCAGGCCATCGCAGCACCCGCGAGCGCAATGAATTCTCGTCGTTTCATGCCGGCGAATATGGCCTGAATCGCCACGCCGCGCTTGGAGCCCGTATTCAGATAATCTGAAGATAATCTTGATTTTGGCTTGGCGGCTGGTCTCACGTCGCCAGCGTACGTCTGCCGAAATACGTCACGGCATCTGACCCACCGTTATCAAACCGGCCCAGATTACCTGCGAGGCACATGAAGCGGGTGACATCCGGCACGCCCAAACAACGTGCTATGGTGCTGGTGCTGCACTGATACGCGAATATTGCGTCTACACCGCACAATCGAGATGGGGTGTTCAGATGATCACAATCCCGGAACTGGTAGCGCAAGCCCTGGGCACATTCCTGACCTCGGAAACCAAGAGCCGGTTTGGCTCCTCCCAAGCCCGACTGGCGGAGTTCCTGCCCTATGCCGCCCGGCTCACACTGGAGTGCATCGGCAACAGCGACGCGCTCTATCACAACGTCGAGCATTCCCTGCTCGTCACCCTGGCCGGCCACGACATCCTGATGGGACGGGCGGTGCTGCGACCAACGACGCCCGACGACTATGCCAACTTCATCCTGGCGTGCCTGACCCACGACATCGGCTACGTCAGAGGAACCGTTCAGGGAGATGACGGCGAGTCCTATGTCGCCGACCTCAGCGGCCGAACCATTCGCCTGCCGAGAGGCTCGTCCGATGCGTCGCTGGCGCCCTACCATGTCGACCGCTCAAAACTGTTCGTCTTCGAGCGCCTCGACACAATGGACGAAGTCGATGCCAGCCGGATCGCCAGGGCGATCGAATATACCCGCTTTCCCTACCCGGAAGCGGCGGGAGACGATCTGATCGAAGAGGAGGGATTGTTGCTGCGCGCGGCTGACCTCATCGGGCAGCTCGGCGACCCGAACTACCTGAAAAAGTCGAATGCCCTGTTCTATGAATTTCAGGAGATCGGCCTGACCAAGCAGCTCGGTTACGAGACGCCGGCTGATGTCGTCTACAAATATCCGCAGTTCTACTGGAACAATGTGGCGCCGCAAATCCAGACAGCGATACGCTATCTCAACGTCACCTCAAGGGGGCGTCAGTGGATCGCAAACCTTTACAGCAATGTGTTCCGCGCCGAGCGCGAAATGAACCTGTCCGGTCCACAGCCGTGATCACGCCAGCGAGAGCATGATCCGGAAAAGTGTGCAGCGGTTTTCCGAAAAGATCATGCTCAAACAAGAAGATAAAGCGGGATGACGTTCGAAGAAAAGTCATCGCGCTTTAGGCGCGCGCGATACCGGCGACACGCAGCCCTTCGACGAAGCGATCGATGAAGCCGCGATCGTTGCAGAAGAACAGCTCCTGTCGCGCGGTCTCGAGGCTGTAGTTCGGTTTGCGCTGCAGCAGCTCGGCGGCCGCCGCTTTCGCCTGCGCCTGCTCGCCGAAAAGGCCAAGCGACGCCGCAAGGGACGCAAAGGCCTGATAGGTGACATTGGGCTGCCGTGTTGCCCTTCGGGCAAACTCGGCCGCTATTTCGTACTCGCCCAGGGAGAAGTGCGTCCAGGAGCGGACGTGGTGGAAACTCCACAGATGGCTGTCGCGAGGACTGAGCATGGTCGCCTGATCGAGCAGCGTTTCCGCCTCGATCTCCCGCCCGTACCAGAGCAGGTTGAACCCTTGCGCGAAGTAGGCTTGCGCAAAGCTGGGATTGAGCTCCAGGGCTACGTCGAGCGCTGCCAGCGCTTCGTCATTCTGATGGGTCAAACAGAGCGCTCGTCCGAGGACGCAGTGACAGAAGCAATCGAGGTCATCGAGCGCCACGGCATCACGCGCCTGGCGCAAGGCCGCTTCCAGTCGCGCTGGACGATCTTTCGGCTCGTCAACAAAGGCGCGCTGCAAATTGACGTAGCTGAGAGCGCCGTGGCCGCGGGCGAAGTTCGGATCTGCTGAAATTGCCCGTTGAAAATAGGCTTCAGCCGAATCGAATCCCGGCGAGGTGAAGCGCCAGAAATTCCACAGACCGCGCTGGTAGCAATCCCAGGCATCGAGGCTTTCCGGCGCCTTGCGAGCGGCGAGTTGCTGCTCGACCTTGGACAGCTCGGGCTCGATCGTTGCGGCGATCTGGCGAGCCATCTCCTCCTGGATATCGAAGATATACTCCAGCTTAAGGTCGTATTTGTCGGCCCATAATTGCTTCCGATCCGCCGCCCGGACCAGCTCCGCCGTTATCCGTACGGCATCGCGGCTCTTGCGGACGCTGCCGACCAGCACATACCTGACACCGAGCTGCTCGCCGATTTCGCGCGCGTCCACCGTGCGTCCCTGGAACGCCACGGTCGAGTGTCGCGAGATCACCGAAAGCCACCGGTTCCGGGCGAGGAGACGAATGATGTCTTCCGTCAGCCCGTAACTGAAGTAGTCGTTCTCGGGATCGTCAGACATGTTTCCAAACGGCATCACCGCGATCGACGATCGCGTGACAGCCTCTGCCTTGATGGATTCCGAGACGACATCATCGAGGCGGGGCACTTCGGCAGAAACCGAGAGGCGGCCGGAGAGATCGTCCGGCGTCACCGCATCGTCAGGAACGAGCGAAGCCGTCTCCATGTCGGCTTTCGGCGCATCGATGGCGTGAACATCGCCGACAAACCGGAATCCCCGCTTATGCAGCGTCCGAATAAAGAGCTGATCGTTTCCGTTGTCGCCAAGCGCGCGCCGGGCGCCGTTGATACGGCTGGAGAGCGCGGCTTCAGAAATGATCCGGCCATTCCAGACCGTCTCGATCAGTTCGTCCTTGCTGACGATACGGTCATGGTTGCGCACGAGGTGAACGATGAGATCGAATACCTGGGGCTCGATATGCACGGCTTCGCCTAGTCGGCGCAGCTCATGCTGACCGAGGTCGATTTCATAATCGGAAAACCGGTACTGCAATACCACCTCTGTGATTCCGATGCGAGGCAGGTCCGCCACTATCAGGCGGTTCACGATACAAACTAAGTAAAAACAGTCACTTCCGGAGGAAAAAGAAAGGTCTTCTCAAGGACTCCGCCAAGCAGGAACAGGAATCCCAATCTACAGATGGGTCAATCATCGTTCAATCGGAGATGACCATGATTGGCCTGTTGCTCAATCCCACCAAGGGGGATGTTTCACCAGAAGGTTTGTTGCCGCACGACGCTGCCATCCGGCCCCACGCACCGATCCGTACAAGCGCTGCCGTCAGCCCCCTCGCCCTGCCCGCCCGGCTGCGGGGCCTTGTCGACAGCTGGATGGCCGCTGCCATCGCCTACCGCGATCGGCAAGCCGCCTGGCTCGCGGCGCACCAGGCTGGAGATCGCGACCTGAAAAGCAAGCGCATCTACCGCAGCCCGATCGACCCCGCCCTCGAAAGAGTTGCACGGCGTCGCAAGCCGAGGCGCCTCGAACTGTCCTGAACAAAGTATTTGCCGACGTCACATTTCCAAACCAAGGAGATTTCGAATGTCGATTACGATGCAAAATGGACCCAATGCGGCGCGTCCCGCCGTCGCCTCCCTTGCAACGAGGCTGCTTACTCTCTGCTACGGCGGCCTCGCCTACCTGATCTTCTTCGGCACGTTTCTCTACGCAGTCGGCTTCGTCTCGGGATTTGTCGTACCGAAGACAATCGATACCGGTCGCACGTCCTCGCTGACGACCGCCCTGCTGGTCAATTTGGTGCTGATGTCGATCTTCGCCGTGCAGCATAGCGGCATGGCGCGGCAGGGCTTCAAGAAGCTGTTCGCACGCTTCGCCTCGCCAGCGATCGAACGCTCGACCTACGTGCTGCTGGCAAGCCTTTCGCTGATCCTGCTGTTCTGGCAATGGCAGCCGATGCCGATGGTGGTCTGGAGCGTCGAGAATCCCACGATCGCCGGCATCGTGACCGCGGGCGGTTTTGTGGGCTGGCTCATCGTGCTCTACAGCACCTTCCTGATCAGCCATTTCGAGCTGTTCGGATTGACGCAAGTGGTCTCGCATTTCGCCGGACGCGTGGTTGAGCCGATGAAGTTCAAGACGCCGGGCCTTTACAGCCTGATCCGGCACCCGATCTATCTCGGCTTCATCATCGCCTTCTGGTGCACGCCTGTGATGACGCTCGGCCACCTGCTGTTCTCTACGGTGACGACGGCCTACATCTTTGTCGGCATCTATCTGGAAGAGCGCGATCTGGTGTCAATGTTCGGCGATCAGTATCGGCGCTATCGCGAAAAGGTGGCGATGCTGGTGCCGGGCGTCTTCTGAAACGACGATTAAACACGGAGGACGCGCCCGTCGCGGCAGTGACGGGCGCGTTCCATTGCGGAATGTGACGGTAATCAGGCATTAACCCCAATCCGCCCCCTATCACCCCATAGGCATTGCCTATGCCATTGTCTTGATTGGGTTTTGAAATCGCAACATGGGACAGCTTTATTGATACTTTGAGTGATTCCAGGTTTTGATCCGAGGACCACAACCTCTGATCGGAACCTGCTGATGTCGGCATACGAACCCTGGAGTGAGGCGCGCGGCGCCGAGATCATCGCCGAGCACGGCAAGCTCGAAGGCGCAACGCTGGTGATCCTGCACGCGATGCAGGAGGCGTTCGGCTACGTGCCGGAGCCCGCCATTCCGATGATCGCATCCGCGCTCAGCCTGTCCCGCGCCGAAGTCCATGGCGTGTTCACGTTCTATCACGACTTCCGCCACGAGCCCGCCGGCCGTCATGTGCTGAAAATCTGCCGCGCCGAGGCCTGTCAGGCGGCGGGCGGCGACGCGCTTGCCGCGCGCGCGGAAGCCAAGCTCGGTATCGCTATTGGAAACACCACGCCTGACGCACGCGTCACGCTGGAGCCGATCTATTGCCTCGGGCTCTGCGCCACAGCGCCATCGGCGATGCTGGATGGCCGCGTCGTCGGGCGGCTGGACGAGCAGCGCCTCGATGCGCTGGTGGCGGAGGCGCAGCGATGAAAATGCGAATCTTCGTTCCGCGCGATGCCGGCGCAATTGCGGTCGGTGCCGATGATGTCGTTGCGGCACTCGAGCAGGCCGCAGAGAAGCGCGGACTGCCGATCGAGATCATCCGGAACGGATCGCGCGGGCTCTATTGGCTGGAGCCGATGGTCGAGGTGGCGACGGTGAAAGGCCGCGTCGCGTATGGCCCGGTATCTCCGGCGGACGTCCCCTCCCTGTTCGAGGCGATGGCGAGCAACGGCCCGCACGCCCTGCGGCTCGGTCTCGCGGACGAAATTCCCTGGCTGAAGCGGCAGACCCGCCTGACCTTCGCGCGCTGCGGCGTGATCGATCCCCGCTCGGTCAAAGATTATCGCGACCACGGCGGCTACAAGGGGCTGGAGCGTGCGCTGACACTGACGTCGGACGAGATCCTCGCCGACGTTACCGCATCCGGCCTGCGTGGCCGTGGCGGCGCCGGCTTCCCGACCGGCATCAAGTGGAAGACCGTCGCGCAGGCCAGCGCTGACCGCAAATACATCGTCTGCAATGCCGACGAAGGCGACAGCGGCACCTTTGCCGACCGCATGATCATGGAAGGCGACCCCTTCGTCGTGATCGAAGGCATGACGATCGCAGGCATCGCCGTCGGCGCCACCAAGGGCTACATCTACATTCGCTCGGAATATCCGCATGCCGTGGCGGCGATGAACGCTGCGATCGCGGCGGCCCGGCGCACCGGCTATCTCGGCGAGGGCATTGTCGGCTCCAGCCACAATTTCGACCTCGAAGTCCGCGTCGGCGCCGGCGCCTATGTCTGCGGCGAAGAAACCTCGCTGCTGGAAAGCCTCGAAGGCCGCCGCGGCATCGTCCGCGCCAAGCCGCCGCTGCCGGCGCACAAGGGCCTGTTCGGCCGACCCACCGTCATCAACAACGTGCTGTCGTTTGCGGCGATCCCCTTCATCCTCGACAACGGCGCGAAGGCCTATGCCGATTTCGGCATGGGCCGCTCGCGCGGCACGATGCCGATCCAGCTTGCCGGCAACATCAAGCATGGCGGGCTGTTCGAGGTCGCTTTCGGCATCACGCTTGGGGAATTGATCGACGACGTCGGCGGAGGCACGTTCTCCGGCCGTCCCGTTCGCGCGGTGCAGGTCGGCGGTCCGCTCGGTGCCTACTTCCCCCGCGAATTGTTCGATACGCCGTTCGATTATGAGGCCTTTGCGGCGCGCGACGGGCTGATCGGCCATGGCGGCATCGTCGTGTTCGACGACAGCGTCGACATGGCGAAGCAGGCCCGCTTTGCGATGGAATTCTGCGCGGTCGAATCCTGCGGCAAGTGCACGCCGTGCCGGATCGGCTCGACCCGTGGCGTCGAGACCATCGACAAGATCATTCGCGGCGAGCGCACGTCCGAAAACCTCGCGGTGGTCGAAGACCTCTGCAACACCATGAAATTCGGCTCGCTCTGCGCGCTCGGTGGCTTCACGCCCTACCCCGTGCTCAGCGCATTGAAACACTTCCGGGAAGATTTTGGCCCGGCACCGGCGACCCTGCAGGCCGCGGAATAGGAGACTGACAATGTCTTTGATCGAAGAGATCGACTTCGGCACGCCCCGCTCGAAATCTGAGGCGATGGTGACGCTCACCATCGACGGCAACAGCGTCACGGTGCCCGAGGGCACCTCCATCATGCGCGCGGCCATGGAAGCCGGCACTCAGATTCCGAAACTATGCGCAACCGACATGGTCGACGCGTTCGGCTCTTGCCGGCTCTGCCTGATCGAGATCGAGGGCCGCGCCGGAACGCCGGCGTCCTGCACCACGCCGGTCATGCCCGGCCTCGTGGTTCACACCCAGACCGAGCGGCTGAAGAAGCTTCGCAAGGGTGTGATGGAACTCTATATATCCGACCATCCGCTGGACTGCCTGACCTGCGCCGCCAACGGCGATTGCGAATTGCAGGACATGGCGGGCGCGGTCGGCCTGCGCGACGTTCGTTATGGGTACGAGGGCGAGAACCACGTGTTCGCCAAGTCCGACGGCTGCACCAATGACAATTGGATGCCGAAGGACGAATCCAACCCCTACTTCACCTACGATCCCTCGAAATGCATCGTTTGCTCGCGCTGCGTCCGCGCCTGCGAGGAAGTGCAAGGCACCTTTGCGCTGACGATTTCCGGCCGCGGTTTCGACAGCCGCGTTTCGCCCGGCATGAGCGAAAGTTTTCTCGGCTCCGAATGCGTGTCCTGCGGCGCCTGCGTGCAGGCCTGCCCGACCGCGACGCTGACCGAAAAATCCGTCATCGAGATCGGCCAGCCCGAGCATTCCGTGGTCACCACCTGCGCCTATTGCGGCGTCGGCTGCGCCTTCAAGGCGGAAATGCGCGGCGAGGAAGTCGTGCGCATGGTGCCGTGGAAGGACGGCAAGGCCAATCGCGGCCATTCCTGCGTCAAGGGCCGCTTCGCCTGGGGCTACACCACCCACAAGGAGCGTATCCTCAAGCCGATGATCCGCGAAGACATCGCCGATCCCTGGCGCGAAGTATCGTGGGACGAGGCGTTCAACTTTGCCGCCGCCAAGTTCAAGGGCATTCAGCAGAAATACGGCCGTGACGCCGTCGGCGGCATCACCTCCTCCCGCTGCACCAATGAAGAAACCTATCTGGTGCAGAAGCTGATCCGCGGCGGTTTTGGCAACAACAACGTCGATACCTGCGCCCGCGTCTGCCATTCGCCGACCGGCTACGGCCTGTCGACCACGTTCGGCACCTCGGCCGGCACGCAGGATTTCGACTCGGTCGAACATACCGACGTCGTGATGGTGATCGGCGCCAACCCGGCTTCCGCGCATCCGGTGTTCGCCTCGCGGCTGAAGAAGCGGCTGCGCCAGGGCGCCAAGCTGATCGTGCTCGACCCCCGTCGCACCGAGATGGTGGAAGGGCCGCATATGTCGGCGCTGCATCTGCCGCTGATGCCTGGCACCAACGTTGCCGTGCTCACGGCGCTGGCGCATGTCATCGTCACCGAAGGCCTCGTCGATGAGGCCTTCGTGCGCGAGCGCTGCGACTGGAGCGAGTTCGAGGAATGGGCCGCCTTCGTCGCGCAGCCGAACAACAGCCCGGAATCGACCGCGATCATGACCGGCGTCGATCCGAAGGTGTTGCGCGAAGCCGCGCGGCAGTTCGCCACCGGCGGCAATGGCGCGATCTATTACGGCCTCGGCGTTACCGAGCACAGCCAGGGCTCGACCACGGTGATCGCGATCGCCAACCTCGCGATGGCGACCGGCAATATCGGCCGTCCCGGCGTCGGCGTGAACCCGCTGCGCGGCCAGAACAATGTGCAGGGTTCCTGCGACATGGGCTCGTTCCCGCACGAACTGCCCGGCTATCGCCATATCTCGGGCGATGCCGTGCGCGACCAGTTCGAGGCGATGTGGAACGTCAAGCTCAATCCCGAACCGGGCCTGCGCATTCCCAACATGTTCGATGCCGCGATCGAAGGCACGTTCATGGGCATCTATGTTCAGGGCGAAGACATCCTGCAGTCCGACCCGAACACCAAGCATGTGGTGGCGGCGCTGTCGTCGATGGAATGCGTCATCGTGCATGACCTCTTCCTCAACGAGACCGCCAATTACGCCCATGTGTTCCTGCCGGGCTCGACCTTCCTCGAGAAGGACGGCACCTTCACCAACGCCGAGCGCCGCATCCAGCGCGTCCGCAAGGTGATGACGCCGCGCAACGGCCTCGCCGACTGGGAAGTCACCATCGGCCTTGCCAAGGCGATGGGCTACGACATGCACTACAATCATCCGTCGGAGATCATGGACGAGATCGCGGCGCTGACGCCGACCTTCACCGGCGTCTCCTACGCCAAGCTCGACGAGCTCGGCTCGGTGCAGTGGCCCTGCAACGAGAAGGCGCCGGAAGGCACGCCGGTGATGCATATCGGCGGCTTCGTGCGCGGCAAGGGCAAGTTCGTCATCACCGAATATGTCCCGACCGACGAACGGACCGGACCGCGCTATCCCCTGCTGCTGACGACGGGGCGCATCCTCAGTCAGTACAATGTCGGCGCGCAGACCCGCCGCACCGACAACGTCGTCTGGCACAGTGAGGACCGGCTCGAAATCCACCCGCACGATGCCGAACAGCGCGGCGTCCGCGATGGCGACTGGGTGCGGCTGGCGAGCCGCGCCGGCGAGACCACGCTGCGCGCGGAGATCACCGATCGTGTGGCGCCGGGCGTGGTCTACACCACCTTCCACCACCCGGACACGCAGGCCAACGTCATCACCACGGACTTTTCGGACTGGGCCACCAACTGCCCGGAATACAAGGTCACGGCGGTGCAGATCTCGCCGTCGAACGGACCGTCCGACTGGCAGAAGGCCTATGACGAGCAGGCCCGCCACTCCCGCCGGATCGCGCCTGCGGAAGCCGCGGAGTAAGGCATGCCCAATCCGGTCTATACCGCCGATCGGCAGATCTGGCGCAACGGCCAGCTTGGTGAAGGCCCGCGCCTGATCCCGGAGGAGACGGCCATTGCGCTGACCTATAATGGCGGCACCTATGCCGTCATGATGGGCACGCCGCAGGACCTGCATGACTTTGCCATCGGCTTCAGCCGCAGCGAAGGCATCGTGCGGTCGCCCGACGAGATCGAGACGCTCGACATCGTGGAACTCGACAACGGCATCGAGCTCAGGATGTGGCTGAAACCTTCCAGCGCCGAGCTGGTCAACGAGCGACGGCGGCATATCGCGGGCCCGACCGGTTGCGGGATTTGTGGCGTGGAGTCGATTGCGGAAGCCGTCCGCCCTGCCGCGATCGTGCCGAAGGGGCGCACCTTCTCGCCGTCCGAGATCATGGCCGCCATGGCGAGCATGACCCTGTTGCAGCAGATCAACATTCAGACCCGCGCGGTGCATGCGGCGGCGTTCTGGACGCCGGCGCACGGCCTCGTGGCATTGCGGGAGGATGTCGGCCGGCACAACGCGCTCGACAAGCTCGCCGGCGCGCTGGCGCAGGCTGGCACTCCCGTCACTGAGGGCATGGTGCTGCTGACCAGCCGCGTCTCGGTCGAGATGGTACAGAAAACCGCTGCGATCGGCGCCCCGCTGATGGTCGCGGTGTCGGCGCCGACGGCGCTGGCGGTGCGTACGGCGGAAGCCGCCGGCATCACGCTCGCAGCGATTGCCCGGTCCGATGGCTTTGAGATCTTCACGCATCCCGAGCGGATTGCGGTTCCACAAAATCCCGGCGTTGCGGAGGCTATCCATGTCGCCTGATCGACTGATTTACATGGCCAACCAGATCGGAAAATTCTTCCAGAGCCAGGGCCACGACAGGGCCGTGCCGGGGATTGCCGAGCACATCAGGAAGTTCTGGGATCCACGGATGCGCAAGGCGATCTTCGCCCATCTCGACAATGGCGGCACGGGGCTGGACCCCAATGTCCGCGACGCGCTCGAGACGCTGAAGAAGGCCGCTTAACCGCCGCCCGCGGCATGTCTCTTCTCGCCAGTCGTCAGACGAGGCGCAAACCGCTCGGTCAACACCGGTCCAAGGACTGATGTTGCGAATACAAGCACAAGCACGACATTGAGCATTCGATCGTCGAGCAGCCGTTGACCGGCCGAACCGAGCGTGTCATGCGCGACCAGTGCCGCGGCAAGCGTGGCGGCAACTTGTGGCAGTGTGAGCGACCAGATCGTGAGCTGTTGATCCCGGTTGTAGCCATACGCACGACCCGCGCCCCAGGCGGCTATCCACTTGCCGAGGAGCAAGGCGCCGATGACACTGGCAACGAGCAGGAAATTGTCGAAAATCCCGTAAACAAAGGTGATCGGGTCGATCAGGAATCCGGTAACGACAAAGAATATCGGAATGAACAGCGATTTACCCAGAAACCCTAGCTTGGCACTTGCTGGCGCGTCTTTTGCCGAGGCGTTGATGGCGAGCCCCGCAAGGAACGCACCCACGATGCCTGGCAGCTGGATCGCATCCGCAAGCACGCCCGCGATGGCCATGATGCTTAGCATGACCACAAAGTAAGCGTCCTCCTCGTTCTCAACTCGCTTGAGCATATAGGCACCGAGGCGGCTCAGGCCAAACAGGACCAGCGCGATATAGCCGGTGATCTCGGCCAGCAGGAGCGCCAGACCAGACGGAGAAAAACCGGTCGTGTAAATCGAGACGCAAATAGCGAACACCACGAGCGACAGAGTGTCTGATATCACCGTGGCGCCAACGGCTACCGTCACCGGCTCCAGGCTGCCAAGGCCGAGCCGGCTCACTATGCTCAGCCCCAGCAGTGTATGTGAAGCCAGTAGCGATCCGATCACGATCGCCGGAATCGCGGCGTAGCCGAATGCGAGCCCAACGATGGTGCCGAGCACCAGAGGAAGCGCGGTTGTGGCGATGCCGAGGGCAATCGAGCGGTTTCGCGCGCGCTGAAACAGCTCAAGATTGATTTCCAGGCCCGCAAAGAACATCAACAGCAGCTTGCCCAATTCCGCCAGGAAATCTGCGATCGGTCGAACCTTGCCAAAGATGTCCAGAACATACGGCCCAACGATAACGCCGCTGAGCAGCAGACCTACAGGTACAGGAACATTCAATCGGCGGGAAAGCCGGGGGATAATGACAAGCATGACCATCCCCACCGCGAACTTCGCGAGCACCGGCATGCTGAAGAGGTAATCCCGGAGGAAGCTGATCGTGTTGAACAGCATATCCCGACGGTGCCTCCTCTCCAGCGAGTGTCAGTGGAGTTCGGGTCAATCAACCATCACGTTGACTGAACGATGCGAGCCCCCCTCAACATCTTGCGCGGAATGTGGATGTTCCGTTGACATGGATCAAAGCTGGCCGCTTCGGGCCGCCACGCGGATTGTGAGCACGCCTTCGGCGCTTCGGCTTCGTGCTTTTGCGAGTACCAGTCGGACGTCCACTCCCAGACGTTCCGATCATGGCGCAAACGCCATAGCCGCTCGGCGGAAAGCGGTGACCGGCGAGGTACGATCGACCCGCGCCGGCCACTCGGCTAACCGTCACGCCGCGACGCAATTGAGACCCTGAAGAGCGCGCAAGCCAGCGATACGCCTGAGGATCGACCCTGGCGCAGGATGCACCAGGGTCCAGGCGTCGAGGGCGGCCGGAATCTCCTACATTCCCATGATGGCAATGTCCTTCACCGTGCCGCTGACGCCGGCGATCTTGGCGGCCTCGGTTGCCTTTCCAGTAGCGAGGTCGACGCTGTAGAGCGTGCCATCAGCTAATAGCCAGGCCTCGTTCTTGCCGGCGCCGTCGGACCAGATGTCGAACGCGACGGCATCCGCCTTGATCCCGAGCTTGCCGATCGCGCCGAGCACGCCGTCATTCGGCGGGGCCTGCTTGATCAATCCGCCGATGGTGCCGTCGATGTTGAACAACGCCGTTTCCTTGGCGCCCTTCACCGAATTGGTATAGGCGCCGGCGACGATGTTCGGCTTTTCGCCTTTCTGCATGTCGCCCTCGGCAAACTTGTGGTCGCCGTCCTTGGTCACCTTGCCGTCATCGACATTGGCCCGCAGGTTCATGCCGTCCGCGCCCATCACGCGCAGGCGATCCGCCACCGGGTTGAAATCGACCGTCGCGGTCACGCCCTTGGCAAGCATGGTGTCGAGCTTCGATTTCGTCGTGGCCTTGCCGTCCTGCGCGATGGTCACAATGGTGCCATCGTCGACCAATCCATAGAGCAAGCCGTCGGCCGGACGTACGTCGATGCCAACCAGCGCGCCGGAAATGCCGGTCACCTTGACCGAGCCGGTCGCCTTCTTCTGTGCGGTGTCGACCATCGCAATGGTGTCGCCGCCGATCAGGGCAGCGACCTGTGCGGCATTGGCGGCGGCGGATGACAGCAACAGTGCAACTGAGGCGGCGAAAATTGAGCGAAAATTCATCGTAAAGCTCCCTGTGTTCGAATGATCCTCGCGGGACCAACACAGCGGGTACCGGCGGCGCGGCGAAACGGATGCAGCATCCTGAAAATAATTTTCGGCACATGCATCCAAATGCCGCATCTCAAGGTAGAACAACTATGCAAGGGCATAGACATGACCGGAAATGGCACCATCACCGCCAGCCCGCAGGCTCCCGACCTGCGCGATCAGGAGCGCGAGGCGCAGCTTGCCGCGGCCCTGGCGCGTTGCGCGGCCGGCGACCGCACCGCATTGCGCGTGATCTACGACAGCGAGGCGCCGCGCATGGTCGGCATCGCGCGACGCATCCTGTTCCGGCAGGACCTTGCGGAAGAGGCGGTGCACGACGCCTTTATCAGGATCTGGCGCGGCGCGGCCGGCTTCGATCCGCGCCGCGGCAGCGCGCGCGGCTGGCTCTATGCGGTGGTGCGCAACCGGGCGCTGAGCATTCATCGCGACGAGCATCGCTATGAAGCATCAGATGAAAGCGCCGGGGATGTCGATTCCGAAACCACCCTGTCGCGGATGCCGGAGGCCAGCGCGCTGCGCCGGTGTCTCGAGCAGATCGACCGCCCCCGCCGCGATGTGGTGGTGCTGGCCTATGTTCACGGCATGAGCCACGGCGAATTGGCGGGACGGCTCAAGGTTCCGCTCGGCACGGTCAAGAGCTGGGTACGGCGCAGCCTCTTTGCGTTGCAGGAGTGCATGGGATGAGCCCG
The DNA here is from genome assembly GCF_001440395.1 of Bradyrhizobium jicamae. Classification (GTDB taxonomy): domain Bacteria; phylum Pseudomonadota; class Alphaproteobacteria; order Rhizobiales; family Xanthobacteraceae; genus Bradyrhizobium; species Bradyrhizobium jicamae. The sequence continues at coordinate 20,584 of NZ_LLXZ01000220.1, read as the reverse complement.
CACGACGCCGATAACGCCATGGCTGCCGATTACGTGATGGGCCTGCTTGACGGCGCAGAGCAAGCCGCCGCCGAACGGCGCATCGAAACCGACCAATCGTTTGCTCAGGCCGTGAGCGCGTGGCGGGCACGGCTTGCGGACCTCGATCTCACGGCCGAGGAAACCCCACCAAGCCCGGCGCTTTGGCAGCGCATCGCGGATGCAACCAAAATCGCGCCGATCGACGCCCTGCCCTCCGCACGCGCCGCGCTACGTGGCACCACATTGTGGGACAACATCCGGTTCTGGCGCGGTCTCGGTATCGGCGGCGCCTTCGCCGCGGCGCTTTTTGCAATGATCATGATCGGTGCGCTGGCGACGTCGCGCCAGCTTCGTCACGACATGCTCGCACTCGCCCAGCGCAAGCCGATTTACGTCGCCGTGCTGGTGAACGACACGACGAAGGAGGCCGGCGCCATCGTCAACGCGTTTTCGAACGGCCGGGTCGAGCTGATACCGTTGCGGCCGATCGAGGTTCCCGCCGGCCGCAGCTTGCAGGTTTGGACCTTGTGGGATCGCGCGATCGGCCCGAAATCGATCGCCATCACCGGTCAGTCGCGCACGCTGCAGCTCGACCTGGAGTCGCTGCCGGAGACCGTGCAGGACCAACTGTTCGAGATCACGCTGGAGCCTGAAGGCGGCTCACCTATCGGACGACCGACTGGCCCGATCCTGTTCAAGGGCAACGCGGCCCGGGCGTTGTAGTCGCCCTGGAACGTGATGACGTTTCTTCGAATCGTCATCACGCTCTAACTCTTTTTGAGCATGATCTTGTCGGAAAACCGGTATCCACTTTTCCGGATCATGCACCAGAGGAAAGTCGCTGGCCGTCCTTTTCAGCACCAGCCCTTTTTCCAGTGACCGGGCGGGCATCCACGGCCGCGCCAGCCGACCTTACGGCCGCGGCTCCAACCAAACGGACGATAGCCATGCCCTCGGCCCCAGCCATGCCCGCGGCCCCATCCGTGCCCGCCCTTTACTTCGATCAGATCGCCCTTGGCCAGCGAGTCGTGGATCAACGGATAGCCTCGGGGCATTGCTGTTGCCGGGGGCACAAAGGCGATGGGTAGGGTGAGTGCGATTCCAAACAGCAGTTTGCGCATGGGCCTCCGCTCCAGAGTTGAACGCTCCGGCTTCAAGCAGGAAAAAGTGGCAACAGTTCCACGCGATTGGGGCAGACCGCCGAAAGCCGCCATTGCGCACCATTCCCATCAATCGCACGTGCCGCCATTTCTTCGTGCCGAACCAAAAATAATCGGGAACGATATCCATCGCCCGACGTTAGGGGTGTGAGCAGGTAGATCAGGAAGGAGAAATCCAACCGGAAATATCAGCTCAAAGCCCCGTCAGTTATTTCAGATAGCTGGCGGGGTTTTGATTGGAGGGTTCGTGCCTTACGCGCTTTTCGATGGCGACAGGCAAATCGGCCCCGGCCTTCCGACCGAGGCGGAGGCCTGGAAGCAAGCGCTTCAGGCCGGCCTGATTTCCGATATTCCCGTTGCCGACCAAGCAGGCGGACAGGTCCTGCCGGCCGGCTATCGCGTCAAGGAAACCAGGGAGCAAGGTTGCGCGCCGGATCCAGCGTGGAAGCTTCCGGACGAGATTTCCTGACGGCGTTTTGCCCGGCGCTACTCAGGCCTCGCCCGAGGCCTATCGCCCCTGTTTGACGAAGGTCAGGCCGCTCACGGTCAGCCGTTCTTCGCTGGTCTCGCCTTCGGCCACCAGCCCTTCCAGATGGGTTTGGAGTTCCGGCAGTTTGCGGTCGAAATCGGCGCCCAGGCCCATCAGCTCGCAAGTCTTCCTGATGCGTTCCATGGGTTTTTCGAAGATATTGATCACGGTATGCATCCCAGCCTCCTGATACCGCCAACAATTCCGGTCGCCCGTAGGAGTTCCTCCGTAAGAAACCGGGCATTACCCTTCGTCCACAGCGACTGAAACACCCGTCTCACCTCTCACCTCGGCCTGGAAGCGCAGTGAGACTCGAGAGGACCACCTAGCTGCGATCCGGGGCGTCTATTCGAAAGCGAACACGCGCTTCCAGTCTTTCTTCATGTCGACCACGGTCCACCTGTTCACCGCTGCGGCGTCCAGCGCCACGTCGAGCTTCCCGAAATGCGACTGACGGTCGTAGGCGTATTCGCGTTCCGCATCGGTGTGGTGCACGATCAAGCCGAACCGCGCGCCACTAGCGCCGAGCGTCGCCCATTGCAGCATTTCGAGATCGCCGTCGGAATTTCCGAACGCCGCAATCGGACGTCGCCCGATGTGCTCGTTGATGCCGATCGGCTTTCCTACCTTGTCGTCGATGAAGTTGATGTCAGGCAGCCGGAAAAGCGTCGGCGCGCCATCCTTCATCTCAAATCGGGTCTTGATCGAGGACCCGATGACCTGCTCCGGCGGCACTCCGTAGATCCGCTCGGTCCACGGCCGCATGAACTCGATGCCGCCGCCTGACGCGATAAAGGTCTTGAAGCCGTTGGCCCGGAGGTAAGCAAGAAGTTCAAGCATCGGCTGGTAGACCAGTTCGGTATGAGGCCGCTTGAAGCGGTGATCGCGCGCCGTCGACAGCCAATCCGTGACGATCTTCTCAAACTCCGCCGTGGTCATGCCGGCATGTGTCACCGCAACCAGTTCGACCAATCCCTTTTCACCTGACGCGGCCAGCGCCTTCAGGTCGCCGTCCAGCACTGCAGCGAAGGGCTGCTTGGTCTTCCATTCCGGATGCATAGGCGCCATGGCCTTCACGCGGTCGAGCACGAATGCCAATTGCACATACATCGGCTGTTCGACCCAAAGGGTGCCGTCGTTGTCGAAAGTCGCGATGCGCTGATCGACGGGCACGAAGAAAGGCCCGCCTTGTGTCGTCACCCTCGCGACGAAGTCGAGAATCGAGGCCTTGGTCGCGCCCTCGTTCCAGGACGGGAGCGGATCGCGTGCCTGTGCCTGGACGGATATTGGACGCAGCGGCCCGATCAGAGCCGGAAGCAAAGCCAGGGACGAGAGCAGGATACGGCGATTGACACCCAAGGAAGTCGACATAGTTGGCTCCTTTCATCGACAAAGGCATCGATTGTGAAAGCCCTAAAACGGACGCCCGCACGCGGGGCGCCCGCTGACCGCACATTCTACCTGCCAGCGCGGGGCTGCATCGCCTTCTCGATCTGATTTCTCATCGATGCTCATGACGTGCTTCTCCCGTTCCGATGCAATTGCCTCTGTTCGCTTGATGCATCGGAAGCCGACACGGTTTTGCGGAGGTGCCGACCGGTCCGGCGCGGCCTCCTTGATCATTTTTCTAATTCCGTTGGCGGGCGCCCCGTCGTTGGGCGCCCGCTTCGTCGGATCACGCTCGTCGCGCGCAGCTAGTCGCTGCGACCGGCTGTCTTGGCCTGCTTGATCTGCTGTATTACCTGTTCGAGGTTGTAGCTCGCCGGGTCCTGCAGCGGCGGGAATGGAATATAGGTCTCGAGTTCCTTCAGCCAGAGCGCCTGGCCGATCGGCAGCATGTTCCAGTCATAGACGTAGGCTGTAGAGGGCGAGCCGATTGAGCCACCCTGGCCCATGAGGGTCTTTATTTGTGTGCCGACTGAGGTCTCAAACGGGTCGCGCTTGATGTTGACAACCTGCGCCCAGTGATAAGGAAGGGCTCCAGCTATAAAGCCCGCCGGATTGTCGGACACCATCGTGAAATAGATCTTCCAGTTCTTGTAGCGGACCGCCGATGGATCCTTGCCCGAATAGTAGAAGAAGGTATCGCGCGCAGACTTTTCCGAACGCCCCGAAAGGTATTCGGTCTGATCGACGCCATCGAGCGTCGTCTTGACGATGCCGGGATATTGGCCGGCCTCGATGCGCTTCTTCAGTTGGTCGCCCTTGGCGCCGCCGCCGATGTTGACAAATGTCGGCAGCCAGTCGAGGGCTGCGAACATTTCGTTCTTGACGGTGCCGGGCTTGATGACGCCCGGCCAGCGAACGACCGCCGGAGCCCGCATGCCGCCTTCCCAGGTGCTCAACTTGCCACCCTTGAATGGCGTGGTGCCGCCGTCCGGAAAGGTGATGGTCTCGGCGCCGTTGTCAGTCGTGAACACGACGATCGTGTTGTCGAGCTGTCCCATGTCCTGGAGCTTCTTCAGGACATAGCCGATGTTGTCATCCATCTGCTTCATGCCGGCCTCGTTGAGGCCCCAGTCCTTGCCGCCCTGCTCGCCGATCATGGCCGCGTACTTGTCATTCAGCACGGTCGTGATGTGCATGCGTGCAGGGTTGTACCAGACGAAGAACGGCTTGCCCGTCGTCTTCGGATCGTTGCGATCGAGGAAGTCGATGACCTTGGCCGAAATTTCCTCGTCGACACCCTTCGACCGCTCGAGGGTCAGCGGGCCCTGATCAATGCACTGCTGAGTTCTGGATGAACCGTCCGACTTGCATGACAGGACGTTACGCGGAGGCGTCAGGCAAACCGAAGTTTTCGGATCAACCGCGCCTGCGACCTCCGGGATGCCGGGGATCGGCGTGTTCTTGCATGGCGGGGCAACCGTCTGCTGGGTCGGGCTCTTGTTGATATCCGGGAAGCTTACGCCCTGCATCGCGTCGAGGTGGTACAGGTAGCCCCAGAACTCCTGAAACCCATGCGCGGTCGGCAGCGCGTCGGTGTGATCGCCGAGATGGTTCTTGCCAAACTCGCCGGTGTTGTAGCCGAGATCGAGCATGAACTTGGCGATTGCCGGTGTGCCCGGCCGCAGGTAGGACGGGCTGCCTGGAAGCTGCGGAGGAATCATGCCGGTGCGCAGTGGGTGCATGCCGGTGAAGAAGGCGTTGCGGCCGGCGGTGCAGCTCTGCTCGGCATAGTAATGCGTAAAGATCGCGCCTTCATTGCCGATGCGATCGATGTTGGGCGTCTCGCCGACCATCAGGCCGCGATGGTAGATGCTCGGCTGGTAGAGGCCGATGTCGTCACCCATGATGAAGAGGATATTGGGCTTCTGTGCCGGCTGTGCGGTTGCCGGCGTGCTGGCTGGCCCGGACAGCGTCATCAGTGTCGTCGCACCGAGCAACGCTGCGCAGCAACGTTTATGCCAACCTGCGGCCCTCTTTCGCAGCACTTTTCCGGTAGCTGATGGTTTTTCACTCGATACAAAGCCAACCATAGCGTCACTCCTCTTTGTTAAGCATCAGATGCTTTTCGCCTGATGCATCGAAAGCCCAGGTGACTCGTGGATGTATCGACCGGCTCCGCATGGCGCGCCGCCGGCCGGTAGCGTCGGCAGTAGTTCGGCGCGCACAAATGCGAGCCGCCTTTGATGACCTTTCTTGGAATTTTCACATTGGTCGTTCTGGGGTCGTAACTGTCCGCCTCGCGGCCGCCGCGCGGGTTCTCCGGGATGCAGCAGGCCTTCGCGGCATCCGCTTCGTGCCTCGGCGAATACCAGTCGGCGGTCCACTCCCAGACGTTGCCGATCATGTCGTAAAGTCCGTAACCGTTCGACGGGAACGCGCTGACCGGCGAGGTGCGCTCGAAGCCATCGTGATTCAGGTTTTGACGCGGGAAGTCGCCCTGCCAGGTATTGGCCATGTGACGGCCGTGCGGTGTGAACTCATCGCCCCACGCGAACTCGGCACCGTCGAGCCCGCCGCGCGCTGCGAACTCCCATTCCGCTTCAGTTGGCAAATCCTTGCCAGCCCATGTGGCGTAAGCGAGCGCATCGGCGAATGCCACATGTACGACGGGATAATCGTCGAGCGCGTTGATGTTACTCTTGGGTCCGTAGGGATGCCGCCAGTCCGCGCCTTTGGCGAACGACCACCACTGGCTGAAGTCGCGCAGGCCGACCACGTGTTTCGGGGGAGTGAACATCAGCGAGCCCGCATAGATCATGTGCGGCAGCATGCCGGGATAGTCTTTCGGATCCGGCGTAACCTCGGCGACGGTGACGTGGCCGGTGGCTTTTACGAATTCCTTGAACTGCCGGTTCGTCACCGGCGTGCGGTCGATCAGGAATCCATCGACGGTAACGCGATGAGCGGGCGCTTCCTCGGGATAATGCTTGTCCGATCCCATGCGGAACGTGCCGCCGGGTATCCAGGTCATTTTATCAACATCGGAAGGACCATCACAAATGGCGATATCGCCCGTTAGCTCAGGCTTCGCTTTCAATGCGTTACCTCCCGGCCGATGCACTGGGTCGATATCGGACCGCGGTCCAATATCGGTGTGGAGTCCCGTATTTGCGGACGACGTAGTTCGGTACAGACTTCCTGAGGCGCAACCGGGAGTAATTGTCGTTCGGTTAGAGATGATGTTGATCTAAATCAAAGCCGCGAAGCGGATACGAAATGCGTCAGCCCCGATATCCACCTGGGGAGTACCACCTTTAGATATAGCGTAACACTCGACCACTTCGGGAAGGTTCATGCCGGGTCAAATGCAGACGTGCGAAGGTTCGTTGAATGTCTGCCTGGCGTTCCTCAAAACGAAGGACCGCCCTAACCGCCGCCAACCAACGCTCCGAACACCCGCCTCACCTCCCCTTGCGTCTCGCGCAGGCGCGCTTCCAGCGTCGAGAAATCGGGCGTGTCGCCGGCGCGCGCCATTACGTGCAGCAAATTCTCGCCGGAGGTCTCCGGGTTGAACTTGTCGGTGACGCACAGCCTGAGGATCTGCGTGAGGTCGTGATAGAGCCGCGCCGCCGAGCGCAAAATCTCGGCGTCGGACTGCGGGAGCACGCCGAGGCGTGCGGCATTGTCGAGCACCTGCAGCGTGGAGACGCTGAGGATTTCGGGCTTTTCAGCGGCGTGAACCAGCTGCAGATACTGGGCGATGAAATCGATGTCGACGAGGCCGCCGGCGGCAAGCTTGAGATCCCAGATGTCGCTCTCGCCCTTTTCCGCCGCGATCGCCCGGCGCATGTCGGCGACGTCGCCGGCGGTAGAGGCCGCGTCGCGCGGCCGCGTCAGCACGCCGCGGACGACGCCTTCGATCTTGTCGCGAAACGCCGGCGAGGCCGAAATCACCCGCGCCCGCGTCAGCGCCATGTGCTCCCAGGTCCAGGCCTCGCGTTCCTGGTAGTCGGCGAAGGAATCGATCCGCGACGCCAGCGGCCCGGCGCGGCCAGAGGGCCGCAGCCGCATGTCGACTTCATAGAGCACGCCGTAGTTGGTCCGTGTCGTGAACGCCGAGATCAGGCGCTGGGTCAGCCGCGCAAAATACTGCGCGCCGTGCAGCGAGCGCTCGCCGTCGGAGTCGGGATTGTCGGTGTCGAAATCGTACAGCAGGATCAGATCGAGGTCGGAGGATGCCGTCATCTCGCGGCTGCCGAGCCGACCCATCGCAACGATTGCGGTCTCCTGCCCCTTGATGCGGCCATACTGGCTGGCGAACTGGTCGGTGACCAGGCCGTGCACGGTGTGCACGATGCCCTCGGCGACGTCGGCAAAGGCGACGCTGGCCTGCTGTGCCGACACCGTGCCGGAGAGGATGCGCGTGCCGATCAGGAACAGGCTCTCCTGTCCGAACAGCCGCAGGCGGTCGAGGAAGTCCTCGTAGGAATCCGCGTCCTTCAGCGTCGTCGCCAGCCGCGCCGACAACTCCTTCTGGTCCGGCATCGCGCCGAAGAAACGCGGGTCGATCAGGCCGTCCATGATCTGCGGCTGTCGCGCCAGCATGTCGCCGAGCCGGGGCGCCGCGCCGAGGATCAAGGCCACCAGCGCGACCAGATCGCGGTTCTGGCTCAGCAGGGAAATCAACCGGCCGCCGCGCTGCAACGCGCCGAGAAAACGATCGAACGCAGCCACGGCATCGTCAGGGTCTTCGGCATTCGCAAGGCCGTCGAGCAGGCCGGGCACGAACTCGATGAAGGCGGCCTTGGTCGCCTCGTTGCGAAGCGCGCGGTAATTGCCCTCCATCCAGAGCTGCAGCGTCCCCGCTACCGCGATCGGTTTCTTGAAGCCGAGCGTCGTCAGATGGTCGAGCAGGCGCGCATCCTCAGGCCCGGCGGCGTAATTGAGCTGCGGCAGCTTCACCGAGCCGGCCGGATCGCCCTCGAACAGCTTGCCGTAATGCCCCTGCACGATGTTGAGATGGCCGAGCAGATCCTTGGCAAAGGCGGCGCGGCTCTCATAGCCGAAGAAGTTCGCAAAGCGCTCGATCGCCTCGGCATCTTCAGGCAGCGCGTGAGTCTGCTCGTCCGCGATCATCTGCAGCCGATGCTCGACGCAGCGCAGGAATTCATAAGCCGTCGTCAATTCGTCGCAGGCCTGAAAGGTGATCCAGTTGCTGGTCGCCAGCACCTGCAAGGCGTGCAGCGTGGGGCGCACCCGCAATTCCGGATGGCGGCCGCCGGCGATGAGCTGCTGCGTCTGCGCGAAGAACTCGATCTCGCGGATGCCGCCGCGGCCGACCTTGACGTTGTGGCCTTCGACCGCGATCTCGCTCTGGCCGCGATAGGTCTGCATCTGCCGCTTCATGTCGTGGACGTCGGCGAGCGCGGCAAAATCCAGATGCTTGCGCCAGACGAACGGCGACAATTCCGCGATCAGCGCCTCGCCCGCTTTGGCGTCACCAGCGCAAACGCGCGCCTTGATCATCGCGGCACGCTCCCAGGTCCGCCCTTCCCGCTCGTAATAATGCAGCGCTGCGTCAGTGGAGATCGCCACCTGCGTCGAAGCGGGATCGGGCCGCAGGCGCAGGTCGACGCGGAATACGTAGCCCTCGCCGGAGCGTTGCTGCAGCAGGCGGGCCAGCGCCTGTGTCACGCGCACGAAGAACGGCGCCGGCTCGATGTCGGCTGCCAGCGAGGTTGTGGACGGATCGAAGAACACGATCAGGTCGATGTCGCTGGAATAGTTCAGTTCGCCGGCGCCCATCTTGCCCATCGCGAGCACGATCAGCCCAGAGCCCTCCTCCGACCGATCATGATTGAGGGCGGTCATGCGGCCACGCGCGATTTCCTGGCGCAGCAGGAAACGCAGCGCCGTCTGCACGGAGACGGTTGCAAGCTCGGTCAGCGCCGCCGTCACCCGCATCACCGGCCAGACCCCGCCGATGTCGCACAACGCGATCATCAGCGCGGCCTCCGACTTCATGCGACGAAGCAGCCGCATGACGTCGGCCTCGCCCTCAGCGGCGAGTACGTCGCGCGTGGTTCCCTCGGTCAGCGTGGCGAGGTGCTGTTCCGGGTCGCAGGACAGGAGGCGGACCAGCCGCGCGGCATCAGCGCGGACCAGGTCGAACAGATAGGGGGAGAACTCGGCAATGCCGACCAGGATGGCTCTGGCGAACGGACGATCCAGCCACGTCCTGATCTCAGCCGACTGCGCCGGCTCCAGTTCGGCGAGCCAATCTCCCAGGCGTTGTTCGGCGTTGCTGGTGGCCGGGATATGCGGCCCGCACACGAACCGCGCGGCCAAGGCGGAGGAATTCATGCCACCTTCTGTGGCACATCCGGCGTTTGGGCCGCAAGCCTGTCACCCGCGGCAGATAGCGCCGGGATGACCAGCGTCGCGGTCAGGCCGGGATGGGAATCCCCTAGCCTGAGTTCGCCACCGTGCAGGGTCGCCACCGCGGACGCCAAACTCAAGCCGAGCCCGGAACCCGGCAACGTCCGGCTCGCCTCGAGCCGCACGAACCGCTCCACCGCGTGCTTGCGATCGGCTTCGGGAATGCCCGGCCCATGGTCGGTGACGCTGAGCAGCACATGATTGCCCTCGCGCCGGGCCTCGATCAGGATCTCCCGCGTGCGCGCCGCGACGACAGGGTCCATCGGCTGCACCACCGGCGACGGCTTGCCGTATTTGATTGCGTTCTCGACCAGATTGGCGAGCGCCTGCCCGATCAACTCGCGATTGCCGTGCAGCGGCGCGTTCGCGGTCTTGACGCGGAGCGTCATGCCGTCGTCTTCGGCCAGCGGCTCGTACAATTCGTGGATGCCCCTGGCGACGTCGGCCGCGTCGAAATCATCCATGTTGCCACGCGCCTGCCCGGACTCGGCGCGCGCGATCATCAAGAGCGCGTTGAAGGTGCGGATCAGCCCGTCCGATTCCTCGATGGTCCGTTCCAGCGCCGCGCGGTATTCGGCCTCGCTGCCGGAGCTCGCCAGCGCCTCCTCGGCGCGGTTGCGCAGGCGTGTCAGCGGCGTCTTCAGATCGTGCGCGATGTTGTCGGAGACTTCCTTCAGCCCCATCATCAGCGCCTCGATGCGCTCCAGCATGGCGTTGAGGTTTTCGGCGAGGCGATCGAGCTCGTCGCCGGAGCGGCCGACCGGCAGGCGCCCGGAGAGGTCGCCCGCCATGATGCGCCTTGTGGTGCCGGTCATGGCGTCGATCCGCTGCAGCACCCGCCGCGCCACGAAGATGCCGCCACCGATGCCAAGCACGATGACGACCAGCAGCGACCATTGCGCAGCGTTGGCAACGATGCCGAACAGCCGTCGGCGCTCATCGAGGTCGCGGCCGACCAGCAGGCGAAAACCGTTGGTGAGCTCGGTGACGCGCACCAGCGCGCGATGATCGGCGGTGTCCTGCTCGTCGAGCCGGCGATAGGCGGTCTCGGACCAGCCGGTCGAGGCCATCACGCCCGGCGACAGCGATCCGACATTGCCGCCGATCGCTTTTCCCTCAGGCGTGGTGACGAGATAGAGATTGGCGCCCGGCCGCAGCGCCCGGTTCTCGAGCGTGTAGACGAGCCCGCGCAGGCCGCGGCGCGTATAGATGTCGGTAATCTCCGTGGTCTCGACGTTCACCGTCGCGGTGATCTGCTCGTTGATCAGCCGCCGCGTGTTCCAGGCGAAATAGCCGAGCAGCGACGCGGCAAACAGCGCAAACAAAAACAGATAGACCAGCGTCAGCCGGAACGCCGTGGTGCGGATCAGCTTACCGAAGGCCGTCACGGATCATGTATCCGGCGCCACGGATCGTGTGCAGCAAGGGCCGCTCAAACCCCTTGTCGATCTTGGAGCGCAACCTGGAAATATGCACATCGATGACGTTGGTCTGCGGATCGAAATGATAATCCCAGACGTTTTCAAGCAGCATGGTGCGGGTCACCACCTGACCCGCATGCTTCATCAGATATTCGAGCAGGCGAAACTCGCGCGGCTGCAATGTCAGCTCATCCTTGCCGCGGGCGACGCGATGCGACAGACGGTCGAGCTCGAGATCGCCGACGCGGTAGGTCGTCTCTTCCGCCGGGCCGACATTGCGGCGCGACAGCACTTCGACGCGCGCCTGCAATTCGGCGAAGGAGTATGGTTTTGGCAGGTAGTCGTCGCCGCCGGCACGCAGGCCCTTGATGCGGTCGTCGACCTGGCCGAGCGCGGAGAGGATCAGCACCGGCGTGCGATTGCCCTTCTCGCGCAAGCTCCCGATCACGGACAGGCCGTCGCGCTTGGGCAGCATGCGGTCGACCACGAGCACGTCGTAATCGCCGCCTTCAGCCATCGACAGGCCCTCCTCGCCATCACTGGCGAGATCGGCGACATGGCCGACTTCACGGAACGCCTTGACCAGATAGTCGGCGGACTCGCGGTCGTCTTCGATGATCAACAGGCGCATTTGCTGGGCAGTTGCGGTCACGGGAATGGCTTTCTCTCACCATGGCGCGGCCGCCCTGCACATGCAAGGCGGCCGCGGATGCTCTCGATCAAGTGAAAAAAGCGGGCGGTGAAGCTGGGGGACCTCACCGCCCCTAGGCCCTTCCGACGGAGGGGGGCGTATTCCGCTGGAAGGTTGCCAGAGGGAGCGAGTTTTGGACCCGCTCCCCGGAAGGAGACGTCGGCGGGGGCGACGAATGCCGGCGAAACCCTCCATCTGGTATCTAGTCCTCGTTTAGCCCTTCGCCAGCGGCACTGCGACGAAACGCGACGAACCGCCGCTCTTCACGCGCATGAGAACGCTGTTCTTGTTCTCGGTGCGTGCAGTATCAAGCGCCTCGCGGACTTCGCCCGCAGTACCGACGCTCTTGCCGGCGACTTCGAGGATGACGTCACCTTCCTTGAAGCCGCGTTCAGCCGCCGCGCTCTTCGGATCGACTTCGGTCACGACGACGCCTTCCTTGCCGGCGCCGGCCACGCTGTTGGCGGGGGCAACCGTCAGGCCGAGCTTCGGCACGTCGGTTCCCTTGCTCTGGCTGCCCTTGTCGTCCTTGTCGGTCGAAGCCTTGGCCTCGATCGTGTTCGGCAACTGGCCGAGCGTCAGGTTGAAGACCTTGTCCTGGCCCTTCTGCAGCACGTTGAGCTTGACCGCATTGCCCGGCGCGAGACCGCCGATGGTGCGGGCGAGTTCCTTGGCATCCTTGACCGGCTCGCCATTGACGGCGGTGATGACGTCACCGGACTGGATACCGGCCTTGGCCGCCGGGCCATTGGCCTGCGGTTCCGCCACCAGCGCACCTTCCGCCTTCTTCATGCCGAGGCTGTCGGCAATATCAGACGTCACCGGCTGGATCTGGACACCGATCCAGCCACGGCTGACCGAGCCCTTGTCCTTGAGCTGGGCGATCACGTTCTTGACCGTCGAAGCCGGGATCGAGAACGCGATACCGACGCTGCCGCCGGACGGCGAATAGATCGCGGTGTTGACGCCCATCACCTCGCCTGAGGTGTCGAACGCCGGACCGCCGGAGTTACCCTTGTTCACGGGCGCGTCGATCTGGATGAAATCGTCATACGGACCGTTGCCGATGTCGCGGCCGGAGGCCGAGACGATGCCGGCGGTCACGGTGCCGCCGAGGCCGAACGGATTACCGACCGCGAGCACCCAGTCGCCGATCCGCGGCTTGCTGTCCGACAGCTTGGCGAACGGGAAATCCTTGCGGCCCTCGACCTTGATCAGCGCCAGATCGGTGCGCGGATCGGTGCCGATCACGTTTGCAGTATAGGTCTTGCCGTCATCCATCGTGACTTCGACCTTCTCGGCGCCGTCGACCACGTGGTTGTTGGTCACGGCAAAGCCGTCAGCCGAGATGAAGAAGCCGGAACCCTGTCCGGTGACCGGACCACGGCCGCTACGCGGACCACCGCGCAGGCCGGGCGGCAGACCATCCGGACCGCCGAAGCGACGGAAGAAGCGTTCCATCGGCGAGCCCGGCTGGAACGGCGAGTCGTCGTCCTTGTTGGCGCTGTCGTCACCCTTCGAGGCCTTGGCGGCGATGTTGATCTTGACCGAAATCACCGACGGTTTCACGCGCTCGACAATGTCGGCAAAGCCGATCGGCCGCTCGACCTTGCGGACCTCGTTGTTGACCTGCGCATGCGCCGCGCTGGTGAAGACCGGGCCCTGCTGCGGCGAGAAGCCATAGACGGCGGCGCCGAGGCCGGCGACGACGGAAGCCATCAGCGCGAATTTGCGCGCCGAGAACAGCGAACGGCGCGGTGCGCCGTTGGACGGTAGCGAGGAAAGATCGACGGGACGTTCGGTCATGTTTCTAAGATCTCCAGAGCCTGAATTCTTCATTGGTTCTACGGTGCGGGGGCTGGGCACCTGACAGGGCCTGAACATGGTGTTTGCCGCCTTACCGCGCGCTGGCTAGGGAATTAAACTTTGGTAATGCGGCGGCTTATGGATGCGGCAGAATAGCGCAGGCAAATCAGCCGTTTAGCTCTGCGGCTTTTCCGTGAAATTCTGCCTTAGCCAGTCGCGGAAGGCGATCAGCCCCGGGTCGGTTTCGCGGAACGGACGATACACGAGATACCAGGCCCTGCCCTTCGGCACCGACAGCGAAAACGGCGCGACCAGACGTCCCATGGCGATATCGTCTTCGACATAGGGGCGCAGGCCAATGGCCACGCCAACACCGTCGAGCGCAGCCTGCAGCGCCATTCCGTAATTGGCAAAGCTCGGCCCCAAGGCGGCACGACGCCGCTTCACGCCTGCGGCGGAAAGCCATAACGGCCAATCCTCCGGCGAGTGAGCCACCTGCAGCAAGCTCTCCTGCGTCAGGTCCGACGGCTTGCCGAGCCGTCGGGCAATGGAAGCTGAGCACACGGGAAAGAGGTCCGCCGAAAACAACGGCTCAGCCGCCAGTTCCGGCCAATCGCCGCCACCGAGGAGAATGCCGCAGGTCCAGTCATCCCTGAACGGATTGATCGCGCCGCCCGTCGCCAGCCGCACCTCGATCTCGGGATGGGCGCGATAGAAACTCGCAAGGCGCGGAATCATCCAGCGTGTTGCAAAGGACGGGCCGACACCGATCGTCAAAACCGGCGTGGCGCGCATCGCCGAGACCTGCGCGACACTCGATGCAATCGAGTCGAATGCCGTCGTGAGATTTGGCTGCAGCGCCCTCGCCTGCGCGGTCAGCACGAGGCCATTGGGAAGCCGCTCGAACAGCGGAAATCCGAGACGCGCTTCGAGCAGCCGCACCATCCGGCTGATCGCCGCCTGCGTGACGTTCAACTCCTGGCCTGCGGCCACGAAGCTGCCATGGCGCGCCGCAGCCTCGAAGGCGCGCAAACCGTTCAGCGAAGGCAGGCGGCGCATGAGCTAGCCCAACATTTGCTTGGTCTATGGCTGAACTAAACGCGTTTGCGAAGCCGCTGTCAAACGCGCATGGAGCAGTCATCGCATCTCACTGGACGACGTCCATGCTCAGCCTCCCCCTCGCAGCCGGATTCGCCGCCGCTATTGTGTCGACCTCCTTCATCTCGGGCATCTTCGGGATGGCCGGAGGCATGATCCTGATGGGAATCCTGCTGGCTTTTATGCCTCTGGCGCCGGCCATGGTTCTGCACGGCCTCGTGCAGATGGCCTCGAACGGCTGGCGGGCCTGGCAGTGGCGATCGCATATCGATTGGCGGATCGTTGCCCATTACGCCGGCGGCGCGGTGGTCGCCGCAGCTGTGGTCGGCGTCATGGCGCTCGTGGCGAGCAAGGCGATAGCCCTAATTATCGTTGGTGTGAGCCCTCTGTTGGGGCTGCTGCTTCCCGGCCGGCTCACACCCGACATCGGAAAGGCCGGCCACGCGTATGGCTGCGGCGTCTTGTGCACCGTGCTGCAGCTTCTGGCCGGGGTCTCCGGTCCTATCCTGGACGTGTTCTTCGTGCGCTCGCAACTCAACAGCCGGCAACTGGTCGCCACCAAGGCCGCCGTGCAGGTGCTCGGGCACTTTCTGAAGGCCGCCTATTTCGGTCATCTGCTCGCCGGCGGCGAGGCCCTGTCGCTGATCGCGATCGTCGTGGCGATCCCGCTTGCGGTCGCCGGAACGCATCTCTCGCGGTTCGTGCTGGAGATCATCAGCGAAACGCAATTCCGCACCTGGTCGCGATACGTGATCGGCGCGGTGTCCACCGTCTATCTGATTCAGGGCGTGGTGCTGTTGTGACCCGCGCCGTGCACATGGATGGAAAACCGGTCCCCCTCTTCCGATTCACCTCATGTCTTCATCTCCACATTGCACCTCACGGAGGCCACCAATGACTACCGCCACCCGACAGATCCTCCTGCGCGCCAATGCAACGTTTCTCCTCGCAGCGTCCGCGGGCGGCTTCGCAAGCGACGTACGGGGCATATTCTTCGGGCTTGGACCGGTCGCGCATGTCGTGGCCGAGGCGCCCTATGCCGGAATTGGCTTCATCGAGGCGCACGGGCTGGCGTTCATCCTGGGCATCCTGATGTGGCGCGCCCAGCCGGCGCGCGGCTGGCACCTCGCGGCTGTCGCCATTCACGTCCTGCTGGGAACCGCCAATCTGGTATTCTGGCAACTCTTCATTGCGGCCGACATGCTGGTGGTCGGTTACGTCACCACGGCGCTGCATGGCCTGTTCGTCGTGCTGCAGATGTCTGCCGCGATCTCGGCCCGGGTGCCGGATAGCGCCCCGGTTCACGCTGGTCCGATTTCGTCCGGCTATCGATAGTGGAGACGTGCCATGACTCCTGAACAACAGACCGTTGCGATTGGCGCCGGTAGCGGCGTGCTCACCATGGTAGCCGCAATCGCCGGCATCTCGCTGATCTGGGCGGATACCTCGGCCCTGACCGGCCTCGCCGATCGGCTTGCCTTTGCCCTCAAGGCAAACGCCCTTGCCGCGATCCCGCTGGTGGTCGGCACCATCACCGTCGGCAACAACCGCTTCCTCAGCGAAGCGATCGATCCGACGCTGCACAAGGAGGATCAGGCAACGCTGATCAACGGGCGCGTGCTCGACAACACGCTGCAGCAATATGTGCTGTTCGTGATCGGCACATTGGCGCTGAGCGTCAGCCTGCCGCCCGGCCAGATCAAGGTCATTGCAGCCGCCACCATCGTGTTCATCGTCGCCCGATTTGCCTTCTGGATCGGCTACCGAATCCACCCGCTGTATCGGGCCTTCGGCATGGCGGCCACAATGTACCTCAATATCGGCATTCTCGTCTGGGTGGGCTGGAACATGCTGCGAGCCTAATGTTCGCAGCCAGCTTGCGCCGAGGTCACTTCTTCATCTTCATCCGGCCCATGAAATCCCGCTTGCCGAGCGGCACGCCGTTGGTGCGCAGGATGTCGTAGGCGGTGGTGGCGTGGAAATAGAAGTTGGGCAGCGAGAACGACATCAGAAACCCTTCCGCCGTGAAGGGCAGCTTGTGTTCGCCGAGATGAAAGACGACGTCACGGCCGCCGAGCGCATTGACCGCCTCGGGCGTCCAGCCCTCCAGCGCTTCGCGGGTCTGCGCGACCAGCCCCTGCAATCCGGCGTAGTCGTACGGCGTCTTGGATGCGGGCGGACGGAATTCTCCGCTCTGCACGCCCTCGATGGCGCCGCGGGAATGCTGGGCGACGGAGATGATCTGGAAGCGCAATGGCAGCATGTCAGGCGCAAGGCGCGCCTCGACCATCGTTTCCGGATCGATGTTGTTATCGCGAAAATGCTTGAGACCACGATCAAGGAAGCCGCCGACCGCACCGAGGGTCTGCAGGTAATTCGCCACGCTGGCGTCGTAGAGTGAAAAGGCCATGTCCGTTTCCTCCCAAGACAAATTGAAGGCAATATTATTTTTCTAGCCAGGGGATTTCATAGCGGAAACCTGCCCGCTTGCAATGAGGCGGTCAGCCCTTCTTTTCCGACGCGGTCTCCGCCGCGATCAGGCGCTCCAGCCGGGCCTGCTCCTCTTCGCTCAATCTGAGCAAGGATGGATCGCTTGCGCCTGATGATTGCGAGCGGCGGCGGCTGTAGAACCACAACGCCAGTCCGCCGCCGGCCAGCGCCAGCGGCGGCAACAGCCACAGCAGCAGCGTATGCGGCGTGAGGCGCGGCTTCAGCAGCACGAACTCGCCGTAGCGCGCCACCAGAAAATCGATCACCTGGCTGTCATTGTCGCCGCCCGCGATGCGCTCGCGCACCAGAAGCCGCAGGTCGCGCGCCAGCGGCGCATCGGAATCGTCGATCGACTGGTTCTGGCACACCATGCAGCGCAGCTCGCGCGACAGGTTGCGCGCACGCGCCTCCTTGGCAGGGTCGGCCATGATCTCGTCGGGCTGCACGGCGTAAGCGGCCGGCGCGACTGACATCACCGCGGCGACAAGTACGTATGCAAGGAGGCGCCTCACCGCCCTACTCCGCCGGAGCCAGCGCACGGGTGGCCTTGGCCGGCTTCGGTGCGCCGACGCGCAGCCGGCGGTCCGACAGCGACAGCAGGCCGCCGAACGCCATCAGGACAGGTCCCCACCAGATCAGCAGCACCAGCGGCTTGTGATAGATGCGCACCGCAATGGCGCCGTCGGCATTGGTATCGCCGAGCGAAACATAGAGCTGGCTGGCGCCGCGCGTCAGCAACGCGGCCTCGGTGGTCGAGGAGCCGCGCGTGGTGAAGTTGCGCTTCGACGGCGTCATCATCTGCAGCGTTTCACCGTCGCTCGAGACCGTGAACTGCGCGATCATCTCGCGGAAATTCGGCCCCTGCCGCTGCGTGATGTCATCGAGTTTCAACTGATAGCCGGCGACGTTGGCGACATCGCGCGGCTTCATCGTGCCGATATACTCGCTGTTCCAGGTGGTCTCGCAGACGATTCCGATCAGGGCAATGCCGGCGCCGGCATGCGCGAACGCCGTGCCCCAGGTCGAGCGCGGCAATCCGCGCGCGCGAGCCATCGCCACGCCCAAGGGAACGCGGAACAGCGCCGTGCGTTCAGCGAGATCGCTGAGCGCCCCGCCGATGACGAATACCGCAAGCCCGATCGCGAGCGGCGCGAATGTGCTGCCGCCATACGTCCACGCATACAGCACAGCGATCGCAATCAGCGCCGCAATGCCGGCCGCCATCAGCCGCTGCGCCGCCCCGAGCAGGTCGCCCCGCTTCCAGGCCAGCATCGGCCCGAATGGCACCGCGATCATCAACAGCACGAACAAGGGCCCGAAGGTCAGGTTGAAGAACGGCGCGCCGACCGAAAGCTTGATGCCGGTCAGGACTTCCAGCGCCAGCGGATACAGCGTCCCGAACAGCACGGTCCCGCAGGCGACAGTCAGAAGCAAATTGTTGAGCACCAGCGCGCCCTCACGCGAGATCGGCGCGAACAATCCGCCCTGCTTCAGCGCCGTCGCCCGCGCGGCGAACAGCGAAAGACTGCCGCCGATGAACAGGCAGAGGATCAAAAGGATGAACACGCCGCGCGCCGGATCGGTCGCGAACGCATGCACCGATGTCAGGACACCCGAACGCACCAGGAAGGTGCCGAGCAATGACAGCGAGAAGGTCAGGATCGATAGCAGGATGGTCCAGACCTTCAGCGCGTTGCGCTTTTCCATCACGACCGCGGAATGCAGCAGCGCGGTGCCGGCGAGCCACGGCATCAGGGAAGCGTTCTCGACCGGATCCCAGAACCACCAGCCGCCCCAGCCGAGTTCGTAATAGGCCCAGTACGAGCCCATCGCGATGCCGAGGGTGAGGAAGATCCACGCCACCAGCGTCCACGGTCGCACCCAGCGCGCCCAGGCGGCGTCGATGCGGCCCTCGATCAGCGCGGCCACCGCGAAGGAAAACGAGATCGAGAAGCCGACATAGCCGAGATAGAGCATCGGCGGATGCACCGCGAGGCCGATGTCCTGCAGCACCGGATTGAGGTCGCGGCCCTCGATCGGCGGGCTTGAGATGCGCAGGAACGGATTGGAGGTGGCCAGGATGAACAGATAGAACGCGGCGGCAATCCAGCCCTGCACCGTCAGCACATGCGCGCGCAGCGACAGCGGCAGATTGTTGCCGAA
The DNA here is from genome assembly GCF_001440395.1 of Bradyrhizobium jicamae. Lineage (GTDB taxonomy): Bacteria > Pseudomonadota > Alphaproteobacteria > Rhizobiales > Xanthobacteraceae > Bradyrhizobium > Bradyrhizobium jicamae. The sequence goes on along the minus strand of NZ_LLXZ01000220.1, from coordinate 1,378 downwards.
GGCGGCGACCAGGCCGCCGAACAGCGCCAGGATCAACACCCACAGCAGCATCGATCCTTCGTGATTGCCCCACACGCCGGTGATCTTGTAGAGCATCGGCTTCATCGAGTGCGAATTCTCGAACACGTTGACGACGGAGAAGTCCGAGACGACGTGCAGCATCGTCAGCGCCGCAAACGACGCGCCCACGAACAGCAACTGCGCGAGCGCGGTGGAGCGCGCGACATTCATCAAGGCATGATCGCCCCAGCGCGCGCCCAGGATCGGCACCGTGGACTGGATCAGCGCCAGTCCCAGCGCCAGCACAAGCGCGTAATGGCCGGCTTCCGCGATCACTTCGAGGCCCCCTGAACCGGCGCAGACGCGGCCGTGGCGCCGGGCTTGGCGCCGTAATCGTCCTTCCAGTGCCCCTGCTTCTTCAGGGCATCGGCGACATCCTTCGGCATGTAGGTCTCGTCATGTTTTGCCAGCACGGTGTCGGCCCTAAAGACGCCGGAGGCGTCGATCGCCCCTTCGGCGACGACGCCCTGCCCCTCTCGGAACAGGTCCGGCAAGATTCCCTTGTAGGCGACGGGCAGCGTTGCGGCGCCGTCGGCGACGGAGAAATTCACGGCAAGATTGTCGCCCTTCACCAGCGAGCCCGGCTGGACCAGGCCGCCAAGACGGAACCGTTTGCCCGGCGGGATCTGCTTCTCCGCGGCCATCGTCGGCGTGGAGAAGAACACGATGGAATCGCGCATGGCGTTCAGCACCAGCGCCGCCGCAATCGCGAGCACCGCGAGCGAACCGCCGATCATGGTCAAACGCCGCTGCTTGCGCGTCATTTCTGTCCTCTGCCTTCCCTTGCGCGTCTTGTCACCCTGCTCACCCATCAAGTCCGAGATTCTTCAGGCCGGCATTGAGCTGGCGCAAGCGTTCCGCATCGCTCGCGACCGCCTGCCGCGCCTCGACGACCGCGCTCGCCGCCTTGTCGCGTTCGCCCATCACCTGATAGGCCCGCACCAGCCGCAACCATCCTTCGACATCGTCGCCGTTCTGCTTCAGCCGCGTCGCAAGCCGATCCACCATGCCACGGATCATCGCGCCGCGGTCATCCTCATTCATGTCCTTGGCGGCGGCCATCGCATCGCTGGAAAGTGCCGGCGCGACAGATCCGCCGACCCGGGCCAGTGCGGCCTCGATCAGCGGGCGCCATGGCGCGTCGGCGGGCGACTTGGCGAGCATGCCCTGCCAGATCGCGGCGGCATCGGTCCGGCGGCCATCCTGTTCGGCGGCGAGCCCGAGAAAGTAATTGGCCTTCGGGTCGTCGGCGCTTTGCGCCACCGCGCGTTCAAATTCAGCCTTGGCCTCGGCCGTGACGACGCCGCCCGCCGCGCCC
>NZ_LLXZ01000219.1:43041-63364 GCF_001440395.1 Bradyrhizobium jicamae | reverse complement strand
GCCGCCGGCCTGCGGGCCGCGGGCCGGGCCGCGGCGGGCCGCGGTGCATCAACCGTCACGGCCGGCAGGCTTTGACTGGCCGTCTGCGCCTGTGTCGCCGAGGGAAACGCCAACGAGACGCAGCACAATGCGAGCGTGCTCACCCCGGCAAGGGCACGATAACGAAACATAGGAACGATCCTGACGCCGGTCTTCTGCCGGCCTGCGCATGTGAATCAACCGGGACGGCCAAAGGCCGCACCAATCTCGACAGGGATGGAGGGTCAGGAAACGGAGGGTGGCGCACGTGCCTGCGCGTGCGAACCGGCGCGGGAGGCGAACCGGTCGGGGGCGAATTCGATCCAGACCACGCGCTCGGGCTGGCGATCGATCGTAACGATGTCGGCGATCTCGGGCGTGTCGACCGGGGCGCCGGTCTGCAGCACGCTGCAAACCGAACAGCATCCGTCATGGGCGCGGTGATTGGTCTGGTCGGCCTGCCCGGCGCCGGGAGCGCCATTGCCGTGACAGATCACGGCACCAGCGAGCGGATCGGAGGCCGCGATGCTGGCCGCCCAGCAGGCGCCGACCGGTGCAAAAATCTGCACCAGCAGCGCAATCAGGACTATTGGCAGGAAATTCTTCAGCCGCCGGCGCATCGCAAACCCATCCGCTTCAGACCTTAATCACTCAAGGAGTCCGAAGTCGAGACGAGGTTCCCGGAACTATGTTGCGGCTTCAAGGAAAGAAGCGGGCGAAAAGCGATGCGTTTTGCAGCATTACGAGGGCGCCCTACCCCGATACCAAGCCCCGGGCGAATTGCAGCTAAACCCACAACCATCAGTAGCAGCATCCCAATCATTTCGCAGAGTGCTGGAATTTTGAACAAACGTTGCCGAAAATGATGACAAGACGAAAAAGATGGTCTACCAATTCGGGCTCAGGCTGGCCGAGAGGTTAAGCTTGGTGGTCCAAGTCTCGGGAGGAGCCCTGACGCGCACAAGCAGCGTCGCCTCGACAATCAAGATCAAATCCAAATTTTCGAGGAAATTAAGGGTCGACACAATTTTTGAGCAGGGCTCCGAGCCCTGCTCTTTTTTTTCGAGACGACGATCGCAAGCGGCTATGATGTCATCGTCAAATCCGATCGAGCGAAGTTTTGAGATCGCCGCCGAGCGCTGCTCGGATCTGACGCCGTTGGTCTATCGCCGCCTGTTCGAGGAGCATCCAGAAGCGCAGACGATGTTCCGCAGCGAGGGCAGCGAACTCGTCAAGGGTTCGATGCTGGCGCTGACGATCGACGCCATCCTGGACTTTGCCGGCGAACGCACCGGCCATTTCCGCCTGATCACATCGGAAGTCTCCTCGCACGACGCCTACGGCACGCCGCGCGAATTGTTCGTGGCGTTCTTCGGCATCATCGCGCAGACGCTGCGTGAGGTCGTCGGCGCGGACTGGTCTGACGACATCGACACGGCGTGGCGGACATTGCTCGGCGATATCGAAAGTCTCGTTGCAGCGCAGTGAAGCTGCGAGCGCCAAGATTTCCCCGATCTCATTGATACGGACGATCAAGTCATCCGGTGGCGGAACCTCGCCGAGTGTGAAAGACTGCCCCGATCCGCGGTGCGTGCAATCGACGCCGACGGCGATAACAATGACAAGCGAGGGAGCAAACGATGTCCGGAACTGACAAATCCGCAACGACCAGACGCGACCTTCTTCAGGCGGCGGGCGCGGCTGGCGCAGCGACCGCCCTGCTCGGGGGACTGGGCATAAACCCGGCGCTGGCTGCCGCCGCGCGGTCAGAGAAGCCGCTGAAGGCGGCGTTTTCCAATGCCGGCCTGCAGGCGACGTGGTGCGCCCAGGGCAAGCAGGCCGCCGAATGGTGGGGCAAGCTGTTCAATGTCGAGGTTACCTGGTTTGACGGCCAGCTCGACGCGGTCAAGCAGCGCGCCGCGATCGACAATATGGCATCGCAAAAATGGGATTTCGTCGCCATCCAGGCCTTCGGCATCGGCACGCTGACCCAGCCGGTGAACAAGATGATCGATGCCGGCATTCCCGTGATCGACATGGACACGCTGATCGCCCCGCTCGACCAGATCAAGGTGCATTCGTTCCTGGCGCCCGACAATGAATTCATGGGCGCATCCGTAACCCAGGCGCTCTGCAACGCCATCGGCGGCAAGGGCAAGATCATCATGACGCAGGGCGCGCTCGGCCACACCGGCGCGCAAGGCCGCGCGAAGGGCTTTGAGTCCGTCGTCAAGCAGTTCCCGAACATCGAGGTGCTCGACACCCAGCCGGCCGACTGGGACGTCTCGAAGGCCGCGCGCCTGTGGGAGACCTATCTGACCAAATACCCGCAGATCGACGCGGCCTTCTTCCACAATGACGACATGGCGCTTGCCGCCGCCAACATCATGAAGGCGCGCAATCGCACCAACATCCTGATCGGCGGCGTCGACGCCATGCCGCCGGCGATCCAGGCGGTGAGCGAAGGCCGTATGTTCGCGACCGTGCGTAACCCCTCCTGCCGCATCCATGGCGGCGCCATCGTCGCCGGCGTTGCCGCGGTGACCGGAGGCGAGAAGAGCGGACAGGGCATTCCGAAGCACGTCATCACGGACGGACCTGTCGTGACCAAGGCCAATGCCGCCGGCATGCAATGGATGGAGGACCACTTCCTGATCTGAGCCCCCATGCCTGCGGGACAGCCCATCCTCGAACTGCAAGAGATCACGAAGGCCTTCGGCGGCGTCGAAGCCCTTCGTGGTGTCGATTTCGCGCTTTCTCCCGGCGAGATCCACGGTCTCGTCGGCGAGAATGGCGCGGGCAAAAGCACGCTGATGAAGATCATCGCCGGCGTGCATGCGGATTTTTCCGGCCGCTTCATCCTGGACGGAAAGGAAACCCGCTTCCGGTCGGTGCGCGACGCGCATGCGGCTGGTATCGCCATGGTGCATCAGGAACTGAGCGTCGCGCCCGATCTGTCGGTGGCGGAGAACGTGTTTCTCGGCAACCAGCCGACCAACCGCTTAGGCTTCGTGCAATGGCGGCGCATGGCGCGGGAGGCCGGCGAGCAGCTGAAGCGGTTCGGCATCGACGTCGATCCGATGTCGCGGCTCGGCGATCTGCCGATCGGGCTGCAGCAACTGATCGAGATCGCCCGCGTGCTGTTCTCGGGCGCCCGCATCATCATCCTGGACGAGCCGACCTCGGCGCTGTCGCCGCCCGAAGTGGAGCGGCTGTTCGCGACGCTGAAGCGGCTGCGCGACGAAGGCACCAGCATCGTCTTCATTTCGCATTTCATCGAAGACATCCTGCGCGTCTCCGATGTCGTGACCGTGTTCCGCAACGGCAGGAAGGTTGCGGAGACGAGAGCCGCCGAGACCAGCAAGCCCGCCCTGATCGAGGCGATGATCGGCAAGGGCCGCGAGGCGCTGGAGGAGACCTACACCCACGACATCATGCTGCCGCCGCCTGCCGAGAGGCCGGTGGTGCTGAACGCAAGCAGCCTTTCGCTTGCCCGCAGCCTGCGCGATGTTTCGTTCGACGTCCGCGCCGGTGAAGTGCTGGGCATCTATGGCTTCATGGGATGCGGCCAGCTCGAACTGGCGCGAATCCTGTTCGGCAAGCTCAGGCCTGACCAAGGCACGCTGGCGGTCGCGGGCGACCAAAAGACCTTCCGCAGCACGGCCGACGCGCGGCGCGCCGGCATCGCCTTCGTGCCCGAGAGCCGGCGCGATATGCTGTTTCACCAGGAGCCGGTCTACAAGAATATCTCGATCAGCGTCCTCGACCGGATTTCATCCCTGCTGCTCAAGCCGTCGCGCGAGCGCGAGATCGCCATGCGGCAGGTCGACCAGTTGCGGATCCGTCCAGCGGCGGTCGAGCTCGATCTCGGCATGCTCTCCGGCGGCAACCAGCAGAAGGTCGCGCTGGCGAAGTGGCTGAGCTACCCGCCGCGGCTGCTGGTGCTGTGCGAGCCGACCCGCGGCATGGATGTCGGCGCCAAGGACGACGTCATCCACATCGTCAGGGATCTGCGCGCCAAGGGGCTCGCCGTCATCGTGCTCTCCACCGAGCCGGAGACGGTGCTGTCGCTCGCCGACCGCGTCATCGTGCTGAAACGCGGCGCGGTGGTGCGGGAATTTGCCAACGAACGGATCAGCAAGGACCGCCTGCTCGAAGCGGCATGAGGAGACCGACATGACGACCGGTGACAGCGCGACAGTCGCGGCAGATCGCAAACGCCCGCACCGCCTTGCCGCGATCCTGCGCTCGCAGATGCGTAACATCGCGCCGTTCCTGACGCTGATCTGCCTGTTCTCCTTCTTCGCGGTCGCCAGCCCCTCCTTTGCGACGCTCGACAATTTCGGCAACATCCTGACGCAGATTTCGGTCACCGGCATCATCGCCGTCGGCCTCACCTTCGTGATCCTGTGCGCCGAAATCGACCTCTCGATCGCCGCGATTGCCAACGTCACCGGCATTGCGGTCGCCTATTTCACGCTGCAGGAATCCTACGTCAACATCGCCAACGTGCCGATGCCCGGCTGGGCCGCGATCCTGCTGGCGCTGGCGCTGTGCGCCCTGCTCGGCCTCGTCAATGCGTTCGGGCTGACTGTCATCGGCATCCCCTCGTTCATCATGACGCTGGCGATGATGCAGATCGCGGCCGGCATCTCCGCGCTGCTCGTGCGCGGGCAGATCGCCTACAAAGTGCCCCCACTCGTCACAACACTCGGATCGACATCGATCGGCGGCATACCCTGGATCGTGATCGTGGCAGCGCTGATGCTGCTCGGCGGCCATCTCGTGCTGACCTACACCCGCTTTGGCCGCTACGTCTACATGGTCGGGGGCAACCGCGAGGCCGCCGAATACTCCGGCCTCAACGTCAAGCTCATTCTCGGCAGCGTGATGGTGATTTCGGCCGTCTGCGCCGGTATCGGCGGCATGCTCGGCGTCGCGCATTTTGGCAGCGCGCAGCAGAACGAGTTCGATACTTACTTGCTGGATTCCATCGCCGCCGTCGTGGTCGGCGGCACCAGCCTGTTCGGTGGCCGCGGCGGCATCGGCAACACCATCGTCGGCCTGTTCGTGCTCGGCGTCCTCAACAACGGGCTCGACCACGTCAACATCGACAGTTTTCTGAAAATCCTGATCCGCGGCCTGATCCTGCTGGCGGCGCTCATCATCAACGTCTATGCGCAGCGGTTGCGGGAGCGGACCGCCGAATAAACGCGCAATTGTCGATGAATCCCGGTATTATCCCTTGCGGCCTACTCACCAGCCGGATGATCGAAGATTTGGGATTGAGCGATGGCGGATGACATCCACACGCAGCCGCCGTGGCTGGTTGAAGTTGCGATCGAACCGAAATCGGGGAGCGACCGGGAGAGGCTTGGCATCGCACTGGCGAAGCTGGCGGCCGAAGATCCATCGTTCCGTGTGTCGACCGACCATGAGTCCGGCCAGACCATCCTCAAGGGTATGGGCGAACTCCATCTCGATGCCAAGATCGACATCCTCAGGCGCACCTACAAGATCGACGCCAATATCGGTGCGCTGCAGGTGGCATTCCGCGAGTGCATAACCCGACGTGTCGACGTGAAGTATACGCACAAGACGGTTATCAGCCCTAAAGGTGAGTTTGCGCACGTCGAGTTTGTCGTCGAGCCGAACGAGCCAGGCAAGGGCTTCGAGTTCATATCGAAAGCCGCCGGCGACGCCGTTCCCGCGGAATACATCCCCGGCGTCGTAAGCGGTCTCAACAGCGTGATGGGCTCAGGCGTCGTCGCCGGCTTTCCAGTGGTGGACGTCAAGGTCCAGCTCGTCGACGGCAAGCACCACGATGTTGACTCCTCGCCGGTGGCCTTCGAAATCGCATCGCGCGCTGCGTTCCGCGAAGCGCTGCTGAAGGGCAAGTCCGTTCTGCTCGAGCCGATCATGAAGGTCGAGGTGGTGACCCCGGAAGAACATGCTGACGCCGTCATCGGCGACCTGAATTTGCGGCGCGGTCAGATCCGGAGTCGCAACGCGAATGTCATCAAATCAACGGTGCCACTCATAAACATGTTCGGGTACGTGAATAGCCTACGCTCGATCAGCCAGGGACGCGCGACCTTCACGATGCAATTCGATCGCTACACACCAGTTCCCCTGCCCGAAGACGATCCGCCATTCCGGCCCGCAATAGGAATGCGTGCATGAACGGTATCCTTCTGCGCGGCTGGATTAAGGCGCGCACGCAGGGTCCGCCTAATGTCCCCCATGAAGCGCGTCGTTGAGGTAGATGCAGGTCAGGATCGCAAATACATAGGCCTGCAGGAACGCCACCAGCAATTCAAGCGCGGTCAATGCAACCGTCAATGCGAGCGGCGCTATTCCGCCGATCCACCCGATCGTGCCGAGCGAGGTGCCGAGCAAGGCGACGAAGCCGGCAAACACCTTCAGCGTAATGTGACCGGCGAGCATGTTGGCGAACAGACGCACGCTGTGCGACAGCGGCCGCGACAGGAAGGAGATGACCTCGATCGCGACGACCAGCGGCAGTATGTAGCCGGGAACGCCAGGCGGCACGAAGATCCTGAAGAACTTCAGTCCGTTTTTATAGAAACCGTAGATCAGCACCGTGAAAAACACCAGCAACGCGAACGAGGCCGTGACGATGATGTGGCTCATGACAGTGAATGTGTAGGGAATGATGCTGATCACGTTCGCGACCAGAATGAACATGAACAGACAGTACACCAGCGCGAAGAACTTCATGCCGTCCTCGCCCGCGGTGGACCGGATCATGGTGGCCACGAACACGTAGGTCAATTCGGCCGCAGACTGGAAACGGCCGGGCACCAGTTGCCGACCTTTCATGCCGCGTATAGCCAGCAAGCAAATCACCGCCACCGTGAGCAACATATAGGCTGTTGAGTTGGTGAAGGAGATCGTGTGACCACCGATGTGGCCGATCGTAAAAAAGTTCTTGATGTCGAACTGGTGGATCGGATCGAGGGTCATGTGCACGGCTCTTTGTCCAGGGGACCAGCACTTGCACTGATATTCCGGATTCTCGCGATCAGTCAGCGTTGGCCGATTCATGTTCCCTGGATTGATGTATGTCAATCGGAACCCGCTCCATCGGCGCCCTTTCCTCTAAGGCCCGCGCGGCGATGCCGCTGGGATCGACCAGCCCGATGGCGAGCATGCCCGTCACGTTTTCGCAAACGTCAGCCATCTGTGATTGAGTTGCCCCACGTGGATGAGGCTTGGTACCGGGCGATAGTTGCCATGAGCTGACTCATGCACCGCAGCAAACAACAACATTGTTCAACCATCCTGTCATCGCAGCGACACCAGTCCCTACTTATTCGCACCGAACAATGTTTCCACCGCGTTCATGACCAGTGCTTGAGGATGGGCAGCACAATATCTTTCCATGGTTTGCGCGTCTGCGAGGAGCTTTTGCGTATCGACGACTGTAGAGCCTCGCTTGCCATGATAGTAGCCGTTTAGCCAGATCGCGATATTTTGGGGATTGGTGATTCGGTAACCCGCGAATTGGTCACATGTAATCTTCGAGACCTCTAAGCTGACCTGCGCTTGAGCCGTCGGGATCGCATCGAGCGCGAGTATCAACGCTGCAACAACACCGACGAACTTTATCATGATCTTCTCCGGGAGGTTGACGCTTGAAGTGACTATAGCAGGTCTGACGTAGCCAAGCTTAGCGTCATCTCGGCTGTAATGCGGACGTGCCCAACGGCCGCAGTGTGTCGCCTATCGTTGTCTGTTACTGGGCTCAGCAAGCCACGGCCGATAGCCTGGCCGCTGGGGCGCAAAGGCGAAGCGCGGATTGATCCCGCAATATGCGAAGGTGCCGGATGCTGTTGCCCTACATTGTCCGTAGGTCCAGAAGTGGCAAAGGCCGGGATAACCCCAATCTCTTCCTTGGAGGCACCAAGGGTAGTCCTGAGCGAGAGCTGAGGTAGCTCCCACCAATAAGAGCATCGCAACTAGTGGCATCGCAGCGATTAAACGGAGCATCAGATAGATCCAGCGATGTGGCCTCTTGTCCGGCGAACCTGGCAGTCGTTGGAGAATACAATCAATACGCTCAATACGCTTCTGCAGCTGACCCGAGGCGATGGGTACTAGTCAAGGAATCCAAACAAATAAATAAGCACAACAATGACACCTACCGTTCCCAGGAGCCAAAGCAGACCAGCCAGCCTGTCGAAGCGCTTAGAGCGCTGTCTCGTCGAGTCGTTCGGTTCGGGCTCAAACAGCATAGGCACCACCTGCTGTGGCCGTGCCAAGATGCTTGCCTGTTGGGCCTTGCACTCGTTGATCTAGATCAACAGGAACAGACCCTCCCCGGCTGAAAAACGCTGCGCCGCAGGTTGTGGCGGCGCCGCCTCGTCGGATCGTTCGATCCTTAAGGACGTAGGCACCACTACCTGTCTACTGCGATGGTCCATAGCGACCGTCGAGAATGTCGATGGGCTGCTCGGTAGCCATTGGGATCGCGCCGAGGGAAATCGTCGATGAAGAACATTCTGATCCTGGTCGGCATCCTGCTTGCCTCCCTGCTCGCGCCGAAGGCCGAAGCTGCGGTGCTGCGCAGCAAACTCTCGTCGCCAAACGTCTGGGTGTTCAAGGACAGTGATGCGCTCAGCCACTTCGAAAGAATCGCCCAAGGCGGTGCTCCCGACGAGACCGCGGTCGCGCCATTGCTCGCATGCAAGACGCCGCAGGGCAGCAAAATAACGGTTTTCAGCCGTGGCGACCTGACGGCATTTGTCCGGGTTATCGAAGGCAGCGCCAAAGGGTGCGAAGGCACGGTCCCGCTAGGCTTTGTGCAAGACAAATAGCGCCGCAACAAGCGGCTTGGAGAGAAGTCGCTCAGTCAAAAACGCTGACCAATATGTATCAATGACGTAATGCCCCCTGCAGAATATTGATTTGTATCAACACGCGCGGATCTCCTTGAACGATGCTGAGGTCAGCTCGTCGGAAGCTGCTTTGCGAAGTCTGTCGCGATCGGTCATCAGCGAGACGCGCGCACAGCGATTCCGAGCTGCATGAAAAGAGGTGAATCTACCACCTTCCAGAGAAGCCGCGACTGTGCATGAGCCGGCAACCGGAATGAGAATCCTGGAGCAGTGCAAGCCAATCTGTCCAGGCAGACGCGCAGCGGTGCTCAAACCACTGAGCCGAGCGGACGAGCGTTAGAAAAACTTCGATGTAGATCGAGCGAACCATTTCCGGAACGCGCATCGATTTCGCTTCAGCAACGCGCTGGAAATGGAAGCCGGTCGTGGTTTCAACGACGTGCTGGAAATGGAGCCGATCGTGCGCGCGATATTCACAGTCCTGTTGTTGCTGGTCGGGGTGCCGTCTACGGCTATCGCTCAGTCAGCCCAGAAGCCGGCGGCTGTACCCGTGCGAGTCATCACGGCGGAACGGAAGCCGGTTGTTAGGATGCTCGATCTTGTGGGTCGGGTCGAAGCAGTTCAGCGGGTAGAAGTGAGAGCCCGGATCACCGGCTATCTCGAGGAAGTACTCTTCAAGGAAGGCGACGCCATCAAGGAGGGAGCACCGCTCTACCGGATCGAGAAGGGTCTCTTCGAGGCTGCCGTAGGGCAAGCGGAAGGGGCGCTGGAGAAAAGTCAGGCCGCAAAGCAACTGACCGAAGTTCAATTGCAGCGAGCGCAGGAATTGCTGCAGAAACAGGTGGGCACCGAGGTCGCTCGAGACCAAGCGCTTGCAGCTGATAAATCTGCAAGTGCCACATTGATCCTCGATCAGGCCAATCTGCAGACTGCTAAGATCAATCTCGGATACACCGATATCGCCTCTCCGATCAGCGGAAAGATTGGAAAAACCAATATTACAAAAGGCAATGTCGTCAGCGCGCAAAGCGGCGTCCTGACGACCATTGTCAGCCTGGATCCCACCTACGTGGAATTTCCGGTCAGTGAGCGAGAGCTCGCGGCTGCCCAGGAGGAAGCGCGTGCCATTGACCCCACTGGCATAAAGCCAACGGTGTATTTCAGCGACGGCAAGCCCTACAAGCATCCGGGCACCATCAATTTCATCAATGTAACCGTCAATCGCGGCACGGATACCGTCCTGGTGCGCGCGACCTTTCCTAACCCCGATGGTTCGTTGATTGACGGCCAGCTCGTCCGCGTCGGTCTGCAGAAGAGCACGGCGGAGGAGAAGATCGCGATTCCGCAATCTGCGCTGATCTCCGACCAGGAAGGTGTCTACGTCTTTGTGGCGGACCAGGGTAAAGCCACGGTGCGCCGGATCCGCACAGGCGGTCCAAGCGGAACTGGCGTCATCGTGGAGCAAGGCCTCACCGGCGGCGAGCAGGTGATCGTCGAGGGAATCCAGTCATTGCGGCCCGATGCGGCTGTCACCACGTCGGCGTCGGAGCCATCGCCCAAGCGGAGCTGAGGAATGCTTTCGGCCATCTTTGTCGATCGTCCGCGGCTAGCGATCGTGATCGCGATCGTCACGACGATTGCCGGTGCACTCGCCTACCTCGCCATGCCGGTGGCGCAGTATCCCGACATCGTACCCCCGCAGGTGTCGGTGACGACGTCGTATCCTGGCGCCAGCGGCGCGGTGGTGGACGCCACGGTCGCTCAGCCGATCGAGGCGCAAGTCGTCGGCGTCGACAAAGCGATCTACATGAAGAGCACGAGCGGAGATGACGGGAGCTACAGCCTGACAGTGTCATTCGAGCTCGGCACCAATCCAGACATCAACACGGTCAATGTCGACAACCGGGTTCAGACCGCGCTCGCTCAGCTGCCACCCGAAGTTCAGCAACAGGGCATCACCGTCAAGAAAAAGTCCACCGCGATTCTCGCCTTCGTGACGGTGTATTCGCCCAAGAAGACACATGATCCGCTGTTCATGTCGAACTACGTGACCATCAACCTGCTTGACCCGATCAAGAGTTCGCCGGGGGTCGGCGACGCGTACCTGTTTGCGCCACAAGACTACGCCATTCGTGCCTGGGTCAACACCGATGCCTTGACCGGGCTCAACCTGACGACCAAGGACATTATCAACGCGATCCAGTCGCAGAATACGCAGGCGGCCGTGGGGCGGATTGGCGCCCGGCCGATGTTCAATGATCAGCAGTTGCAACTCAACATCAATACCAAGGGGCGGCTGGCTTCGCCGGAGGAATTCGCCAGGATCGTGATCCGCACCAACCCGGACGGGTCCGTCCTGAGACTTGGCGATGTCGCGCGCGTCGAACTCGGCGCCGCCAATCTCGATCGCGACACCCGCTATAATGGCCAGGATGCGGCCGCGGTGGTCATCTACCAATCGCCGGGCAGCAACGCGATCGAGACAGTCAAGGCGGTGCGTGCCAAACTAGCCCAGCTCGAAAAGAGGTTTCCCGAGGACCTTGTCTGGAAGATTACGTACGACCCGACGGTCTTCGTGACCGATACGATGCATGAGGTCAAGAAGACGCTGGTCGAAGCCTTCATTCTGGTCGTACTGGTCGTATTCCTGTTCCTCGGGAGTCTGCGGGCCACGTTGATTCCAACCCTGGCAGTGCCGGTGAGCCTGATAGGAACGTTCATCGCGCTCAAGGCGGTCGGATTTTCAGCCAATACGGTCTCGCTGCTCGCGGTCGTGCTTGCGATCGGCATCGTTGTCGACGACGCCATCGTGGTGCTCGAGAACGTGGAGCGGGTGATGGAGGAGCATCCCGAGCTCTCGCGCGCCGACGCGACCAAGCAGGCCATGGCGGAGATCACGGGACCGGTCATCGCGATTACCCTGGTGCTGCTCTCGGTGTTCGTGCCGATCGCCTTCATCCCGGGCATTTCCGGCGAGCTGTTCCGCCAGTTTGCCGTGACGGTCTCGGTGTCGATGTTGCTTTCCGCGATCAACGCGCTCACTCTCTCTCCGGCGTTATGCGCCATCCTGCTCAAACCCAGTCATGGCCCGAAGCGCGGCGTCATCGGCTGGTTGTCGCGATCGATCGACCAGGTCCGCGACGGCTATGGCGCCATTGTCGCGCGCCTTGTCCGCTTCTCCGTCATCGGGATCGCGATGGTGCTCGTGGCAGGCGCAGGGACATTCGCCCTCGCCAAGGTGACGCCCACGGGATTTGTGCCCGAGGATGATCAGGGCGCCATATTCGTCATTGTCCAGTTGCCGGGCGGGTCTTCGGTTGCCCGAACCTCGGAGGTGATGCGCCAGGCCGAAGCAATCGTAAAAGCGGACCCGGCCGTGGCGGAATACAACTCCGTCATCGGGTTGAACTTCATTGACAATTATTCGGCGTCCAACGCCGGTTTCATGGTGGTGACGTTCAAGCCCTTTGAGGATCGCCTGAGCGGCGGACTCGGGGCGAGAGACGTCATCGCGAGGCTCCGGACCAAATTCCGGGACATCGAGGGCGGGGCCGTCGTCCCCATGGCGCCGCCGCCCATAGTCGGGCTCGGCACGGGAGGAGGCTTTGCCTATGTGCTCCAGGATTTGCAAGGCGGCGATTCCGGACGACTTGCACAGGTTCTGCGTGGGTTGGTCGTGGCAGCCAACGGGAATCCGCAACTCCGCGGCGTCTTCAGCACGTTCTCGGCCGACAATCCCTCAGTTTATCTCGATATCAATCGCGACAAGGTTCAAATCCTGGGCGTTCAGCTGAGTGACGTCTTCCAGGCGCTGCAGGCGTCATTGGGCGGCTATTTCGTCAACAACGTGAATCTCTTCGGTCGTACCTGGCAGGTGCAGGTGGAGGCAGATGCCGCTGACAGGTCGAAGATCGATGACATCTATCGCATCAATGTGCGCAATGCTGAGGGACAAATGATCCCGATGCGCAGCCTGGTTGAGGTACGTGCCGTCGTCGGCCCGCCCGCGATCATCCGCTACAACAACCTTCGCGCCGCGACCATCCAGGGAAACCCTGCGCCGGGAGTATCGTCGGGCCAGGCTCTCAAGGTGTTCGAGCAGGTGGCCGAGAATACGCTTCCTCCGGGATATGCCGGGGAATGGACCGACACGGCATTCCAGGAAAAGCGAGCGGAAGGATGGACGGGCATCATTCTCGCCTTCGCTGTGTTGTTTGCCTATCTCTTCCTGGTCGCACTGTATGAAAGCTGGAATATTCCGATTCCGGTGCTGCTTTCGGTTTCGATCGGCATTCTTGGGTGCTTTGGAGCGATCCTCTTGTTCGGGCTCGCGCTGGATCTCTATGCGCAGATCGGCATGGTTGTGCTGATCGGTCTGGCAGCCAAGAACGGCATTCTGATCGTTGAGTTCGCCAAGGAACAGCGCGAGCATGGGGTTCTTCTGCACGAAGCGGCAACCGAAGGGGCCCGCCTGCGCTTCCGTCCGGTGATGATGACCTCGTTTGCCTTCATCCTCGGTCTACTCCCTCTGGTCGTGGCGTCGGGCGCCTCCGAATTGGCGCGGCGCGGCGTCGGCACCCCCGTTTTCGGCGGAATGATGCTGACCGCTTTCGTCGGAATTTTTGCAATCCCGCCGCTCTACGTCGTATTCCAGGCAATTCGCGAGCGTGTGGGGTCGGGGTCGCGTCCCGTGGCTGAGCACACTGCATCGGAGAAGCAGGTTGAGCCTGCATCAGCCGCGCGCGAGCATACCGCCGCGGAATAGCGCCAGCCTTATAGCTCCGATATCTCACAATGGAGGACGGACATGATACCGACGCTCCAAAGGATGCTTGCTCCGGGCGCCATTGCGCTTTCGCTGGTAATCTCGATCGCGATGGCGCAGGTTCCTCTGACGTTACGCGGCAAAATCGAAAGTGTGTCGGGCCAGAAATTAACCGTGAAAGCCCGCGACGGAACGATGACAAACGTGAAGCTTGCGGATGACGTGCAAGTCTTCAGACTGAACCAAGCGTCCCTTGCTGATATCAAACGCGGTAGCCTGGTCGGCACCACCTCAATCGAGCAGATGGGCTTCGCCGACATGAGCCCGAAAGTGGTGGAGATCTACATCTTTCCCGACGATCCCAAACGCGAGCCAAACGATACGGTCCGTTCTGTAGCCAGCAAAAGCAACGAAATCCTGAGCTACATTGAGGGTTCGGTGGTCGACAATGTGGACCAAACCCTGACAATAAAGAACCCAGGCGGGCAGAAGAGGATGGCCATGCCGACGAACGTCAAGGTGGTCATGCTTGTTGCAACGGCCGTCGCGGACATCAAGGTCGGACAATACTTCCTGGTGCCGGACGCCAATCCGACGTCGCTGGGTACGATAGCGTCAACTATCATTGTTGGAAGTGATCGCGCCGATTTTGCTATGTAAGCAACTCGACCGGGAAGCATCGTTTTTGTGTCCGACGGAAGCCGCGCACCGCTTCGGGTCTTCGATCGGTTCGAGGTCCACGGCATGGGCGAGGCCCCGGAGTGCAGCGGACACCCCTCGCCGCCGAGAACCCGACGCTCTCGTGGAAGGCCGCTCCATACGAAGCTTCAGTTCTATCCAGCTTTGGCTTCGGCCTTGGCCGGGCTTGCGATCTTGTCCTTCATTTCCTCACAGATCTTGCGGACTTCCGCCGTCAGCAACGAGCAGCTCTCAATCTGGACGAAGACGCGTTTGGCCTCCGCGCGATAGCGCGCTGCGGTTTCCTTCAGTTCTTCGGTGACCACGAGCGCATCGCGAGTCATGGCCTCGCATTTCTTGGCCTGCTCGATGAGCTCGACGCCCAGCGCCTCGATGTCTTTCGCCGCGGCTTCATATTCCCGGACAACAGCTTCCGCCGACAATCTGCCGATCTCGGTAGCGCCGTCATTGTGCTCCACATAGTCTGGCATTCCCAGGTCCGGAGCGCGTACGGAAAGCGGCGCGAATTCGGTCGGGCCGGATTCGTGCTGCGGCAATTTGCGAAACTCCTTCTCAATCTCGCGTTCGAGATCGATCGCGTCTAGAATTGGCGGTTTTACTGTACGTACCATGGGAATGCTCCCTGAATGAAAAATGTGCTGGACCGAACTATCTCGAAAAAGCAGCTTTGACGGTTAGCTCGCCTGCGGAAGCGAGCAAACCGAAACCATTGAGTAAGCTTGCTAGTTAACCTTGATGTCCGCGCTGGCGGTTAATTCTGGAACCACAAGGGATTGCCGCCATCGCGGCCATGCGCGATTCAGCGATAACCAGGGGTCGGCGGCGGGGGGTGATAACCCGGTAGTGATGCCCCAACCGCTACCTCTGTGATACAGTACCACGAAAAGCAATCAGGGCTGCGCATGGAGAAATACGGAGCCGGGTCAATTGTCATCTCGGACTATGATCCGAATTGGCCAGCGCTGTTCGAGCAGGAGCGCGCGAGGATCACGAACGCTCTCAGTTCGTTTGCTTTGGCCATTGAGCACATGGGCAGCACGGCGATCCCGGGTCTCCCATCGAAACCCATCATCGATCTGTTAGTGGGCGTACCCAGCCTCGAAGAGGCGGGAAAACGATGCATCGCGCCGATCGAAGCGCTTGGCTACAAATACCTGCCGGAATATGCGTCGTGGCTCCCTGGCGAGATGTTTTTCCGCAAGGGGCCTCCCGGACCGTGGACTCATCATATCCATTTGATGGAGCCGTCCAATCCTCGCTGGGAAGCGTTTCTGGTGTTTCGCGACTATCTTCGCGCACATCCTGAGACAGCCATGGCCTACGCCAGTATCAAGCGCGCGCTTGCCGCCTCATCGAACGACAACATCGCGGCCTATCGAAACGGCAAGACGATTTTCATCGAAGAGACGACGGCCAAGGCCCACGCGTGGCGCGCGCATGCGACAGATCAGGCGGCCCGTACGGGCGTTCGGCGCTGTTAGCAAACGCCTCACCAGCGCCGGCTCTCATTCGGCGAAATCCGGCTGCCAATCGCGGACTTCCCGCGCTGCTTTAGTCACGGCGCCAATCGTCGGGAACGACTCCGCATCCACCATCATCGCGCGCGCCAGCCGCAGGCTGCGTGCTTCGGAGATCGCCCGCCGCTTCGGGTCTTCGATCAGTTCGAAGTCGATGTTGTGCGCCAGGCCCAGAATGCGGCGGATGATTTTTGCGGCCGAGAAGCCAACGGTGTCGCGGAACAGCCGTGCCATGTAGGCCTGCCGCTCGGCCTCCAGACGTAAGGCTCCCGCCTCGCCAGGAAACAGCGTTCGCGGATAGCCGTCACCGTGGCCTTCCGTGCGCCAGAGCTCGAGGAACTCGCTGGCGAACTCGGTCCAGACGTCCTCGACCGTTTCCAGCACCCAGGCCTCGAACAGCCGCCGTTCGCCCGCCGTGCGCTCATGACCGGCGGACGCCAGATACGCCATCAGGAGATTGGCGATGACCGCGCCGATGTCGAAGCCCATCGGTCCGTAGAACGCAAATTCAGGATCGATCACCATGGTTGCGCTTTCCGTCACCATGATCGAGCCGGTGTGGAGGTCGCCATGGATCAGGGCTTCCGGAGAGGCCATGAATTTCAGTTTTAGCCGCGAGATCGCAGCATGCAGGTCGAGGTCTTCGCGAAAAGCCGCCGCGGTCGCATCGAGCCACGGCTGCGTCCAGCGGTTCTGCTCGGCCACGCGGTAGGGATCGGTGAAGATCAGGTCTTCCGTGATCTTGCAGAGCGCGTGGTTGCCGGCGAAGGCCGCGATCCCCTCCTTCTTGTGCGCAGCGGTCACCGCCAGATCGGAAGAGAAGAACAGCGTCCGCGCCAGAAACGTCGTGATGTCCCCGGCGAAGCGCGGATAGAGCGCGCCGGCCACCAGCCCCTTGCGCATGATGATATGCGGCTCGAGCAGTTCCATGACGACGAGCGCCAGCCCCTCGTTGTGGTGCAGCACCGCGGGCACCAGCCCGGGCGCCAGCCGCGCCTGATGCGTCAGCGCCAGATATTCGTAATGCGAGCGCGACAGCGGCAGCGGCCAGCTCTCGCCGACGAGGCGCACATAAGGAAGCGCCTGCTTGACGGCGACGCCGCCCGCAGCGCCCTTGACGATGAAGACGAGGTTGAGGTTGCCGTCGCCGACTTCGCTGATCGACCATGAAGCCGGAACACCGCCGAGACGGGCGGCGACCTCAGGAAGCCCTGCGAGATAATCCCGCAGATCGGCTTCATGCAGAATTCGATATTCGTCCTGCCGCTGATCGGCCGATGATCGGCGCTGTGAACTCATCGTGGTCCCCCCGTTGCCGGCGTCGAGAGTTGCGGTTCACTCCCGTTTGATCCGGCCGTTCTTGACCGGATCATAGCCGCAAGGCGCAGCCGGCCGCCAGCGCGTTCATCGTCGGCAATTGCTCCGGCGTCTCAAATGAGCTGCGCGAGCCAGATGGTGTGGCCGCCGCAATCGGAGTCCTCGACGACATGCGAGACCACACGAAACCCGATCTGATCGAGCAATGAACGATACTCAGCGGGATCCAGGCTCGCATGATACAGCGGCTCGCCGCCGAAATTTCCGATCGCCTCGCCATGCACGGGGCCGCTGGTGAACATCAGCGCCGCGCCTGGCGCTGCGTGTTCCCGAAACACCGGAAACATCCGGCGTTGGTCGTCGTAAGAGAGATGAAAGAAACTGTCCCACGCCAGGATGCCGGAAAACCGCCGCTGCAAGGCAAGCTTTCGCATATCGGCGACGATCCACTCCTGCCTGGGAAAATGCTTTCGGCACGCGTCGATCATCGCCGGTGAGGAATCCACGCCGGTGACGGGATGACCAAGCCCGATCAGATACGCGGCCATCGGCTCGGCGGAGCCGCAGCCGAGATCGAGGATCGGACCTGCCGGCGGCAGTAGCGCCCGGAAGCGGTCGAGCCAGGGCTTTTCAATAAGTTTGGTGCGTGCGCGACTCTCGATCCAGTCCAGCGCCTTGCGCTGGTACAGGTCGATGATCGCTTCGGCTTCTTTCGACGCCATTTGCAAACCCGCGCGCCACGTTTCGCCCGCGCCTAAAATGTTTCCCGTTCCAGGAAGTTCGATCCGATATCGGCCTTTTTCTTGATCGGGTCATAGTCGCAATAGACGCTGTCGGCGACCAGCGTGTAGTGCGGGAGGATCGTGTCCTTGTTCAGTTTGACGGAGGTCAGGCCGATGACGGCGGTCCGCTTGCCGTCGGTCCATTTGAACGGGGTCGTGCTTTGCGCCCGCTCGCAGGCCGCTACCGCATCGGCAAAGACCGAGCCTTCCACGAATGCCTTGACGGTCCGAAGCTGCCCCAGGGTCTTCCAGTTCATGTAGAACGATCCGGCAAGGCCGGCAGCGAGCAAGACCACAAACAATAATAAAATGCGCTGAAAATTCATTGCTTTCCCCCAGCCGGAACCGACCCGGCGGCATAACTAGCCGATCCCGCCGGATTTGTCAGAACCGGAATTTACTCTTTGAAGTCGACTGGCGGCTATTGTCCCGATCGCCGGGATGTGACTAACGGTATCGTCCGGCCCCTCAAGATCGGATCAGGGACATCCGATGACGACTGACGATCTGGAAACGATTGCATTGCGGCCCACCGTCATTGGCGGCGCCCGCCAGGACGACGACTTTGAGGTGGTCTGGCGCGGCTTCCCGGTCGGACGGATCATGAAGCAGGCGGATGGCCCACACTGGTGGTGGGCCTGCACGGCCTATGGCCTCCCCCCGACCCCCAATGACCGGGGGCCCGCCATCAATTTCAAGGACTGCCAGGTCCGCTTCCGGCTCGCCTGGGCCAGAATCAGGCCCACGCTGACCGAGGCAACCATCCAGGCCGCAACGCGGCACGCCGACGAGCTGGTGCAGCAACAAGCGGCGAAGGAAGCAAAGCCCAAGGCGCCTGAAGCGCTTCAGGTGATGGACAACCACCGCGCGGCACCCCGGCACCGGGTCTTGAAGGCAGGATCGATCGAGTTCAATGGCGGCGTCATCGACTGCACCATCCGGAATATATCGGATACGGGTGCCGCGATTGAGGTCGCCAGTCCGCTCGGCATTCCCGATACTTTCTGGTTGCAGATCTCCGGTGATCAGACGCCTCGCCACTGCCACGTTGCCTGGCGAAGCGACAAGCGGATCGGCGTCGCTTTCGACTAGATTTAACGCTTGCCTTCATTTGCACGAGACGCTGCCCTCTCAGGGGTCGTCGAAGGCCCAGTTGTCCGACGCAAACCGGGGACCGGAGATGCTTTCATTTCCCGCTGCGAAAGATGTGCGGCAACGGGACGGTTCCTGTTGAGTGAAGCCTGCCCGGCGCCGCAATTGCTCCCGATTGGCGTCGCAGGCCATCAGGCAGTTGGTCTCCTCCATGGCAGATGGATCCATCGCGGCGGCGGGCCCGCCGCCTTTGGTCGGCCCTTCTGCATTGGGCGTCTCGTAATTCTCACAATCGATTTTGCTCTTGGCCTAGGGATGGCGCAACGTCCCGGGCGGTTCTCGCAAGTGGAACCCGAATTGCTGCTATTCTGTTAGGAATAGGCCGAGCGGCCCCAAACAGCCGAGCCAACCCTATGCCAAAGATCCGCGTTTCACTGCCGGAATTGCAGCGTCGAGCGTTGCAAGAAGTGAGACAGCAGCCCGGTTGTCATGACGTCCGGGAAATTGCGATCAATCGTGTTGCAAAGCCCGCTGAAAATAACTGGTCGCTGTGCGTGCTTGCAGCGGGCTCGGCAGATGCCAACACTGCCGCGCGCGCCGCGGTTCACGTTCAGGCTGTCTTGCGTCGGGACTATGATCTGCTGACGGATTGATATGTAGGTCCATAAAAGGAGGGCGGAGATCAAATGGACCACCGCTTCTCATTCTCGATATTCACGATTGAGATCAACGACAGGCCAACGCTTGCGTTGCAGGCTAAGAGGCACGCGGATGCGGAACGTCTTTGCGAACACGGTCAGTTACGCGCCAAGCTGAGTACAATCACGTCTCATGGCACGCCGTTGTGCGATGCCAGCGCCACGATGAAGATCAGGTTGGCTACCGCCGAAGAAGCAGCTCTTTATCGCAAAGCAACGCAATCGACCGAGCCATCAAGTGACACTAACGTTGTGTATCTTGTGGATCTCGATGGATAGCCGCAACGTCCGCTTTGCTGCGCGTTACGGACTCAACTCGGACATCGAGCTCGGTCCGAAAAGGGCCAAAAGTCATCCTCGCGGGGTCATTGTTTGCATGCCGAGGCGGTCTGTTGCGGAAAAGAAAAACGCGCTAGTGACTGGCGCGCTGGACCGGCAAGGTTAAACTCTGCCAAGCCCGTTGACCGTGAGGGGCCATAAATAAGTTCCCCCAGCGCAGGCGGACGCACGTGAGGCGGCTCAATCCTTTTCACCACCCGGTCGCGCGCCGCTGGCTGAGAACGTCAGCTGCCTA
>NZ_LLXZ01000219.1:501-42921 GCF_001440395.1 Bradyrhizobium jicamae | reverse complement strand
CGGCGCCCATGTCTTGGCACTCTCGTGCCCGTGGAGGAGCCGTCCACAGCATCAATTACGGACTTTAGCCCGGCTGCTGGAACGGCTGAAGCAGTGCTATACGAACCTCGGGATTTCTCAGCCGATCCGTCGTACAGTATCTGTGGGTTGGACTGCGAGCCATGGTGCAGGAACCGCGAGGTCGGGTCGAGCGCAGGTTGTCGGCGATATTGGCCGCCGACGTCGCTGGCTATTCGCGGCTCATGCACAGTGACGAAGAGGCTACGCACGCCAAACTGACAGCGCTCCTAGCGGACGCCGTCGAGCCCGCGATTGCGGAACACGGCGGACGCATCGTGAAGAACACCGGCGACGGGTGCTTGGCGGAGTTTTCGAGCGCGGTCGAAGCGGTTCGAGCTGCTTTGCAGTTCCAGACCCGCGTCAAGGAACTTACCATCGGTGATGTGGAAGACACGCGTATTGCTTTCCGCGTGGGTGTCAATATTGGCGACGTAATCGTCGAGCCTCATGACATCTTCGGAGACGGCGTCAACATTGCGGCGCGGCTTGAGGGCATCGCCGAACCGGGCGGCATCTGCATCTCGTCTTCTGCCTACGATCAAGTCCGAGGCAAGGTCGGGGTTGAGTTCACCGATCTGGGCGAGCAGAACCTCAAGAATATTGCTCGTCCGGTCCGAGCCTATGCCGTGGCCCGAGAGGGACTTAGCCCGGTGACAAAGGTCGGCAGCACGACGCCAAGCTCGCTTTCAGCGCCGCGTCTGTCCATGGTGGTGCTGCCGTTTGCGAATATTGGTGGCGATCCCGAGCAAGACTATTTCGTTGACGGCGTGACCGAGAGCCTGACCACAGACTTGTCGCGCATCAATGGCTCATTCGTGATTGGCCGACACACCGCATTTACGTTCAAAGGCAAAGCGGTTGATCTCAAGCAGATCGGACGCGAATTAAACGTCCGCTATGTACTGGAGGGCTCGGTGCAGCGTGGTGGCAACCGGCTTCGCGTGAATGTTCAGCTGATCGACGCCGAGACTGGCAAACACCTGTGGGCCGAACGGTTCGATAAGCCAGTCGCTGATCTATTCGATATGCAGGACGAAATCGTATCGAGGCTCGCTAACACGCTAAATACTCAACTTGTCGAAGCTGAGGCGCGGCGGGCGGAGCGTTCGCTGCATCCCGATGCGATGGATTTGATTTTCCAGGGCATGGCTTGCTTAAACAAGGGAAGGACTTCCGAGTATCTTGCGCAATCGCGCAGCTATTTTGAACCCGCCTTGGCGCTCGATCCCAAAAATGTCGAAGCGCTGGTCGGATTGGCAGTTGTTGATGCGGCAGCTGTTGGCATGGCTTTGACCGTTGAGCGGGCCGCGCGTCTCGCAGCGGCTGAGGCGGCCTTGATCAAGGCTCTGTCCCTGGCCCCCCAGCACGCACGCGCCCACTGGCTTCTAGGAAACATCAAAATGTTCACAAACCGCGCGGCCCAAGGCATAGCTGAATGCGAGCAGGCATTGGCGCTGGATCGAAACCTAGCTAATGCGCACGCCTACATCGGTCGCGCCAAGTATCTTCTCGGTCGCGGCGAGGAGACTGAGGCCCATGTCCAAGAGGCACTCCGCCTCAGTCCTCGTGATACGGAGGCTTTTGTTTGGATGATCTTCGCGGGCTTCGCCAAGCTGCAGCTCGGCGCCGACCAGGAGGCGGTCGCACGGTTCCGTCGCTCGGTCGAGATCAACCAAAATCATCCACGCGCGCATATCTATCTTGCCACCGCGCTAGCGCACCTCGGTCAGCTTGATGAGGCGCGATCCGCGGCCCAAGCAGGGCTTGCGCTCGACCCGACTTTCACCATCTCCCGCTTCCGCGCCAACGTGCCGAGCGACAATCCGACTTACCTCGCTGGACGCGAGCGCTTCTATGAGGGCATGCGCGTGGCCGGGCTGCCAGAGGGGTGATGTCGGGGATATGGGAAGCCGACGCTCGGGGCCCATGCGAGCTTTGTCCGCTCCACCCCGGAAAGCAGACGTCGGTGAACCGATCTGCCATGTCGGCCAAGGGCCGGAAGCGGATATCATGATCCGGGGAAAACGAAGTCGCACACTACGATCTATTTGTAATACCCGACGACGCATATGTAGCCAGCGACCTTCGTAGCGAGTCCTACCTTCTCAACCGGTCTCTTATCTTCGCCGGGACGCGGGTACATGTATGTGACCTCCGTGATCTTCTCCTCGACGGCGGAAGCAAATTCCGCCCCGTAGGGTTTGCCCGTGACGTCTTTGATGTCTCTCTGCACGAGGCCAATACGCGCAGGATCGGGATGAGCGATGTTCTTGCCGTCAGGGCCTGCGCAAGTTGGGTAAAGATCACGGTCGCGAAATCCTCCTTCACCCTTATTGATTTGGCTGATGGTTTTTGCCGGATCGGCTTTCATGGAGATGACGACCTTCTCAAGCATTGCCTTCGCCTCGGCGGGCGTGCCGAAACTGGCGTTCTGAGCATATGTCGCTGTCGATGCGATTGCGGCTACTGCTACTACACTGATCGTCGGGTGAAGGAGCATGATTTCCTCCCATCGTGTTCACGCAATAATGCTCACGGCCAAGCTGCATGGTGCGGAATAGCCTTATCTCCTGCATCCGACGACATCATCGGCTCTTGCATGTAGAAGGCTTTACCCAACACTAGCTTGAATTGGTCTTCCAAGGCGTGAACCACTTCACATCACACTGAAATGGAACTCCGCCAGACAACATGAACGTAGCGTCCTTTCCAGCCTCACGTCTGCAATGGGGCACTTTCGGACTTGGGTACGCGCTGGTTGCGAGGTCCGCTTTACCGGGATGAGCCGACATTGTTCACGCCGCCCGCGTCTCGGGTATCGCTTGCCTAACTCATTGGATGCATTTTTGTGCACTAGCCAGCAAAAGCTACATGTTACTGTCAGAGAAACTGGCGGCTCTTGCAGATGGTGATTTTGAAGAATAAAATGGCGGCTGTTCCGATTATCACCACCATCTACTTTTTTTTGCGGCCCTGCATCACCAGTGCGGGGCCGTTTTCTGTCAGCCATGGCAGGATGGACCAAGGCTGTTAGTCACTCGCTGCGGCGACCCTTGTGGCTCATAGTGCGCACTAAATCGCGTTAGTCGCTGCAACTTATTGGAATCGCTCAGCCGTTGCTTTCC
This sequence comes from Bradyrhizobium jicamae, assembly GCF_001440395.1. GTDB lineage: Bacteria > Pseudomonadota > Alphaproteobacteria > Rhizobiales > Xanthobacteraceae > Bradyrhizobium > Bradyrhizobium jicamae. The sequence continues at coordinate 39,736 of NZ_LLXZ01000219.1, read as the reverse complement.
AATCAGAACCGGGCTCTAGAACGGCAGGCCCATCAGCTTCGACAGCCGCTCGATGTTCAGAAGCCCCTGGTGATAGGCCCACATCCCGATGCCGAACACCACGGCCGAGATCAGCGTGGTCCAGAGCAGCTTCCATCCCATCCGCGCCATGACCGGCGCGCCGGGATCGGTGCCGGGGGCGCCCTCGCCGTCCTCATGCTGGCTGCGGACGCCGAACGGCAGCGTCACGAACAGCACGACCCACCAGAGCACGAAGTAGATCGCAAGCGCGGTTGAGATGCTGTAGGCCATCAGATCATGCTCCTATGGATCATGATCTGATGTTCTCTTTTGAGCATGATCTTTTCGGAAAACCGGTGTCCACTTTTCCGGATCATGCTTCAGGCCTGTTCGATTTCGACGAGCGCGCCGGAGAAATCCTTTGGATGGAAAAACAGCACCGGCTTGCCATGGGCGCCGATCTTCGGCACGCCGTCGCCGAGCACGCGCGCCCCCTCTGCGATCAGCTTGTCGCGCGAGGCGATGATGTCTGATACCTCGTAGCAGATGTGATGAATGCCGCCGTCGGCGTTGCGCTCGACGAATTTGGCGATCGGCGAGGCCTCGCCGAGCGGCTGGATGAATTCGATCTTGGTGTTGGGCAGCGTCACGAACACGGTGATGACGCCATGCTCCGGCAGCGGCACCGCGCCGGAGATTTCGGCGCCGAACGCACCGCCATAGATCCTGGCGGCCTTTTCCGCATCCTTGACCGCGATCGCAACGTGATTGAGCCGGCCCAGCATGACACTCCACTCCCTGCTTCTACCCGGCGACCAGCCGCCCGAGCGCTTCTACCTCAAACCACCAGAACATGAACGATGCAAATCGGCTTCTTGCCCCATTGCTCGTTGATGACCGCCCGCACCGCGCGGCGGACCGATTCCGCTGTCGCATCGGGATCGCGACGCCGCGCCCGCGGCAGGCCTTCGACGGTCGAGACCACCGTGTCGAACACGATCTCGTCGATGATCTCGCCGGCCGCATTCTTCTCGGGGACGCCGACCAGATCAACCTCGGGATCGTCGACCAGTTCGCCCTTGTCGGTCATGGCGATCGCCACGAAGGCGCATCCGGCGAACCCCATCCGTCGCCGCTCCACCACGGTGCGGGATTTGGAATCCTCCAGGATCGCGCCGTCCTTGTAGAGCCGACCCGACGGCAATTCGTCGATAATGGCGGGGTCGCCGGGGCCGAGCCTGACCAGTTCGCCGTTGCGGCAGGTCAGAACCTTCGGCACGCCGGCGGCGCGCGCCAGCTTGGCGTGCTCGGATAGATGCAGCGCCTCGCCGTGGACGGGGATCAGGAGTTGCGGGCGCACCCATGAGATCATGTCACGCAGCTCGTCGCGGCGCGGATGGCCGGAGACGTGGACGAGATCGGTGCGGTCGGTGATCACATCGATACCCTGGGCCACCAGCCCGTTGATGATGGCGCCGACCGCCTTCTCGTTGCCCGGGATGGTGCGCGACGAGAAGATCACGCTGTCGCCCTTGTTCAGCGTCACCTGCGGATGGTCGTTGTTGGCGATCCGGGCCAGCGCCGCCCGCGGCTCACCCTGGCTGCCGGTGCATAGCGCCAGCACCTTGTCCGGCGGAAAATGGCCGTAATAATCGGCGCCGCGGAAATTCTGCACGCCATCGAGATAGCCAGTCTCGCGGGCGACCTGCACCACGCGCTCCATGGCGCGGCCGACCACGACGACTTCGCGATCGGCGGCCTTGGCGGCATCCGCAACCGCCTTGAGGCGGGCAACGTTGGAGGCGAAGGTGGTGACAGCGACGCGGCCCTTCGCGGCCTTCACCAGCTTGGCAATGGTGGCGGCAACCTCGGTCTCCGAGGGCGAGCGCCCGTCCCGCACCGCGTTGGTGGAATCGCCGACCAGCGCCAGCACGCCCTCGTCGCCGAGCTCGCGCAGGCGCCGCTCGTCGGTCGGCAGGCCGATGATCGGCGTCGGATCGATCTTCCAGTCGCCGGTGTGCAGCACGGTGCCGGCGGCGGTGTGGATCGCGAGCGCATGCGATTCCGGAATCGAATGCGCAACCGGGATGAATTCGACGGTGAACGGTCCGAGATTGACCCGGCCGCCGGAGGGAACCACTGTCACCGGGATTTTGGGCGGATTGCGCTCCGCCGCGCATTTGGCTTCGAACAAGGCGGCGCTGAATTGCGTCGCATAGATCTTGCATTGCAGCTTCGGCCAGAGATCGATGATGGCGCCGAAATGATCCTCATGGGCGTGCGTCAGCACCAGGCCCATCAGGTTGTTGCGCTCTTTCTCCAGGAAGCTGATGTCGGGCATGATCAGGTCGATGCCCGGCAGATGTTCCTCGTCGCCGAAGGAGACGCCGAGATCGACCGCGAGCCAGGACCGCTCGTGGCGGTTGCCGAGCCCGTAGATCGACAGGTTCATGCCGATCTCGCCGACACCGCCAAGCGGCGCAAAGGTCAGTTCATCCGGCCGCGCCATCAGGTCGCTCCCAGCGATGCCGCGGTGCCGAAATAGACTTCCCCGGCCGTAATCGGCATGCGCTTGCCCTCCGCGGTGCGGACGATCAGGCAGCCGGTGTCATCGATTGTATCGAACGTGCCTTCCACCGTCGCGGTTCCGGTCTTTATCGCGACCGGTTCGCCCACGCCGAAGGCACGGTCCAGCCACAGCTTTCGGATTTCGCCGAAGCCGCGGCCATTGTCCCAGATGCCGCGGAACTCGACCCAGGCATCCGACAGCGCGGCGAACAACTCTTCTGCACCGACATGAACGCCGAGCGCGGCCAGCGAGGTGGCCGGCGTCGGTGTGCCTTCCGGCGCGGCGATGACGTTGGTGCCGATGCCTGCCACGACGGCGAGACGACCGTCTGTCACGGCCTCAGCCTCCAGCAACAAGCCGCAAAGCTTCTGCCCGCGGACCAGAATGTCGTTCGGCCATTTCAGGAGATATTGCAATTGATCCGCTCCGGCCAGCCGCAAGTTGGCCTCTACGCTGACACGCTGCAACGCCGTCGCATGTGCCAAACCAAAGGCGAAACCCATGGTCGCCGCAACGGCAGGAGAAATATCCATGACCTCGAGCACGCTGCTGGCGAGATTGCCGCGCGGCGCGATCCAGACGCGCTGCCGGCGGCCCCGACCCGCCGTCTGCTCGGTGGTCACAAACCATGTCGGGTCACGCTCACCGGTGCGGGCGCGCGCCATGGCTTCGGCATTGGTCGAACCAACCTTGTCGAAGGCGGCGAGGCGGTAACCCGCCGATGTGGCTTTGGGACCGAGCGAGAAGGTCATTTCCAGTTTCTGCGCATGATCCGCTGCGAAAACCGAACGTCGGTTTTCGGAACCACGCGCCTAAAAAAGCGACTTCGCCGCCGCCGTGGCGACGCTGACCAGCGGCCCCGGATAGACGAAGAAAAAGATGTTGAAGATGCCCGCGACCGCCAGCACCGTGCGCAATTCGATGCGCATCGGCTCGATCTGGCCGGCCGGCTCGTCGAAGTACATCAGCTTCACGATGGTGAGATAGTAGAACGCGCCCACGACGCTGCTCAGCACGCCGATGACGGCGAGCGTGAACAGGCCGGCCTTGATCGCGGCCACGAACACGTACCATTTGGCGAAGAAGCCCGCGAGCGGCGGAATGCCGGCCAGCGAGAACAGCAGCATGGCGAAGAAGAACGCCAGCATCGGATTGGTGCGCGAGAGGCCGGCGAAATCGCTGATCTGCTCGACCGGCTGCCCGTTCCGCTTCATGGTCAGGATGACGGCGAAGGAACCCAGCGTCATCGCGACATAGATCGCGATGTAGATCAAAACGCCCTGCGCGCCCTCCACCGTGCCGGACGCAAGCCCGACCAGCGCAAAGCCCATATGGCCGATCGAGGAATAGGCCATCAGGCGCTTGATGTTCTTCTGCCCGATCGCGGCGAACGATCCCAGCGCCATCGAGGCGATGGCGACGAAGACGAGAATCTGCTGCCATTGCGGGACGATGCCGGGGAACGCGGTGAGCGTCACGCGGGTGAACACCGCAAGCGCTGCCACCTTCGGCGCGGAGGCGAAGAACGCCGTGACCGGCGTCGGCGCACCTTCATAGACGTCTGGCGTCCACATGTGGAACGGCACGGCGGAGACCTTGAAGCAGAGGCCGGCCAGCAGGAATACGAGGCCGAACACGATGCCGACGCTGCCGGTCTTCACGGCGGCGGCGATGCCGGCAAAATCGACCGTGCCGGTGAATCCATAGATCAACGAGGCGCCGTAGAGCAGCATGCCCGAGGACAGCGCGCCGAGCACGAAGTACTTCAGGCCGGCCTCGGTGGACTTGGCGTTGTCGCGGTTGGAGGCGGCGACCACGTAGAGGGCAAGCGACATGAGCTCGAGGCCGAGATAGAGCATGATCAGGTCGGCGGCCGAGATCAGCACCATCATGCCGAGCGTGGAGAGCAGCACCAGGATCGAATATTCGAAGATGCGCCGCGACGGGTCGGACAGGAACTCCGTCGACAGGATCAGCGTCACCGCCGAACCGATGATCGCCAGGATCTTCAGGAAGCGGGCGAAGTCGTCGACGACGAAGCTGCCACCGAAGGTCGTGAGCTTGCCGGCCGGCAGCATCAGTATCAGTACGCCGGTGACGACCAGCAGCACCACCGCGAGTGTGGTGACGAGCCGGGTCGTACCCTCGCCGCGGTAGGCGCCGAGCATCAACAGCGCCATGGCGCCGACCGCGAGCACCAGCTCCGGCAGCACCGGCAGCAACTGATAACCTGCACTTGAGAAGCTCATGGCCTTCTTATCCTTGACGCGTTTTCTTCATGCGAACCGGCTTCCACTTCGCTTGAAAACGCTACGTTATTGCGCGACCAGCGCGGCTGCCTTCACGGCAGTCACGGCGGCATTGTAATTGTTGACGAGTTGCTGGACCGAGGCGGCCGACATGTCGAGCACCGGCTTCGGATAGACCCCGAACAGAATGGTGAGGAACACCAGCGGCATCAGGGTCAGGCTTTCGCGCCACGTCAGATCCTTGATGCTGGCCAGCGACGGCTTGGTCAGCGCGCCGAACACCACCTTGCGATAGAGCCAGAGCGCGTAAGCAGCCGACAGGATGACGCCGAGCGTGGCAAAGGTCGCGGTCGGGATCGAGACCTTGAAGGTGCCGAGCAGCGTCATGAACTCACCGACGAAGCCGGACGTACCGGGCAGACCGACATTGGCCATGGTGAAGACCATGAACACCATCGCATAGAGCGGCATCCGGTTGACGAGGCCGCCATAGGCCGCGATCTCGCGGGTGTGCATGCGGTCGTAGACGATGCCGACGCAGAGGAACAGCGCACCGGAGACGATGCCGTGCGACACCATCTGGAACACGCCACCGGCAACGCCCTGGGTGGTCGCCGCGAAGATGCCCATGGTGACGAAGCCCATATGGGCCACCGACGAATAGGCGATCAGCTTCTTGATGTCTTCCTGCATCAAGGCCACCAGCGAAGTATAGACGATGGCGATCACCGACAGCGAGAACACCAGCGGCGCAAAGTCATGCGACGCCAGCGGGAACATCGGCAGCGAGAACCGCAGGAAGCCGTAGCCGCCCATCTTCAGGAGGATCGCAGCCAGGATCACCGAGCCCGCGGTCGGCGCCTCGACGTGCGCATCGGGGAGCCAGGTGTGCACCGGCCACATCGGCATCTTCACCGCAAACGAGGCAAAGAACGCCAGCCACGCCCAGGTTTGCAACGAGCGCGGCACCGCCGTGTTCATCAGCGTCGGGATGTCGGTGGTGCCGGCATTCCAGTACAGCGCCATGATCGCGAGCAGCATCAGGACCGAGCCGAGCAGCGTGTAGAGGAAGAACTTGAACGACGCATAGACCCGGCGCGGGCCGCCCCAGACACCGATGATCAGGAACATCGGGATCAGGCCGCCTTCGAAGAACAGGTAGAACAGCACGAGGTCGAGCGCCGAGAAGGTGCCGACCATCAGCGTTTCCAGGAACAGGAACGCCATCATGTATTCGCGCACGCGCACTGTGACCGACTTCCAGCTCGCGATGATGCAGAACGGCATCAACGCGGTAGTCAGGATCACGAACGGCAGCGAGATGCCGTCGACACCCATGTGATAGGTAATGCCGCTGGCGAGCCAGTTCGCCTTTTCGACGAACTGGAAGTCCGCACTTGCGGCGTCGAAACGCCAGACCAGGATCAGCGACACCGCGAAGGTGACCAGCGTGGTCCACAGCGCGATCCAGCGCGCATTGCGCCGCGCCGCCTCGTCGTCGTCGCGAGTGAGATAGATCGCCACCGCGCCGATGACCGGCAGGAAGGTGACGACCGAAAGGATAGGCCAGGTTGTCATTACTGGCCTCCCAAGCCGAACATGAACCAGGTGATCAGCCCGGCGACGCCGATCAGCATCGCGAAGGCATAGTGATAGAGATAGCCGGTCTGGATCTTCACCACGTTGCGGGTGACGTCGAGCACGCGCGCCGAGACGCCATCCGGGCCGAAGCCGTCGATGACGAAGCCGTCGCCCTTCTTCCACAGGAAGCGGCCGAGCCACTTCGTCGGGCGGACGAAGATGAGATCATAGAGCTCGTCGAAGTACCATTTGTTGAGCAGGAACTGGTACAGCATCGGGTGCTCGCGGGCGAGCTGGACCGGAATGTAGGGACGGCGGATGTAGAAGACGTAGGAGATATAAAGGCCAATCGCCATCATGACGGTCGGCAGCCAGGCGATGGTCTTCGGAATGTGGTGCATCTCGTCGATGATGTGCGGGTGCATCTTCAGCGACTCGCGGAAGAACTCTTCCACGCCGTGACCTGCGAACACTTCCTTGAACGGGTAGCCGGCCAGAATCGATCCGGCGGCGAGGATGCCGATCGGGATCAGTATCCACAGCGGCGCTTCGTGGGCGGCCTCGTAATGATGCTGATCATGCGGTTCGCCGTGGAACGTCTTGAAGATCAGGCGCCACGAATAGAACGAGGTCAGGCCGGCCGCGGCCACCGTCATCGCGAAGCCGTAATACGCGAACGGATTGTGCGCGACATAGGCCGACTCGATGATCGCGTCCTTGGAGAAATAGCCCGCAGTCAGCGGGAAACCGGTCAACGCAAGCGTACCGATCACCATCACCGCATAGGTATAAGGGATCTTGCGCCACAGCCCGCCCATGTTGCGGATGTCCTGCTCGTGATGCATCGCGTAGATCACCGAGCCGGACCCCAGGAACAGCAGCGCCTTGAAGAAGGCATGCGTGAACAGGTGGAATATGCCGACCGAATAGGCCCCCGCCCCCATCGCCACGAACATGTAGCCGAGCTGCGAACAGGTCGAATAGGCGACGATGCGCTTGATGTCGTTCTGCACGAGGCCGACGGTTGCCGCAAAGAACGCGGTGGTGGCGCCAAAGAACATCACGACGGCCTGCGCGTTGGGCGCGAGCTCAAACAGCGGCGACAGCCGCGCCACCATGAACACGCCGGCGGTGACCATGGTCGCGGCGTGGATGAGCGCCGAGACCGGCGTCGGGCCTTCCATCGCGTCCGGCAACCAGGTGTGCAGCAGGAACTGGGCCGACTTGCCCATCGCGCCCATGAACAGCAACAGGCAGATCAGGGTCAGCGCATCGGCGTTCCAGCCGAAGAAGTTGATGGTCTTGCCCGTCAGCCCCTGCGCGCCGGCAAAAATGGTCTCGAAATCGGTGGTCTTGAGCAGCATGTACACCGCGAAGATACCGAGCGCGAAGCCGAAGTCGCCGACGCGGTTGACCACGAAGGCCTTGATCGCTGCCGCGTTCGCCGACGGCTTCTGGTACCAGAAACCGATCAGCAGATAGCTCGCGAGACCGACGCCTTCCCAGCCGAAGAACAACTGGACCAGATTGTCCGCGGTCACCAGCATCAGCATCGCGAAGGTGAACAGCGAGAGATAGCCGAAGAAGCGCGGCCGATGCGGGTCCTCGTCCATGTAGCCGATGGAATAGAGGTGCACGAGCGAGGAGACGGTGTTGACCACCACCAGCATCACGGCAGTCAGCGTATCGACGCGCAGCGCCCACGACACCTGCAGGTCGCCGGAATTGATCCACGGGAACAGCGCGATCCTGTAGTCATGGTGCTGGAAGCCGACATCGACCAGCACGATCCAGGACAGCAGCGCCGAGATCATCAACAGGCCGGTGGTGATCAGCTCGGCCGCGCGCGAGCCCTGCGCCGGCGGCTCCGAGACGTGGTGGTCGTCGTGGCCGTGGTCGCCATGGCCATGGTCGTCATGGGCGGCCGACGCATGCGCGTGATCGCCATGATCGTGATGCCCGTGGTCATGATGCTCGACCTCGTCGCCGCTCGGGTTGCGCGCATGCGCCCCGAACAGTGCGATCAGGCCGGCCAGAATGGCGCCCAGCAGCGGCAGAAAGACGATTGCCTGAACCATAGCTGAGCTAGCCCTTCATCAGATTGACGTCTTCAACCGCGATCGAACCGCGGTTGCGGAAATACACCACCAGCACAGCCAAACCGATCGCGGCCTCCGCAGCCGCCACCGTCAGCACCAAGAGCGCGAACACCTGCCCGACGATGTCGCCGAGGAAGGTCGAGAACGCCACCAGGTTGATGTTGACGGCGAGCAGGATCAGCTCGATCGACATCAGGATGACGATGATGTTCTTGCGGTTCAGGAAGATGCCGAGGATCCCGATCGTGAACAGGATGGCGGCGACCGCGAGATAGTGTCCCAGACCGATCGTCATTTCACCCACTCCGCCGCGTCCGCATCCTGCAGCCCCTGCCCCGACGCAACCTTGCGCACGGCCATCGCCAGCTCCGGCGTGCGTGCGTTCTGCACGTTGATGTCCTGCCGCTTGACCTTGGCCTTGTGGCGCAGCGTCAGCACGATGGCGCCGATCATGGCGACCAGCAGCACCATGCCGGCGATCTGGAAGTAATGGATGTACTTCGTATAGAGCACCAGCCCGAGCGCCTCGGTGTTGCTGACATTCGTCGGGATCGCCGCCGTGATCTGCTTGGCGGTATCGGGCTTCATGACCCACCCGCCCGCGACCAGCAGCAGCTCTGCGAGGAAGATGCCGCCGATCACGAGGCCAATCGGCAGATATTCGATAAAGCCCTCGCGCAGCTCGGTGAAATCGACATCGAGCATCATGATCACGAACAGGAACAGCACGGCCACCGCGCCGACATAGACCACGATCAGCATCATGCCGAGGAATTCGGCGCCCATCAGCACGAACAGACCGGAGGCGTTGACGAAGGCCAGGATCAGATACAGCACGGAGTGCACGGGATTGCGCGAGACAATCACCATGACCGCCGAGGCCACGCAGACGCCTGCGAAGAGATAGAAGAAGAGAGCAGGAAGGATCATGCCCTCACCTCACCGGTACGGCGCGTCGAGCTCGATCGCTTTCGCAATCTCGCGTTCCCAGCGATCGCCATTGGCGAGCAGCTTGGCCTTGTCATAGTAGAGTTCCTCGCGGGTCTCGGTCGCGAATTCGAAATTCGGCCCCTCGACGATGGCGTCGACCGGGCAGGCTTCCTGGCACAGGCCGCAATAGATGCACTTCACCATGTCGATGTCGTAGCGCACCGTGCGACGGGTGCCGTCGTTGCGGCGCGGGCCGGCCTCGATCGTGATCGCCTGCGCCGGGCAGATCGCCTCGCACAGCTTGCAGGCGATGCAGCGCTCTTCGCCGTTCGGATAGCGGCGCAGCGCGTGCTCGCCACGGAAGCGCGGCGAGATCGGTCCCTTCTCGAACGGATAGTTCAGCGTCGGCTTCGGCTTGAAGAAATAGCGCATGGCGAGAAAGAACGCCGATACGAATTCGCTCAAGAGAAGCGCACGGGCCGTTGCGTTGACGTTGACACTCATGCCCAGGTCCTCTTTCTGCCGCCGGTCCTTGTCATCCATAAAGTTGGCCGGCGTAATATCCCAGTGCGGTCAGGATCGGAATGTCCGCAAGCAGGACCGTCCGAACCGATGCCGCTGCGCGTTCGCGCTCGTCCGCAGTCGCGGTCGTATCCGGCGCCGGCCGCTTGAGCATGGACATCGTCACGAAATACATCGCGCTCGATATCACCAATCCCAAGGCGGCACCGATCAGGCCCGGCATTGACAGCGTCATGGCGTTCCATCCTCATTTCGGCGCGATCCCTGCGAATTGCAGCACGCCGGCCACGATCACGACCATCGCCAGCGACAGCGGCAGGAACACCTTCCAGCCCAGCCGCATCAGTTGGTCGTAGCGGTAGCGCGGCACGATCGCCTTCGCCATCGCGATCAGGAAGAACATGAAGAACAGCTTCAGCGCGAACCACACCACGCCCGGGATCCAGGTGAAGGGCGGCAGGTTCACCGGCGGCAGCCAGCCGCCGAGGAACAGGATCGTCGCCAACGCGCACATCGTGGTGATCGCGACATATTCGCCGAGCATGAACAGCAGATACGGCGTCGAGCCGTATTCGACCATGAAACCCGCGACCAGTTCGGACTCTGCTTCGACCAGGTCGAATGGTGGGCGGTTGGTTTCGGCCAGCGCCGAGACGTAGAACACCACGAACATCGGGAACAGCGGCCACACATACCAGTTCAGGATGGTGAGCTGCGGCAGCCCGATCAGGCTGGCAAAGCCGCGCGCATTCTGTGCTTCCACCACCGCCGACAGGTTGAGCGAGCCGGCGCACAACAGCACGGTGATGATGACGAAGCCGATCGAGACCTCGTAGGACACCATCTGCGCCGCCGAGCGCAGCGCCGCCAGGAACGGGTATTTCGAGTTCGACGACCAGCCGGCCATGATGATGCCGTAGATCGACAGCGACGAGATCGCGAAGATGTAGAGCACGCCGACATTGATGTCCGCAATAACCCAGCCGAGATCCATCGGGATCACGGCCCAGGCGGCCAGCGCCAGCACGCAGGACACCAGCGGCGCCAGCAGGAATACGCCCTTGTTGGAGCCGGACGGAATGATCGGCTCCTTCAGCACGAACTTCAGGAGGTCCGCGAAGGATTGCAAAAGACCCCAGGGGCCGACCACGTTCGGGCCGCGGCGGATCTGCACCGCCGCCCAGATCTTGCGGTCGGCGAGCAGGATGTAGGCGATCGCGACCAGCAGCACGACGAGCAGAAGCAGGCTCTGCGCCACCATGACGATCAGCGGCCAGAGAAAGCCGGTCCAGAACGGGCTTGCGAACAAATCAGCCATCAGATCACGCTCACTCCGCTGCCGTCAGCATTCGCCCGGCCGCCAGCCGGGAACATTCCGCCATCACCGCCGAGGCCCGTGCGATCGGGTTGGTCAGGTAGAAATCCTCGACGGACGATTTCAGCGGGCTCTTGTCGACCTTGCCGCTCTTGCCCGCCAACGCCTTGACCTGCTCGGCCTTGCCGGGCTCGATCTGGTCGATCCGCATCAGATGCGGAACGGCCTTGAACAGCGCCTGACGCAACGCCTGAAGCGAGTCATACGGCAGCTTCTTGCCCAGCACGTCCGACAGCGCGCGGGCGATCGCCCAATCCTCGCGTGCTTCCCCGGGCGGGAACGCCGCGCGGGCGGCGATCTGCGCCCTGCCCTCGGTGTTGACGAAGAGGCCGGATTTCTCGGTATAGGCCGCGCCCGGCAGGATCACGTCCGCGCGATGCGCGCCGTGATCACCATGGGTGCCAATATACACCACGAACGTGCCATCAGGCACCTTCACCTCGTCAGCCCCGAGCAGGAACAGCACGTCGAGGGTGCCGAAGGTGGTCATCTGCGCCAGGTTGAGACCGCCCTTGCCGGCCGAAAAGCCGATATCGAGCGCGCCCGCGCGCGAGGCGGTGTCCTGCAGCACGGCAAAGCCGTTCCAATCGTCCTTGAGCGCGCCGACGCCCGTCGCGACCTTGGCCGCCAGCGCCAGCGCTTCCGCGCCGTCATGCCGCGACAGCGAACCGGCGCCGACCAGCACCATCGGGTGCTTGGCGCCCTTCAATACCTCGATGAAGGAGTGCTTGCCGCTGGCGAGATCGTTAAGCGTATCGGTGCCCGCGCCGAGATAGTCGTAATCATAGGTGAGATCGGCCTTGGCGCCGACCAGCGCGACCTTGAGCTGGCCGGTGCGCCAGCGCTTGCGGATACGCGCGTTGAGGACGGCGGCTTCCTTGCGCGGGTTGGCGCCGATGATCAGCAGCGCATCGGCCTGTTCGATCCCGGCAATGGTAGGATTGAAGATATAAGTCGCGCGGCCGAGTGCCGGGTCGAAGGCATCACCGCCCTGCACCGCCAGGTTGGTCGAACCATATCGTCCCAGCAGATCCTTGAATGCGAACATCTCCTCGACTGCGGCGAGATCGCCGGCAATGGCGCCGATCCGCTTGCCGTCGCTCATCTTCACCTTGGCCGCAACAGCCGCGAACGCTTCCTGCCACGACGCGGGGCGGAGCTTGCCGTTGTCGCGGATATAGGGCCGGTCGAGCCGCTGCGTGCGCAGGCCGTCGACGACGTGACGGGTCTTGTCGGAAATCCACTCCTCGTTCACGGCCTCGTTGATGCGCGGCAGGATCCGCATCACCTCGCGGCCGCGGGTGTCGACGCGGATCGCAGATCCCACGCCATCCATGACGTCGACCGACTGCGTCTTGCCGAGCTCCCACGGACGCGCGGCGAACGCGTAAGGCTTGGAGGTCAGCGCGCCTACCGGGCAGATATCGACGAGATTGCCCTGCAGCTCCGAGGTCAGCGCCTGCTCCAGATAGGTCGTAATCTCCATGTCCTCGCCGCGGCCGGTGGCGCCCATTTCCGGCGCGCCGGCGACTTCGGCGGAGAAGCGGACGCAACGCGTGCACTGGATGCAGCGGTTCATCGAGGTCTTGACCAGCGCACCGAGATACTTGTCCTCGACCGCGCGCTTGTTCTCGGCGAAGCGCGAGGTGTCGACGCCATAGCCCATCGCCTGGTCCTGCAGGTCGCACTCGCCGCCCTGGTCGCAGATCGGGCAGTCCAGCGGGTGGTTGATGAGCAGGAATTCCATCACGCCTTCGCGCGCCTTCTTCACCATCGGCGAACGCGTCGAGATTTCCGGCGGCTCGCCCTTCGGACCCGGCCGGCAGTCGCGCACGCCCCAGGCGCAGCTTGCGACCGGCTTCGGGCCGCCCTTCACCTCGACGAGGCACATCCGGCAATTGCCGGCGATCGACAGCCGCTCGTGGTAGCAGAAGCGCGGAATTTCGGCGCCCGCGGCCTCGCACGCCTGCAGCAGCGTGAATTCTGCGGGTACATCGATCTCTTTGCCGTCGATGATGAGTTTGGTCATTGCGGTCTCAGGTCTTTCCCAGCTTGCAGTCTGGCGGTGTAACGCTGGCGGTCTTCAGCGACGTCTTGATCCATTGCTGGGTCTCGGCGCCATAGGTCGCGAGATAAGCCGGCTGCGCCGCGTTCTTCTCGCACAGGAACGGCAGATGCGGCTTCAGGTCGTAATCGCAGGAGGCGAGCCACTCGCGCTTTCCGGCAAAGGCACCGATCGCCTCCTCGCAGGCGTAGAGGAAGTAGGTGACGAAACTCTCGTACTGCACCTGCTCGTCGCGACCGGCTGCCTTGATCTTCTCGTAGTCCGGCTGCGCGAATTTCGGGTTCTTGAACGCCAGATCGGTGTAGCCCAGGAACGCCTGCCGCGCGCTGGACGCGCGGTTGCCAGTGCGGATTTCGTTGATCTGGAACAGGATCGCAACAAAGCCGAGCAGCGCCACTGCCGCCTGCGCCATCTGCGCCAGCGTCCCGTATCTCTGCCACCAGAAGCTCGGTTGCGACATCGCGATCACTCCGCCGCGACCATGTGCGCGGGATCGAGAACGCCGACGTCGTCGATGTCAGCCTTGTGCGAGTACTGGGCGATCCGCTCCTCGATCTCATGCCGGAAATGCGCAATCAGGCCCTGGATCGGCCATGCCGCGGCGTCGCCGAGCGCACAGATGGTGTGTCCCTCGACCTGTTTCGTCACCTCCAGCAGCATGTCGATTTCGCGCTTGTGGGCGCGGCCCTCGGCCATGCGTGACAGCACGCGCCACATCCAGCCCGTGCCCTCGCGGCACGGCGTGCACTGGCCGCAGCTTTCGTGCTTGTAGAAATAGGAGATGCGCGCGATAGCCCGGATCAGGTCGGTCGACTTGTCCATCACGATCACGGCAGCGGTGCCGAGGCCGGAGCGCAACTTGCTGAGGCTGTCGAAGTCCATCGGCGTGTCGATGATCTGCTCGGCCGGCACCATGCGCACCGACGAGCCGCCGGGGATCACGGCTTTCAGATTACCCCAGCCGCCGCGAATGCCGCCGCAATGTTTTTCGATCAGTTCGCGGAACGAAATCCCCATCGCCTCTTCGACGTTGCAGGGCCGCTCGACATGGCCGGAGACGCAAAACAGTTTGGTGCCGACATTGTTCGGCCGGCCGATCGCGGCGAACCACGCAGCGCCACGGCGCAGGATGTCAGGCGCAACCGCGATGGATTCGACGTTGTTGACGGTGGTCGGGCAGCCATAGAGACCCACATTGGCCGGGAATGGCGGCTTCAGCCGCGGTTGGCCCTTCTTGCCTTCCAGGCTCTCCAGCAGCGCGGTTTCCTCGCCGCAGATATAGGCGCCGGCGCCATGCGCGACATAGATGTCGAACGGCCAACCATTGACGTTGTCCTTGCCGACCAGTTTTGCATCATAGGCCTGGTCGATCGCGGCCTGCAGGCGCTCGCGCTCGCGGATGAATTCGCCGCGCACATAGATGTAGCAGGCATGCGCATTCATCGCGAAGCTGGCGAGCAGGCAGCCTTCCACGAGCAGATGCGGATCGTGCCGCATGATCTCGCGGTCCTTGCAGGTGCCGGGCTCTGACTCGTCGGCGTTGACCACGAGATAGCTCGGCCGGCCGTCGGTGGATTCCTTCGGCATGAACGACCATTTCAGGCCGGTCGGAAAGCCCGCCCCGCCGCGGCCGCGCAGGCCGGAGGCCTTCATCTCATTGATGATCCAGTCGCGGCCCTTGTCGATGATTGCCTTGGTGCCGTCCCACGCGCCGCGGCGGCGCGCGCCTTCCAGGCCCCAATCATGGAGGCCGTAGAGGTTCTTGAAGATGCGATCCTTGTCGTCGAGCATGACTTGAAGCTTCCTAGCGGATCAACGTTTGGACTGCGCGTAGGCGAGCCCCGCGGCGCATCCGCCGAAGGTCAGCGCCCACAACAGGCTGGATTCGAGCGTGTTGTTCAGCCCGTAACGCTGCAGCAGAAAGATGAATGTCGCTGCCGCGACGGCGTGCATGCCGATATAGCGCCAGTTCTTCATCGTGCTGCCCTTCCCCGGCCCGCTCACGGGCAAAGTGTCGTTACGCATCATGTGGATTCCTTCAGCGTCGTCGGCCCGCCTGCCGGCGCCGAGAACTGACGGTCGATCTGCGGTCCCGGCTTCGGTGGATTGCCCGACGCAAAGCCGTCCAGCACCTTGCCGAAGGTTTCCTTGGTCAGGTCCTCGTAGGTGTCCTTCCAGATCTGAACCATCGGTGCGTTCACGCAGGCACCGAGGCACTCGACCTCCTCCCAGCTGAAATTGCCGTCCTTCGACAGATGGAAGGGATCGTGGTGAATGCGGCTCTGGCACACCTTGATGATATCCTCGGCGCCGCGCAGCCGGCACGGCGTGGTGCCGCACACCTGCACATGGGCCTTCTTGCCGACCGGCTGGAGCTGGAACATGGTGTAGAAGGTCGCCACTTCCAGCACGCGGATGTAGGGCATATCGAGCATGTCGGCGACCACACGGATCGCGGCTTCCGAAACCCAGCCCTCATGCTGCTCCTGCGCGCGCCACAGGATCGCGATCACCGCCGACGCCTGACGGCCCGGCGGATATTTGGTGATCTGCGCCTTGGCCCAGGCGAGGTTCTCATCCGAGAACGCAAAGCTCGCGGGCTGCAATTCCTTCGGTGCGAGGCGGCGGACGGACATCGTTCAGTCTCTCATTGCACGCGGCGCGCGGTTTTCGCATTGAGCGCATCGATCCGGGCGAGCCAGAATGCGCTTGCGGTGCCGAACACGTTGTAGCCGACATGGGTTGAAACCTTGATCCGATCCAGAATCGAAAGGTCGGTCACGGTTTCAAGGCGATGGCTGCGCGGATCGTAGACGATCAGCTTCAGCGGAGTTTGTTCGAGGATATAGCGCGACACCGTATGCTGTGGATCGTTGCCGTGCTCCTCGCACAGCAACACGCTGTCGGCCTGCATCAGCCGTGCGCCGCCCTTCATGGCCTCGATCTCGACGCCCTCGACGTCGAGCTTGATCAGGAATTTGCCGCCGGGCGCGACCTTGCCGTCATCGAGCAGATTGTCGAGCGCGATGACGGGCACTTCCTCGCCTGCCGACTGGTCGCCGGCAATGCTGAAGGCCTCATGCTTGGTGCCCGACAGACGCGCAGTGCCGCGCGCAGCACCGATCGCGCATTTCATGGCCTCGAAACGGTTGCCGTTGATCCTGGCGTTGTTGGCAAGTTTCGGAAAATTCTGCCCCGACGGCTCGATCGCGATCGCCTTGTGCGACCCGAACGGCTTGCTCGACACCAGCACCGACCAGTAGCCGTAATTGGCGCCGCAATCGAGCAGCGTGTAGTCGACGTCGGCGGAGTCCTGAAACAGCAGTTCGAGCTCGTTCTCGTAACTGTAGGTGCGGTTGAGCAGCTTGCTCCAGTAGCCGTCGCCATAGGGAAATTCAAAGGTGGCGTCGGGGTTGAGCTTGATCTGGATGCCGCGCTCCGGCAGCGTCGTGCGCAACAGATTGGCGCACATGTTGTAGCCTCGGTGCGAGAAATTCGACGCCACCTTCGAGCCCAGCACCAGCGCCACCGCGGCCAAACGCTCCCACGCGTTCGCACCCGCAAGTACGCCCGAAGCCCGGTCAAACTGGATGGGCGCCTGCGCCATCACCGATCGACCTCTCCGAACACGATGTCGAGCGAGCCGAGGATCGCCGAGACGTCGGCCAGCAGATGGCCCTTGCAGATGTGATGCATCGCCTGCAGATGGGCAAAGCCCGGCGCGCGGATCTTGCACTTGTACGGCTTGTTGGTGCCGTCGGACACCAGATAGACGCCGAACTCGCCCTTCGGGGCCTCGACCGCGGCATAGACCTCGCCGGCCGGCACATGCACGCCTTCGGTATAGAGCTTGAAGTGATGGATGAGGGCTTCCATCGAGCGCTTCATCTCGCCGCGGCGGGGCGGCGCGATCTTGTTGTCCTCGACCACAACCGGTCCCTGCCCGTCCGGCGCGCGCAGTTTCGCGATGCACTGCTTCATGATGCGCACGGACTGGCGCATCTCCTCCATGCGGATGCAGTAGCGGTCGTAGCAGTCGCCGTTCTTGCCGATCGGGATATCGAAATCCATCTCGTCGTAGCATTCGTAGGGCTGCGCCTTGCGCAGGTCCCACGCCGCGCCCGAGCCGCGTACCATGACGCCCGAAAAACCCCACTCCCAGGCTTCCTTCAGCGACACCACGCCGATGTCGACATTGCGCTGCTTGAAGATGCGGTTGCCGGTCAGGAGCGTTTCGAGGTCGGCAACCACCTGCAGGAACGGGTCGCACCAGGCCTCGATGTCGTCGATCAGCTTCGGCGGCAGGTCCTGATGCACGCCGCCGACACGGAAATAGGCCGCGTGCATGCGCGAGCCGGAGGCGCGCTCGTAAAACACCATCAGCTTTTCGCGCTCTTCAAAGCCCCACAGCGGCGGGGTCAAGGCGCCTACGTCCATCGCCTGCGTGGTGACGTTCAGCAGATGCGACAGGATGCGGCCGATTTCGCAGTAGAGCACGCGGATCAGTTGCCCGCGGCGCGGCACCGCAATGCCGAGCAGCTTTTCCGCGGCCAGACAGAACGCATGCTCCTGGTTCATCGGCGCGACGTAATCGAGCCGGTCGAAATACGGAATCGCCTGCAGATAGGTCTTCTGCTCGATCAGCTTTTCAGTGCCACGGTGCAAGAGACCGATGTGCGGATCGACACGCTCGACCACCTCACCGTCCAATTCGAGGACCAAGCGAAGCACGCCGTGCGCCGCAGGATGCTGCGGCCCGAAATTGATCGTAAAATTACGCAGGTTCTGTTCGTTCATGGTCAGGCCTTCGGCTCCGCCTTCTCATCGCCGGGCAGCGGATAGTCGGCGCCTTCCCATGGCGAGAGGAAATCGAATTTGCGGAATTCCTGGTTGAGACGGACGGGTTCGTACAGCACCCGCTTCTCCTGGTCGTCGTAGCGGACCTCGACGAAGCCGGTCAGCGGGAAGTCCTTGCGCAGGGGATGGCCGTCGAAGCCGTAATCGGTCAGCAGCCGGCGCATGTCGGGATGGCCGGTGAAGATCACGCCGTAGAGATCATAGGCTTCGCGCTCGAACCAGTCGGCGCCCGGAAACACGTCGATGATCGAGGGCACCTGCGTGTTCTCGTCGGCCTCGGCGCGGACGCGGATGCGCTCGTTCAGGGTCGGCGACAGCAGGTGATAGACCACGTCGAAACGCTTCTCGCGGCCGGGGTAGTCCACCGCGGTCACATCGGTGATGTTGACGAAGCGCAGCGCCGGATCGTCGCGCAGGTGCTTCATGACATCGACAATCTTGCCGGCATCGACCGTAATGGTGAGCTGGTTGAACGCGACCGCATGGGCAGAGGCCGCGCCGCCAAGCGCGCTAACAATCGTCTGCCCAAGGGCGTCGAGTTTGCCGTCGTCCATTACCTAAAACCTTAGCGTTCGATGGTCCCGATGCGCCGGATCTTCTTCTGCAGCAGCAGCACGCCGTAGAGCAGCGCCTCCGCCGTCGGCGGACAGCCGGGCACGTAAATGTCGATCGGCACGATGCGGTCACAGCCGCGCACGACCGAGTAGGAATAGTGATAGTAGCCGCCGCCATTGGCGCATGATCCCATCGAGATCACGTAGCGCGGCTCGGGCATCTGGTCGTAGACCTTGCGCAGCGCCGGCGCCATCTTGTTGGTCAGCGTGCCCGCGACGATCATGACGTCGGACTGCCGCGGCGAAGCGCGCGGGGCAAAGCCGAACCGCTCGACGTCGTAGCGCGGCATCGACACCTGCATCATCTCGACCGCGCAGCAGGCGAGGCCGAACGTCATCCACATCAACGACCCCGTGCGCGCCCAGGTGATCAGGTCATCGGCGGCGGCAACGAAGAAGCCCTTGTCCGAAAGCTCGTGATTGACCTCGAGAAAGAACGGATCGTTGGCCCCGACCGGCTTGCCGGTCGAGGGATCGAGAATGCCCTTCGGCGCCTGTGCGATCGCCGGCGAAGAGCCTGTTGCAGTCGGGCTCAATCCCATTCGAGCGCGCCTTTCTTCCACTCATAAGCAAAGCCGACCGTGAGGACGGCAAGAAACACCATCATCGACCAGAAGCCGGTGGCCCCCAGCTTGCCGAACGCGACCGCCCACGGGAACAGGAACGCCACTTCGAGGTCGAAGATGATGAAGAGGATGGCGACCAGGTAGAAGCGCACATCGAACTTCATGCGGGCGTCGTCGAATGCGTTGAATCCGCATTCATAGGCGGAGAGCTTTTCGGGGTCCGGCTGCTGGAACGCGACCAGGAACGGGGCGATCAGGAGCGCCAGACCGATCAGGCTCGCCACCCCGATAAACACGACAAGCGGAAGGTAGTCTTGCAGGATGCCGGACATCGGCGGTGCCTTTTCCTGCGGATTTTGACCGCAGATTCGTTGATTGGAATTATTCTTGGCTTAGCGCAGCGCAACAGAGGGCGCAAGACAAGCCGCCCTGACGCCCAAGCCCGCCTCCAATGCGTCGGCAGAACACCAAAAAGTGTTGCGTTCCTGCCTCTCCCATCAACGCAAGGCGGGCGGCATGGTGCCCAAATTTCAGTTCAAATCCTTCTCATCTGCCAGCATCTGGGCAGCCGTATCGGTCAGGCTATCGATCTGGTCGAGCAGCACCGCCAGCTCGTCCTTACCGAGCTGTTCCAGGAGGCGCCGGTTGCGCTCCTGCGCCCCTGCCACGATTGCATCATGGGCGGCCAGCCCCGCCTTGGTCAGGCAAACCAGCGTCTCGCGATTGTCCCGCGGATTGACTTCCTTGGCGACCAGTTTGCGCGCAACCAGTTCCGCCAGCGCCCGGCTGATCTGCCCCTTGTCCATGCCGACCGCTTCGGCGAGCCGGATAACGCTCATCGGCGGCCGGCGGCCCAGCGAAGCCACCAGGCCGAATTCCACCGAGGACAGCCCCGTCAGCCGCTTGTAACGCAGAATCGCGCCGCGCTTGAGCAGGTTCGCCAGCACCATCAGCCGCGACGACATCATCGCGGTAATCGGCGCCAGCTCCGCGGCGTCATCGGCCGCAGATATTGGCGCGGTCTGCTTTTCCAGCTTCCGGCTCATTGCAAACCTCTGCCAACAAAGCGGCCCGGTGCCAAGAGCATCTGGCAAGACCATCCGGCGCGCCGGCGCGCAACGCCCCTGGATAAGCCCCTCGAATAGGGCCATCGGATAAGCCAATTGAAATTCGTTGACATTGTCATCGATTATGCTTTCACTCACTGAAATACATCAACGACCGCGGCGCCAATGCCGCGGCGGGAGGAAACGGGATGACCATCACGCAGCGGGATCGCGATCTCGGGACTGGCTACGCCATGAAGCCGTCCACCACGCGGACTGAGCTGACTTCGGTGGGACGCGGTACGCCGATGGGCGAGCTGTTGCGGCGCTACTGGCACCCCATTGGCCTTGTTGGCGACGCCACCGATATCCCCAGAAAAGTGCGCGTGCTCGGCGAGGACACGGTGCTGTTTCGCGACAAGCATGGCCGCGCCGGCCTCTTGCACGCCCGCTGCTGCCATCGCGGCACCACGCTCTATTACGGCAAGGTCGAGGAAGACGGCATCCGCTGCTGCTATCACGGCTGGAAGTTCGACACCGAAGGCCATTGCCTCGAACAGCCCTGCGAGCCCGAGGGCGGCCTGTTCAGGGACAAGGTGCGGCAGCCCTGGTATCCCCTGCAGGAGCGCTACGGCCTGATCTTCGCCTATCTCGGACCATCAGAGAAAAAGCCGGCGCTGCCGCGCTACGAATGCCTGGAGAAGATGGACGACGGCGAATTCGTCGAGGCGGATGATTCTTCGATCGGCGGCGGCGGCCCCGCAATCATCCCCTGCAACTGGCTGCAGCATTTCGAGAACGTGGTCGATCCCTACCACGTGCCCGTCCTGCACGGCTCGTTCTCGGGACCGCAATTCACCAACATGATGGCCTCGATGCCGGAGGTGAAATTCGAGATGTCGTCGCGCGGCGTCACCGTGCGCTCGATCCGGCATCAGGACGACGGCAAGGTTTTTTACCGCGTGACGGAAGCTGCACTTCCCACGTTGCGCGTGGTGCCCAACCCGCGCGTCGCGCAGTTCGCCCGCGTCGAGTCGATCGGCTGGACGCTGCCGATCGATGACACCTCGTTCCGCATTCATGTCGCCGGCCGCGTGAAGAATTCAGGCGACATCGGCCGCATGCGCTCCAAATTCAACGGCAAATTCTGGTGGGACATGACCGAACGGGAGCACCAGCAATTTCCTGGGGATTACGAGGCGCAGGTCGGCCAGGGTCCGGTGACGCTGCATTCGGAAGAACATTTCGGCCAGAGCGACCGCGGCATCCTGATGATCCGGCGGATGCTGAGCGATCAGCTCGCGGCGATGGCCGCAGGGCGCGATCCGATCGGCGTCTCGTTCGAGCAAAACGCGCCGCCGGTGGAATTCGAGGCGGGGAATTTCATTCGCGACGCCTGAGCCGCCCGGCTCGCAACAATAAGAAATCCAGGGGGAAAGCATGGTCGATATTGCACCGCAGGCGGCTGCTCCGGCGGAAGCCGCCGCAAGGCCCTCGCTCCGACGATATTACGTGCTGGCGCTGCTCACGATCGTCTATGCGCTGAACTTTCTCGACCGCACCATTTTCAACGTCCTGATCGAGCCGATCAAAAAGGAGTTTGCGCTCAGCGACACCACGATGGGGCTGCTCGCCGGCTTCGGCTTCGTGCTGTTCTATTCACTGCTCGGCATCCCGATCGCGCGCATCGCCGACCGCTATAACCGCCGCAACATTGTGACCATCGCGCTGGCGTTCTGGAGCGCGATGACGGTGTTTTGCGGCATGGCGCAAAGCGTCGCGACGCTGGCGCTGGCGCGCATCGGCGTCGGCATCGGCGAATCCGGCGGCACGCCGGCCTCGCAGTCGATCATCGCCGACCTCTTCAGCAAGCACGAACGGCCGCGCGCGCTCGGCATCTTTGCCATCGGCACCTATCTCGGCGTGTTCCTCGGCTATTTCATCGGCGGCTACGTCAACCAGTACTATGGCTGGCGGATGGCATTCTACACCGCGGGCCTGCCCGGCCTCGCGCTCGCCGCGGTGCTGTGGCTGACGGTCTCCGAGCCCAAGCGCGGCGCGATGGCGGAGACGTTCACGCCGGAGCCGATCGGGCCGACGCTCGGCTTCCTCGCCTCGCAGCGCACTTTCGTGGTCCTGCTCGTCGGCTTCTGCCTGACGACCTACACCAATTACGCCACCTCGGCCTGGATCCCGCCATTCCTGGCGCGGGTGCATCATCTGTCGAGCGCCGAGATCGGCACCTATGCCGGCACCTTCAAAGGACTGTGCGGTATCGCCGGCACGCTGCTCGGCGGCATCATCGTGGCCCAGATCGGCCGGCGCGACGATCGTTGGAAATTGTGGGCGCCGGCGATCACCTCGGGCCTCGCCGGCCCGGTGTTTGCGGTTTGCATGCTGACGCCGGACTTCGCCACCATGGTAGTGACGCTGGCGGCGACCTCCTTCCTGGCGGGCTTCCAGCTCGGCCCGATCTTTGCGATCGCGCAGACCGTGGCCAAACCGAGCATGCGGGCGCTGGCCTCGGCGATCATGCTGCTGATGGCGGCCGGATTCGGCCAGGGCGTCGGCCCGCTCGCCGTCGGCATGCTCAACGACGCGCTGAAGGCTGACTTCGGCGCCCATGCCGTGCGCTATTCACTGCTCTCCGCCGCCGTCACCAGCGTGCTCGGGGCGCTGCTCTTCATCTGGGCGGCGCGGTCAATCCGGGGCGATATCGAGCGGGCGAGCTGAACCGGGCTCGCATCCGCCCTCTCCCATTGTTTTCATTATTGTTTTCATCTCACCGATCGCCGCCTGCGCGCATCGACGCCGAAGGGCGGCCTGTATGTGATCTACATCACGGATGATTTGGCAGAAAATCGGCGAAAAACCGGCTGAATGAAACCATTTTGCCGAAACCGCGAAACGATCCTGAAACAGATGGGGCGTACCTATCTCGCCAACACAGGACGTCAAAAGCGTCCGGGAGGCATTAGATGAACCACTCATTTCACTCGGCAGATCGCGCCACCCATTTGAAGATCGTGGTCGTCGCATTGGTCGCAGGCATTGCGGTTGCGGCGTTCGGCATCTCGGCCCGGACCGGGGCCGACTACAGCCAGACCGCCCAAGTCGTAAAGGCCGGCAAGCCGGTGGTTGTCACCAGCTCGAGCACCTCGACGGTCCGTTAAGCGCTATCGATATTATTGGAGTAAAAATGGCCGCCTTCGGGGCGGCCTTTTTGTTTGCAGCGGTCTTAAGAGACCAGCATCAAGCCATTGAAAAATGGCGCGAGAGACGGGACTCGAACCCGCGGCCTCCGCCGTGACAGGGCGGCGCTCTAACCAACTGAGCTACTCCCGCGGATGCCGTAATCAGATCCTGATCCGCGCAGAACCGAGGGCATAAAGGCCCGCTCCCGCTTAGTCAAGGACGTTGCGAATACCTGTGTGAGACGGGATTTTCCGCGGTTTCAATGCCAATTGCCGACTGTTTTCGGGCAAACGGCGTAGGCAGCGATCGGCCGAATCGTCTAAGGCCTGTGACGTCTGGTGTTCCTGAAGCCCTCCCGCGCTGATCGTTGCGCGATCCCGGGGTTTCAAGTCGCCACGCAATGCATTTTCCCCGGCGCAGACCGGCATTCAACCACGCTCGAGCCAATCAATTATCGAGGAAGGGCCAGATATGGCGAAGAAAGCGGCGTCTCCAGCCACCATCACACTCAAGCATCTGGCGGCGGCGCTCGCCGAGGAACACGACCTGTCGAAAAAGGCCGCCGAGGCGATCCTGACCGACATGGTCGGCAAGATTACAAAACACCTGAAGAAGGGCGAGCGCATCAGGATCGTTGGGCTCGGCATCCTCCAGGTCCGCAAACGCGCCGCCCGCACCGGCCGCAACCCGGCCACCGGCGAGCCGATCCAGATCAAGGCCAGCAAGAAGGTCGCGTTCCGCGCCGCCAAGGAACTCAAGGAAGCCGTCTGATCCGACGCTCCCTCCGATCTGACCAGAAGCGCCATTCCGGCGGGACCCGGAATGGCGCTTTTCTGTTATAGAGCGCTCTCGTTGCTCATCTTTTCTGGGATCGTCATGCCGGTTGCACCCCTCGCCTTCACCCACGATGTCACCGAGCGCTTCCTGCGCTATGTCGTGATCGACACCCAGTCCGATCCGACCTCGCCGACCTGCCCTTCCACCGAGAAGCAGAAGAATCTCGGCCGCCTGCTGGCGTCGGAGCTGCAGGCGATGGGGCTCAAGGACGCCCATCTCGACGACCACGGCTATGTCTATGCGACGATCCCGGCCAACACCGACAAGAAGGTGCCGGTGATCTGCTTCTGCTCGCACATGGACACGTCGCCGGACTGCACCGGCGCCAACGTCAAGCCGCAAATCGTGAAGAACTATCGCGGCGGCGACATCGTGCTGCCGGCCGATTCCGCCCAGGTGATCCGCGCCGCCGATCATCCGGCGCTCGCCGACCAGGTCGGCCATGACATCATCACGACGGACGGCACCACGCTGTTAGGGGCCGACAACAAGGCCGGCCTCGCCGAGATCATGGATGCGGCGCGGTTCCTGATCGAGAATCCGCACATCAAGCACGGCACCATCAAGATCCTGTTCACGCCGGATGAGGAGATCGGCCGCGGCGTCGACAAGGTCGACCTGAAAAAGCTCGGTGCCGACTTCGCCTATACGATGGACGGCGAAACTGCCGGAAATATCGAGGACGAAACCTTTTCGGCTGACGGCGCCACCATCACCATCGAGGGCGTCTCGACCCACCCGGGTTTCGCCAAGGGCAAGATGGAGCACGCGATGAAGATCGCCGCTGCCATCATCGACCACCTGCCCAGGGACACCTGCTCGCCCGAGACGACCGAGGGCAAGGAAGGTTTTCTGCATCCGATCGGCATGTCGGGGCAGTTGGAGAAGGCCACCATCGGCTTCATCGTCCGCGATTTCACCGACGAGGGCCTGAAGGAAAAGGAAGCCCTGCTCGAGGGCATCGTCAAAAGCGTGATGAAGGACTATCCGCATTCGACCTACCGGATGGAGGTCAGACAGCAATACCGCAACATGAAGCAGGTGATCGACCGCCATCCCCAAACCGTCGACTACGCCATCGAGGCGATCAGGCGCGCCGGGCTGAATCCGGTGCGAAGCTCGATCCGCGGCGGCACCGACGGCTCGCGGCTGTCGTTCATGGGCCTGCCCTGCCCCAACATTTTCGCCGGCGAACACGCCTTCCACTCACGGCTGGAATGGGTGAGCCGCCAGGACATGGAAAAGGCGGCCGAGACCATCGTGCATCTGGCGATGATCTGGGAAGAGCGGGCGTAGAGAGTTCAGCGCCGCTCTCACCGCGTCATTGCCGCTCTCTCCCCGTCATTGCGAGCGCAGCGAAGCAATCCATAGCGCGGCATAACGGAAAGATGGATTGCTTCGCTGCGCTCGCAATGACGCGTGGGGCGCGGCTGCTTTGGTCCCGACTACGACGCCCGCGCCGTCACGATCCACACCGACGCTGGCAGCAGCACCGCGTCGCCCTTCGCGAACGGCGTTAGCGCTTCACGGATCGAAGCGGCGACGGCAGCGCGGGCATCTTCCGGCTGGCCGTCCAGCGCCCGGCTCACCGGACCGATGTCCAGCGCGCCCTGCACCGCGCCGTCGAGGCCGCGGCCGATCGCGGCATCGAGCAACAGTGGACACGCTTCCATCTCCACGCCCGTAAATCCGGCCTCGCCGAGGATGCGGCGCACCCGCGCCTCGGAGGCAAACGCAAACGGCCCGGGATCTTCCGGCCCGACCTGCGGCAGTTTCGGCACGTGCTTGTAGGCGGCCATCAGCGGCGCCATGAAGAACGGATTTTCGCGCGGCTCGCGCCAGCACGCGAACGCCAGCCGGCCCGACGGCTTCAGCGCCTTTCTCATATTGGCAAACGACAGCGTGGGATCGGCGAAGAACATCACGCCGAACCGCGAGGCCAGCACATCGAAGCTGGCAGGCTCGAACGGATAGACGGTGGCATCGGCCAGAACGAAATCGATCGGCAAATCCTTCGGCGCGGCCTGCCGCGCCCGCTCCAGCATCGGGCCAGATACGTCGACGCCGAGCACATGGCCCGATGGCGCGACCTTGCACGCGAACGCGATTGCGGTCGCGCCGCTGCCGCAGCCGACATCGATGACCCGCTCACCCGGC
The DNA here is from genome assembly GCF_001440395.1 of Bradyrhizobium jicamae. GTDB lineage: Bacteria > Pseudomonadota > Alphaproteobacteria > Rhizobiales > Xanthobacteraceae > Bradyrhizobium > Bradyrhizobium jicamae. The sequence continues at coordinate 13,074 of NZ_LLXZ01000219.1, read as the reverse complement.
TTGAAGCCGGCCCGGTCGACGACGAGGTCGGCGACCGGCTTTAGCAGCACGTCCTGGACCGCCTGCCGATCCGCCCAGCGCTGTCCGGCGGGACCGTTCCAGTAGGCGACCTGGTCGGCGTTTTGATCGTGAGGATGCGGGATATTCATATGGGACACGACTCCACTCAACGTCGAAGGACAGAACGTTGCTTCTTCGCCTTCACCGGCTCCGACACAACGATCCTAGCGCACGCTGCGCGATCGTGGAATACCGCCCTCCGCATTGCTCGACCTGAAGCGGCCCGGCGTAGCGCCTCATTATTGTTCGGCTCGACGGCACGCATTGAAGCGAACGATGACACGGACGTTGATTCGTTCTTCGACTAGCCACGCGAATGAAGCGCTAACGCGGAATTAATCTCGTCAGCCTATAGTCTCAGAAGTTCTAGTTGGTTGTCGCGTAAAGGAGCCCTCGCATGGGACGATCCAGCGACGGCTCCTTTTTTGTTGCACTCTTTTGAGGTAGATGCACGTGACCAACACAACGGAAACACAGGGCCAAACCGAACAACCCGAAGCCATGACACCGGTCAAGCAAAAGAGCCGGAAGTCGGTTGTGGCGCTGGCGATCCTCGCTCTTGGAATAAACACCGCTGCGGCCGTTCATACACTGGCGCCTGATCTTGATCTGCAGAATATCAGCAGCTTGCCGGATATCAGCCGTTTGGCCGAACTGCTTCCGCAGCAGAAAGCTTCCGATCCAATACCGGATACGGCTGTCGTCGCATTGAAGGATATTCAGTCGACCCAGCAGCAATACGTTGCCGCGCTGCAAGCGAATAACTTCTTATTGCAGCAAAACACAGATATTGTTCGGCAGGATTCGATTTCGCTTGCTTCCTTGCGACAGAGCGTCGTGGATGAGCAGGTCATTGTGAAGAAAATATCTTCCCAGATAGCGGATGAGCATGAAGACGTGAAGAAGATCTCTGCCAAGATCTCCACGCTCATTGCGAAGGTCGACTCGCTGCAGAATGCAATAAGCCCGGAAGTAACTTCCTCTATCTCGACAAAGCGCGCTCAAAACCGAATGTCGCGGGTGGTGCGCAAGAAGATGGTTCAGCAGTCTAAACCAGTGGGACCTGTTTCGCTCGGAGGAGCCCCGCTCGGTCCCCCGGCTACCACGCCAGCCCCTCAAGGCTGAAGAACAAGCGAGCGACGCGCAGGGCCTTGGTCCCGCGCCCGGTTCTTGTTGAAACACCCAGACGCAGTTAACCGGCGAAACATGAGCGCCGGTTTTTTGCTGCCCTGGCAGAGAACCGCACCTGCACTGCCGTGCGGTGAACGTTGCGCCGACGCGCGAGGCGCGCGTTCCGTCTTATCGGTTTGGATGTTCAGAAACCGTTCGCCTTCAAGCTTCGGCGCGACGGCCTTCGCGCGCCGTGTCCGCGGCACCACCGTCGCGGAAAGCTGGCTTGCCGAGCCGTAGCGCGCCAGCGCGAAGGCTGGTAGGCGGCGAGAGATTCGAACTCCCGACCCTCTCGGTGTAAACGAGATGCTCTAACCAGCTGAGCTAGCCGCCCTTGAGCCGCCCCTATCTACAGCGCCGCGCGGTGTGAACGCAAGCGAGGCCGGCGACGACAAATGGCCCGAAACCGGCCAATTGCCGCGAAATACCTGCCATACGGCGAGATCATGAAACCTTTTCTGCGCAACGGCCTGCTGGCCGTTGCCATCGCTGCCTTTGCGTTCTGGTGGTTCAAGCCGGGCTACATCGAACTCGACGTTCCCGTGATGAAGCACAAGGGCGGCGGCGCGTTCTGGTGGGAGCAGCATTATTCGCAAATTACCTACGCGGATTCGCCGGGCACTTTCTATGTTCACCGGCGGGTCGGAACGGCCTATCCGCACACGCAAGGGTGGACGTCCGTCGAGGAAGTCTTCGCCCATTTCGACCGGTTGCTGGACCAGCGCGGCTGGGGCCGCACCGGCGTCCTCGCTGACAACCCGGTGATGCCGGAAAGCCGCCTGCTGCCGCCAGCCGGCCTGAGGGCCTATTACCGGCCCCACCAATACCTTGGCGACGCGACGATCCTGATGGCGGTGTGGCCGATCGGCGGCGCGACCGAGGGCTTTCACGTCGTTCTCACGACCGTCAACCCGTCACTGCTGCGGCGCGTGTCACGCGCCATGGACTGAGCTAATCGGTCTCGCGCCCCGGCAATCCCGCGATATCGTTGATCCACGGCGCCGCCGAGCGGCACCAGATCTGCCGCGCCGGCTTGAGTTGATCGCGCTGGCGGATGCTGCCCCAGCGAATACCCCAATCGTCGGCCCCGCCGTCACCGCTGGTGAACAGCGGCGAGCCGCAGGCCTCGCAAAAATGCTGAAAGCGCGTCCGGCCGTTGTCGCCCTTCTTCGGATAGACTTTCGTCGGCGCGCCCGTTATCCGAATCTGGTCCGCCGAACAGAGCACGGTGACCCGGTACGGCGAGCCCGTCAGGTTCTGGCAATCGGTGCAGTGGCAGATCGAGACTTTCTTCGGATCGATTTCGGCCCGATAGGTCACCCGCCCGCAATGGCATTGCCCGTCGATTTCCATTTCCGTCGACTCCGTCTGCCCACATCCGTCCGCACAAACAAAAACGGCGCCCGAGGGCGCCGTTTTATCATATCGAGACGGATCGGCTCAGTGGGCGGTCAGACCGCCACCGGCTTCCTCGCCGGCATCGGGCTTGGCGACCACCTTGGCGTCCTCTTCCCACACGATCGGCGTGGGCGTCCGGACCAGCGCCTTGGCGACCACCTCATCCAGCCTTCCGACCGGGATGATATCCATGCCGCCCTTGATCGCATCGGAAATCTCCGTGAGATCCTTGGCGTTGTCCTCGGGGATCAGCACCGTCTTGATGCCGCCACGGGCGGCAGCAAGCAGCTTCTCCTTCAGACCGCCGATCGGCAGCACGCGGCCGCGCAGCGTGATTTCGCCGGTCATCGCGACATCGTGGCGGACCGGAATGCCGGTCATGACCGAGATGATCGCGGTGGCCATCGCGACGCCCGCCGACGGTCCGTCCTTCGGGGTTGCGCCCTCCGGAACGTGGACGTGGATGTCGCGCTTGTCGAACATCGGCGGCTCGATGCCGTAGTTGATCGCCCGCGAGCGGACATAGGACGCCGCCGCCGAGATCGACTCCTTCATCACGTCGCGCAGATTGCCCGTGACCGTCATCTTGCCCTTGCCAGGCATCATGACGCCTTCGATGGTCAGCAACTCGCCGCCGACATCGGTCCAGGCAAGGCCGGTGACGATACCGACCTGCGGCTCGCTCTCGATCTCGCCGAAGCGGTACTTCGGCACGCCGAGGAAGTCTTCGAGAGTCTTCTCGGTGACCTTGACCGACTTCTTCTTGGAGATCATCAGCTCCTTCACCGCCTTGCGGGCAAGTGTGGAGAGCTCACGCTCCAGGTTACGCACGCCCGCTTCGCGGGTGTAGCGGCGGATCATCAGCAGCAGCGCATCGTCGTCGATCGACCATTCCTTTGAATCGAGGCCATGCTTGGAAATGGCGTTCGGGATCAGATGCTTGCGCGCGATCTCGACCTTCTCGTTCTCGGTGTAGCCGGCGATCCGGATGATCTCCATGCGGTCCATCAACGGGCCGGGAATATTCAGCGTATTCGCGGTCGTGATGAACATGACGTTCGACAGATCGTAGTCGACCTCCAGGTAGTGGTCGTTGAAGGTCGAGTTCTGCTCGGGGTCCAAAACCTCAAGCAGCGCCGACGACGGATCGCCGCGGAAATCGGCGCCCATCTTGTCGATCTCGTCCAGGAGGAACAGCGGGTTCGAGGTCTTCGCCTTGCGCATCGACTGGATGATCTTGCCGGGCATCGAGCCGATATAGGTGCGGCGGTGACCGCGGATTTCGGCTTCATCGCGCACGCCGCCGAGCGAGACGCGCACGAATTCGCGCCCCGTCGCCTTCGCGATCGACTTGCCGAGCGAGGTCTTGCCGACGCCGGGAGGTCCGACCAGACACAGGATCGGTCCGGTCAGCTTGTTGGCGCGCGACTGCACCGCGAGGTACTCGACGATGCGGTCCTTGACCTTCTCGAGCCCGTAGTGATCGGAGTCCAGCACGGCCTGCGCCTGCTCGAGGTCTTTCTTGACCTTGGACTTCTTGTTCCACGGGATCGACAGCAGCCAGTCGAGATAGTTGCGCACGACGGTCGCTTCCGCGGACATCGGCGACATCTGGCGCAGCTTCTTCAATTCGTGCTGCGCCTTCTCCCGCGCTTCCTTCGAAAGCTTGGTCTTGGCAATCTTCTCTTCCAGATCGGCAAGCTCGTCGCGACCTTCGTCGTCGCCGAGTTCCTTCTGGATCGCCTTCATCTGCTCGTTCAGGTAATACTCGCGCTGGGTCTTCTCCATCTGGCGCTTGACGCGCGAGCGGATGCGCTTCTCGACCTGCAGCACCGAGATTTCGCTCTCCATCAGGCCCAGCACCTTCTCCAGGCGCTGCGTGACGGACAACGTCTCCAGGATGCCCTGGCGATCGGCGATCTTGACGGCGAGATGCTGTGCGACCTGATCGCTGAGCTTGGCGAAGTCGGTGATCGCCTGAACCACGCCGACGACTTCGGCGGAGATCTTCTTGTTCAGCTTCACGTAGCTTTCGAAATCGGACACGACCGAGCGCGCCAGGGCCTCGGCTTCAACCGAGTTGGCGTCGGTGTCGGCGAGCGCGATCGCGGTCGCTTCATAGTATTCGGTGCGGTCGGAATATTTCTGCACGCGCGCGCGCTCGAGACCTTCGACCAGCACCTTCACGGTGCCGTCGGGAAGTTTCAGGAGCTGCAGCACGCTGGCAAGCGTACCGACCTCGTAGATCGATTCCGGGCTCGGATCATCGTCGGACGCGTTCTTCTGCGTCGCGAGCAGGATCAGCGCGTCGTTCTTCATGACCTCTTCGAGGGCGCGGATCGACTTCTCGCGGCCGACGAACAGCGGCACGATCATGTGCGGAAAAACAACGATGTCGCGGAGGGGCAGCACCGGATACGAATGGCTTTCGCCGAGAACGATGGTTGGCCGGGTTTTTGGGGTCGTCATGGCCTTGTCCTTCTGTTTTGCCCCCTTGCACGCAGTCCGCATAGCTTGCGCAACCGCCACAAGGTGCCGGGAGTTCCGGGTCACTCGGCCGCACCTGCTGCCGTTTCTTGCCGGATGATTTTGCGACGAATCTCGAACGTGATTTCCGCCACCATTGGCATTAGGTGGCTATCGGGCATGGGGGTGTCAAGTCACGGAAAAATGCCCATTATTTCGGGCTAACGCGTGGAAAACGCTACGCAACAACGGCCGCCGGAATATCCGGCAGCCGGGTTATCTGTGGGTAATCCAGGCGAGCTCTGGCGAGCGCGATCAGGCGCTGGCGCTGCTCTCGACGGCCCGGTCTGAACGGTCCGCGTAGATGTAGAGCGGACGGGCGGTTCCCTCGACCACTTCGCGCGAGATCACGACTTCTTCGACGCCTTCCAGACCCGGCAGATCGAACATGGTCTCGAGCAGGATGGCCTCCAGGATGGAACGCAGTCCGCGCGCACCGGTCTTGCGTTCGATCGCCTTGCGGGCGACCGCGCCAAGCGCCTCGTCGGCGAAGGTGAGCTCGATGTTCTCCATCTCGAACAGCCGCTGGTATTGTTTCACCAGCGCGTTCTTCGGTTCGACCAGGATCTTCTTCAGCGAGTTCTCGTCGAGATCCTCCAGGGTGGCGACCACCGGCAAGCGGCCGACGAATTCCGGGATCAGGCCGTACTTCAGGAGATCTTCCGGCTCGACATGGCGGAAGATTTCGCCGGTGCGGCGGTCTTCGGGCGCCAGCACCTGGGCGGCGAAACCGATCGAGGTCGAACGTCCGCGCGCGGAGATGATCTTCTCAAGGCCCGAGAAGGCGCCGCCGCAGATGAACAGGATGTTGGTGGTGTCAACCTGCAGGAATTCCTGCTGCGGGTGCTTGCGGCCGCCCTGTGGAGGCACGGAGGCAACCGTGCCTTCCATGATCTTCAACAGCGCCTGCTGCACGCCCTCACCCGACACGTCGCGGGTGATCGACGGGTTGTCCGACTTGCGGCTGATCTTGTCGATTTCGTCGATGTAGACGATGCCACGCTGCGCGCGCTCGACATTGTAGTCGGCCGACTGCAGGAGCTTCAGGATGATGTTCTCGACGTCCTCGCCGACGTAGCCGGCTTCGGTCAGCGTCGTCGCATCCGCCATCGTGAATGGCACGTCGAGAATGCGCGCCAGCGTCTGCGCCAGCAGCGTCTTGCCCGAACCGGTCGGACCGATCAGCAGGATGTTCGACTTCGCCAGCTCGACGTCGTTGTGCTTGGTCTGGTGATTGAGGCGCTTGTAGTGGTTGTGAACGGCAACCGAGAGCACCTTCTTGGCATGGCTCTGGCCGATCACGTAGTCGTCCAGCACCTTGCAGATTTCCTTCGGCGTCGGAATCCCGTCGCGCGATTTCACCAGCGAGGACTTGTTCTCCTCACGGATGATGTCCATGCAGAGTTCGACGCACTCGTCGCAGATGAATACGGTGGGACCCGCGATGAGTTTGCGGACTTCGTGCTGGCTCTTTCCACAGAACGAGCAATACAGCGTGTTCTTGGAGTCGCTCGTGCCAACCTTACTCATTCCTGTCTCCGTCCGCCGTTCGATCCGTTACCCGATCGACCCATTCCGGCACTTCACCGGACCTCAAGGTAGATAGAGCAAATTCCGTACCAGAAAAGACCCTAACTCAATTACACACCGTGCTGCGAATCACGGCCACTCGAATCCCCCGCGATCTTAACCCAGTCCACGCAGCCAACCATGCTGACACCCGACTATCAAGAATTCGCTAATCGGGGCCGGATTGGCTACCCGTGACAATACCGTGATTTGTGGCGTTCGCACGGGGAGAAGTTGACAAAATCGGCCGAGCGTTGCGCTTGTGCCACGCCGCAAAACCGGCACGAAAGCGGAACTTTCGGCCTGTGCAGCGCACAGGCCTGCTGCTTTCGGCCAAATTTGCCGATTCAACCAACCGTTAAGGTCAACGAGGGGTGTCGCAACCCGTTACCTTACGGGGTTTTCCCCTTACCCGATTTTCGTCGGCGCCGCCTCTTCCGGCCGCTTGTCGATCACCTTGTCGACGATGCCGAAGTCGCGGGCCATGTCGGCGGTCAGGAATTTGTCGCGCTCCAGCGCATCCTCGATCGCCTTGTAGGTCTGGCCGGTGTGCTTCACGTAGATTTCGTTGAGGCGCTTCTTGAGATTCAGGATCTCCTGCGCGTGCAACATGATGTCGGTGGCCTGGCCCTGGAAGCCGCCGGAGGGCTGATGCACCATGATGCGCGAGTTCGGCAGCGAGAAGCGCATGTCCTTTTCACCGGCCGAGAGCAGCAGCGAGCCCATCGAAGCCGCCTGCCCCGTGCACAGCGTCGACACCGGCGGACGGATGAACTGCATGGTGTCGTAGATCGCAAGCCCCGATGTCACCACGCCGCCGGGCGAGTTGATGTACATCGAGATTTCCTTCTTCGGATTTTCCGCCTCGAGGAACAGAAGCTGCGCGACGATGAGCGTCGACATGCCGTCCTCGACCGGACCGGTCACGAAGATGATGCGCTCTTTCAGGAGGCGCGAGAAAATGTCGTAGGCGCGTTCGCCGCGGTTGGTCTGCTCGACCACCATCGGAACGAGGTTCATGTAGGTTTCAACGGGATCGCGCATTGGTTACCCCAAGGGTTAGAAGAGGGCTTGATCGGCGGGGTCGTTCATCCATCGGCAAGGCAGGCCAATCGGCATGATTGTCGCGCGTGGACGAACGTCCCGTGATGCAGGACTTCAACTCACAACTCGCGTCAGCGAGCCGTTCACAGATATGAGCCAATTTCCCGGCGACAAGGCCGGGCAATTGCGAGCCGAATGGAACGAGTTCAAGCTGATTCGCAGGCGATCTCATAGCGACGGATGCTGCCGCCACTCCGCTTTCGCCGTTCATCATTAATGTCAGCCTGATCGAATCGATCAGGCTGCGCTCTTCTCGTCTTCGTCCTTGAACAGGTCCTCGCGCGAGACCTTCTTCTCGGTCACGTTGGCGAGTTCGAGGATGAAATCGACCACCTTGTCTTCATAGATCGGCGCTCGAAGCTGGGCCAGCGCATTGGCATTGTTGCGGTAGTAGTCCCAGACTTCCTTCTCGCGGCCGGGCATCGAACGCGCCCGCTCGATCACGGCGCGGCCGACCTCGTCGTCGGTCACGGTGATCTTGTTCTTCTCGCCGATCTCCGAGAGTACGAGGCCGAGCCGGACGCGACGGTCGGCGATCTTCTTGTACTCTTCCTTGGCCGCATCCTCGGTGGTGTCCTCGTCGGCAAAGGTCTTGCCGGAGGACTCCATCTCGGCCTTGATCGAGTTCCACATCAGGTTGAACTCTTCCTCGATCAGCGATGGCGGCGCCTCGAACTTGTGGCTGTCGTCGAGACGATCGAGCAGCGCGCGCTTGACGCGCTGGCGCGTCGCGCCGGCGAACTCCGCGACCAGACGCTCGCGCGCAGCTTCCTTCAGCTTGTCGAGCGATTCCAGGCCGAGCGTCTTGGCGAACTCGTCGTCGATCTTGGTCTCGCCGGGAGCTTCGATCAGCGTTGCCGTGGTCTCGAACTCGGCGGGCTGGCCGGCAAGCTTCTCGCTGGCGTAGTTCTTCGGGAACGACACTTTCAGCGTACGGGTTTCGCCGGCGCCGATGCCGACGAGCTGCTCCTCGAAGCCCGGAATGAACTGGCCCGCGCCGATCACGACCGGGATGCCCTCGCCGGTGCCGCCGTCGAACAGTTCGCCGTTGATGGAGCCCTTGAAGTTGATGGTGACGCGATCGCCGTTCTCGGCCTTGGCGCCATCGGCCTTCGCCGCATAGGGGCGGTTCTGGTCGGCGATGCGCTTGATCGCTTCATCGACTTCGGCATCGGTGACTTCGACCACCGGCTTCTCCACCGAGAAGGTCTTGAAATCGGCGAGCTGGATCGTCGGCACCACCTCGATCGCGACCGTGTAGGTCAGATCGGTCTTGCCGGCGAGCAGCTCCTCGACCTCTTTGGTCTCGGTCGGCATGGTGATCTTCGGCTCGGTCGCGAGACGGAAACCGCGCTCGGTAAAGATCTGCGTGTTGCTGTCGCGGATGGTCTGGTCAATGGTCTCGGCCATGACCGAGCGGCCATACACCTTCTTCAGGTGGGCCACCGGCACCTTGCCGGGACGGAATCCATTGAGGCGCACCTTGTCCTTCAGATCGACCAGCTTGGCGTCCGCCTTGGCATCGAGATCCGATGCGGAAACGCTGACCTTGAACTCGTGTTTCAATCCCTCGGCGAGGGTTTCGGTGACCTGCATGGTGTCAATCTTCTTCCGCTTGCGCCGGGCTGGAAGCAGCCCGGCAGTGTTCAAATGTCAGAGGCGAGGCCTTGGCAAGCCTGCGCCGGTGGTTCGGCTGACCTTCGCTCCCCGGCGGGAAGGTCCTCCAGTATCGTCATGCAAACGCTTGGATAGAGCGCTTGGTGCGGGCGGAGGGACTCGAACCCCCACAACTTTCGTCACTGGAACCTAAATCCAGCGCGTCTACCAGTTCCGCCACGCCCGCGTGAAAAGCATCCATACCCGGCCGCGATGCCGCGGGCGGCGGGCTTATAACATGAGCCTACACCTCCGCAGCAAAAAAATGGCCGGTCCCAGCCGCTTTGGGCCAATGCGCCGCAACTGGACATCTCACCCGAAAAATGGTCCGGATCGGGCTAATGGCAAGGGAGAAATTCGGCGTGAACCGACGCGAATTGATCGCAGGATTGGGCGCTGCCGCTCTGACCCCCGCATGGTCCGCCACCGGCATGGCGCAGGCCGACCCCCTGTTGGACCTGCGGATTAGGCCCGATCGCCTGGCGATACGCCCGGGAGCCCCGGATACTCCCGTCTTGTCACTCGGCACGGCCAACATGCGATTCAACCGTGGCGACAAGGTCGAACTGGCCTCCGATCCCAATCTCGAGAACGGAATGGCGTCGTTGCTGGGCATGGACAGTGGTCCAGCCACACCGCAGGATCCGGCGCGGCCGTCCAAGATTGAAAGGCGAACGGTTCTCCGCCAGGCCGGCACTTTCGTGTGCGATCTCGGGCTATTTCCCAACGAGCGGGGGTGGCCGACCCGCGCGCACCCGCTGATCGTCCAGGAGAGCGAACAGGTAGCGGTCGATCGGGACGAGACATTGCTCATCGAGGAGTGGCGGATACGCGCCGACGGGAAAGCAGTTCCGCCGGGCGCCGCCCCCAACGAAGCCGAGGTTTTCTATACGCTTAACGGGAAACCCTCGTTCGACGTTTCAGCCCGATCCAACGAACGGTTCAGGCTTCGCTTCATCAACGGCAGCCAGCGCACCGTTATTGCAGTGAAATTGGAGTCGGTTGCGGTCTGGGTCATGGCAATCGACAGCCAGCCGGCCGAGCCATTCCCGGCACGCAACGGCGCGGTGGTGCTGGCGCCGGGCAGCCGCGTTGATGCCTTTGTCGATGTCACCGCACCTGCCGGAAGCAACCTCAAGATCTGGCTGCACGAAGGCAAGGAAATCCGGACCATCGGCTCTGTGATCGTGTCTCCCGATCCGCCCGCTCGCCCCACGCCGCTGCCACCCCCTCCACCTTTGCCGTCGAACGGCCTGCCGGCGCGGCTCGACTTGAAAAACGCGCTGCGTGTCGACCTTGCGCTCGACGGACCCGACTGGAGTGTACCCACGAGTTCCGGCGCCTCGTCCTCACCTGCACCTGCCTTCCGCGTCAAGGCCGGCCGCACCGTCGTTGTGGCCCTGACCAACCGCGCCGCCACCGCCACCGTCTTCCGTCTGCACGGCCATCATTTCCGCCTGCTCGACCGGCTCGACGATGGCTGGAAGCCGTTCTGGCTGGATACGCTGGCGATCGAGCCCGGCCAGACCCAGCGCATTGCCTTCCGCGCCGAATATGCTGGACTAATCGAATCCGTCGCTGCCGATTGGGCGGCGCCGCGGCGGCTGCGGGGGTATCGTGTCGAGTGAGGAGCACGCCATGAGCAAATCCGTTCCTGCCATCCGCAGCGTCAAGGCGAGAGCGCTCGTCGTACCGCTCAAGCGTCCCGTGAAGAACGCCTTTGGCGTGATCGACGTCGGGCCGCTCGTCCTGATCGATGTCGAGACCGATCAGGGCGTTACCGGGCGCGCCTACATTTTTGCCTACGCGAAGCTGACGCTGAAGCCGCTGGTTCACCTGATCGAGGAGATCGGCCGCGAGCTCGTAGGCAAACCGATCGCGCCCTACGACCTGATGAAGGCGATGGACGCCAAATTCCGCCTGCTCGGCTGGCAGGGCCTTGTCGGCATGGCGGTGTCAGGCCTCGACATGGCCTATTGGGACGCACTGGGCCAGATCGCTGGTCGGCCGGTGGCCGAGCTGCTTGGCGGTTCGCCAAAACCGATAAAGGCGTATGACAGCTATGGCGTCGTCGATCCGGTCTCCGACGAACGCGCACTGCGCCATTCGCTCGAACAGGGTTTTCGCGGCATCAAGATCAAGGGCGGCGATGGCGACGCCGCCAATGACGAGCGTGTGGTCAAGGGCGTGCGCGCCCTGCTCGGCCCTGATGTTGCGCTGATGATCGACTTCAACCAGTCGCTCGATCCCGCGGAAGCCACGCGCCGCATCGCCCGCCTCGAACCTTACGATCTGCACTGGATCGAAGAACCGGTGCCGCAGGAAAATCTGTCCGGCCATGCCAAGGTGCGCGAGACGTCGCCAACGCCGATTCAGGCCGGCGAGAACTGGTGGTTCCCGCGCGGTTTTGCCGAGGCGATCGAGCTAGGGGCCAGCGACTTCATCATGCCCGACCTGATGAAGTGCGGCGGCGTCACCGGCTGGCTGCAGGTGGCAGCGCAAGCCGAAGCCGCCAACATCCCGATGTCGAGCCACCTCTTCGCCGAAGCCAGCGCCCACATGCTGGCGGTGACACCGACGGCGCATTGGCTCGAATTCCTGGATTTCGCCAGTGTGATCCTCGCCAAGCCGGCCGAGATCGTCGACGGCACCGTGACCGCGCGAGGGCCAGGACTCGGGCTGGAATGGAACGAGACGGCGGTGGCGAAATATCTCGTGTGACGTAATCGTAGGATGGGTGGAGCGCAGCGATACCCATCAACGCCTGTAGCTCGAAAGCGATGGGTATCGCTTCGCTCCACCCATCCTACGAAACTAATACTCAATCCCGAACTCGTCGTAGAGTCTCCGGAACACCGCGGGCAACACTTCCGGCAAGTCCTCCGCAATCAGCCCCGGCCCCGCCTCGGATGCCGCCTCGCCGTGCATCCAGACGCCGATGCTGGCGGCCTCGAAGGCCCGCACGCCTTGCGCCAGCATTCCTGCGATCATCCCCGCCAGCACATCGCCGGCGCCAGCGGTGGCGAGCCAGGGCGGCGCGTTGGAGGCGATGATGGCGCGGCCGTCGGGCGAGGCCACGACCGTGTCCGG
>NZ_LLXZ01000219.1:0-231 GCF_001440395.1 Bradyrhizobium jicamae | reverse complement strand
CGAGGACAAGGCCGCGCTTCGCCGCCAGCGCGGTGTGGACGAGATCGCGCGTGCGCGTGCCGACGCCGGCGCCAGGGCCGATCACCACGGCATTGAGCCGCCTGTCCTCGAGCAGTTCGGCAAACTGGACGACGTTGTCGACCGCGCGCACCATCACCGCCGTCAGCGCCGCGGCATTCACCGCGAGCGCGTCGCGCGGCGAGGCCACCGTGACGAGCCCCGCCCCTGCCC
>NZ_LLXZ01000218.1:101247-101550 GCF_001440395.1 Bradyrhizobium jicamae | reverse complement strand
CGCGGCGCGCAGCACGGTGCGGATGTCATCGCGCGCCGCGCTATCGACGACGAACGCCGCAATCGCATCCAGCCGTCGCGCGATTCCCGCGCTGTCGGTGAGCGGCGCGGCGAGGCGTTGCGCCAACAGCCGCGAACCGGCGGCGGTGACCGTGCAGTCGATCGCGTCGAGCAGCGAGCCGCGCCGTTCGCCGGCGAGCGTGCGCGTCAGTTCGAGATTGGCGCGGGTGGCGGGATCGATCGCCATCGTTGTGCCTGCAGCCTCGCGCGAGGGCGGCGACAGCGGCGGACGTTTGCCGACCTG